>CAYXZM010000021.1:0-67849 GCA_964469615.1 uncultured Candidatus Bathyarchaeia archaeon | reverse complement strand
CAAGGCTTGGCAGCATAAGGGTTATGGTGGTATATTATTGGGTGAGGCTGAACGCATAGCGAGGGAGGAGTTTGGTTTGGGGAAGGTTTTTATTATTAGTGCTTTGGGGACTAAGCGGTATTATATGCGGTTTGGATATGAATATGATGGACCATATATGTCTAAGATATTGCGATAATTATGTGTATAGTGTTCTCCAGCTTCTCTATTTGGAACCAAATATAATTGTCGCGGGGTTGTCGGGATAAAGCCTACTAGAAGTTTATACATAGCTGAATTGATTAATTGATACTTCTTCCGATAAATTTAAATTATTACTATAAACATCTCGATATCACGTGATGCTCGCTTGGATGAAGAAACAGCTAAAGAACGTCAATCAAGGGTTGCAAAAGCAGGGGGAAATTGGGAAAATTATGTTCAGTTGTTTCTCTCAGAGAAACTGAAAAAAATGAACATAAAAATTTTGAAAGGAAACGAGATACTTAAAAACTCAGTGTTATGGAAAAAACTTTCGATTCCAACTAAGGTTTCGGCTGTAGAAGAATCGATTTGGGGAGATATTGATCTAGTTGCTACAAAAGATAACTTACCAATTGCAGTCATAAGTTGTAAGCTGAGCCTACACGGACGTTTTACCGAAACTCTATTTTATAGCCTATTATTTAGAATGCTAACGAAGGTAAAGTTCGTTCTTGCTACGCCTGATGCTGGACGTGGGCAAAGTGGCAAGTGGGCTTCTGAATGGGGAACCCCAGAAACTCCTACGAAAGACAGAATACTTGCTGAATCTTATCTAGATGGTGTGTATGTAGAAAACGTTGAAGATTTTTGCAAAGATAAAAAACCAGAAGAGCATACTGTCTTAGGAGGAATCGTTAGGAGTTTAAATGAATTGCCTGCAGACCTTATCGGGTGGGGAGAAGAAATTTCTAGATTTGTTTATTCCAGAAAAAACCTAGACGCTTTCTAGTTTCTTTTGATATAGTCCATGTTCTTTTAATCGTTTTATTGCTAGGTCGCAGTAATTTTTGTTAATCTCAACACCAATTCCTATTCTTTCTGCTTCCAGACAAGCAATTAAAGTTGTACCACTTCCAACGAACGGATCTAAAACGGTGTCTCCGACAAAGCTAAATAATTTTATACATCGCTTCGGCAGCTCCACAGGAAAAGGTGCAGGATGACCAATTCTACTTCTACTTTCGCCACTGAAATTCCAAACGCCATTTGTCCATTCAATAAACTCTTTACGAGTTATATCTGATTTTCCCCTATGTACCTTACCCCACATCCTCTTATACATCACCACTATGACCTCAACTGGAGCGATAACAAAAGGAGCAGAAGCACTTAGCCAAGATCCCCATGCAGTCCGTCTAGATATATTCTGTTCATTCCAGATTATACTTGATTGATATTTCCATCCAACTTCCTTAGCTATTGTAGTTATATCTGCATAGACGCTGTGTTGACCACCTTTGTTCTTGTCCAGAGGTATATTCAAACATAATCGCCCATCATCTTTAGCAAAATCATAACATCGTTTCAACCATTTTCTTGTAAAGTCGAGATAGTGGTCATAGGGAATACTATCATCATAGTTTTCGTATTTGATATCAACATCATATGGAGGGGATGTAACAATAAGGTCAACAGTGTTATTCTCTATAGCCTCGGTTTTAAGAATATCATCATTAAAAATACAGATAGAATTAGCTTGAAAATAGGGTTCAACAACCGAAACTTTCACATACTCTCCCACATCAAAACCAACAAACTCAGTTTTATCTTTTTTCCCAGTTTTAAAAGAAGTTGTCTTCTCTTTGGCATTTGTAGGAAAGACATGAAACCCCTCACTAGTTCTTGTCATTTCAATTTCAGTGCCCACTTGAAATCTCTTTTTAAGATATGGAGACCAAATACGCCCATGTCTATCAATCCTCGCCCTATGACCATTAAGTGTTGTAGTGCACGGTAATTTAACGTTCATAAGAAGTTTAGACTTTTCACTAGATGGAATGTAAATAAATCCTACTAGGCATTCCATTTTTTGAAGAATCTTGTGCGTCATCGTTATTTCCTTAAGCGTAGATATAGTTTAATAACTTTTATGGCAGACTCTATCTCAGTTACCTCAGCGATGCATAAAGGTTTTATTGTGATAAAATGTATTTAAAGCGACAAGAAATAATTTTTAGTTGAAGAAGGATTGATGTAAAATGCAAATTACTCTGAATACACTGTTCAATAATCTTCATTCACCCTATATAGAAAACATATTAACGTACCAATTCAACAGCCAGCATATGCGATAAAGTTAAAGACGATAACCGCTTCTTCTACCAATTGAAATGTTGGGGAATTAGGAAATGAATGAAGAAGGAGATTTGGGTTACAATGGTGAAGCTTTAGAAGCTATTAAAAGGGCTGAAGCCCAGATAGGCGACATAATACGCATAACAAAGGACGGAGAAGTTTATGAAGGAATTCTTATTCCGCGTTCTGAGTATGGCGACGAAAAACACATAGTCATCAAAATCAAAAGTGGCTACAACATTGGCACACGCATAACTCCAAACACAAAAATACAAAAAATAGGCGTAGGCGCAAAACCCGCTTTTGCAGCACCACCCCAACCACCGCAAAATCCTGAACTGCCAAAAGTGGTTATAATCAGCACTGGCGGAACCATCGCAAGCCGAGTAGACTACCGCACTGGCGCAGTTCGCCCAGCATTAACGGCAAGCGACCTATACAGCGTAGTTCCAGAACTAGCCACAATAGCCCAAATCGACGCCCAAATCCTATTCAGCATATTCAGCGAAAACATCACGCCATCGCATTGGACACAAATAGCGGAAACAGTTGCACAACAAATAAGTGAAGGCGCAGATGGCATCGTCATAGCCCACGGAACAGACACGTTAGGCTATACGGCAGCAGCCCTAAGCTTTGCACTTCAAAACTTGCCAGTGCCTGTCTTACTTGTAGGCTCGCAACGTTCAGCAGACCGTCCAAGCTCAGACGCAGCCACAAACCTAATAGGCGCAGTATTTTCCGCAGCCCATGCTCCCTTCGCAGAAGTTGCAGTAGCCATGCACGAAACCCTATCAGACACAACAACAGCCATACACCGTGGAACAAAAGTGCGCAAATGCCACACAAGCAGAAGAGACACATTCAAATCCGTAAACACCCAGCCAATCGCAAAAATACAAGACCAAAAAATAACAATGCAAACAGAAAACTATAGAAAACGCGACAAATCAAGAAAACTCATTCTAAAGCCAGAATTCAACGAAAAAGTTGCATTACTAAAATTTTATCCCAGCATGAACCCACAAATAATTAACTGGCTTGCAGAAAATGATTACAAAGGCATTATTCTCGAAGGAACAGGCTTAGGACATGTAGGCAACTACTGTCATGAAACATTGAAAAAAGCCATAAAAAAAGGCATCTTAATTGCTATGACTTCGCAGTGCATCTGGGGACGCGTCAACATGAACGTTTATGACACTGGACGCGACTTGCTCGAGATAGGCGTAATTCCATTAGAGGATATGCTTGCCGAAACAGCATTAGTCAAGCTCATGTGGATTTTCGGACAAACAAACAATGTTGAAGAAGCTAAGCAAATGTTAAAAACAAACATTGCAGGAGAAATCTCTCCAAGAACATCGCTTGGAGACATAGATAACTAATCATTAGGAGACGCATACCAATGGAAATAGATTATGAAAAACTTGGATTAAAAGTTGGCTTAGAAATCCATCAGCAACTAGACACAAAAGCAAAACTATTCTGCAATTGCAAACCAGAACTATTCAAAGAAGAACCACAAATCACATTCATACGCAGACTACGCCCAACACAAAGCGAGCTAGGACAAATAGACCCAGCAGCCTACTTTGAATTCCAAAAAGGAGTAAAAATCCTCTACGAAGCCAACACAACAACATCATGCCTCGTAGAAATGGACGAAGAACCACCACATCCATTAAACACAGAAGCCATAGAAATAGCCTTAACAGTAGCCATGCTAACGAAAGCCAAACCAGTAGACGAAATCCACGTAATGCGCAAAACCGTTATAGACGGTTCCAACACAACTGGCTTCCAAAGAACATGCGTCATAGCCCTAAATGGCGAAGTAAAAATTGGCGAAAAAATAATCCCCATAGAACACATAAGTCTAGAAGAAGATGCAGCAAGAAAAACAGGAGAAGAAGACAACATAATACGCTACCGCATAGACCGTTTAGGCATACCACTCATAGAAATCGCAACAGCACCAACTATAAAATCACCAAAAGAAGCAGAAGGAGTCGCACTTGCCATAGGAAAGATTTTGAGAGCCACTGGAAAAGTTCAGCGAGGCTTAGGCACAATTCGCCAAGACATAAACATATCAATACACAATGGCGCCTTAATGGAAATTAAAGGAGTCCAAGAGCTTGAACTGCTTCCGCTTGTTGTAGAATATGAAGTACAACGCCAATTAAACCTCATAAAAATAAGCGAAGAACTAAAAGAAAGAGGAATAAAATCGGAGGACATAAAAGAAGAATCACTTGATGTAACAGACATTTTTAAGCAAACTAAATGCAAAGTCATCCGCAAAGCCCTTGACACAAACAAGAAAGTAATGGCTGTGAAACTGCCAAAATTCAAGGGTTTTCTAAACAAAGAACTCATACCCAATCTTCGCCTTGGAACAGAAATGGCTGACAGAGCAAGATTCTGGGGAAAAGTCGGGGGGCTATTCCACACTGATGAATTGCCAGCCTACGGAATAACAACAGAAGAAATAGGAAAACTAAAAAGGGCAACAGAAGCTAAGGAAGAAGATGCCATAGTGTTCGTCGCAGATAATCCAGAAAACGCCAAGGATGCGTTAAAGGCAGTTGTGGAAAGAGCCCGAGAAGCAACAAAAGGCGTCCCTGAAGAAACCCGAGCAGCAAATCCGGAAGGAACAACCCGTTACATGCGACCTAGACCGGGAGCAGCAAGAATGTATCCAGAAACAGACATCCCACCCATACAAATAACTGATGACTACTTGAAAAAAATTAGTTTATGTTTACCAGAACTTCCTGAGCAAAAGTTTGAACGTCTAATGAAAGAGTATAAGCTTAATGAAAAGTTAGTCAAACAAATTCTGGATTCTGAATATAGCGACTTGTTTGAAGTTATTGTGAAAGAAAGCAATGTATCACCAACAACGGTCGCAGCGTTTCTAACAGAAACCTTGAGAGGATTGAAACGTGATGGTGTTGAAGTGGACAAGGTTCCAAAAGCACAAGTGCGTGAAATCTTTAAGTGCATAAGCAACGGAGAACTGATGAAAGAAGCTTTGCCAGACATTTTTACATGGTTATCAGAAAATGAAGGAAAAAACGTGCAAGACGCAATAGACAGTCTCGGATTGAAAACTATTTCCGAGAACGAATTGAAAGCTTTAGTTGACAAGGTGATTGCTGAAAATAAAAAGTTGATTCAACAACGACGTGAAGACAGCTTTGGAGTGCTCATAGGGACAATCATGAAAGACTTTCGCGGTAAAGTGGACGTAGCCAAAGTTAGCAGAATATTAAAGGAAAAGTTAAAGGAAATCTTGAAGTAATACACACTATCTTTTTCATTTATAATCTTTCATAGAAATTACCGAAGCTTTAAGCGTTTTCACGTTTTCACCGCAATAAGGGCACATGTTAAATTCAGGCAATAATGGTTTTCCGCATGCTGAACATATGTTTGGAAATTGAATTTTTTCTTCAATCTTTTTAATTTCTTTTCTCAGACCGCTTAAATCAGCTTTTATTTTTTCTAAGCCTTCTCTTAATGGTTGAATTTCCTTTACATCATTCCTTACATTACACATTAGGTCTTTGACTTGCGCCAAAATCTGGTTGTCTGATTCAATTGTCTCATACATTGCGTCAAGTACTTCACTTTTATCTTCTAACAGTTGAGTTTCGACTGCGCTTTGTTTCTTTGCGTCTGACAGTATTTTATTTAAGAAGGTTTCAACTGGATTTTCAAAGGCTATTGCACATGTTATTCCCCATAGGATAAGGGTTGCCGCGGTGCTTATCCAGAAATATATTGTGGGTGTTATGGCTTGTAGCTTTTCGTTTATGAGGGGGTAGAGTTGGAGAAGTCTAATAGGAGTGTTGAATAGTGTGGCAGAAATTGCGTCGATTAGATGTGCAAGGGCTATGAAGGTTAAGCTGCTGAAGAGCCATATGGCGATTCCTTTTTTCACCAAGTGTATTCCTCATGGTTTTCGGTTGGTGGCTAAAATAGAATATTACATCTTAATATTTAATACAGATATTCCTAAATCCGACATATATCAGCATACGAAAATTCTAAAAGGAGTTGGCGCTTTTATTGTTGTGTGGTGTGCTTGAAGGGTAGAGGGGTTAGGGAATTGCAGGGTAAGGGCTTTGTTTTTCGTGTGAAGATAGGTGAATGTGAAGTGGAGCTTTGTGGAAGTCGCGAGGAGGTTTTGAAGACTGTTGAGGATTTGCAGAGTTTGATGGCGAATGTGCGTGGTGCCTTTGAGGCTGTGAAGCCTAAGACTGTGGCAACGCTTACTGTTAAGACTGATGCGGCTACGCAGTCTGCAGCGAAGGAAGAGAAGGTTACGCAGAAGTATCCGAAGATTGCGCCTACGGATAAGTGTGATGAGGCTGTTTTGAGGATTATGGAGACTGATTGGGGGAAGTGGCGTCCAAGAACAGTGGCAGAGTTGAAGGAGGCTTTGAAGGCTAATGGTTTAGGTTTCTCTGGGCGTGATGTTGCTGCTGTTCTTCTTGGCTTAGTAAAGAAAAGAGTGATTAGGCGCTGGAAGACTGATGCTGGACAAGTGTATATTTTGGCTGAGAAGGAAGAGTTAGCAAGGTGAATTTGATTGGGAAAGGTTGAGGCGCATATTAAGACGCCTTTCGGCGAGATTGTTGTTTCTGGCGACAGTCCACAGGAAATTCTTAACATGCTTGAGGTTTTTCCTGAAGGGTTTATGGAGAAAGTTTCTGGTCTTGTTTCAAGTCGTGTTGTTCCTTCTTCTGCACAGTTGAAAGGCATTGTCGAGTTTACCACTGAAGGCCCTGTGATTGTTACGCGTGAAGGTTTGACGCATTATGAAGCGATTGGGCTTGTGCTTTATACTTCTGAAGATAAGCGGAATACTGCAGCGCAGATTCAGAGGCTTTTGGATTCAAGCGGCATAAAGTGTATGGTACCAGCTCGGCTTAATGAGATGACGAAGCGTGGTCAAGTGTTTAAGCCTGATCCGAATCGACCTGAGTTTAAGTTGACTGTGCAGGGTGAGCGTTGGGTTGAGGATGAAGTTTTGGCGAGGTTACGGGGTAAGATGGCGTGAGTGAAGAGCGTAGGATTACTGTTAATGTTAGGTTTGGTGATGTTGAACAGACTTTTTCTGGTAATGCCGAAGATGTTTGGTTAAATCTAAACAGGTTTTTTGGCGAGTTTATTCCTTCTTTTTCCATTGCGAAGAGACTTGTGTTGAGTGTGGATTTGGAGAGGCTTGCGAGGGATTGTGAAGGGCTTATTGCTTTTTCTAAGGAAGGCGCTAATGTGCTTGTTGGTAAGGATAAGCTTACGGATAATGAGACTTTGCTGTTGTGGCTTTTGGCGGCTAGTGTGGGTTATGGTTTGGGTTTGGTTGGGAGCGATGCGGTTGCGAAGGAGGAGTTGCAGGCTAAGCTTGGAAAGAGTAGCAAGATTGTAAGTACAAGGCTTGGGGAGCTTGTTAAGAGTGATTTGGTTGTGAAGACGGTTGATGATAAGTATAGGATTACAACTTTTGGCGTGGTGCAGATGCAGAAGGAAATAATTCCAAGGATTAAGGCAAAACTAAACAGCTGAACTTGTTTCCTCTGATGTGCTTTGCTGTAACTATAGCCCCCTTATAAATATATTGAACTTCTAATAGGCTTATTCGTATGCTTTTTCTCTTGGTCCGATGTAGTGGATTAGGATTGTTTTTTCGTCCCAGAAGACTTGGTATATTATTCTGAGGTCGCCTGTTCGGATTCTGTATGTGCTGTCGTAGCCTTGGAGTTTGCAGACATCTGCTTTTTTGAATGGTATCGGGTCGTTTTTTAGAATTATGATGAGTGTTTCTATGTTTCGTTTTTGTTTTTGGTTGAGTTTTTCGAGTTTTCTGAGGGCTTTCCTTTTAATTCTTATGGCGAACATTGGTCTTGCCCAGTGTTTTCATTAGTTCTTTTTCGTTGGCTATTTGGTCTTTTTCTTCTATGGCTTTTCTTTCTTCTGGTGTGGGTTGTTCGGTTGGTATGAGTTTTTCGACTAGTTCTTTGTAGAGGAGCCTGAGTTCTTTTAGTTCTTTTCTGATGTCTTTTAACACTTCAACACTCATGCTTAAGCCCTTGTATGATATTTTGATACACGTTTATAGCTCTTATGAATTTTGTTTATTTTAAGATTAAGAGATAAATTATTAGAAGTTCTCGGTTGTAATACTATCGACCCCCTCTAGGTTTTTAGTATCTTCACTAAATGCGTGAAATAGAATCCTCCTTGAGAGAATCAAACGTGAATCTATTTTTTGAACGTTGAATTTCGAAATTCAGTAATTCCTGATACTATCCATTATAGATTGATATATAATAGTGCAACAATAAGGAACTTGCCGAGGTACGTTTAAAAAAGTAGGTTAAACACTTGAACAATCCATTTGAGAATAGAATCGCACGACGCTTTAGAGACATAGGGTACTACACGGTTGTTTCGGCTGGTAGCAGAGGTATTGCTGATGTGATAGCAATAAAAGCTAATGAAATATTATTCATTCAATGTAAACGAAATCGTGGGCTATCTCCAGCAGAAAAGCAAAATTTTGAACTTTATAGCAATCTAGCTAGGACTGTAACTTTTTGTTTAATTTGTTCATATACTTTCAATGCGTCTTCTCTGTCCATAAAGTATGGGTCTTTAATGTTCCACACAACAACTTTACTCTCACATTCTGGACATAAGCTCAACACGTAATCCCTATGCTTAGGCTCCATAACCACGATAACATCATAATCCACAAGTCTCTTACCACTTAGGCATTCAGGGTTACTCTTCAAAAATTGCTCTGCATTTTCCCCTCTCAAAAACTCTCTAACCTCATCTGCAATTGGAATAGCCACGCTTACTCCGGCAGAATCCACCGTCCAATTTGGCTTAAGCTTCCGAAACAAAGCCTCAGCCAAAGGGCTTCTATGTGCATTTCCAGAACACACAAACAAAACCTTAATCAAACCATTCACCCGTACATACTCAAATGAAATTGAAGTCTTAATAAAATCTATTTTCCTTTAGCGAAACGTTTGTTTTAGAAGCAGAAATCAGCCAATACGAAGCCTACCCTATAGGTTTCTGTTTGGAAAAGCCTTTTATGATTAGACCCACATTCAAAAACATTCTATGTCCAACGAATCAGAAGGCGCTATAGGAACCAGTAGCGAAATAGGCAAATATAGAGACAAAATAGTCAACGGACCAATCATACGCACAATCTTCTGGCTTGGAACGCCACCGCTCATAAATCAACTCGTAATCGTAATCTACAGCGTCGCAGACGCCTTTTGGCTAAGCAACTACAACGAAATTGCAGTGGCAATCCCCAGACAAATGTGGCCAGTCATAATGCTTTTCCAAGCACTCGCAATGGCTTTAACAACAGCCAGCCTAAGCATAGTCTCACAGTACATAGGAGGCAAACAATACAAAAAAGCCAGCCTAGAAGCATCCCGCTTCTTCACAGCCGCCTTCACCGCTGGAGCCATACTCAGCACTTCACTTTTCATGCTTAGACATGTAATCTTCACGCATGTTGTGTCCACTCCAACCGAAATATTTGAAGACCTTATGAAATATTCGGGCGTAATAGCCTTCGACGTATTCTTCAACTACATAACCCTAACATACACCACAATACTTCAAAGCGTCGGAGACACAAAACGGCCCGCCATAGTTAACGCTATAGCAGTCGGCATCAACGTGCTCCTAGACCCATTCTTCATATTTGGCATAGGGCCATTCCCACGATTAGGGGTAATAGGCGCAGCACTCACAGATGTCATGGGAAAAATAATATCCATAACCCTCTTAACCTACATACTCAGAAAGAATTATCCGCAACTAAAAATGACGCTTACCAAAAAAATAGACACTGAATGGATTCGCTTAGTTCTTCGCATAGGCTTGCCAGTGCTCACGCTTGGCTTAATGAACGGCTTCGCTTTCCTCATGCAACTTAGGCTCGTTAACATGCTCGGCATAACAGTGGCTGCAGCCTTCTCCATAGGCTTCGTAGTATTAGACATTGTAGACACTGCACTTTGGGGGCTAAGCGGAGCACCAGCCATAATGATTGGACAAAGCCTAGGTGCAGGAAACCGCAAAAGAGCCAGAGAAGTTGCCTTCAAAGCAGCACTATTAATATTTACGCTTATGGCGCTTGTAGCATGCATAGTCTACCCTATTAAGAGAGAAATAGCCGATGTATTCGCAGACGATCCAAACATACTGAATGAAACAGAATTATCCCTGCAGATACTATTGCCCACAATCGCATTCTTTGGACTGTTTGCAAACGCTATCTCCACTGGAAGAGGTTCAGGTCATACGCTGTTTCCTACAACACTTGGCGTAACAAGACTCTGGGGAATAAGATTAGCCTTAGGCTATCTTTTGGCTTTTACTTTTGGTATGCAGTCTTTAGGGGTGTGGCTTGCAATCGCATTAAGCAACGTCGTGGGAGGAGTCATTTCTATACTTTGGATAAAGTATGGCAACTGGGCTGAAGCTGTAGTTAAAGAAAAGCTCATACAAGAAAATGCAGAGCCTCAAACATAAATATATAGAGTTTTCATAAGTGAATTTTCATAAAAAAGGGACGATTAGAATGTGCGCAGAAGAAATGACAAATGCGGAAATTGAAAAGTTTCTCGTCTGTGCAAGAGTCGGCAGATTAGGCATCGTGCTTGAGGATGGAACACCTTACATAGTGCCATTAGGCTATGCATATGCTGATGGCAAAATCTTTTTTCACACATGCAAAAAAGGCTTAAAAATGAATGCTTTAAGGTGGAATGCGAATGTCTGCTTTGAAGTGGATGAGACTTTGTCTGATGCGTCCATGTTTAAAAGTGTAATAATATTTGGCAAAGCAGAAATAATCAAAGATAAAGCGAAAATGATACCCTACCTGCAAAAGCTTATCGACAAGTATCGCGTTCCAGAAAGCTTCGACAAATACATGAACAAACCAGGAAGAAATAGAGAAAAAGAACTTGAAGCAGTAAGAATCTGCATAATAAAACCAAACAAAATCACAAGCAAAAAATGGGTTATGAAAGAATAACCACAAGTCTTTTATCCAAAACAAATCCCAAGCATAACTTGATTGTTATGAAGGTTAAATTCTATTATGTTGGAATAAGAGTCACAAACCCGCAAAAATCCATCGACTTCTACACGAAGCTGTTAGGCATGAAGCTCATACACAGAAGCAAAATTGAACAAACAAAAGGCGAAACCATCGTATTGCAAAGCGAAGAAGGCGGTTTCGTGCTGGAATTAAACTATTATGAGCAAGACAGTCCGTTTAACACTCCTTACACTGTGGGCGAAGCACTAGACCACCTAGCCTTTAAGGTTGACGATTTAGACAAAGCCTTAGAAGAAACTCGGCAAGCAGGATACCGCGTAATAATGGAGATGCAATCAAAGGAAGGCAGATGGGCGTATATAGAAGACCCAGATGGAATCTGGATAGAAGTTTTCGCTTAACACTTCATTTCACATGATTTTCTCCAGTTCCCGCAAGAAATATTCATACTGCCTCATGCCAACATTCCAAAAATCCATATTACCAACGTCAAAGCCTACAATCTTGCCAATCTCAACAGGTGAAATGCTACTTCCAGCAGAAAGAATATGCTTCATTTTCGGCACGAATGCTTTGCCCTCTTCAAGATACTTCTGATATAACGCGTAAACAAACAACTGTGCATAAACATATGGGTAATTGTAGAATCGGAAATTAGCCATAAAATAATGCGGCGTTATACCCCATTCAGACTCCATTTCACTGAACCAGTCAACCGTGTCGCCATAAGCCTTATTCCGTGCAGCAATCCAATAGTTGCAAACAGTTTTGTGATCTAAATATTCTCCACGCCTAATTGCATCATAAACGCTTTGTTCAAACCATGCTCGAGCAGTCACTGAAAAGATTACTCTTCCAGCACCATCAAGAATTCTGCAGAGAATCACTTTCTTCTCTGTGTCTAATCTGGCTTCACTAAGCAAAAGATCAGTGAGTAGCAACTCTCCGAATATTGAAGCTGTTTCCGCAACCACCATTGGAATGCGTCCATTCAAAATGGTCTGACTTCGCTCAAAATAATAATCATGAGTTGCATGCCCAAGTTCATGAGCCAAAGTGTAAACATCATTCAACCTTCCATTAAAACTCTGAAGCACAAAGGCAGATTTACCATTATACCAACTAGCACAAAAGGCGCCGTTCTGCTTACCAAACCTAGGCGCTGCATCAATATGCATTCTCGCAAACATATCCTTCACAGCAAAAGCATAATCATCATCAAACTTGCTATAGGCACGAATAACTAAATCCTTAGCTTCATCAAAGCTAAACTTCATGTCCGGCGCATCTGGCAAAGGTGCAATTATATCATGGCAACCTAGTTTCGGCAACCTCATTATTTTAGCTTTTAACTTGAGATAATGTTGATATGTGCCCACATTATTCTCAACAGCCTTCAACAAGTTGTTTATAGTCTGCTGGTCCACATCATTCGCTATAAGGCTTGCATGCATAGGTGAATCGTATTTTCTCCATTCACAAATGCTAAGCCAATCGTTGCAAATGTTTCTGAATGCTGAAGAGAATATTTCACCATCCTTTCCAACAAGACCAAAAATGGATTTATATGCAGATTCTCGAGTAGCACGGTCTGGATGAGACAATAAACCATAAGCTTCACCAAAAGGAAGCATTTTCTTCTCGCCTAAAACTTGCACCTCAAACATTCGCGTGTTAAGCCACTTACTTTGTAGCTCTTCCCAAGCAGAAACTCCAAACTGGTCTTTATCAATGATTAATTTCTCTTCAACTTCAGAAAGCTGATGTGGTACACGTCTTCGCAGCCTCTCCAAGAAGTGCCTATAATTTGCTAAAATCGGGTTAGAAATCAATTCTGCATTTTCATATACCAAATCTCCAACTTCAAGTTCAAAAAAAGCTAATAGTTTGCCCAATTTCGCCTCCAACTTCATTGCCTTGTCATGAAGCAACTGTGTCTCATGTAAGGTCATATTAGCAGCAAACGAAAGCTCGGCAAACAACGTGATTTCTCGAAACTTTGCGTAGTACGCTTCAAACTCTTCAAGACATTTCAGCAACTCGTTAGCTGAAAAATCCTTGATTTTACCCTTGTATTTACTTACAAAATTTTCAGCAACAATTGTTATGTCATTCATGGCTTTTTGAACAGAAGTGTCGGTGATGCTTGGAAAAATTTCAGACAAATTCCACGTAACCTCGCTCTTTGCCATAGGAATCCAGCCTTACCGTAAAGGTTGATTCGGAATAGCACATTAAAGCGCAACTAAAATTTAAGCCTATTCATAAGCATAGGCTTACGGTGGCGGTCTTTTTTGTGAATATTGATATCTACGAGGCTTACCTTCTCTACTCAGCACGCCATCCTTAACTAAATCTATGAGTGCGTGAGCTACTGCAGTGCGGTCATAATGAAAGCCATGCTTTGCCATTTCGCTGTGGACTTCGCTTAAGCTTTTAGCCTCTTTGAACCAGCCTTCTTCCCAAAGCTTCTGTATTACTCCTTTGCATGTTTCTGCTCTGGGCGGCGCAGTTGCTCTCTCCATTATCAATGATGTTTCTTTTAGTTTTTCTGTGACTGTGGATAGTATGCGGTCTACTGCTGTTTGCAGTTGGTCTTCTTGGCATTCTATTTCAAATTCTATTTCGCCTATTTTCATTTTCACTCGTATTGGCGGTTTTGAGCTTATTTCTGTCAATTTTTCACCTATTGTTTATTGTATTGTGCATCTTGTTCATGCACAACACTTAAATACTTGCCGCCTAAATTATTGGCTATTGGTGAATCTTGGTGATTGAACAACACACTATACAAGCTACACCAAAATATAATTTTCCACAACCAGCCATAAACGCAACATTACCACAACGCTTCATAGAACAAAGCATACATTCCCTGCGCAACATACAAAATCAAACCATTCAACTAAATCAACAAAACATTCAACAAAAAATGCTAATGCAAACACACGCTGTACAGCTCAAACCTCAACCAATACTGCTAACATCGAGACGTGAAGAAACAACAGTCGCTGCAGTGGACACCTCATGCATGAAAATCGGTGAAACACGCCACGGCATACTCATCGCCGTCAGAGGTGCAACAGTATGCAAACAAAACAGGAAATATAGGTACATGCGCATAGGTCCCTTCATATTCCATGTGACAGAAGAAAACAAAAAAGAAGTCTATGCAACATTGCAAGCAGCCTATCTTAATGCTTCACATGAGCACATGCCTCAAGTTATGCTAAACCTAATGCAGATGCCGACACGCATAGCAAACTTGCTCGAAAAATGGCTCCAAATAACATTGGCAAAAACGCTAAATAACAGCCTAATCCTTTTTGATGGCTCACTAACCTCTGGGACTCCAGATACACCAACAACTCTAATGAAGGAAACACTGAGCACTGCTAGAGAGAAGGGCAACATAATTTTAGCTTTTTCAAAAATAACAAACTTGCGCTTTAATGGGCACATCATAACAGAAATGTTGCCGTTGCATAAGCCGCCGTACATGCTTGAGGCTGTAGGCTTGAAACCAAAACCGCCAATCGTGTTGTTAGGCGACGTTTACGTAGCAAGGTTAACGCATGGCAATTATGCTTTCAGGCTAGATATAGATAAGGAAGTCTCTTCAGAACAGAAAATTTTGGCTGTGGAAAGACTCTTAGGAAATGATTTATTCCAGCAGAGCTATCCCGAAACTCTACGCCTATCGCATATCCTTTGCACTTTTACTGCAAACGAAGTCATAGCAATGCAGCATTTCATCACACGCAAGTATGGGCTTAGAATACTCATCAGACCAGACATGCATAAGCTTCTGTTCGGGCCATTTGGCAGAGGAGAAGGATACTCATGAAATTGTACAAGAAAGAGGGCAACATTATTCAGATTTTAAGTTTTCCAAATGAAACTGTGGAAAAGGGCGATTATTTGATTATCGAAGATGGAGATGCGGGAAAAGCGTTAATCGTACAAGTAATTGATGTGCAATTTGCAAGTATCCCAGGGGTTCTGGAAGAACTTTTGCGGAGCTTACCAGATGGTGGTGAACTGATTCAAGGCGAGGATTTTGACCCGCTTGAAATTGCTCCTCATATAACGTACATTCAAGACGCAAGTATGTTAATCTGCAAGATTCGTGCTACAGTGGAAAATGAGAATTTGAGCCCGAGTAGTTCGTGGCTTCCGAGCCGTTCTCAGTCGATGATAAAGAAACTGCCGATTCCGATGTTGCTTAAACTTGCAAAGGTTAATGGTAAGCTTCCCATAATTTTGGGCGGCACAAAAGATTCTGCATTACTGACGATTGATGCGTCTTCGCTGGATGGAAGGCTAAACATTATTACGGGTAAAAAGGAGACGGGTAAATCTCATTTGTCAAAGCTTCTAATGCTGAATATGGTGGGGTATAAAGCTACAGTTGTTGTTTTCGATTTGAACGGCGAATACATAAGCTTGGGAATGACATCGGACGAGAAAAGAAATGCTTACCACGATAAAATTCACGTGTTAACACCTTCTCAGAATTTTAAAGTGGCACTAAAACAGGTAAATCTTCATGTTTTGTTAGGCATTCTAATTCATGCTCTTCATTTGCCAGGCACTTCAGCCCGCGAGTTTAGGCGAATTTGGCAGTCGCTTAAAGAGAGGAATATGCTCAACATGCATGAGTTAAGTGAGGCAATTCGCAATTGGCATTGCAATCAGCATGTTCGTGACGCGCTTTTTTCGCGTTATCACGCATTAGCTAATTCAGGCTTCTTCACAGACGAAATGGGAGGAGCAATGCTTCTAGAAGAATGCTTATTCAAGGCTAGCGAGCATGGTGGCGCGGTTATTATAAATTTGAAGAATACTTCGGCAATTGATCGCCAGATAGTTGTTGAATATGTGCTGGGAAAACTTGTCGAGCTTCTGATAAGCTGGAAGCTTAGGGCTATCTTCCTTTTCGCTGAAGAAGCCCACCTATATTTGCGTGAAACCTACTGGGACGATATCGTAACACGAATGCGGCATTTTGGCATATTCACAACGTTCATTACAAATCAGCCTGACACGATACGCGAGAATATTTATCGTCAAGCTGACAACATATTTTTATTCAACTTTACGAATGAGCATGATTTAGAAGTTGTTTCAAGAGCGGCACGTATTGATGCAGAAACAATTAAGTCTATAGCTAGAGATTTGCCGCCGCATCATTGTCTTGCTCTGGGAAAGGTTGTGAGAGATTTTCCCATGGTTGTTAAGGTTAAGGCTTTAGATGTGAAAACTATGGGAGAAACAAGACTATTCTTCAAAGATATGAATTAAGTTTTTCCAGTTTCTGTCTATTTCTTTGCAGAAATTGTCTAAAAGTCTTTGTCAAATCGTATTTTTCAGCTTCATCTAATCTAACCCATCGTAATTCTTCTGCATCGCTTCCAGCCTTAAGCAATCCACCTTTAAGCTTTAAGAAAAAGTCAATTATGACAAAATGATACTTAATCTCGTCACTACCCTCCTTGACAATATTATCAACAACATCAATAAGCAAAGGCTTTTCAACATCTAAACCCGTTTCTTCCTTAACCTCCCTAATCACAGTCTTCTCCACACTCTCACCCAACTCCACTAAACCGCCAGGAATACTCCATTTTCCCTTCCCAGGTTCATTCTTTCTTTTCTCAATTAGAATCTTCCCATCGCAGATTATGACTGCGCCAACACCTACTATTGGCTTATCTGGGTAGAGCCTTTTAACCAAAGCCTGAAACCTCTATGCGCTATTGTCTTATTCGTATCTTAAAGCTTCTACAGGTTTAAGCTTTGAAGCCCGCCAAGCAGGATAAAGTGCAAAGATTACGCTGACTCCTATGCCGAAGACCAAGGCTAACACAGTTACGGTTGGGGTCAAAAGAGGAGTTATCGTCATTTGATCGCCTCTAACTGCTTGATTTCCTCCCATGAAAACACCGCTTCTACGGAAGATAATTGCAACCACATTTGCCAAACCCCAACCCGAAGCAATGCCAACAACTGCACCAATCAAGCCAATAATTATAGATTCACCCAAAAAAACCATAAGCACTGTCCGACTTTTCATGCCTAACGCTTTCAATATGCCTATCTCTCTTGTACGCTCCATCAAAGAAACAATCATAATATTCATTATACCTATCCCTGCAACCAAAAGTGAAATAGCAGCAATTCCAGCCAAGAAAAGCTCTATGGTAGAGAAGACGCTTGAAAGAATGTTAAGCACTGCGGTCGCTGACGTTACTGAAACTTGACCGCTGAAAGCCTCTTTTATAGCGTCAGAAACGCTCTTAATCGTTGCTTCATCATCATTTTCCAGCTTAACAATTATCATATCACACTCATCCGTTCCAAAAAACACTTGACTCTGCGAAATGGGAATGTATATGCTGAAATCCGAAGGACCGCCAATGCCTAAACCCCCAATATCTTTCAAAACAGCCACAACATGTGCAGTGTAGGTTTCATTTTTTGGTGGGCGTGCAGTTGCATTAGTCCAGAGGATATCAACATTATCACTTACAATGCAAAATAATGTCCCATTGCCCCAAAGGTCGCTTACTCGCTTCCCAACCACAATCATCTCGCTATCTGGAACTAAAGGTATGATTCCACTTTCAGCTACAAAGGTGTTGCTGTAGATGCTTGCATAAGTGGCGAAATCTACGCCTACCAAATAACGTGTGAGACTTGTCTCTCCAGATTTAACATAACCTACTCTTTGAATTATCGCCACTGACGTAACTACATTTGGTATTTCATTGATTATTTGTGTATCATTAACCAACAATTTGAAACCAGAATTAGACGAGCCTATTGTGCCAAAACCGAAACCTCCACCAGCAGAAACAATCAACGTGTCAGTTGCGAAACCCCTCTGAAGCTGCTCAGTTATAGTATTCTGAAGACCTTGACTAATTGAAAGCAAGGCAACAATTGCTGCAATGCCAATAATTACTCCCAAAGTCGTCAAGCCAGCACGAAGTTTCCTAAGCTTTATAGCACTGAAAGAGTAAGAAAAAATGTCTTGGGCTTTCAAATTAATTCACAACCTCTTGAACTATTAAACCATCAGACATCTGCACAACTCTCTTTGATTCACTTGCCAGACGTTGATCGTGAGTCACCATTATTATAGTTGCAGCTTTCTCTTCATTGAGCCTCTTAACTAAACCGATTATTTCGCTCGCAGTTTTAGAGTCTATGTTTCCCGTAGGCTCATCCATCAAAAGAAATTTCGGATTATTCGCCAAAGCCCTTGCAATAGCCACACGTTGCTGCTCGCCACCACTTAATTCGGTTGGTTTATGATTCATTCTTTCCCTAAGACCTACAGTATCCAGAAGATTCTCAGCGCGCTTTTCTCTTTCTGCCTTACTCAAGCCTGCTATAGCCATTGACAATTCAACATTTTCCTTTGCCGTAAACCGTGGAATCAAATTGAAGAATTGAAACACGAAACCTATTTGAAGCCTAAGATTAGCCAATTGGTCATCATTAAGCGTAGAAATGTCAACACCTTCTATCAGAATTTTCCCTTCGGTTGGCTTGTCTAAGGCTCCAATAAGATTTAGCAATGTGGATTTGCCACTCCCAGAAGGTCCCAGAATTGCGACAAAATCACCACTCTCAACCCTCAAGTTAACTCCTCGCAATGCGTTGACTGGAACTTTTCCAAGCATGTATGTCTTCTTCAAGTTAAATGCTTCAACAATAACTTTCATAAACGCCATCCATCCTTTTCCTTTCATACTTTTGCTTATTTACTCAGAAATCTCCATGAAAGAACTATGCCTATTGTTGCGACGATAAATGCGAATACAGCAACGTACATAAAGTCAATAGCAAGTTGTACCCAATCAGTATTAAATATCAAGAGCTGCCTAACCGCATCAATAGTATAAGTCAACGGATTGTACTTCGCTATTGTCTGTAACCATTCTGGCATAAACTTAGTAGGGAAGAAAGCATTGCTGGCGAACATCATAGGCAAGTTTATCAGGTTCATAACAGCCATCGGAGTCTCTATTCTCGTCGACCTTATTGTAATTGCGATGAACATTGAAGACAAGCCAACACATATCAGAAACAGTATTGCGAAGACACCCAGTATGTTAAGCAAATTGAAGCTGGCACCAAATCGAAGACCAAATGCAACAGCGATAACTATTATGAGACCTGCTTGGAACATAGACCGCAATGTTGCAGAAAGAACTTTAGAAAATATTATCACCGCCCTTGATACTGGTGTGCTGAGAGCCTTGTTTAGGAAGCCCAAGCGTCTGTCCCAAACCACAGACATACCACTGAACATTGTCGTGAATAGAGCTGTAAACGCAATCATGCCAACAGCCATGAAAGAGAAATAATCACTTGTTCCAAGAGTCTGCTCCAGAATATCTCCTGGATTAACCCCAGGAATGTTAGTTGGTATAAGAGCGCCAATGTTCATTGCTTTTCCCAGTAGACCCATCCAAATAATCGGTTGAACTATAGAAAGCAAGAAGATTACTGGAGCTTTGTACCATTTTTTAAGCTCACGGTTAGTTAAAGCCCAGATGCCGTGAAGCTTGCCAGCTCGACGTTCATTCGATTTGCTCATCTGCCTCTCGCCCTTCTCATAGTCATTCTCTGCGCAAAAAAAGCCTCCCTAGACTCTTCTGCATCACGCATAGACCTGCCAGTGTATTCCAAGTAAACCTCGTTCAATGTAGGTTCAGTTAGCGAAAGCCTCATTACTGTATATCCATTTCTCCGCAATGCCTCAATAATGAGGGGGGTGGTTATCTCGCCAATTTCAGCTTTGATACGATAAACTTTGTCTTCTTTTCGAACTTCCTTGACATGCTCAACCTTCTGAATTAATCCGCTCACATCCTCGTTTTCCTTAATCGCCAATGTTATCAAATCACCGCCTAAACTGTGCTTCAGCTCCTCTGGGGAACCTATAACAACTATTTTCCCATGATCAATAATAGCAATGCGGTCACAAAGTGCATCAGCCTCTTCAAGATAATGTGTAGTCATGAAAAGTGTCATGCCAAACTCCTTCTTCAACCTTCTAATATAGTCCCAAGTTGCAGCCCTTGTCTGAACATCTAAGCCCAAAGTAGGCTCGTCCAAGAATAGTACTTTAGGCCTGTTAATCAACCCGCATGCAAGCTCAAGTCTGCGCCGCATTCCACCAGAATAGATTTGAACCTTCTTATCCTTAAAATCAGTCAATTCAACAAGCTTCAGTAAATCCATCGCGCGTTCTTTTGCAATATTTCTTGGAATCCCGTACAGATCAGCACATAAGAGCACGTTTTCTAAACCAGTTAAATCCTCATCAGCTGTGTATTCTTGTGGCACAAGACCAATGCTGCTTCTAACTTCCTCTGCATTTTTCACGATGTCGTACCCTAAAACAGAAGCTGTGCCTTCTGTTGGTTTTAATATGGTTATTAGCATGTTAATTGTTGTTGTTTTCCCAGCACCATTAGGACCCAAAAACCCGAAAATTTCACCCTTTCTAATGTTAAAATTTACATGATCCACTGCAACCAAGCTTTTGTTGAATACTTTTGTCAATCCTTCAGCTTTTATCACTTCATTATTCATTCTTTTTTCTCTCCGCTTAGCTCTTTACTAATATTTTGAAGTTTTTCTGCAGTTTCATCTAAAACTTTCTGAATTTCTTTTATAGCTTGCCCCGAAAAATGCTCTTCTAAGCTACTTCCAAGTTCAAAAAATGCCATAACCACTTTGCGCATGGATTTCCGCAATCCAACTGTTTTTTCAGGTGGTATGTGGAACCATAATGCACCCAAGAAAGGCGGTGGCATAAATTTCGCTTCTTTCCTAAATTTTATTCTTATCTTCCTCTGTTCTTCCAAGAGACTCTTACCTTTATCAGTAAGAGTGTAGCGTTTCATACCGCCTTCTTGAGGTGGCAACTCTTTTATGTAATTGTTATCTTGCAGCCATGACAATAGCGGATAAATAGAGCCTGGGCTTGGTCTCCATTGTCCATTTGTTTTCTCTGCAATCTCGTTCATTATTTCCGAACCAGACATGGGTTTCTTGCTTAATAGTTCAAGCACTTCATAGCGAATAAATCCTTTAGGAACTATTGCCGTATGTCTCATCCAGTGTCTTCTAAATGGGTGCATAAGATTATCACCATTGATATCGACATCGATATCGACAGTGATATTTAAGCTTGTCGTTTAGCTTAACAATTTTGCAGCGCATGCTGAACATTTGGTCAGGAAAAAATAAACGCATTGAGACAATATTGGCAGTTAAGTAATCCTTTTTTACATTGAGCCGAAAATAGAAGAATACTGGTCATGGTTACAACCAATATAAACACAAGCTAATCTATTAAGGTGCCAACACTCTTTCCCTCTACAACAGCCAAGACATTTTCAGGTTTAAACCCATTCACAACAACAACTCTAACTCTTTTGCGCTTCAAGATTTTAACCGCCTCTGGGTCGATAATCTGATGAATTCCCGCCTTATGCTTATCTTCTGCAAACACTTCAGACAAATCTTCAAACTTTAAGTGGTCAAATTTAACCGCATCCGCATACTTTGCTGGGTCTTTATCATACACTCCTTCTTGATTTGTTGCTTTGATAAGCAAGTTGGCGTTTACACGTTCAGATATTAAAGCAGCAACCGTGTCCGTCGTCATGCCTGGTTTTAAGCCACCCATGACCGCGATTTTTCCTTTACGTAAGCACCTAACAGCATCTTCAACTTTTAATGGAACACCTTCGCAACTAAATTCACCAAGTTTCTTGAGCAAAAGTTGCGCGAAAATTCTTGAAACAGAAATTGCCATCTCATCTTGAGCTTTCTCATCCAATCGCAAATTTTCAGCCACTTTAATGAATTCTCTTGCCAATTTTCCGCCGCCAACAACAACAGCGATTTCATGACCATGTCTCTTTAAATTCACTAATAAATCCGCATATTCGTTGATTAATTCTGGATTTAGGGGTGAAGCAATAACAGAGCCGCCTATTCTCAGCACGATTCGCATATGGCTTACACCTTTTTCTGTATTCAATTTAATCTGATGAGAAATAACTCTTGCGAAGAACTCAAGCATAAAATTGATAAAACTTTTTTCAACAATTATCATGAAGGGGGGATTAAGTGAATTTTACTATTCAGAAATATGAAGACAAATTTGAAAACGAGTGGCTGAGGTGTCATGCTATAGCATATTTACATTCTAATGAACGACGCATAGAGCACATTAAACCAAAATACACTGGAAAAACAATCGAGCTTGTAGCATTAGATGGTGAGAAAGTTTTGGGTTATTTGGACATAGAATTGGAGGAAGTTCCAGGAAGTATGTGCTACAAGAAAACAGATGGGAACGGCATGTTATGGGACATAGGGGTGTTACCAGAATATAGAAGAAAAGGCATTGCAACTAAGCTCGTAGATGAAGGGATAAAACATGGAAAAAATTTAGGTATGAAACGGTTGGAAGCTTGGAGCATAGAACCAAATGCATGGAAATTTTATGAAAAATATGGGTTCAAAAAATTCTTTGAGTACAATCATGTGCTTGTAAGCAACCGTGAAAAGCTAAGAGGATTCGACAAAGACGGCATGCACATAGTGGAAATATACGCTCATGTAATGCCAGAAACAGACATAAAAACTATAGTTGAAAAATATCAACCAAAAGAGGTTCTACAATGTTGCGGATTTGAATTAGTGCTGCAAAATTTTATTTTTGTCTCTAAATAAATTTGTTTAATCCTTGCTGAGCTTTTCTGCTTATCTGCACATTTATGGTTTCTGCAAACTCTATTAGCATTCCGTCAACTGCAGCCACAGTGGAAACACCAGTCTTTTCCTCAATTAGCTTGGCTTCTTTCATAGGTCCTCTAAATATCATCTGCATTCCAAGATGGGTCAAAACCACTTTTTCAGGGTGTGTGGACTCAATTATTTTAATAGCATCATCGGTAGTCATATGTCCCTTCCAAGGTTTCCCAGAAGGTCGCATAACACATAGCATCAGAAGCCTTGCGCCTTCATAGTATTTGCTTATTTCCTCAAAATATTCAGTGTCACTTGAGTAAGCGAAGCCTCCAAATTTTAAAGTTTCAAACCTGAAGCCAACAGCATCTGGATCTGTATGCCGAGCTTCAGTCACTAAAACATTCAAATCGTCCATTTGAAACTTCATGTTTGGCACAGCCTCAATCTTATTTTGAGGCATTTGCTGATGATACTTTGAAATTGAGGCTTCACAAGTGCTTGTTTCGCTCAGAACGCTTTTAGAAGCGACAAGCAACCCACGTTTTTGAATTGTTCCCTTTGTCATGGCTTCAATCAAAACTTCTGCATCAGTGTAATGGTCAGGATGACAATGTGAAACAAAAACAGCATTAATCTTCTGCGGGTCCAATCCTTCATTTATTGAATGGACAAGAGCGCCTGGTCCTGGGTCTAGATGCAAATTCAAGTCATCGCCTATTATACGGATTCCAGCAGTTCGCCTTTTCTGTGTAATTGTTGTAAATCTCCCGCCGCCTGTTCCGAGGAATATTATTTTAAATTTGGGCATGCATTAGATTTATATTGATTATGTGATTTTTATTTTGTGCTGAATTAATCATCAGACAAAATAGAAAACACTTTTTAACATTAGTTCAAAAGAAATAGGCAGAAGGAGTGTAGCCTCACATTGTTCGAAGAATTGGGATTATTAGGCAATGCATTGATTTTTTTAGTTTCACTAATAGCCTTAGGCAAGGCCAGTGACTGGACGATTACGAACTCTGTCAAAGTTGCAGATATCACAGGCTTTGGAAAAACAACAATAGGATTCATTCTAGTTGCGTTTTCAACTTCTTTACCAGAACTTGCTGTGGCTTTTTTTGCAGCAGTAGGACAGGAAACTATAGGTTTAGCAATTGGAAACGTTTTAGGCTCAAACATTGTGAACATTTGCCTAATACTTGGAATATGCTTTCTTTTAGTAGCTTTGAAAAGCCCGAAATACACAAGTGTTTATCCAAGTATGGCAAAAGAGGAGATAGGAAGCTTATACTTCGGTCTTTTTGTTGCTTCAATAATACCTTTAACCTTGCTTTACATAGGATTTGCTAGCCGATTTATAGGAATTATTCTTTTGGTGATTTTTGTTGTATACCTTTATCAGTTATCCAAAATAAGAAATGTAAGGAATGAAGGCTCTTTAGGAAAGGAAAAACAGAAACTTCGTATATACACGTTTTTAACATTTTTAGGCGCCGCAGGGGTGGTGATAAGCTCCTTTTTTATCGTGGAATCAGCCTCACTTATCGCCATGAGCATAGGCATACCGCAAGTTGTCATTGGCGCCACGATTATTGCCTTCGGCACAAGCTTACCAGAGTTAGCCACAAGCGTAAATTCTGTTAGGAAAGGGCACTTAGACCTTGCACTCGGCAACATTGTCGGAAGCTGTTTCATAAACATCACATGCATTTTAGGAGTCACATTAGCAGCTTCGACATTAATGGTGAATATTGCAGCATTTTCTAACTTGGTCATGTTCTCCCTCATAACTAATCTTTTCTTGTGGTACTTTCTATCAAGCGAAAAGGTAAGCTGGAGAGAAGGCGCTATGCTGTTGTTCATGTATTCCGTTTTTCTGGCAACGAGCTTCGGTGGTTATAGGAGTTAGAAGCGTAAGGTATAATGTTGAAAGAGAATTTCCCGCAGTGTGCTTAGAGCTTTGATTTTACAAGAATATTTGCGGTTATCAAAAAGTTAATAATGACGGATTTTGAATTTGGGCGTAGAAATAGGGCAAGATGAATAGCGAAAATGAAAGCATTAGCATTATTGTCAGGCGGTTTAGACAGCACGTTAGCGGTTAAGCTGATGTTAGACCAAGGCATAGAAGTGGAAGCCATAAATTTTGTAACACCCTTCTGCCTATGCAAAAAGGGCGGTTGCGGAGCAACAGAAGTTGCAAAGCAATTGAACATACCCTTGAAGATTTTACGTGTTGGCAAAGACTATCTGAGAATTATTAGAAACCCGAAGCATGGGTATGGAAAAAACATGAATCCGTGCATTGACTGTAGAATTTTCATGCTCAAAAAAGCAAAAAAATACGCGAAAGAAACAGATGCATCTTTCATTTTCACTGGAGAAGTGCTCGATGAACGCCCTATGTCACAACATTGGAAGGCGTTAAATGTCATAGAAAAAGAGGCAGGACTTGAAGGAAAAATCTTGAGACCTCTCTCGGCGAAACTGTTACCGAAAACTGAAGCCGAGAAAAATGGATGGGTAAATAGGGAAAGGCTTATGGATATCAGAGGAAGGTCAAGAAAGAAGCAAATTGCACTTGCCAGAGAATTCGCAATAACAGATTATCCTTGTCCTGCAGGAGGCTGCCTACTAACTTATAAAGAATATGCCAACAAACTTAGAGACTTGTTTGAGCATAAAAAGAGAGTTTCGCTTAAAGATGTGAAATTGCTGAAAATTGGAAGGCATTTTAGGTTTGGACGAGACAAGATAATAGTTGGAAGAAATGAAAGCGAGAATAAAATTTTGCTTCACCAGAAATTTGAAAGCGATTATTACTTTGAAGCCCAAGGCTGTGGAAGCCCGATCACTTTGCTTCAAGGACCAAAAACAAGGAAGGCTATAGAAACAGCAGCTCGCTTGACTGCTTACTATTCAGACCAGAAAACTGGAGAAGCGCTTGTGAAGTTTGGCAGAAAAAACTTGGATACATCGGTAATTGTTGCCATTCCAAGCCAGAAAGAAGTGGAAGAGTTAAGAATTAAATAGAGAAAGGCAAAGACAACTTCTTTTTATCTGAAAACATAATTATTTTACGCCATGTCTTCAGCTGACGTTGCGGTTCAAATATTTCGCACACTGGAAAATTCAGATTTCAGAGTGCTGCAAGTAATAGAAACAGCAATGAGTAAACACGAATTTGTTCCAAAAGAGCAGATTGCAAAATTCACAAAATTCAGCATGGAAGAAACAGAGTTCAGGCTAAGTCGCCTAAGCAAATTGCACTTAATCCGTCAAATGCGCGGTCCATATGTAGGCTATACCTTGAATTATGCAGGGTATGACTGCTTAGCCATAAATGCCCTTGTAAAGGCTGGGGTCCTTGAGGCTTTTGGCAAGCCTTTAGGTGTAGGCAAAGAGGCAGATGTTTATGATGCATTAAACCCGAATGGGGAGAGAATCGCTGTAAAATTTCATAGACTGGGTAGAATTAGTTTTAGACAGACCATGCGAAAGAGAGACTATGCAACAGCACATTTTGGTTGGCTTTTTCAGTCAAGACTAGCTGCAAAAAAGGAATTCCAAGCCCTAAAACTTGTTTTTCCGAAAAAAGTTGCTGTTCCGAAGCCGATAAGTCAAAATCGCCATGTAATAGCCATGGGCATGATAGAAGGTACAGAGCTTGCAGAATTGAAGGAAATTCCTAAGCCAGAAAAAGTTCTGAAAGAAATACTCTTCAATATGAGGAAAGCCTACATAAAAGCAAGCATAATTCATGCTGATTTAAGCGAATATAATGTTATTTTGAAGCCTACCATGCATATCTTAATTATCGATTGGCCACAATATGTTACAAAGAAGCATCCAAATGCTCAACAGCTTCTATCACGCGACGTAAAAAACATTTTGCAGTACTTTGAACGGAAGCACATGTTGAGAATTAAATTTAAAGAAGCCTTGGATTATGTTACTGGAATTAGCAAGGCGGTTGTAGTCTAATGCATGTCTAGCATTATGTAGAGGATGTTGTTTCCACGCAAGAGAACATTTCCGTAATTAGCGATTAATTGGTCGTCTCTGCATTCAGTTGCTCCTTCAAGAAGTATGTTCATGTGCCCATCACATTTAATCATTTTTCCCTTGTATTCACATCCGTTTTTCAGCATAACTGCAATGCTGGCGTTTAATTGCTTGATAAGCACGTTTAACGGCTTTTTGCTGGGTTCCATGCAAGCACCTTAACTTCAATCAATTACTCTATCCACCATGCTCTTACATATAAAAGCTTTATGAAAGCTTCTTCCAAAAACATGAATTAAGCCTAACAAAGTCAAGGCATATATTTACGAAGAATTAAAACTTTAACAAATTCAATTCACATGGAGAGAATAACATGAATGAAATATTCATTGATGGAGAAACACTGACAATCGAGGAGATTGTTAGAGTTGCAAGAGAAAACGCAAAGGTGAAAATTCCAGAAAAAACCAAAGATAAAGTTAGAAAAAGCCGTGAGGTCTTGGAGAGGCTGATTAGGGAAAATCAAGTAATCTACGGCGTAAACACTGGCTTTGGAGCATTAAGCAACAAAAAAATATTACCAGAAGAAATCAAGCAATTGCAAGTCAACATTATCCGAAGCCATTCGACAGGGGTTGAAAAACCCTTAAGCACTGAAATAGTCCGCGC
Organism: uncultured Candidatus Bathyarchaeia archaeon; assembly: GCA_964469615.1. GTDB lineage: Archaea > Thermoproteota > Bathyarchaeia > Bathyarchaeales > Bathycorpusculaceae > CAYXZM01. The sequence goes on along the minus strand of CAYXZM010000021.1, from coordinate 39,948 downwards.
TCTCATGTTTTTGCGAGTAAACACTTTAGCTAAAGGATATTCGGGCATACGCTTAAAAATCCTAGAAACTCTTGTAGAAATGCTGAACAAAGGTGTGCACCCCTTGATTCCTTCAAAGGGGTCTGTAGGTGCAAGTGGCGACTTAACTCCATTATCACATATGACTTTAGTGCTCATAGGCGAAGGCAAAGCCGAGTATAAAGGTGAAATACTGGATGGAAAAGAGGCTATGATGAAAGCTGAAATAAAGCCAGTGCAACTGGAAGCTAAGGAAGGAATAGCACTAAATAATGGCACACAGTTAATGACAGCAATTGCAACACTAACAATTCACGATGCAGAAAATCTAATCAAAACAGCAGAAATTACCACAGCTTTAACGCTTGAAGCATTGCTCGGCGTTTTTGACGCTTTTGATGAAAAAATCCATGCAGTCAGACCGCATAATGGGCAGGTAGTAACTGCGAAAAACATTAGAGAACTAATTGCTGGAAGCCAACTTGTCCAAACAGGAAAAGAAGCCATAAAGAAGACGCAACGTGCACATGACCCCTACTGCCTAAGATGCGCGCCTCAAGTCTTAGGTGCAGCTAGAGACGCCATTGCATACGCCAGAAAAGTTGTAGAGGTTGAGATTAACTCAGCTACAGACAATCCCTTAGTCTTTGCAGAGGAAAGCACATGTCTTTCTGGAGGAAACTTTCACGGTCAACCCATATCGCTTGCTATGGACATTCTTGGAATAGCTTTGGCAATTATCGGCAATATTTCAGAAAGAAGAATAGCCAGATTATTAGATGAAAAATTAAACAATGGCTTACCAGCCTTCCTAATCCCTCCAGAAGCCAAAAGTGGATTACACAGTGGCTTAATGACGGTGCAGTACACAGCAGCAGCCTTAGCTTCGGAAAACAAGATTTTAGCTCACCCAGCATGCGTAGATTCTATTCCAACTTCAGCAAATTTTGAAGATTTCGTAAGCATGGGAGCAACAGCCGCATTGAAAGCCATGCAAATACTGGAGAATACAGAGTACATAACTGCTATAGAGCTTCTTTGCGCAACTCAAGCAATAGAATTCCGCGGAGCAGAAAAACTCGGAAAGGGCACAAGAAAGGCATATAAAATCATAAGAAATGTTGTGCCGAAGCTGAAAGAAGACAGAGCACTAAACGAGGATATAGAAAAAATTAGACAAGTAATTATAGAAGACATGCTTCTCAAGGAAAAGAAACAGAACCGATAGTATGGTCGGGCGGGCGGGATTTGAACCTGCGACACTCCGGTTTCTGTACGCCCAGTAGGCTGAAGTGACACTTACCGTGGGTATGTGTCTACAGCGTCTCCGCCAGCTAAACTCATTTCAAGTCTATGCTGACTCGGAAGCTCTACCAGGCTGAGCTACCGCCCGACCAAAACTTCTAAAATAAAGAAACGAATTTATGTGTTACGGATTTATTTTCTCTTCAAGAACAAGTTTGGATGCATCTTCAAATATGCTTGCTAATTATCGTGTCGCCCATAGAGCGCTAAGGAGACCGCCGACTACGCCCAGTATGAAGCCTATCATCCAACCGCCACTTGCAACAACACCAATCACAGAAAATATTATTGCCAATGCACAGCCAAGTGAGTGAATATCGTCTCTTGGCAGCAGAACTAGAACTGCACTAATAAGCACTAGGATGCCACTAATCATACCCCAATATGCCAATGGTATGTGGCCAGTGGAACTCCACCATGTCAACCTGTATGCGCCTGACCAAATAAAGTGTGCTATTTCTGAATTATTCAACCAATAGTAACCATTGACAAATATTAGAATCCCACCAATGAGAATGCAGAAGAATCCTATTAGTTTTTTTGCAAGCTTTACTCGATCTTTAGGTTCCTGCAATGTACATCACTTCACTTGTAAGATATGTTTGATTTATATTTAAGTTTGACGCACTCATCTATTGAGTTGCGTATATTGTTCCCTTTTTTGGATATAAACAAAATTAGTGACTATCACATTTCTACATATTTTGCCCAAAAGAGGAAACTATACTGAAACATCATTAAAACTAAAATTACATGTTTTGTATTATCCATCGGTAAGTACTACTATGCTTGTTTGTTTTTTCTGTAGGACCGCATCCAGAATGCGCCAAAGATTATAATGAAGGCTAACGTAAAGAAGAAAATCAGTATTAGCATCTGAACAGATGCAGAGATAATATCTTCGAACATCCTTCCTCGAGAATAACAGTCTGTAATTAGCCTAAAAACAAAGTTTCCAAAGCTGAAATGAGCAAATAGTGAAGCATATTTTAAAGAATGATATATAACGATACAAAAATAACCGTTTTATAAATATTCAACCTTATACATTTTGTCCATAGCGCGGAGAGAAAAGGAGGAGGCTTCTATCACAATAATCTTAGGCTTTCTCTCTTCCTTTTCTCTAAAAATCTATTTTCTTCTAGATTTTACAGCGTTACCTTTACCTCGTAAATCATAACCATAATACCATGCAGTCCAACCTGAGTAAAAGGCTGCCTCAGCCTTCTTCTTTCTTCTCCAATAATAAAACAAAATTAGCAGAAGGATAATTATCAAAATTAAAAGCGGTAGCAAAGGCCAATAGAACCATTCGGGGATAAACCAGCCTGTTGGAGTGGGAGAAAAAACTGCTTTTAACGTTTGATTTCTATCCATCGTAATTACATAGGTTTTTGCTGTGCCTACGTTTACGCCGTTAAGCTCCCAATGGCTAAAGATGTATTTGGTATTTGGAATGGCTGTTACATTAACTACACTGCCAGATGGATAAGTGTATGTTCCAGGAAGTGGATATGTGCTTCCTCCTGAAGTTGTTATTATGGTAAGCGTATACATTAATACTGGAGTATAATGTGCTGTTGCTGTGTGATTATCATCCATTAGAACAATAATAGAATTGGCTCCCATTTCTCGAGATATTCCATCGATGTCCCAGTGACTAAATGTATATTGGACAAATGTTCCAATTGTTAAGGTGAGTGGTGCTGTAAGGCTCACATTGGTGTATTCTTCATACCAACCTTCTCCTAGAATTGTTGTAATACCCGTGGGGTGAGTTCTAATTGTTAGGAAGTATCTTTGCAGAGTTATTGAAAATTGTTTTGAAACTTCGGGACAATAAGGAAGACCTTGTGAAGCTACTGGTGCTGTGTAGGCGCATGCGTAGACAGTTGCGAGTCCTAACTGCGAAGTCTTGGGCAAATAGAGAAATAAGTAAGCATAGATTATGGTTTCATTTGGCGGCACTTCAAAATTGTCTAAACCAGTTGAGCAGATGGGTTTATTTAATGAATCATATGTTGCTATGGTGAGATAAGCCGTTTTTGGCGTCATGGAAATACTCTTTAAACCTAACTCTACTCCCATATAGCCTCCTCTTGGAAACTCCTCTTGAGAAATATGATTCCAATTTATTGTTCTTATAGAAACTATTTCCACAATCCACCCAACTTTAAACGTCACGGAATCATTAACAGCCAAACCACCAATCATTGCATTTCCAAAAACTGTCCATACACCAAGAGAAGCCTCCAACAGGTAGGGTGTCCGAAAGCTTATGTGTGCTATGCCATTATCATCTGTTATTGCTACTCTATAGGATGTAAAATTTTCGAATGAATTTTTGGGACCAATAATTTCGAAAGCGACAAGAATGTTTGGCACGGGCTCTTCCTTGTAGGTTGCCAATGCACTAATTTGAACGTCTTCACCGAAACCAAATGCATCACTAAACTTATTGGAACCTTTTCCACTGAAGGGTTCTTTTTGTGTAAAGAGGTCAATTTTCCCATCAGCATCGCTTGAAAAGACCATTCTCATATTCACCGTAACAAGGCTGAGAATAATTGCGGTCATTGTAAGCGCTAGGGCTAGATTTCGATGTTTAATATTCATTGCTATCAAGGATTTTAATAATGTAGAATTCTTTAACAAATATTCCGCATTAAGGAATATTACTAAATAAGATGATAATTCCCCCTACAGACAGCTTCTTTCCTAATAAAAAATTTGTAACATGCTTCCGCTAAACAACAATGGTTTCCACAGGGTTCTTGAAAGAAATCTGGCGGGCCCGCCGGGAATTGTTCCTTAAGAGGGATTACCTCTCAAGTTTGAACCCGGGACCCCCGGGTCTCTTCACGTTGCCGGTTAAAAGCCCGGTGCTCTATCCTTACTGAGCTACGGGCCCCTTTTGTTTCGCTGTTTAGAATTAGTGGAGATGTTTTTTAATATTTCTGTCAAGCTTGGTTGTAAAAAAAAAGTTTATGCGGTGGATTGGACTTTTAGAAGGGCTGTTAGAAAGTTTTTGATTTTGTCATTTGCGTTCATTATTGTTTCTATTGTTTTTTTGCCTTTCTCTGTTAGCCTGTAAACTCTTTTTCTTTCGTTCCATGTTCCTTCGATTAATGCATTTCTTTCTAATGAGTATAGGAGTGAATAGACTGTGCCAGAGCTTACAAGAAGGTGGAATTTGTTGTGAATGAAAGAGATTACGTCATAACCACTGAGCGGTCCATTTTTTAGTTCGGCGAGAATTATTATGTCCATGAAGTTTTTGATTATTCTCTCGTGCATTTTTTTGAGGATTTTTCCTTCCAACCTTTCACCGCCGAGGATAATTGTGAGCGCAGTCATGTTTATTCACATTTTTATATTTTAGGTTGAATATAAATATTTAAATTTTATTCTAATTCCGAATTAGAAGTAGAAACTAAATTAAAGAAGTTTAAACATTTTCTTTAGGCAACTCGCTTCAAACAAAAGTGCATAGACCTATAGTGGATTCAAGTTTTGTTGATGAATAAGATATTTCAATTTTCAGTTATATTAAAAGCTCATGAAGGTTTTCGTTTTTATATATTACTTTTTACATAAAAAGTAGACGCGACTGTTTTTAACAGTTAGCGATATCTTCGCATATTAATAAGTGTTATTTCTTACTTTTGCGGCTAAAAAAATGGACGGTGTTAAAATTGATTTCGTGGAAGCATTCATTTAAGAAATTGAGTGAAGAATATGAGATAGCGAATAAAAAGAAGCAAGCATTGGACAATTTGCTGAATTCTGGCAAAATTTCTCAGCCTACACATGAATTAATTAGCAAGGAGATTGATGAAGCGCTGATTGAAATTGAGAAACAACAAATGGCTTTGCTGGAAAAAATGAACTCTAAAATAGTAGAGCTTGAGGGACAAATTAAAACGTTGGAGATGCTTTTGGCAAATTCTGAAATTAGGCATGTGACAGGAGAGATAGCTGAGGATGTCTATCAGCGGGAAAACGGTCTTCTTTCAATGGGACTTGAAACTGCAAGGCATGAATTAGATCTTATGAGAGATGCTGTGAATCAGCTTTCTCAAGGAGATATTTCGGTGCGGAAAGGAATGGAATCATCGCCTTCTGAAACTGAGGTTTCTAAGACGGAGGCTGAAATTGTGGAAATCGGGAAAACAGGTTCCACGCAAGCTTCTCAAGAGCAAACACAAGAAATTTCACAATGCACTGAAGAACCAAAACACGCAGAAAACGTAGTTCAAAGCTAAGAAAAACAAGAAACACAGCAATAGATAGAAGTTACTTCTCCCTTTTTCTTTTTGATAAGCTTTTAGAAGGAAGAGCAGAATTTTATATAAGTCAATATTCTATCTCAGTTTGAGTGTTGCAAGTGTCACAAAAGATTATGATGACTTTTCATGAAAAGTTTCAGCAGTATGATCTAGGTGAAGGACATCCTTTCAGAGGAGATAGATTCCCTAATACGATGAGGTTTTTTGAAAACCAAGGCTTGTTTAAACTCTCCCAAATTATTCTAATTGAGCCAAAATCAGTGTCAAGAGAAGAATTACTAAGAGTTCACAAGGAAGATTATGTTAATCTAATTTTCCGATTAGCAGAGAAAAATAAGCCATACGATATTGAGACACCAGTTTCTTCAGAAATTCTTGAAGCTGCTTTGCTCATTGTGGGCGGTGCAATCGAATGCGGCAAAGCTGTTTGGGAGGGAAAAGCTAAACGTGCAATTTCTCTTGGTGGCGGTTATCATCATGCTGGTAGAGGTTATGGGGGAGGTTTCTGCATATTCAACGACATTGCCGTTCTAGTTGAGCATTTAAGGGCTAATTACAATGTCAAACGCTTTCTTATATTAGACTATGATGTCCACTTTGGAAACGGCACGAGCGACATTTACTACAAAGACCCATCTGTGCTTTTCATTTCATTGCATCAAGACCCACACACATTTTATCCTGGAACAGGGTTTGTTTGGCAAATTGGCGAAGGCTGTGGAGAAGGCTACAATGTGAACGTTCCTTTGCCTCCAGGCACAAGCGACGATACTTATCTTTATGCCTTGAATGAAATTTTTGTTCCTTTAGCTGAAGAGTTTAAACCCGAAATAATCATTGCAAACGGCGGTAGCGATGCACACTTTGCAGATTCACTTGGAGATTTAGGCTTGACCGTAAAGGGATTCTTTAAAATTGCAAATTTGATTAAGGAAACAGCAGAGCGAGTTAGCGGTGGAAAGCTCATTTTGATACCAGGAAGCGGCTATAACCCAAAAGTCTTGCCACTTTGCTGGTATGCACTCGTGGCTGGAGCAGCCGGTCTAAGAGAAATTGATGTTGAAGACCCCTATCCTCTACCTAAAGAGACGCCTCAATGCCGTAAGACTGTTGAAAAAACGATTGATGAACTGAAAAGATTGCTGAGAAAACACTGGTCATGTTTTGGAGGTTTCTCATTAAATATTATGCCTTAGACGCATCGGCTCTTGCGTTAAAAAGTGAACTTCTTGTCCAGCCAGTTTGGAAACCACTTATATTTTTCTAAAGGTTCAGCCTTCCGTAATCCATCATACGTTGCCTTAGCAAGCGCTATTATCCCTCGACCATCACGATAAAGCTTAGCCAACCCGTTGGCTTCAAGATTTCTTAAAAGCTGGTCAAGTTTTTCATCAGTCACATCTGCTAATCTTTCCTTCAAGTCTTCCCTAGTCATGTATAAGCCTGGATTCACCATGTAATCTTCAGATAATGCCTTTAATATACCGTCTTCACTTGCATCCAGTTTCGGTAATGGCTCAGTTGTGGATACTGGAACACCAAGTTTTTCATGCATCACTCTTTGCGGCATTTTCAAATCTTTTCCAAGTGCTTTCAATCCTCCTCTGAATATGACCAGCCGCATTATGTCATTTGTTCCGGCTCCAATCTGGTTTACTTTTGCGTCTCTCAGATAGCTTTCAACAGGGTAGAACCTTGTCCAGCCATCGCCTCCCATGACCATTATAGCGTCGCTTATGAGCCTTTCATACGTTTCTGAAGTGAACATTTTGGCTGTTGCCGCTTCGACCATTGCATCTTTATGTTCATCTAACAAGCGGGCAGCATGATAAACCAAAAGCCGTGAAGTATGCAAACCAGCAAGCATATCAGCAATCTTCGACTGATTAGCAGGAATTTCGATGGTAGGCTTGCCAAACTGCATGCGACGTTGAGCATAAGCCACGGCATAGCGAATAGACTCTCGAATCGGTCCAAGCATAGCAGCAGAATAAACCACACGTTCGAAATTCAAGCCCGCCATCATAACCTTCCAGCCAGCGCCCTCTTCACCAATCACATTTTCAGTTGGAACTTTGACCTCGTTGAAGTCTAGGAAACCATTTGGCAAGCCGAACCATCCAGAAAGCTCGTTAATCTTCTCTACAGAGAAACCATGTGCACCCTTCTCAACTAAAAAGGCGGTCAAATGCTGATATTTGCTTCTGTCTTCTGGCTTTTCGCTAGTTCTAGCATAAACAACATAAATGTCAGCCAATCCCGCATTAGTTATGAAACGCTTTTTCCCATTCAAAATATAATAATTACCTTCTCGTCTCGCAGTTGATTCAACACTTGCCGCATCCGAACCCACAAAAGGCTCTGTTATGCAAACTGCACCCATCATTTCGCCTTTGGCTATTTTAGGAAGCCACTTTCGCTTCTGCTCCTCATTTCCGAAAGTTAAAAGTTGTTCAACACCACCAAACATGGAAACAGAATAAGCTTCAGCCAAAGCAGAACCAATACGACTCAATTCTTCAGCGATTATAGCTGCACCAGTCACGCCAACATTCATTCCGCCATATTGTTCAGGGATTACTGCTCCAAACCATCCCCTTCTAGCGATTTCTCTTAACATTTCCGATGGAAATCTTTTTGTCCAGAAAATTTCTTCACCTTTAGGCAAGTTTTTGTCAGCAAAAGCCTTTGCTTCTTCCCTTAAGCTTTTCTGTTTTTCATTCCACCATGGAAAAGATTCCATACCATACACCACGAACAATATCGGCTAATAGCTCAATGAATTTTAAACTTTTGCTGAAGCATCAGTAGATTTAATGAATAAAGTTACTTTTTCTGAAAAGATTCCAAGATAAACTTGTTTCCGTCAGAGTCAGTGAACTCTGCAGTTCTTCCTCTCAGAACTAGTCTTTAGGTTCTGTGGCAAACTGCACGCCTTTGTCTTTCAAGGTTCTATAGGCTTCGTCCACATCATCTACAAGCAGATACATCTGGAACCTTTTTCTCTAAGCCCAATAGCAAACTCTATTCCTCCTACATCAAAAATAACATAGTTGCCCCATTCACCAGTCTTCTTCAAACCTAAAATGTTCTCATAAAAGTTTACTGTCCTTTTTATGTCTGAAACTGGAAACGTTATGTGATAAATTTTCTTAATCAGAAAGTGGTCATCTTCCTTTTTGGTTCATTAAACTGTTATATTTTAAAATTGCATATATGGGTTGTCTGTCGGAACCATAATGAAAGTTTTAAGCCCAAAATATATTCCTGTTTTAGAAGAAAAATACGGCAAATATTGGTGGCCAGTGGAATATCCGGAGGAAATTTCGACTGATGCTTTCAAAAATCTTATAATCACTGTTCTTTCGCAGAATACGAGCGAAATTAACTGTATAAGGGCATATAAAGGATTAACATCGAAATTTAATGTTACACCTGAAGTTTTGGCAAAGGCTAAACTTGACGAAATAAAAGAGGCCATTAGAAGTGGCGGTCTTTATAATGTTAAATCAAAACGGATTAAGGAGCTTTCACACGCTGTTTTGGAAAAATTTCATGGCGATGTGTCTTCAATTCTTGCTTTGCCTAAAGAAGAAGCGAGAAAAAAACTCATGGAATTGCCTGGAATTGGCAAGAAGACCGCTGATGTTTTGCTTGCACAGAGGCACTCCTATGCAGAAGTGATTGTTGTCGATACACATATGCATAGGATAGCGAAAAGGCTTGGTTTGGTTAAGGCTGACGCAAAGTATGAGGAAATCCAAAAAGCTTTGAAAGTCTTTCTTCCGTGGGAGAAAGGAGAGCGAATCGGCGGCTTGTTTTGGCTATTGGCAAAATATACTTGCAAAGCCCAAAACCCAAAATGCCGTGAATGCCCAATAATTGAACTATGCGATTATGGAAGCAGAGTTAAAAAGAAATAAACAGCAAAATTGTTCATCAACAGCTTGTCTAAGGTGCATATATTAATTCATAAATTAGGTCGCCAACAAGACCACCATCATAAGCAACCATAATACCAAATGTGCTCAGCAAGATTGCCACGATTCTTATGGCTAAGCCTAATGTTTGGCTTAAATCAATTCAAATAACCTCAAACAGAAACTCCCAAAGTGATGTCATACCAGCAATTAGAAGAATCGCGGATATTACCCTGCCAAGCGTTCCTGCAAAAAACCCAGCTAATGCTCCTCTATTTATGTTGCCTCGAGCTATAAACCCAGCGAAGACTCCGCCAATAAATGAGCAAATATTGGAAAAATCCATCCGAGTGTGGCAATGATGAGAAAGCCTACAAAAGCTCCAAGCCACAAGCTACCTGAATCTTCCAAACTAACCTCTTCCTAACCTATTTTTCAATTTATAATTCTAGGGGAACACCATGGGATTCTTTGAAAAATATTTCGTTGAAGGCTTTTCTCGGTCTTGGCAACGGATTTTCATCAGGAACACCAATAGGAAGTAAGGCAATTACTGCTAAATTCTCTGGGATGCGCAAAATTTTTTTAACTTCATTTTCGTTGAAAGCCCCAATCCAGCATGTCCCATAACCAAGCGCAGTTGCCGCTAAAATCATATGCTCAACTGCAATCATCGGGTCTTGCAGATAAGGTACTCTAGTAGAGGAAAGCTTGTAAGGCATTTTCGTCTCCATTCCGGGGTCGCCTAGCACCACGATTACTGTATCTGCCTCTGCGATGAACTTCTGATTGTTTGCAACTATGGATAGAGCCTTCTTCGCTTCCAGTTCTCGTATTATTATGAAATACCATGGTTGGCGGTTGCCACCCGAAGGAGCTAAGCGCCCTGCTTCTAGAATCTTTTTTAAATGCTCTTTTGCAATTGGGTTAGGCTTGAATTTTCTTATGCTTCTCCTTTTTTCTATGACTTCAAATACGTCCAAGAGTTTCACCTTTCTTGAAGTATTCTATAATTCTTATATAAATGCTCACGAAATAAAATGATGCGTTTATCTCTGCCTTACTGGAATGTGTGTTTGATGAGGAAGACCATATTCAAAAAGCTTGAGACTCAAGGGTTAATAGCAAATTATAATCGTTTAAGAAAAAATTTGCCTCCGAAACTTCCTGAGAGAGTTTTTGTTTGGGATGAAACCTTGAGAGAAGGAGTGCAAACTCCAACAGTGTTTTTGACTTATGTTGAGAAGGTTAAACTTGCTAAAATGATAGATGAAATGGGCATATACATAATAAATGTTGGATTTCCAGCAATATCTGAAAGAGAAAAAGATGATGTCAAGAAGATTGCGAATGAGAGCTTTCAGCAAACACGCCTCACAGCCTCAGCACGCACATTAAAAAGCGACATAGACGCATGCCTAGAATGTGGAATAAGAGAAATCTCAATATTAACACCTTTTAATGGACTTAATCTTCAGTATAGACTGAAAATGACTAAAGAGCAGGTTTTGGAGAAAACTGCCGAATCTGTTGGATACGCCAAAAAACATGGAGCCACAGTAAATTTTGTTTTGGAAGATGCCTCAAGAACGCCCATAGACGAAATTTTGCAAATCTTTGAGACTGCGATAAAAGCTGGAGCAGATCGACTAGTAATAGCAGATACTGTGGGATTTCTGAGACCATTGTCAATGCGTTACCTAATTTCGCATATTAGAGAAGGTCTTTCAGAATTAACCAGCAAGGAGATTCAGCTATCTGTGCATTGCCATAACGACTTTGGACTGGCCACAGCGAATACTTTGGCTGCTGTCGAAGAGGGAGTGGCTCATGTACACACATGCATTGCTGGGTTTGGGGAAAGGGCTGGAGTTGCGCCTTTAGAGGAGGTTGTTGCGGCTTTAGAATTGCTTTATGATATAGACACAGGCGTTGATATGAAGAAGTTGTATAGACTCTCACAGTTGGCTGAAAAAAGTTTCGCTTTACCTATTCAGTATCATAAGCCAATAATAGGCGAAAATGCTTTTTCTTATGAAGTTGACGAGCATATCCATGGCATGTTAGCTCATCCGCTCATATACGAACCTTTTCCACCAGAAATTGTTGAAAGAGAAACAACTTTCTATTTTGGAAGGCAAACAGGAAAACATTTGGTTGAAAACCGTTTGGCATCCGCTGGAATAAAAGCTACACCGTGGCAAGTTGACGATATAGTCAAAAGAATAAAAAGCATGCAAGAAAGCCTTGACAAAGGCGGAGCTCAAATGACTTTTTACCAAATCAAAAAACTGCTAAGAGAACTTAGAAAAGGTCTAACAGAAGAAGATTATTGGAAAATTGTTGAACAAGTCACCAAACAAAAGCCGAAAGTAACCACCACATCTTAACTACAGAACATTTTGCAGCAAATTAGAAGCAGAAAACATCATCACAAAACTTATCTTAACATAAAACATTTTTCAACAAAGAGGATAGTAAGAAAAATGAGAAAACCACTCTGGGTACCTTCTAAGGAGCGAGTAAAACAAGCTAACATAACTCGATACATCAACTTTGTCAACAAAAAACACAATCTCACAATCTCATCTTATGATCAATTATATAGATGGTCTGTTGACAACATTTCAGATTTTTGGGAGGCTATGTGGGAGTTCGGAGACATAATAGCTTCTCGCAAATATGACTTGGTAGTTGACGATTTGAGAAAGTTTCCTGGCGCCAGATGGTTTGTTGGTGCTCGGCTGAATTTTGCGGAGAATCTTTTGAGACATAGAGATAATCAAGTAGCTTTTGTATTTAAGAGTGAAACCCGAAAATCTGTTAGAATAACTTATGCGGAATTATATGATTCTGTGGCATGCTTGGCTGAGACCTTACGTGAAATAGGGGTTTCTCCTGGAGACCGTGTTGCAGCTTATATGCCTAATATTACAGAGACAGCTATTGCTATGCTAGCCGCTACAAGTATTGGTGCTGTATGGTCTTCTTGTGGCACTGAACTTGGTCCTAAAGCGGTTTTGGATCGTTTTAGTCAGATTAGCCCTAAAGTGTTGTTTGCTGTAGCTGCATACCCGTATAAGGGGAAGAATTTCAATGTTTTAGGTAATGTTGAAGAAATCGTCAAGGGAATTCCCTCTCTAAAAAAAGTAATTATTGTTCCTTATATGGAGGAAAAGCCTAAAATTAACCGCATCCAAAATTCTGTGCTATACGATGATTTAACATCTGGAGAAAAGCAAAATGAGATTAAATTTGAACAATTGCCCTTCGACCACCCAGTATATATAATGTTTTCTTCTGGCACAACTGGTAAGCCAAAGTGTATGGTTCAAGGAGCTGGCGGAATTCTTATCAATCATTTGAAGGAGCTAATCATCCATACCGATTTGAAGCGTGAAGATAGGATTTTTTATATTACGTCTCCTAGTTGGATGATGTGGAATTGGCTTTTAAGTTCCTTGGCGGTAGGCGCTTCTGTAGTGTTGTATGATGGCAATCCTAATTATCCTGATTGGGGCGCAATGTGGAGGATGGTGCAAGATGAGAAAATATCAATTTTTGGCTGCAGCGCCAGCTACATAAATTACCTTAAAAGCATAGGAGCCAAGCCGAGGAAAGAGTATGAATTGTCATCTTTGCGAGAAATTTCTCAGACTGGTTCTCCGCTTTCCGCAGAGGGATTTGAATACGTTTACGAAGAAATCAAGAAGGATTTGCACTTCAACTCTATTTCTGGCGGCACTGATATCAATGGCTGTTTCGCTGCTGGAACGCCTATTCAGCCTGTATATGCCGGCGAACTGCAGAGTCCAGCCTTAGCGATGAAGGTGAAGGCTTATGATGAAAATGGTAATCCCACAGTTGATAGACAAGCTGAGCTTGTGTGTGAGGCCCCAGCGCCTTCTATGCCGCTTTATTTCTGGGATGATCCAGATGGCAAAAAATATAAAGATGCCTACTTTAGCGTTTATCCCAATGTTTGGCGACACGGTGACTGGATAGTGATTCATAGCGATACAGGCGGCATAACTTTTCTGGGACGTTCTGATTTCACTTTAAAGCCCTCAGGAGTGCGCATTGGTCCAGCTGAAATATACAATGTGGTGGAAAGGTTCGAAGAAATTGCTGACAGTATAGTTACAGGGCAAGAGTGGAAAGGTGATCAACGCATAATTCTTTTTGTCAAGCTTGCTAAACAATTCAGATTGACAGAAGATTTGCAGAACAAGATTAAGAAAGCTTTGCGAGAAGAGGCTTCTCCACGCCATGTACCAGCCTTAATCATTGAAGTACCTGAAATTCCTTACACGTTTAACATGAAGAAAGTTGAGAGCGCAGTGGCAAACATAGTAAATGGTAAGCCAGTCACAAACCGTGACGCTCTAGTTAATCCAGAATCGCTGGACTTTTATGAAAAAATTCTTCCAGAACTCCAAAAAGAATAACCTTACATTTGATTAGCCCAAATACATGACTTATGCCTTTAAAATTTTTCAGACAAAGAAGATAATCGCTTTGGTTGATGCAAACATCAATTCAAATATTGAGGTCCAAATCTCTCCTACGCACAGACAATAATGGTAGCCTTGGATAGCTTCGAATATTCGATCACACCTCATAATCAAACACATTTAGCTCCAATTAGACTGGCCAAGAGCTGCTGGCAGACACAAACTGCAAAGACCATAAAGTCCTAGGCACTTTTTCTTAGATCTTTCACTCTTTTTGCCTTGCCCATAAATCTTGGCAAGCTTCCATAAGGAACAAGCTCAACATTTGCTTTCACGCCAACAATCGATTTTACATGTTCGTCTATTTCCTTGACTAACGCTTTTAACTTTGACAAGTCTCCGTTTACGCTTTCGAAGAGTTCTTTGCTTGGTTCTAAACGCAACGTCATAATGTCCAATTCTTCTGGTCTTTCAATGACTATTTCATAGTTTTCAGAAGCCCCATTCACACGCAAAAGCGCATGCTCAACCGTTTTAGGCCAAAATTTGACGCCTCTCACCTTTAGCATGTCGTCTGCTCTTCCAAATATTCTCCCCATTCTTACAGATGTTCTACCACATGCACATCCCTCAAACTTAAGGGAGGTTATATCGCCTGTTCTAAATCTAAGAACTGGAGTTGCCTGCCTAGTCAAAGTAGTTAACACAAGTTCTCCCATCTCACCTTCTTTGACACTTTCACCAGTGTTGGGGTTAATGATTTCTGGTAAGAAATGGTCCTCCTGAATGTGCAAACCATCATGTCTGAAGCATTCCACTGACACGCCAGGTCCAATTACTTCTGACAATCCATAGATGTCAAAAGCTTCCAACCCTAGAAGTTCTTCAATTCGCTCTCTTAATTCTTCTGACCATGCTTCTGCGCCAAATAATCCGCTCTTCCATTTTAGGTCTTTGGCTGGGTCGATGCCTATTTTTTCTTTAGCATATCTACCCATGAATGCTGCATAACTAGGTGTACACGTAAGCACAGTCGTTCCATACTCTTTTGCTAGGCTTATTTGTCGTTCTGTTTCTCCAGCCGCAATGGGCAATACTGTTGCGCCAATTTCCAAAGCTCCATAGTGAAAACCTAAACCTCCAGTGAATAAGCCATATCCATAAGCATTCTGCACTATGTCGCCTTTTCTTGTTCCAGCAGACGCATAGATTCTTGCCATGACTTTGGACCAGACTTCCAAATCGCTTTTAGTGTAAGCGCACGTTGTCGGATGTCCAGTCGTTCCAGAACTGGCATGCAACTCGAGAACTTCTTTTAAATCTGCAGCCAACATTCCGTAAGGGTATGCCTTCCGTAAATCTTCCTTCTCAGTAAACGGAATTTTCTTCAAATCGTCCAAAGTCTTAACATCATTCGGAGTGATTCCTGCATTCTTGAACTTCTCTCGGTAAATGGGAACCTTATCATAGCAATACTTCACAATTTTTCTAAGTCGCTCTTCCTGCAACTGCAACAGTTTGTTTCTTGGCATTTTTTCAAATTCTGGCTGAAAAATCCAGCTTTCGACTGAACCTTTCATTTTTGTCACCGTGTGGTTCTTCTATCACTGATGTGCTAATTAAATTAAATCTTGTGATGCTTCAGATGCGAGTTAACATGGGATTTTGTTTATTTAATTAATGAGCCATCTTGAAATTTCTGTTTCCTTTTCTGTTTTCAATTCTATACCCATCGGCTTGAAGGTTTGGTTTAAGGCAGTAAGCAAGTTTCTCACATAATCTTCAATGTTTATCTCTCTTAGATTGGTTACAAACTCTGCAGGTTTAACCGTGAAAGTTCTCTTTTTATACTTGAAGGGTTTAACTTTGACGAAAGAAACAGTGTCCCAACGGTTCAGTCGCTTGCCAGCGTCAATAAGCTGCACAGCACATTGATAGGGTTGAGGCAAAGTCTTCATATTCATTTTTTTCTCATTAGGGTCAAAATAAAGCCGCACAGAATAAGTTAAATCCTCTATGCTGACTCTTCTGTTCCGCAAATCTTCTACAGCCTTTGTAACAATTTCTTTAATCATTTTCTTAGCTTGCGCATATTCATCAAAATTCTTTACTGCGGAAAGCTCTTTAACGCATTTACTAAATACTTCGTTGATGAATTTTGGTGCATTAGATTTCATCGGCGTAACACCCTTAATGTCTGGCGTTCCATCAGTCAATATTCCAAAATAAGCCTTCTTCGCTTTGGGCAGTACACATAGATTATAGCGTTTTTCAACTGCCAAATCTAAACTGAACTTTTCTTTCACAGTGTTAATCAGCCAATCAACTTGCTCTTTTGAAGCATTATCAAGAAAAAGCGAGTCTGTATCGCCATAAAGCGGTCTTAAACCCCTTTCTTCTGCCATCCGCCAACTCTCCTTAAGCGCATAGCGACTATAACCTGTTATGGCTTCAGCCAATGGTGGACAAGCTACTCCATGAATTCTAATGGTGACGCCGTAGCTGGAAACAAGGATTAACTTCAACAACTTTGACGCTATGCTTGCGCTTTTTCTCTCTTTTTCTGTCAGGGAACTGTCTTTTGAGGCTGGTTTGAATAGTTTGATTCGCAGTTCCTTTAAAGCCCCAACAATTATAGAGTAGAAGCCTCTTCGTTTCGTGCAAACATGATATGCAACTTCTGGAATCTTGTTGCTCCTACATTCAGAATGGGAACAATCAACTGTTTCGTAGGATAAATTGAAGCTGTCAATGCAGCTGGGATACAGACTTTCAAAATCGCAAACAACCGTGTTAAAATATATGCCTGGAGTAGGCGCAACTGTTAAAGCTCCAACAACACTGTGAGTGGGCTTTCCCCTTCTTAACTCTTCAGGGGTTGGGATAAGAACAGCATTTTTCCTCAGATAAGTGTAGATTATAGATTTTATCCAGTCACTCACACGTCTACTGGTGAAAGCTTGAGTTAATGGAATGTTGGCTATTCTGGAAAGCATCCATGCAGCATAAAGTTTGTCTTCACCAGTTTCCTTGACACCGAAAAATTCAGAGCTTAATTGTGGAATTGGCTGAATTAACAGCGTAAACCAATAAACAATCTGAGCATACTTGAGCGGGTCCTTCGTCTCCACCTCCTTGAATGTTTTCTCAAATTTTTGTTTCGCTTCTTCAGAAACTTCAATAATAGGGTGAAGGTTGTTTTCAGAACATAAGGCTCCAAAAATTAAGCCCTTATCATAAATGTATGATTTTGGAAAATCAATTTCGCTTTCCCAGAGATTTGTAAAGCGCCTTGCAACTTTAGAGGCAACATGGGGATTCGGCCAAGAAACTTTGGCTAAAAGTCTTTTTTCGTTCGTGAACAAATCAGTCTTTTCTATTGTTTGGATGTTGCCGCTGAAGTATTTGATGATTTCCAATTCTTCGGTTTTCGGTGGGTAGGGTATCAAAAAGTATGGTTTGTATTTGTCATCAATGATTTCTTGGGTTTGCCCATTCACATTTAAAAATTTTAGTTTTATTGCATTTGTCTCTGTAACAGTTGCATCTAAAAGATACAGCGCATTCAAGATTTTATGCTCCATTCTAAGCCTAATTCTTGCTGGATTAGGGAAAATTCTTTCTCTGTTAAGCCTTTAGGGTAATTGTATATTGGACCACTTGGCTTTTCATTATAGTATGGGCGGTTACAGTCTGGGCATCCAGAAGTCAAGAAAGGCTCACTTGTTCGAATAATCTGCAACAAAGTTTGCGTGTTCAAGCCAAAATCACTTATGCATTCTTTCTCGTCAAAATGCATATTCTCAAATCTGGTCTTTCCATGAACTATTAAGTGTCTAGCAATTTGGATTCGCCTGTATTTTTGAACTGATGGTTGAGGCAAATGCGCCAATGCTGTTCCAAAAATTGGCGTGAAAGCAAAAAGCGCGGGGATAACACCCATGTCGACGCATTTTTGGATAATTTCAACCATTTCCTTTTCGGTTTCGCCCAGCCCAACAATCAAATGTGTGCTGACTTTGCCTTTTCCAATAATATTGACAGCTTCGCTCAAAAGTTTGAACTGCCTCTCCCAGATGTACGGACTATCAGCATGTAAACCTTTAATCTTATCGAAAATTTCTTCAGTTACAGCATCTAAGGGAATGCCTATTCTTTCAACACCAGCCTCAGCCAACCCTTTTATGTTATCGGTGTTTAGAGGTTGACATGAAATAGAAATTGGGACATCAGTTTTTTCGTGAATTGCTTTTGTAAGGCTTATCAAGTGCGCGAAAACTTCTGGATAGTTTAAGGCTTGAAGGCAAACACGTCTTATTTTGCCGTCTTTTACAGTCTTCTCTAAACCATTAATAACTTGTTTTGTAGGAAAAGTGGGCCACGAAATCCTTGAAAGCATGTTTGCTTTGCTATGGCTTTTTCTAGCTTGTGGACAGAAACCACAGTTTGCAATACATTTGTCTCTTTTATATGTCATCAGATAAGCAGTCGTAGGTGCAGCATCAAGTTTTCCTTTTAAAAGTCCAAGAACAATAGCAGAACCTAGAGAAACACGGATTTTTTTAGGTACTTTTCCAACTGTAAACATTTTTGCACACTTTCGAAACGCGTTTAATTGACTTTAATATGAGTTAGGAAGAAGGGCATAGAATTAAAATTTGTTGGTAGGTTTTGATTAACTCAAGTATTATGAACTGGACAAAAGAGGAAAACACGCATCTATACTCCATATATCAACACACAGAACACGACGTAACCATAATACCAGAGTTTTCACCATTTCTAACTGTACAAATTTTTCTGATAACAACGCTACTAGCAGTCATAATTTGCAAAAGAAAAAGATTTACCACCAAAACCTAACAATAAATCCACAATTAAAACAAGTGTTTATAGATAAAATTATGTTTCATCAAGAGAAAACACTAATCCTTTAGGGTAAAAGCAGAAATTTTTAAATGTATTTTTCATAGACTTATAAAGAGTGAATTCTATGAAGGCTTTCATCTCAGTTGATTTAGAAGGCATGCCATACATCGTTATTGCAGGACACTTAAACCTTAAGGGAACGCTATATGCTGAAGCAAGAAAAATCGCTACAAAAATCACATTAACCGTTGCAGAAGAGTTAAACAAGAATGGCTTCGACGAGATTGTTGTTGCAGACAGCCATGGACCCATGGTTAACCTCTTAGTCGATGATTTACCCGAGTATATAGAAATCATCCGAGGTTATCCACGACCAGTCAGCATGGTTGCTGGAGTGGAAAGCTGTGACGCCGCCTTATTTCTTGGATATCATGCCAAATTTGGAACTACAAAATCCACATTTGACCACACTTACAGCGGAAGAAGCATCAGCAAGGTAGAAGTAAACGGCGTCAAGGTAAGCGAATTTGTACTAAACGCTTATGCAGCAGGAGATTTAAACGTGCCTATCATACTGGTTGCTGGAGAAGCTCAACTTTTAGAAGATGATGTTAAGAAATATACGCCATGGGCGGAAACGCTAGCCTTGAAACATTCTCTAAGTAGGGTTTCAGCCAGAAGCTTCAGCATGGTAAGAATTGAGCGAGAATTGAAAGAAGCTGTTAAAAGGGCTGTGGCCAAATTTAGGCAAAAGAAAGCTAAGCCGTTAATTGTGGAAAAGCCAGTAAAAATTGGGATAACCTTCTCAGCAAGCCATTTCGCAGATACTGCTGAATTGTTACCCTCAGTTAGAAGAGTTGATGGATTAAACGTAGAGTACACCGCAAAAGACATTATTGAGGCATACAAAATATTCGAGTTGTTAGTGCTCGCAGCAAGCGGCATATCAGCAATCCTTGATAACCTACAATAACTCTATGTGCAGTTCACTATACTACATATTTTAGATTCATAAACAATTTATCCAAAGTTAAATGAAACGGTGAATAAAGGTGTACATGGAAAATGCGAAGATCTAAGCTTGAATCCTATGAAGCAATTCTGGAAGTTCTAGCAAAGGCGCCAGCAACAATTGACAAGATAGCTTACCAAGCTAACATGGAGTGCACTGTTCTAGGGCGATATTTGGATTTTCTCATCAAAAATGAGCTTGTCCAAGAGCGACTCTCAAACAGGAAAACATTATATGCTATAACAGACAGAGGCATGGCTGTGTTCAAAACTCTCAACTTCCAAAAGTATCTCGAAAAAGTCACAGCTTCTTTAAGAGCTTTAGACGATGCATTACAAGCAGTGCCCCTTATTTCAAAACGCATCAATGAGCAAGAAGAGAAAACTGAATAACAAAATCAGCAACATCATCAAAGCATAATTTAGCGAAAAAACGAAAACTATTAAACAGAAAAACAAGTGCATTCCATAGAGAAAAAATGACAAAACTTTTACCTAAAACCGTTTGGCGAATGAATGAGACAGAGCTAAACGCCTTTCTGGACAAGAATCTAGACACTTTTAGACATAAGAAAATTTATTTTTATGCTCCAAGTTTTATGTATTACAAGACACGCTACTACTGTTCCTCAACCAAGGATTTTCCGACAATATCCATAACAGGCAAAGGCTGTGCATTGAACTGCAAACATTGTGGCGGAAAAGTTTTAGAAACCATGTATCCAGCCACTACACCAAGACAATTATTTGATTTATGCGCAAAGCTTAAGCATAATGGAGCTTTAGGCTGCCTAATAAGCGGTGGATGCCTACCAGACGGTTCTGTTCCATTAAAAAAATTTGTTGGCGCAATCAAGAAAGTTAAACGTGAGTTAGATTTGACGGTTTTTGTACACACTGGCATAATCAATTTTAGCACCGCTAAAGAACTTAGAAATGCTGGCATTGATGCAGCATTAATTGATATAATCGGTTCAGACGAAACAATAAAGGAAATTTACAACTTGAATATAACCGTGAAAGATTATGAAAACTCTTTGAAGGCATTACACAATGCAAGCATCATCTTTGTGCCCCATGTCATCGTTGGGATTCACCATGGAAAATTAAAAGGCGAGTTTCAAGCCCTAAAAATTATATCTAGATATAAGCCTTCAGCGATTGTCATAATCGCGTTCATGCCTATTCACGGAACGATAATGGCTACTATTGAACCGCCAAAACCACAAGAAATCGCAAAAACCATAACAGTTGCAAGATTAATGTTTCCTCATACACCCTTGGTTTTGGGATGTATGCGTCCTAAGGGTAAACATAGAATAGAAACTGATATTCTAGCAATAAAGGCAGGTGTAAATGGCATAGCGTTCCCTGCAGAAGAGGCAGTAGAATTTGCCAAAAATCGAGAATATGAAACAGTGTTTTCTTCTTTTTGCTGTTCACAAATCTATTCAGATATTAAGAACAGTTTTAATGCTATCTGAAGATAGAACCTTTTAAGGCACTCATCATATCATCTTTTAGCCTAGAAAATTGAGCACTTAATTTTTTAGCGTCTTCTTTCGCCATGCCTTGGTGTATAAGCTGTTCTTCAAAGGCTTTTCTTGCTTTACGCACCCTCCAACCTAGCGTAAGCCATAAAGTGAAAAGGCTTAGCAAAAGGCGGATCAGAGAAAAGCTTGCGAAGATAATGCTACGAATTTTCATGTGATTCCGCTCGAGTCTGCATTTGGTGAAAGCGTGTTAATCTTCGCTTTCTTTCTCTTCTTCTCTGGCTCTATGCTTTTCCGCTAGCTTCTCTTTGATTTTCTTAGAAATTTCTTCGCCTATCTCTTCTCCCTTAAACTCGCCTTTTCCACTCACAGCCTTCTTCATTAGGTCGCCAAGGCTTGTGAATACTGATATGTAGTTTTCAGTCATTTTAACAGCTGTCTCTTCTGGCATGCCTGCCTCTTTCAACTGTTTGTAGAAGGCAGCAGCAGCTTTGCCCATGTCTCTTCCAGCTTCTTCGGAGAATACACTTCCAATTATTCCTTTTATTAGGGCTGGAATCTCGGTGGAAACTACACTTAAGACTTGCTTCAGTTCTTCAACATCCTCTGTATCTTTTTTCTTTTCTTTTCCTGCAATCATTTCTCTTTCACCTCCAATTACTCTGATTTTGTTACAATTAACAGTTTTGGATATCATTAAGAAGCGCGATGGCTCGGCTTTTTCTGACCTCAGCTTCAAAGAAAGCCTCGTCTAATTCCTTCTTTGAATAAACGTTTTTAGTTGATTTAAGTTCAGTGTGAAATTTCGATTTCTCACTTTCAGAATTGGTTATTATTCCTAGAATCGTGTTTAAAGCACCGCTAATGTTCTTTTTAACGTTCATTCCTATTTTATTCAAATTCATTTGCTTCACCTCACAAGTAAGTAAAGGTCTGGGTAATACAGTTATTTATTATGGAAAAAAGTGACCAGATAGGCGTTCACTCAACAAGTTCATAAGCGTTCTCATATCCTTTTGCACGTTGCACAATACCTTCCTTTTCCAATCGCTTAATTCTCTCTCTAACAATTCTTCTAGAGGATTTACCACGCATCATTCGAACCTGACGTGCAATTGCAGAAATGTTCAATCGCTCATTCAATGCAAGAGCCTGAATAATGCATCTGGAAATATCATCTTGAACAATCCATGTCTTTTTTAGGTATTTTTCAGCGGTTTTAAGTCTCGCCGCCACTTTCAGCGGCTCACCATATAAGCCCATGCCCATGCGAGTCATTCGCAAATATGGCGCTAGTCCAGCATACTCAGGATTATTCATTATGAAGGCTTCTAGGGTTTCAAGTCTCTTTATTATTAAATCAAGCTTTCGGCTTAACTCTTCTATGCTGGAACCGTTCCTGTTCTTGCTTGGTCTGTAATTACTATTTTTTTCCGACACTTTTGCTCATGTCTTTTATAACGTTAATATAATTGATAAAAGCATTTGCGGTGTTCGAAGCATCTCGAAGTAACATAATCAAGTTTCACAAATTGAATGGCTTTAAGGTTTTACTTCTTTGAACGTGAAGCGTACTTGAACATTTGAATCCCTAAGACTATCGACCAAACTGATGTTGAAAGTGCTGAAAGCATTTCTGGAATGGCAACGTTTGAACCGAATTTTACTGTAAACTGTATAATCCACACAATGGCTGCAACTAGGGCAACTGCAAAGGTAAACAAGCCAGTCTTTACTTCGCCCATGCGCAAAAAGGTTACACAAACAATTAGAATGGATATGGGAAAGAATGCAAAAAACATTACTGAAACATAATAGTGTATTCGCCCGAAATTTTCTGGAAAAACACCTATTGCAATAAGCGCTAGAGTGTCAAGAATAAATAGGAAACCGCCGATTCTGCCTAGCAATTTCTCTTGAAGAAACTTAAACATTCCTAACGCAAACACAAGCGCAAATATTCCCCCAATCATGAGACCATAATTAAACAAGACTGCAGTGAAACCTTCTTTGACCCCCAAATCACTCAACGCATTTTCCGTCCAGCTAAACTCAGGGAAGGTAATTATTGAAAGAGATATAAATGTAAAAGCGAGTATGGGCGAGAGTAAACCACAAACTCCAGAAATCTTAAGCCAAACATCATTTTTCCCATTCACACATTAAACCATCCTTATTCACGTAATGATTTTAAGATTATTTTCGGGCATTTGCCTAAAAAGTATGTCGCCAAGCAAAATAGCGAATAGCAAAAATTAATAATGTAATAAGCAAATTTTATGATAAGGTTGATACGAGTGCCAAAGGTAAAAGTGGATTGGAGTAAATGTAACGGTGATGGAGTATGTGCAGAAGTTTGCCCAGTGAATGTCTTTGAGCTTAAAGACTTGCCAGAATATCCTGACAGCCAGAAATCTGTTCCAGTACGAGAAAGCGACTGCATAGCATGCATGGCTTGCGTAACATCATGCCCAACACAAGCGATAACCGTCGAAGAATAGAACCAATTTACATGAAATAACATGCTTTCAAGAAAACGCAACACTAGAGTTTTTCCCCTCTCATGAAAAAGTATGTTTTATACTGTTTAAAGCCCACTTTTTCATATGCTCGCATCGCTTGAGGATTTTCCCTTAACACAAATATCAAGGCAATGGGCAGTCTTTCCAGTATTTGTCTAACTAGCTCAGACACTATTGATGTGGCATAGCCTTTGTTTCTGTGGGCTTCTTGCGTGGCGACCACGCCTATAAGACCTGCCCATTCCGTTAATCGTGCGTTACCTATTGAAACAAGTTTTCCATTGACCTTAATGCCTAGCCAATCTGCGCCTCGATTTATGCCTTCAACAATGTTTTGACTGGTAATTGTTCCCCAAAATTCTGGATCTGCATTTTTCATGATAGATGCTATTTGCCAGGCTTCAGTGGCGTCTAACTTTATTATTGGATGTTTTATATGAAGAGTCTCTTCTCCTTTATGAAGAATCATAAGCATTATTTCATGAGTTATTGTTGGCTTATACCTCTCAAGTACGTAGGGCTTATGCTCCTCCAAGGCTTGTAATTCAACTTTTTCCAGATCTAACTTTTCTAGAAGAGCCTTTACAGCTTCAGAGTTTCCCCTTAATTGGACTACAGATTGCCTGTAAATTAGCATCATCCCATGAATTTGGTTTCCTTCCAAAGCTAACAAGATCTTTGTCTGGTCTCTATTATATTTCCAGTCAAATGCGAAATGGTAGTAATAAGGGATGTCTCGGTTTACATGCCGCCAGAAAATAGACTCATAGGCAGGTTCCAAAGAAACTATATTCATCAGCTATCGCCTTTAATGGATGCTAATTACAGTTCAACTTTCAAAAAGCTTTCTCCATCAATGTTCAATATTACTAGGAATAAACTGTCTAAGTCTCTGCAAGGATCGTATTTTCTCCATGTTGCCTATTTTGGCGTCTTGAATTGCCTGCTTAAGGATTTGAATTGACTCGTTCATGGCTTGTCGGTTCACTGGATAGGGTACTCCATCTTTTCCTCCATAGGCAAAGGAATATTTCACAGGATCTTTCCAGCTCGGCTTTTCGCCATAAATAAGCTCAGCAACAAGTGCTAAGCCTCTAACTGTTGCTGGGCCTACGCCTCTAAATCCTAATAATTCTTCATAATTTTTTGGTTGGAACTCGTAGACTTCTTGTAAAACTTTCCAATTTATGTTTCTTGGCATGGATAAGACATCTATTGGATATTCTTTCCATGCAGTATCAGTGGTTTTTGGCAGCCATTCTTGAAGAGATTTTTGATAAGCAGGTCTAATAGACATGATCATGCGGTTAATTTTTTTCGGTTGTTCTTTGACAATGTCCACTGAAGTTTTTCTGCAAGCTTCACTTTCTTTTGCAGTCATATCCAAGGCAATTTCTCGTTTTGCATCGCCAATTATGGCATTGTGTGGCTTATCAACAAAGCTTTTGGCGTTATCGGAAAGCCAGTGATATCTTCTTGCCGTTCGGTCTTGGGGGCACATGCCCTGTTGGATAACAGCCCACTTTCCATTTTCAGCTAAGAAAAATGCATGGTGGTAAAGGTGATATCCAGCTTGAATCGCTGAATTGTCAACTTTTGCACTCATCTTGCTTGCATATTGTAAGGCCTTGATTCTATCGTTTGAGAACCCAAACTTTTCAGCTACACCTTCAATTTCAAGCGGTGCTTGTAAAGAAGTCTTGCCCTTTCCACCACAAACAGCTACGCCATGCTCTTCGGGAATAATTCCTTGTTTTAAAACACCCGTGACGACTGTTGTTACACCTGATGAGTGCCAATCGTAACCTAAAACGCAACCTAATGCTTGAAACCAAAATGGGTCAGAGATTCGCTTTAAAAAATCTTCAGTGCCGCATTCGTCAACAATAATTGTCACAATTTCCTTTGCAAGTTTGCGCATGCGAACAACTAGCCATCTCGGCGCTCTGCCATAATGAAGCGGAAGCCTTGCGATGCCGATTCTCCGCACAGTAACTCCTTTCCAAAAATATGATTAAAATAAAGTTTAACTATTTCCTTTTTCTAACTTTCTGACACTTTTAATAGGCGACCCTCACGGTCAATTTCTCCATGACGAATTCGTGTGGTGGAAATTGGAACGCAATTCTCAGCAGGAACCATCTCTATTACTATAATCACCAGAGGCTTCAAACCTTTTTTCTCTCGTTTCTTGTTTATCTCCTGTGCCATATACTCTGTCTCTTGACTCACAACCAAAGCATCCAAACATCCTTGAGACAGTGTAACTCCATAAGCATCATTTAAAGGAATAATTTCAGCACGTTCAAAGAAACCATAGTGCCTTAGAAAGTCTTTCAATTCAATGAGCCTTTTCTCATAACATGCAATGACGTGATTTTTTTGTTTTTTTAATTTCTCCGCAAATTCATCTGAACTTAATCCGATAAGAACTTTTTCGCCAATTTCGAAGGCTTTCATGAGCAATGCTCTGTGTCCCTTATGGAACTCGTCAAAAGTGCCTCCAACAGCAACAGTTTTAAACTTTTTCGCCAATTCCATTTCATCCTATCAGTCTGGCGCCTTGAGTATCCACTCGAGCCACGAGAATTTTGTTTCTTGGTAAAACACGCTTAAAAGCTTGAACCACATTTTCAGCATTTTCCAATGTTGTAAGAGCGTGAACAGCCTCGCCAACCATATTTTGTGCTGCACCTATTGCGCCTGCCTTTTCAGCAAGCCTTATCAATGTTTTAACCCGTTCTGTCATGAATCCTGTTTTCTCAGCGAAGTCACGACAACAGACCATAAAGTTTTCAAGGGAAGGCTCGAAGAGAATTTTCTCCAAAGTTTTTCTACCCCATTCATTGACTGCTAGACGTTTTTCCGGGGAAGACAGCACTTCTTTTGTTGGTGTGGGACCGAAGACGCCGGCAACAATCACATAATCGGTGGATATGGGTATGCGGTCTATTATGGCTATTCCAGGCGCGCCTGGCTCTATGGTGAGTACGCATCCGCCAAGCATTAATGGGCCAACTGTGCCTAAACCTGTTTTGCATTTGACTTCTGCAACATGTGCCATTTTGCCTATCTGATTATAAGTCAAGCTTAAGCCCAAAGCATTTGATAATGCTAAGCCTGTGGTTAAGGTGCCGGCTGCGCTTGAACCAAAACCCGCACCAATCGGAACCTCAACATTATGTTTTACAACGACATCGTAGGCTTCGCTCACCTTACTCAAGAGCATTTGCGCTACAGTTCTCGTTGTTTCAGCTTCAGGCGCATCTCTCCCGTTTATAGAAACGTGAATATTGTTGCTTTTAGCTTCAGAAACATAAATTTCTGTTGTTACTCCTTTCTGGATTCCAAAACCGCCACCTCTTGCGCCGATTTTTTCAAAATCTGTAATTGGGCGTCCGTCAGCTTTAGTGTCGCATATCTCGAAGAAACTCGAGATTCCTGCTGGGCTAAAAGCCTTCCAATGCTTCACCATTATCTACTCTTTACGAGTTTTCAAAGATGGAAAGGCTTGCTCGCAAACTTTGATTATTGGCGGTCCTATTAGAACCAGGAAAGGAATTTCTGTTGCAAAGGTCCATATGAACCAAAGCACAGTTGCATAAAGTGGTAGTTGAAAGCCTCCTCCTACTGCGGACGGAAGAATGAAAACTTGGCTGTATGCCCAAACGACCAAACCTATTATTGCGCTTCCCAAACCTAAACCTATAATGGAACCGATTACGTAATTTCGCATTTCAACCCATAAATGTCCAACTAACATTGTAATTATGAAAACTGCTACAATGATCGCTGTGAAAAGATTAAGACCGTTGACAACGGGATTTATGCCTTCCATTAGCTTGTCAAAGTCTAGTTGACTCATCAACCTGTTTTCCACTACTTGTGGCAAGGTAACATAGGAAACTGTTAGTAAAGAACTTAAGGAAATGACAAGGCAACCTATGCTTGACACAGCTACTAATTTTGTCCAATCCATGTTCTTCTTGCTGACGTATCCGATCAAATAAAACCCAAGAAAATTAGATGTCACACCAGCACTCAAACTCAAAAGTGGATCACCGTGAATCAATACATCACTTATAAAAATCCCAACAGCAGCTCCAAATCCCCCGACCAAAGGACCGAAAAGTACGGCAAAAACTGCCGGAATGACAACATTCGGCCAAAATCTAACTATGCCAATTCCAGGAGTAGTTATGGGCAAGAAAAAGTATATTATATATCCTGTTACAGCGTATAGGGCTGCGTTTAAAGCTGTTGCCGCGACATCAAGCGTCCTCAATTCTGCACCTTCCTTTTAGAAAAGCTACCAACGCATGTTTTGAAAATAAGTTTTCCGTATGGATTGTTTAAACAAGTTTAAATGGGTTTCCATACCTCTTGTTGTTGAACGTTTGTACAGTTATGTGTAGTTTTGTTCTACGCACAAATTATCATATTTAAAATTTAGCTGATTCTGCTGCACGGAGAGAAAAATAATGAATCTGTTAAAGAATAAGAAAGCATTAAGCACAGTAGTGACTACACTGATAATTCTAGTGGTTTCAGTATTACTAGCAACAGTTGTGACCTTCTACGCTATAAACGTGACAACCACAAGAGTGCAAGAAGAATCGCTTCACTTGACAAAACAGCACGTATGGTATAACACCTCAGGTGGGTGGGCTCAGGGAGCCATCGTAATTGTAAATACTGGCGGTAGGGACGTTGTTATAGACAAGATAACAGTAAGAGGTCAAGAATGCCCATGGACAAACGTTTATTATTGGAGAACGAACACGGTGGTTATTTCATCTGATCTAGAGGTAACACCTACTGAGCTAAATGGAACGACTTTCAACATAACTATTGAAGGCGAAGAGCGAGTTTTCTATCAGGCAAGCGACGACATTACACTGAAGTCTGGTTGGACTATGGTTGTTTACATTAAGGATCCAGACAGCATCTCTTTGAATGACGTAGGCATACCAGTTGGCATAACAATCTTCACATCAAACGCTCAATACTACAAAGAGACAAACGTTGAAGCTGCTCAATAGCAGCACAATCTCTCTTCTTTTTTTCTCCTCATTTTTCTATATTCAGATGAAGATTTTGGGTCAGATTTTCAATTATTGATCCTGTATACTTATGTGTAGTTTTGTTCTACGCACACCATCTTATCTTACTATGGTATCGAGAAATTGATTGAATATACAAGAGAGGAGGCTATACGAAATTGGGCAAAAAGAAATTGAGAAGATTTCTAAAGTCCAAAGAAGCCTTGGCTATACCAGTTACCTATCTGATACTCTTTGTTTCGCTTATGGCGATAATTTCTGTTACCTACAGCTTTGCCATTGTAAGGATAAGTGCACGAGGAATAATGCTCAAAGTTTCTGTGGCTAAGCAAAACATGCAAGCCGTTGATGATGCAGTGCGTTTGGTAGCATGGAGCCAAGGAGCTTCAAGCGTCGTTTACATGGATGATTGTGGAAGCATTTTCCAAATATTACCCAAAGCTAAGAGCCTCATAATCAATTTTACCGATTACCAAATCTTCTATGATATAGTGTTTAACAATTCAGTGGGAAAAGCCTTCTATAAACTGGAATCTTCAGAATTTACATACGATAGCTTATTCATTAGAGGCGATAGTAGGGCAATAATAAATCAAAGCTCGTCTACTATGACCCAGCTCTATTTCTCGGCTGGCAATGATGCTAGAGAATTGACACTTTCCTATCGTCCCTCTGCAACAGCCACACTTATCGGCATGAACGATGGGAAGCCGTTAAACCTTATCCGCATTCACATCATAAACCTTAATTCTTCTCAAAATTTGATGCTGACACAAAAGTTTTACTTGAAAATAACAGCTGTAAGTCACACAACCATTATGCAGCAATACGAATTCAATCAGTCGATCTCCTCTCTTGCGTTAAAAACTGTCTTCGATGGAACATCAACCAATGTTTGGCTTCCAATTTCAAGCAACATGGATGGTGCTATTGTGAAGCTGGAAATAGTTGTTTGTAACATAAAAATTCAGCATGCAGGAGTGTGACTGTTTGCCATCTATAACGCCTAGTTATCTATACACTTTCATTGCTTTAATAGCTGTCAGCAGTCTTCTAGTATTTTCTTTCATAGTTTATGGAGACATTTTACGTGTCTCATCCGAAGTTAAGCAACTGAAAAATTTGATGGAGTGCATCGCTGTCAAAAGCACAGAGTTAGTAACCCTTACATTAGCTACGAATGCTACAGCCGAAGCATATCTCCAAATGCCAACAACCATAGGTAACAAGCAGTATTGGCTTCAACTGAGAAATAATTCTGCAAATGCTTGGGTAGAAGGCGGTTTCGGAAACATACCTATCAAGGGAACCGAATTACGTGTTTACATTCCAAAAGAAGCTGTAGCAACAGGCTATTACATTGGAGGGCATGGAGCTGCTTGTTTAATATGCGATACAAATATGGGTGTTCCACGAGTCCAGCTTAAAAACTCAAGTTAAGGTGAAAACAATGAAATTCGGTTTCAAGCTGCGAAAAGATTCTTCAAAAAGTAAGCAAATTCAAGATATGATGAGCAGAGAAGGAGAGGTAATCGAGTTTTTAGATGTTAAAAAATGGAGTGTTCCAGAGGGCTATATTGAAATAGAATATTATCCGCTTAAACCACCTTTCTCTTACGCAGCCATCATTCAAAATACAGAAACTTTGGAACATCTTTATGTTTTGGATGAACTCCCATTAACGAAGGAAGAGCGAGATTACTATTTCAGATTAAGAAATATTCTCGAGTATGAGCTCCAAGCACCAGAAGGCGAAGAAACTTTGGCTGAATCTTTTAGAAAGCAAATACCTCTAATACTCGATAATCACAAGAAAATTTTGACTGGAGCTTCTCCCGTTGGATTGCGTAAAATTCTTTATTATTTGGAGAAAGACATTGTTGGTTATGGAAAAATAGATCCATTAATATATGATGATTATGTTGAAGACATCGGATGCGGTGGAGTCAATAAGCCAATATTTCTGTGGCATAGGAAATACGAGAATATTAAAACAAACATAGTCTTTCGAGACGAGCAAGAACTTGACGATTTTATAATGCGTGTCGTTCACAAATCTGGAAAACATGTAAGCATAGCTTTTCCAATAGTTGATGTTACACTACCTGAAAAGCATCGTTTAGCCGTCTCTTTTGGAAAGGAAACAACACCTGCAGGAACATCATTCACCATAAGGAAATTCCGAAAAGACCCCTTCACAATAATCGATTTGATTGAAAATGAAACAATAAATGAGAGCATAGCAGCTTACCTCTGGCTTCTCATGGAAAATAAAATGTCAGTCATGATTATTGGAGCTACAGGCGCTGGAAAAACCACAGCTTTGAATGCAATTGCATGTTTAATACGACCAAACCACAAAATAATTTCTGTTGAAGAAGTTGCAGAGATAAATCTGCCTCATGAAAACTGGACATCTTCAATAGCACGTTCAGGTTTTGGAGTTGAGGGCGAAGGTGAAATTACACTTTATGACTTGATTAAATCAGCTGTAAGGCATCGCCCTGACCTTATAATTGTAGGCGAAATCCGAGGTGAAGAAGCGTATGTTCTGTTTCAAGCACTTGCAACAGGACATGGAGGTTTGTGCACTTTGCATGCTGAAGATGTGGATACTGCCATTAAGAGACTTACACAGCCGCCAATGAATATTCCGTCATCAATAATCTCTCTAATGAATTGCGTGATAAACGTGAAACATGTTAGAACACCAGTTTTTCTTGAATCTGGAAAACGGCTTTCAAGCAGGAAATTCGTAAGTGTTTCAGAGATAAAAGATGCAAGTGCTTTCCAAGAAGTTTTCAGTTGGAACCCTTCCACAGATGTTTTTCAAGAAAAATTGTCCGAAAGCTATCTTTTGAGAAAAATGGCAACAAGCCTCGACATTCCAATTGAAAAGCTTATAGATGAATTAGAATATCGCAAACAGGTGCTTATTCACATGGTTGAGCATGGCATCCGCGACTATAAGAGCGTGAACAAAGTACTTAGCAAATACTACAATAATCCGCAGCTTTTCCAAAAAGACTTTTTAGAAAAACCAAAATGGTGAAAATTTTGCAAATGCAACTTAAGCAACTTAAACTGCCAAGAATATTTGGATGGATGCTGAATCTTTACGCAAAAGAAGATGCGAGCAAAATCAACATTGAATTGCCCTTTGCTGCATTACTTTTCACTTTGCTTGCTGCAAGTGGAGTAACAATCTACGAAAGCTGGAAAAAATTGTGTAGAATAGACTTACTGCCAACATTTCAAAAAGAAGCACGCGAAATCGTCAGACAAGTAGAAGTTTTAGGATATGACCCATTAACCGTCATGTATAAGCGAGCTGGAAAAACAAAGTCCAAGAATTACAGAGAATTTCTTCTAGGCTATGTCTCTTCTGTCAGAAGCGGCGGAAATGTCGTAAATTACCTCAAAAGCAAATTACGCTCAATCTTCGAGGTTCAAAGTGCCGCTGCTATCCGCTCAATTGAAAGACTCGGCACACTTGTAGAAGCTTATGCAGTAATGCTAATTGTAACCCTATGCTCTTACATACTTTTCATAGTATTTGCAACCACGTCAATCTTTGAACCAATGAAAATGAGTGGAACACCTGGCATGGATTCAACAATCGTATGTGTTCTCATATTCTTTGTAACCCCGCTAATTTCCATATTTTTCATGACTATTGCACATGCCGAAAGAAAGAGTAATCTGACGGAAGTTAAACGACCCTACTATGCCGTTATACTGCCTTTAATAATTGTTTCAGGTTTCATAGCAGCCTTGGCTTTTCTTCCATCACTTCAATATTTGAAAGGTCCACAGATATTTCCAATGGTTGTTACTATTTGTCTTCTTGCAATTTCGATTCCTCCAGCGTTGGTTTATATGAAAATAATTAGAATCAATAATGATGCAGAAGGCTACATGCCGAGTTTTTTGAGGGATGTAACAGAAGCAAGAAAAATCGGGCTTTCACCCGAAAAGAGCATAATTCATGCAACGAAACGCACTGGATATGGCAAATTTTCTGAATCACTGAGTCTTATTAGAAGCCAAATGGAGTGGGGGGTCTCGCTTAAAAAAATATTTTTGAATATTAAAAGGAAAATTCAAACGTGGCCAGTGCTCGTAAACTTTCTGATACTTGTTGAAACCATCAAAATCGGTGGAGGTTCAGCAACTGCTCTAGAAATACTGACAGATTACAGTGAAAAACAAAAAGATGTCGACTCTAACAAAAAATCGCTTTTGAAACCATATGTAATTTTGGCTTTTATCTGGAGCATCCTCATAGCCTTAACCACGACAATGGTTGCTATAACAGTTTATGCATTAACGCAAATATCGCTTCCTGGCTCAGCAACCATGCCTCTTGAGGTGATGCAGAATCAAATAAACCTCTTCTCCACTGGAATAATTTTGCAGTGCTGGCTTTCAGGGTTCTTTGTAGGCAAGGTAAACGAGGGAACTTTTGCCGCTGGCTTCAAATATTCTGTAATGCTTGTGCTTACAGCCTATGTCTCGCTTGTTCTTTCACAAAACTTCCTAGGGAGCATGTATGGTGTCGTTCCACAATAGGTATTGAGGTTCGGAGGTTAAGCCAAAATGCCTGCAATATCCGTTGACACATTTTTCGCATGTGCATTAATGGTAATTCTTGTACTCTCAGCTATGGCTACTACTTCAAAGCTTCTCTATCCGCACATAAACAGCACAATTGATAATGTCCTCGCAGTAAGATATAGGGAAATCTCAAAATACCTAATTCTAAATGAAGGCACACCGTCAAACTGGGGGCAAAACGGCCAAATAATTCCAGAAACTTTCGGTCTAGCTAAGGCTAATTCAGATATTCCATACGAGTTAGATATGGACAAGGTTTCAAGATTAAACAGCGAGAATCTCTATGCTATAAGTTATCCATGTATATTCACTATGTTGCGAATGTCTGATGTATTTTTCAAAATGGAGATAAAACCAATTTTCGATGTGGCAATAAGCCTTACAGCGACTTTCTCAACAGCTAACGAAACAAATTATCAATTTGAAATATTAACCAAAAAGAGCGGAGTTCCTGTTCAAACAGAGCTGAAATGGTACGCTATAGCAGAAAATTATTTCGAGACAAATTATGCTTATGCTCCTAATGGCAAAGCATATATTAACATAACAATTTCAAATAATATTGAAGGACAAGCTCTCTTAGTTGCTTTAGCAAAAACTACATGCCACACTAAAATCGTGTCCTATGGAGTTCACTCATTTGCGCATAATTCAACTAAACTCACACCAAAGAACACGTTTGTAAGGCTTAGTCCTCTTAACTATACTGTAAAAGCCTCTTTTGTTCATTCTGAGATAAACCTTTCAAGACTCTACGCTTTAAACATTAATTACTATTCAGTTTTAGAGCACATTCAAAGCGACAGTCAATCCGCCACTTATAATCTTCCACATTTTATAGTTCAAAGCCCAACAGTAATCGTTGCGACAGGATGGAATTCCACAGACTTCTTCGCAGAGTGGACTGCATATCCTCAAATACCTCTTGAGATAGGCGCAAACTTTGCAAGTTTAGAAACTTTGTCAAATGTTTTCGCTTACAATTACGTTGTCTCAATAGATTCTGCCCTTTATGAATGCACAGTTTGGCTTGGAGGCCTAAAGGAATGAGAAGCCAAAACACGGGGCAAATTAGAATTATCGAAGCATTCCTAGCAGTATTAATAATCTTCACGTCTTTTACCATCGCTTCAAATCTCACTGTGAGACCAAACATAAAGAAAAGTGAAGATTTAGCTTCCATCGGGTTTCAAGCACTTATAAAATTAGATTCAGACGGGACTCTTGGCAAACTCATAGATCACAAAAATTGGACTGCGATACGGGATGCTTTTGACATCGTTCTGCCGACTGGCATATGTTTTAATTTGACAGTTTATGATGATGAAATGCATCAGATTAATGATAGTGTTATCTCAAACGGTTCATTTAGTAGCCAAGAGATAGCATTTGTAGAGTATGTTTGTGCAAGTCAAAGCACAGTCTTTCGCTGCTATATTGTCTGCTTGCAGTTGGCGGTGGCTCAATAAGAATGTGTAGAAGAGAGCTTAGAGCAAATAATTCGGGGCAACTTCTCATCGTAGGTGCTTTAGCCATAGCCATATTGATTTCTGTAACAACTGTATATGTTTACGAACTTGGCAACGAAACAAACAGTGTAGATGTTCGATCAATTAACAATTTTATTCTCGCAATAAAACAGAGCACCCGAAACACGATGATAAGTTCACTTGCAAACGTTTCAAATGGTGGAGAAAGAATAGTATTAACAGCGAATTTGGACAAGCTTTCAGAAATCGTTAGAAATTTGCATCAGTTTGGCATTAGCCAATTGAACTTTGGCGTACTTAACGATTCAGTTTATGACTCGGGTATATGGCTTTCATGGAATACAAACAATTTAGGAGTTTCTAGTGCTTGTGCAAATTTTACGTTAAAAGTTTATGGCATTGGAGTGAACGTATCATTAGATTACGCCTTCAACATAACAACAAGTATTGTAGTGAACGGTTATTATATTAAACTTGCTAATGAAGAAAAAATGGTAAATCTAACGTGTAGAGTGTACAACGAAGGAGAATACGCTTTAGTTAAAGAATTCAACATATTTTATGAAAAATTTGGAGAGTGGAAGCCTGTCAATTCGTTGAATGGTCTTTCCATAATTAATTATGGTAACGGCACATACACAATTTCTTTCACTGCTGATACCCCATCAGAAAAAGTTCAAGTTTTAGTAAATACATATGACTTACGCGACATTTTTGTTCAAGCAAACACTACATGCTCTGAAGTTTAGTTGTTATGCTGATTTTTCGAGCCGTTTAAATATGAAATGCATCATTTTAAAGTAAACAGTTAACTGAGGCTCTGGAATGACTGAGAAGCACATGTGTCGTCATCTTTTTACAATGATAAAATTGGCTGAAATGGGAGCTCATAGAAGAATTGCAAAAATTTCCACGGAATATCTTGCTGGAAAGATGGGTGCGTCGCAGCAGACTGCTTCACGTTATTTGATTGAATTGGATAATAAAGGATGGATTAAGCGAACTGTAACACCAGATGGCTGCCTTATAAAAATTACAGATGTGGGTCTCAAAGAGCTTCAAAAGCTTTATTCAAATTTACGCTTTTTGATAGAAGCCACTTATCCTCCATCCATAACCCTTGAGGGCATAGTCTTTACTGGTTTAGGTGAAGGAGCTTATTACATAACATTGGAGAAATACAGAAAACAGTTCATAGAAAAGTTAGGCTTTGACCCTTATCCCGGCACACTGAATCTTAAACTTACAACTGATTACGACATTAAAGCACGTTTGGAGCTTGAGGCTTATCCGGCAGTTGAGGTTGAGGGTTTCAAGAATGAAAATCGCACTTTTGGGCATGTGAAATGCTACCCTGTAATAATAGAGAATAAGGTGAAAGGTGCTTTGATTTTGGCTTTGCGAAGTCATTATGATAGTTCTGTTATTGAGGTTATTGCTCCTATTTTTCTACGGAAGCATTTTAAACTTAAAGATGGACATAAAGTAAAAGTTGAGGTCTTAATGCTTCCATAAGCAAGCACAATGATTACTGCATTTATCGGACAATTCTCAAGCTAATAGCTGACCCTACCTCTATATTTTTTCGTTAAAAACTCCTTAACACTTAAAGCACAATCTCTACTGGTCTGGTCCTAATCCCTTATAACATAGCAAGAACAATGACAAATCTTTACCATCAACAATTCCATCGCAATTATAGAATTTTGGAGGCATGCTTCCACCCAAATCAGCCAAGTACATCACCTCTGACGGGGCTAATCCCTTATAGCATTGCAGAAACAATGACAAGTCCTTGCCGTCAACTTTTCCATCGAAGAGAAAGAATTGCGGTGGAATTTCGCCGCCTAAATCGCCTACTTTTGTTAATAAAACACATCCACCCGCACAATTATTGTTGATTAAGTCTGTTTCGCCTAATACAGGCTCTGCGAAAGCGTTAAGAGTATAATTTCCTTTAGCCATGCCTGAAGTGTTCCAGTGAAAAAATAATATTGTTTGAGTATATGGAGCCAAGTTAGCTACTGTTTTAACATCCGCTACGGTAGAGTTAGCATAAACAGTAACAGAAAAAGTCTCAGTAAAGTTTCCCAAGTTTTTTGCAACAACCGTTATATTAATTGCACATCCAACATATGCGATGCTAAAATTTTTTGAAACTTCAACCAAAGCAATATCAGCATAACCGACACGCACTTTTTTGCTCACAGCATTGTTTACTGTATTGTTTTCGCCTTCCACAGAAGTAGCTAATGCGGTTACATTATAGATGCCGTAAATTGTTGGTGCCCATTGGCAACTTAGCGAGTAAGATGAATTAACTACAAGTTCTGGAATAATTGCATAATTAGCGATGCTACCATTTATCAATATTGACAAATGCACGTTTGATTCATTGTTCAATCCTTTATTATAGACAGTGGCGTTTAGCAAGGCGGAACTATTGCTTACAAGATGAACTGGAGCTTCTAATTCCACAAAAATTTCATGCTCATATTGAACTGGTAACGAAAGCCATTCTATCATGTTGTTGGCAAGTTTCAAATTATCAGCAACACCAATGCCAATATCCCATAAGGTATTTTCGTCAGCAAAACCTATCACTTTTCCAAATGATTGAATTGACACGCTCAGCATGACATCCTCTTTAAGTCTTACTATGTCTTGGGCTACACCATTTATATTCATTTTAGCCAAAGGAGAAAGAAAACCTACTGAGGCTACTTCAGCAGTCACAATATGTGGCGTAATATCTTGCGTAACCCCACTCTCTTGACAATCTGACCAAGCAATGCCAGCAAAGCTTGTGAGGCTTGTATAAATAGAGGGTTCATTGTCTCCTATGACCAGTAACCCACCACCATTTAATACGAAGTTCTGTATAGCAGACAATTCAGAAGGCTGATAGGGAATATCAGCTTGAGGAATAATGAACACATCATAATTATTTAGTTTATCAAACGTAATCGCACCCGAAGTATGGAGATGTATAAAGAAGCCTCTTTGGCTGAGTTCAGCAATCCAAATGCTGTAGCAATTGATGTTATCGGCTCCATGAGTTTGGTCAAAAAGCAAATGTTTAGTGTATCTTACAGAGACGAACTTGAATGCTTCGTTGTTTGCTATAAATTTTTCTTCATATACTGGCTCAGCATAAGCTGTAACGTTGTATGCTTCTTCTCTTGTGGGTGTCCAAAGATAGCTAAGCGTGAAATTGGCATCAGTTGCAAGTCTAGGAATCAACATAGAGTCGACAATTTTTCCATCTATTAAGATACGAATGTTCACATTTGTCTCATAACTTGAACCATAATTTATGACAGTAGCATTTAAAAGTGATGAATTATTAGGAGCAAGGAAAATAGGCGTGTCTACAAAAACTGCTAAATCATGCTTGCACTTGTAAACAGGGTAAAGCAGACTATTTTCCAGCATAAGCGAATATCCATAGTGATATGCCCATTCAAGAGTTTGTCCAGAAGCTACAATTAATCCAGCTCCATATTTGAACTCTAAATATACTGGTTCGCCGAAACTTTCAACGAGAATAATGGAAGAATTTTCTGGATAAACAGAAAAGTATCCGTGAGCTGAAAACAACCATCTATCCAATTCGCTGTCTGTCATACGATTAGGCGTGTTTAGAACTGGATGAGTACGGTTTGCAATGGTTATATAATTTGCTCCACGAGCTTGCCATTGTAATCCACCAGGAAGAAAGCCCACCCAGTTGCCACTATGCCAACCCAAATCAGCAGCGTGAATCTCCAAAACACCACCATTCATAACATAATCTTCAAACCACCACCGCGAGCTATTCATCGCATCATAAAAGGCTTGATTTTGATCCGAAGCAATTACTACCTTTTTATATCGGCTTAAGTTAACTGCCTCAAAATAGTTAGAGCCCAAAACAACATAGGGAATATCGTATAAGTCTAATGCTTCTTCGTTAGAGGTGTACTCCCAAGGATTAACGTTTTGGAAAAGAGCTACTTCGGGTACGTAAACCTTTATTACTGCTGATTTAGCGTTATTTGACGTGTTTTCTTCGTTAGCTACAGGTACTGCATAGAGTGTTATGTCGTATTTTCCCTCAATTGTAGGAGCCCACGAAAAATTTACAATTGTTGATAGACCGCTTGCTAAATAGTCAACATGCACAAAATCTACAATGCTTCCATTAGCTAAAAGCTGTACGGTCAAGTTTATTTCATTACATCTTCCAAGATTAAATATGGTGCCATTAATTTTCCCCAAACCCTCAGGCTCGATATAACGAGGCGCTTTCAAATCCAAGATAAGCACATCATGCTCAGGAGGTTCTTTAACGGCGTTGCTTGCATTGATCTTTCCATAGCCATAGTAAATGTCAAATCCAGAATCTCCCAAATCATCCGCGGTGTAACGCAACCAATAACGCACCCAATCCCTTGTGGCATCTGGAAATTGGCTCCATATAAGTGCGGCAACACCAGAAACATGCGGGCATGCCATTGAGGTCCCACTCATATAGGTGTAACTATTATCATAAACTGTTGAATAGATGCCAACTCCAGGCGCTGCCAACTCGACCCATTTTCCAAAATTAGTAAAAGAAGCAGGAGCATCGGTAATGTTGGTTGCTGTTACAGCAACAACTTCCTCATAGCCTGCTGGGAATGATTTGATATTCCACGCATTATTCCCTGCAGCAGCTATAATCAGCACACCTCTATCGTAAGCATATTTAATAGCATTATAAAGAAGAGCACTCTCTTCGTAGCCGCCCCAGCTGTTGCTGAGGATTTTTGCGCCTTGGTTGACGGCGTGGATTATTGCGTTTGCGAGGTCATCTTCGTATCCGTATCCTTGGGCGTCTAAGCCTTTTTCAGCCATAATGCTGACTTGGGCTAAG
>CAYXZM010000020.1:0-120292 GCA_964469615.1 uncultured Candidatus Bathyarchaeia archaeon | reverse complement strand
TTAGAGGCTTGCTCATTATATCTTTAACTTCAATTTGGGTGCACGAAGCGTTTGGGCAACATTTCCGCACAATGTCTCTTTCAGTTACGATGCCATTCGGTTCGCCCCTTTCAGTTACAACGAGAGCGCCTATGTTCTTTTCAGCCATAAGTTTTATCGCCTCATCGGCATGCGTCTTACCATCAACTGTTATGATAGGCTTAGACATCACATGGCTTACAGCATATACTATCGGCAAAATCTTTCACCACAAAAAAGTTGCATGCATTAATATTTAAAGCTTGGCTTGTTATCTGAGATTCAATCAAATGGACAAGCTATAGGATCAGAAAGGCCACGTCCAAAGCACCAATTTTGGGAATCTCAGTTCAGGAGACTTGCAGAGATTATGGAGCGATGAATTTGAATCTTGAATCTTGTTTCCACGTTGCAATTCGCGGAGGACAGAGAAATCGACTTCATAATTAGAAACTTGTCTGAAAGGAGTATCGGGAGAAATAAGCTATATTCCTCTGTAATAAGTCATAAATCGTAATATAGGTTAAATCTTTTAAAGGAATTCAACTATAATCAGAAAGCAAAAATCATGAGTTGATACAATATGGTGAAAGAGAAAAGTGGAGAAGAGGAGAAGATTAAACATATATTAACAAACCCTAAACTGGCTGCCATAAAAGCAATGCTTGAAAAAGACCATGCAATAGACTGCATTTTCTTGCTCTACATAAATCGTGGCAAATGGAAAGAAGCAAAGGAGTTTATGCGTGAGAATGGTTTAACCCTCAGCGATGGCACCTTCAGAGCTAGAATGATTGAAATTGAGGATTTGGGCTTGGCGAAAGGTGAACGCATAGACCCTTTAAAGAAATACTATGTCAGAACAGAACTTGGCGAAAAAATAGCGAAAATGCTATTAGAATTTTTCGATAAACTGAACATTTAGGCTTAAAGGCGTATTGTGCGCTTACTGTTGTACACATTCTTTTTTGATGTTTCTTAAACGTTAGATTAGCAGTTTATTTCTTGTTTTTTGTAGTTTTGTTTTACAAATGATTAATATGGTGTATTAAGTCGTAAGATTTAAATTCCCATTTTCCTCTAACATACACAATAACCCGAAGGAGGGATAAAAAGAAAAATGAAAATGTTGAAGAGCAAGAAAGCCCTAAGCCCCGTAGTTGCTTCAATCATACTCATCGCAGTAACAGTCGCAGTCAGCATCGCTGTAGCCGCATGGATGGGAGCCCTAACATTCACATTCACAAATACAGAACAAATAACATTCACAGCATACCAATGGGGTTCACCTGGAGATACCGTGCCGTACATATTGATAACAGTCAAGAATACTGGTGCAGCAGACTTGTCTATAGCTGAAATACGCATAGATGGCGTGACAGCGTCTGGAGTAACACCCTCATTAGCCAATCCATATCCACTAGCGAAAGGCGCCACTGTCCAATTCAACATAACCAAGACTGGTGGATTTACTCGCGGAACGCAGTATAGTTTCATGGTGATCACAGCGAAGGGCAACCAGTTCGGTCCATACACGCAAACAGCACCATAACAAAATCTCACATAGTTTGAGATTGGGGGTAGGGTAGGTAAATCTATCTATTTCCTCTATTGTTTCCTCTTTGGAGGTATCTGAAAAATGGTAGTACAAATAAAAGAATACGCATCAGCAGAAGAAATAGCTGAAACTCTTGAAAAGGAAATATCTGATACAAAAAGCACTTTAGGCGAGTACCTGCGCCGACTTGATGACATTAGAACCTTGGCTGAAAAATCCAAAAAAATACGCGAGGTTGTCTTAAAACTAGCAGGCAAGAAAGCAGCAACCGAAAGCCTAGGTGAAATCACCATAGGCAACCTAAGCATAATCCTAGATGCCAACCCATTCCACGAACTAACGGCAATAGAAGAAGTTGTCCGTAGTCATCAAGAAAGACTTTTAATTTTGCAAAAGGCTCGAGAAGCACTGAAATGGCTAGATCAGCTTGGAGACACTGAAGGTCTAAAGTATCTTGTCGTCGAAAAAGACGATGTCCCAGAGCGCATCCTCTTCAAAATCTCCTAAAAACAACAATATGGAAGTGAAAATTATGGATAATGAAGTCTATTCCTTTGCACTAAAAAATGTCTTACACGAAATTCGAAACGTATGCCCAGACATAACCAATACTTTCATGTTCAAAGAAAACGGCGAAATAATAATTGGAGATGAAAATACGCCTGAAAAAACTATGGTTAAAGTAGTAGACGCTTTCGATGGTCTATTTGAGAAAGCTGACGCAATAGGCAATGTTGATTCTATAACGGTTGAGGGCAATAATGGCAGAGTTAATGTTTCCTGCCTAAATGACCTCTACTTTGTCACAGTTACTTCGAAAAAAGCAGACCTAAACTATGTGAACACCGTAACTCGTGTCATAGTTCCAACAGTTCTGCGGTTACTGGAGAAAATCTGCCCTGCCCCCCTCAAAAACAATCTAACATTACCAGAGACAACACCTAAACCTAGAATTGAATTGTCTAGGGAAACTGAAGAGCCCGAGCCTATGACAGAAATTGAAGAGCCTAAAGAAAAAGAACTAGAAATTAAGCATGAATCATTGCTTTCCGAGCTTCCAGTGAACCAGCTTATAGTAGAAAATCTGGGTGGTTTGCTTGTTCCTTCCGACACTGTTCGCATAGACAATGCTATTTTGACACAGTGGGAAGAGCAATATGATGGAAAGAAAATTGAAGAAGTCGAGATAGAAACGTTCGATGGAAAATCGATACGCTGTAAGGTGAAACCCATAAAAGTTCAAAATATGAAGGAAAAGGCATTGTGCAGATGCCTGAAAAGATTCAGCTAACTCTTGAAATCAAGAAGGGTGAGCTTGTAAGGGCTAAACCAGTAATTGAGTGATGGAGGCTATGAAAAATGGTTAGGAAAAAAAAGAGTTCACAAGAAGTTACAGCGTTAACAGAGCCCATAGTAGCTGAGGAGGCAACACTTGTGAACGATTTACGGACAAATCTCGATGAAATTAAAACATGGAATGGTGTCGTAGGCTACATCCTAAGAAATTCTACTTCAGCAACAATAGACCTCAAAGACCCGACAAAAATAATTGACTATGCCATTCTTTCCTCTTCAGCCCTTGACGCAAGCGAAGAGCTTTCCAAGCTTTTCAATTTAGGCAACATCAAGGACATCATTGTTGAAGGGAAAGACATTAAAATGCTTTCTCTAACGATTGAAGAAAACAGGATAAGCGTTTTTCTAGAGAAAGATGTTGACCAAGAAAAGATTTTAAGAAAACTGCTAGTTTA
This sequence comes from uncultured Candidatus Bathyarchaeia archaeon, assembly GCA_964469615.1. Lineage (GTDB taxonomy): Archaea > Thermoproteota > Bathyarchaeia > Bathyarchaeales > Bathycorpusculaceae > CAYXZM01. The sequence continues at coordinate 116,965 of CAYXZM010000020.1, read as the reverse complement.
GTGCAAACTCAACTTCTATTATTTTCGCTTTTCTTTCACATTTTTTGTAAGTGATTCATTTTCAGAATTGTTTAAATTAGTGTTTTTTCTATTAGTATTTTTGGGGAGAAAGGAGACTTTAAACAACATTCCAAGACTGAGCTGATAGACTTGCCAATCACAAGAAAGAAAAGAGTCAGCAATAACCATCGTGGACGATTAGACCTTATCGCAGATATTTTGGAGTCATCTCAAGGCGGTGTAAAGAAAACTTGTCTAATGTATCGCTGTAATTTGAGTTTTAAGCAGCTCAAACATTACTTGGATTTTCTGCTCAAAAAAGAACTTCTATGTATGGTTGCTTACGATGTTAATGCTAACTATGGCTTGTTCGAGACTACTGAGAAAGGCAAGGAGTTTTTAAAAACATATAATTGTTTAAAATCTCTTGTGCGATAGCACATAATCTTTTTTCTTTTTTAGAATTTTTCTACACTTTAAAAACATGAAATTTTAGGCACATCCGCCGAAAGTTCATGTAAAAATTCTCGATTCCTTCGTTTGTCTTCTTCACGCTTTTATCCGTTAAGTGAATAACGCTAACTGCTTAGTCAATATTAACTCCCTTAACTGTTCCAGAAAAATTGTCAATCTTGGTTATAAATTGCAATCGTAAAGCCTTTTTCAAGATGTTATTCTATTTTTACGGTTATCATAATTATTCCTAATACTAATAATACAAGGCTTAGAAACCCAAAAAATCCCAAAAATCCTCCTAAGGCATTGGCACTTGTTAACGTAAAATACATGGCTAAGACGCCAATTATTAGAAGTAGGAAACCGAAGAACCTTTCAGCTATTTCTATTCCGAAGCTACCTTCTTCACTCATATCTAGCCCTTCACTTTTTCAATGCGTTTTACATCATAAAACATGAACAGTTATTTTAAATTTCCCCCAATTTACTTTGTCTCTTCAAGCTTTTCTGGTAAATATTCGTCCACGATGTATGTTAAGCCATATCTGCTGAATGCTTCTTGCTCTGCCTTTTTCTTAATCTTCATGAACGTTTTAATTTCTCTTTGCCACAGTGGGTCTTTGTAACGGGGGTCTCTCTGCAACTCGTAAAGCCTCTTTACATCAACATCATCTAACGGGTCGGCAGGTAGTTTATAATTGACTATGTCAGTTGCCCACACTCCACTCCATTTCGCGTCTGGCGTGTTTAACTCTCTTAAATGCGCAGCATTTGCGGAACCAGAAATTATCACCATGGCAATGTGCATCCCCCAAGGGTCACCATCCGTGAAAATATAAACGGGAAGGTTAAGCTCGCTGTTTAAGCGTCTAATGAAATGTCTTGTAGCCCTTGGTGCTTGTCCAGCAGTCAAAACAAGCAAGGCATTAAACTTCTTATGCACATTTTCCTCAATAAAACGCGTGAACAAACCGCCTTTCTCTATGGCTATGACTTTGTCAGCGGTGGTTTTAACAAACTCGGAAGAAGTCAAAGCTGGTCCAATCAAAACGCCGTCGGGATGCGATGTCAAATTTAAGGTTCTTCCCTCATAGCCTGGCACAGTATACTCTATAGTGAGGTCACCAAAAACAGCTGAACGTTCCTCTGGAAAGATGTTAAAGTCTTCTCTTGAGAATCCTAAAACTGTTTCTAAATCTGTTATTATATTGTTTGATTCTTGTTGGTCTGTGAATGTCATTTCATATGCTTGTGCAGAATAATATACGTCTCTTAAAGTTGATGTTTTCCTTTGCGAAGCCAACTCGTGGGAAAAGAACGCAGCCCAAATAAGCTGTGTGAAAGGTTTGAGATGTCGGATGTTGCGTGCGCTTCTGCGAACTCGTCTATCACCTAAGATAAACTGTCTAAATTGTGGGTCATAATGGATGTTTTCTATAGACCTGCTGGGCATCTCTATTGATGGGAAACGCCCACTATCAATTTGCTCATATGTTTTTATTCCAAAATTTTCCAAGTTGGCTAAAACTTCTTTTTTTCTTTCCATCATGCTACTCTTATATTTCTTCTGCCCCAAATTTCCTCACACTCTTTAAGAGTTTTTCTATATCTGGAAGCTTTTCCTTACCAGCCAGTTTTGTTGAAAACTGCGCTATTTTCGGCAAATACTTAGTGAAAACTCCAAGGCGTTTTCTTTCTCTATCTACGTGTTCTCTTCTAGTTAGGAAATGCTGAAGTTGGCGGGCAACTTCTCGTATTCCATTCGCTATTTCTCTTCTAACTTCTGGTCTGTCGGCAATAAATTCTTTTCCAACACTTTTGTATGGAACCTTCGTGCTGCAAATATGCACCAAAATAGCGATTGGCATGTCAGGTGTAATCTTGTACCTTCGCAAATTCATCGAATTTATAACTCTCACTGAAACATCGCTTGCTTCATCATAAAGTAATGGGATTCTATTAGCAAAACGATAAATCAGAAAACTTCCTTTTTTGGGGATTTCTCCTCCATAAGCGATTCCCATTTCAATGATGAATGGATGACCAGCATAAGTTGCCGGCTTACGTTGATGAACAGCCACAAACTCGGGCTTCAACTCCTTTAACATCCCAGCCTTTAACAGTTCCTCGCCTAAAGGCGATAAACAACTTGCGTCTGGAGGCAAGAAATCCTTAAACTTTTTAAGCATATGCATTAACCTAACAATTTCCTCATGAGATAGTTTCTTCGGATTTTTCGACGGACTTATGTTACTAAACTCCAGAAACTTTTTGGCGGTTGTCTCCCCAACCCTATGAAAGTGAGTTCTCAAAAAATCAAGCATATTCTTATGTGACGTTATCTGTATAAGACGTTGAAGAAGTTCCACATCTACACCATAAGGATGCGGTTTAGTTTCCTTTGGCGGTTCAGGCATTTCCCTAGTAATTCTCGTGAATTTATACAATCTGCCTTTAGGGTCGACGAAAGTCAAATTGGCATAAGGGTTCATCATAGCCGTCTGTTTAAGATACTCTAAAATTTTGGGCATAGCCCTAAGATAGTCGCCTTCAAGACAAAATTCAACTACTGTTCCACACCATTGTTCCTTGTTCAAAAGGACTTTCCTATCAAGAATTATCGGTCGATTTCTCTGAATGTCAATCATAAGCTTATACATGTAAACTTTTACTATGCCTGTACTCGAAATGATAGTGGCTGGTTGATGCGTCGTAATCTGCCCATATAGAATTGCCATTTTTCCGCCTAAACCGAATGTGCCTCTCTGCTGTTTCAGCTTGTATTTAGAACCAAAAAGCACTTGACCAAAAGCAGATGGTATGTGCCTCGGTTGGATTCCTATGCCATTATCTTCGACCCTTAATTTGTAAATTTGGGTTTCTTTACTGGCTTCCCCTTCATATGAAAGTCTTATGTATATGTCTGGTGGTATTTTGTGGCTTTCAGCAGCGTCTAGCGAATTTTCCACAAGTTCCCTTACTGCTGCAAAAATGGCTCTAGATGGGTTTGTAAAACCAGCTATGTCTCTATTTCTGTAAAAAAAATCTGAAGCGCTTATTTCTTCGAATGTTGTTTGAGTCACCTTAAGCTTCCACCAGCATTCTTACTCGATAATGCGTCTCTTTTACGCTATACTCTGCTCGTTCTTTAATTTAACTACACTTTTCGGCGAAAATTATTCATTTTCTAAAGGGAAAGGGCAACAATTCATCAAGAGCCTTTACCTTAACTGTTTCAAACAAGATTCTGCCCTTTTCTGCTTTTGCCATAACAATTTTAATTTTGGAATTTTTCGCAAAATCATTAATGTATTGTAAGCATGCCCCACAAGGTTTAGGCTCGTTATGGCTACTAGTATCCATTATTATGGCGATTTTCTCAATTTTCTGGTTACCGTGCAAAATTGCATGATTAATTGCACTTCTCTCAGCACAGATTCCTAAACCAGAGACCCAGCTTTCAATATTGCATCCTTCATAAACGTGTCCATCAGTTGCAAGAACTGCAGAACCAACTTTAAAACCCCAAAGCACGTAAGCCTTATCCATAGCCTTCAAAGCAGCATTCAGCAACTTCTTTTCAGAATCGCCAACCTTAACCATTAACGCTTCATACCAGCCTTTTATTACGCTGAACGGACGTAATAATATTCTCCTATTTGCTTTTGAAACTTGTCTAATCTAGAGTTTTCCTTATTAACGCGAGGCCTTTTAGTAAGTGGGTCCCTTCGAAAAGTAACATCCATCTGCTTCAGAAAAGTGTTCATTCCATCCCTCAAAGTTGTAGGCTTGTTCGCAAAGCCCTTTACTCCAGGTTCTCCTGTGAAAACCATGAGGCGGTCAGCTAAAAAGTCTTGGGCAACAACATCATGTTCGACAACAAAGGCTGTTACATTATGAGCCTCAATTACTCTTCGAACAATCCGTGCCATATTCAGTCTTTCCTCAACATCCAAGTAGGCGCTTGGTTCGTCAATCAAGTATAGTTCAGCCTTTTGAGATAGGCAAGCTACAATTGCGACTTTTTGCAGTTCACCACCGCTAAGTTCCGTTACATTTCTGTCCAGAAGCGAATCTACTCCTAAAGGTTGAAGAATTTCTGTTTTATACCAACTTGAAGAAAAATTCTCTTTTGCAACACTTATTAAAAGCTCTTGAACAGTTCCTGAATATTCTGCTGAAATATACTGCGGCTTATAGCTTACTTTCAATTCATCAAACTTTTCTTTGCTGTCAGCCTTCTCAATCCCAGCTAAAATCTTTATAAAAGTTGTTTTGCCTATGCCGTTCGGTCCTAAAATCCCGATGATTTCTCCACGCTTTATTTCTCCCTCGTTGGCAACAAGTTTAAAACCTTCATACGTTTTCTCTGTTTTTCCCCACTTTAGCAGTGTTTCGCCAACACCAAAGCTAACTGTTGGCGGTTTCTCATGAAATATTATTGCCTCTTTTCTGAACCTAACATTCTCATCAGGAATGTAACCTTGCAAATAGATATTTATGCCTGTTCTGACGCTGTGAACGTTGGAGACTATGCCATAAACACCTGGCTCTCCATAAAGAATGCAGATCTGGTCAGACAAATAATCTATTATCGCGAGGTCATGTTCTGATACAACTACTGTTTTTCCATCATTTTTTAGACTTCTTATGGCTTTGGCAACTTCTAGTCTTTGCTTTACATCTAAGTAGCTTGAAGGTTCATCGAAAAGATATACATCAGCCTCACGACATATTACAGCAGCAACTGCTACACGTTGCAATTCGCCTCCGCTCAAAACTTCAAGTGGGCGATTCCAAAGTTGTTCAAGCTCGAGTTGTTCAGCCAATTTATCCAAGTTTTTCCTTTCATTCACTCTTTCTAACAATTGTCCAACATTTCCTGAAACAACCTTTGGAATCTTGTCTACGTATTGAGGCTTATGTGAAACCCCAAGTTTTTCTTCACTAATCTTTTGGAAATAGTCTTGAAGTGTTGAGCCTCTAAAATGTCTCAATATTTCGTCCCAACCAGGAGGCTTTTCATAGTTCCCAAGATTCAGCCTAATCTCACCAGAGAGTATTCTAAGCGTCGTTGTTTTTCCTACCCCATTTTGTCCAAGTAACCCTAAAACCATGCCAGAAGAAGGTATTGGAAGCCTAAAGAGCTTGAACGTGTTTTCTCCAAAGCGATGGCTGCAATCTTTCTCCAACTCGTCTGGAAGATTAATTATCGATATAGCTTTAAATGGACACTTTTTAATACATATTCCACATCCCGTGCAAAGTGATTCTACAATAACAGCCTTATCGTTTTCAAATCGTATGGCTTCTATGTGGCTTCGCACGATTGGGCAAAATCGATGACATAATCTACCACAACGTTTTGGTTTGCACTTATCTACATCAAGCACTGCAACTCTTGTCATGAACAACCCATTTAATGAATGGTCATTTCCAGTAGGTTATAAATATGTGGTTTAAAAAAATACAAAAATATCGCTTAAAACGTTATGGTAAAAAAATCGCAAAAAAATACATGCGTTTATTGAATTTTTACCATTCCTCTTCTTCCCATTCCTCTTCCTCTTCTTCTTCCCATTCCTCTTCTTCCTCGCGCATCTTTTTTCACCTCCTAACCAGTTTTAGTGCTTAATGAAAGCAACCATGCATTGCTTTAAACATTTTTATTCGTCAGTTGTCGAGAAAGAAAAACGAAACGAATATTTACCAGCCTATTTTTTGATGCTTTATTTCACAATTCTCGCAGTCAAAGAAGCTACAGGTTCCTGCATTTCTGACGTAAAATAAGCCCAACACATATTAGGAGAATTGTGTGCCGCACCAATTCCGCCAGAGAGGTCGACAGCGATTAACCCCATATGATTATATATTGTTGATATTCTTGTATTGACAAGCTTTATCCCTTGTTCAACAGCTTCTTGAGCTGTTTTTCCACCCTCAATAAAATTACAAACAGTTTTCGACAAAGCGAGCCTTATCGCTATTTCACCGACACCTGTTGCAGAGCATGCACCAGCTTGATTGTCTGCATATGTGCCACATCCAATTAACGGTGAATCTCCAATTCTTCCCGGAAGTTTTAATGGGAAACCGCCTGTAGAAGTCGCAGCGGCAACATTTCCATTTTTATCTAGCGCAACAGCACCAACAGTTTCAAGCTCAAATAGATTAGGACAAGCTTTAACTAACGCAGCTAGTCTTGGCAGCTCAAATTTTCCTTCAAGCAAGGCTTTTTTCTGATTTTCATAATACTTTAACCTAAGATCAGAAATTGGATTTCTCCTTTCAAGATTAAACATCCTAGCTAGTTTTTCTGCTCCTTCACCAACAACTAAAACATGATCTGTTTTTTCCATAACTATCCTTGCCAAACGAACCGGATTTCTGATGTCCTTTAAAAGACCCGCAGCACCAGCTTGCAATGTTTTTCCATCCATAATTGCAGCTTCCATCTCCACATCTTTTTCTATGTTTAAACTTGAACCGTACCCAGCATTGAAGGCACCATCATCTTCCATGACTGCAACAGCTTCTAAAACAGCATCTACAGCACTTCCTCCTTTGGTTAAAATTTCCAAACCTGTTTTTGCAGCTTTTTTGACCCCCTCTAAACCTGCTTGGCTACGTTCAGGATGCCAAGTTCCTGCTCCACCATGGACGACTATTACTGGTTTTCGTTTGTTAGTCAAATGCATCCACTCCTTTATGGAGAAATTACTAAGCTTGTTTGACGCAAATTTAAGTTTAATGTTTTATAGAAATCAAAATGGATAAATCTTTGCAATGGTACATTAATAGTGGGATGATGTGAGGCGACGGCTTAGAGCCACAAGCTGTGAAAAAGCCAAAAATTACACTGACCCGAGAAAAATTTTAAACATTAAATTTAACTAAACAAACAATAAAATTAGTGTACATCATAGAAGGAGCGATTATGCTTAGAGATTTTAATCTTTTAGCCACAACCATGCGCGGTATGGAGAATAATGCGTGCTCAGAGTTATGGTATCTGTTAGAAGAAACGGGTGATTCAGCACCGAACGTGGAAAAGACTGGCGTATCAGGTTTGATTGCAGCAAAAACTGCTCTTAATCCTTTTGAGGTTATAGATAAGCTTCGCAATATTCTACATGAACGACCCTATGAATTTCGTTATACTCTCAGGATAATCCCGATTGAAAAAGTTGTTCGCACAGATTTGGGTGAAATTCAACGTGTAGCCACAGAACTCAGCAAGAAAATAGGTGAGAAAGAAACTTTTCGTGTTACTGTTGAAAAACGCTTTACGAATACACCTACACAGGATATTGTTGAGACTGCTGCGGCAAATATTGAACGAGAAGTTAACCTAAAAAATCCTGATAAAATTCTTTTAATCGAAGTTGTCGGTGGATTAACTGGAATATCTATTATAAAGCCAGATGAAATCTTGGCTGTTATGAAGGAAAAAGTGTTATAGAGTCATCTTTGAGTCACTACTAACGCCATTCGTTCAATGACAAGTTTTATTAAGGCTTCTTCTAAGTCATCCTTCTTTATCACAATTTTAAGCTCTAAATTAGAAATTCTAAATTTTTCCTTAATCAGTTTTTCCTTTTCTTTTGTTAACCCGAGGACTGTTTCATCTAGCTGCATTTTGGCAATTGCAGAAATCTTTGATAGAGCCAATTTTACGCTTTCTGAATCGTTTCCTACTATTACTAACGCTATTTCTGAGATTTCGGGTTTAATTCCAAAGATTTTCATAGCCTTTCGAATTTGGCGTTGTGCAGAAGCATAAATCATTATTTCCATGGCGAGGCTTTTTGAAATATTTTCCCTGTTTTTAAAAGCTGTTAACGCATTTAAAACTGCGAAGTAAAGATGTTGCCATGTAGCCACAAATTTTGCGTCAAAAAATTGCACCTCCATGTCAGATTGCTTTTCTTTTTGCACTTCTCTTAGAAATTTTTCCACATCACTAATTTTCACATTCTTAAAGCCTGTTACTAGAGCATATTTTCTAAATCCCTCGATGTATTTCAGCAATTTTCTTCCTCAAGAATTTCCTTTAAGAACCTCTGAATAAGACCCGCAGATATCCCTGCTTCATTAAGCTGGGCGAGTTCTACTTTTACAGATTTTCTCTTTCTATTGCATTTTTTCAAAATCTTTTTTATAGTTTCCTTTATTTCCCATGGAAACACTATCCAGCGACTTGTTTCCTTCTCGTAATAATCTGGCTTAACAATGCTCCAAGGCTTGTAATAAATTGTGGCTATTTTGACTTCTGTTGCGCCATTTTCAATAATATGCTCCTTTACAAGTTTCAAACTTTTGCCGGTATCAGCAACTTCATCTACAACAAGCACTTTTTTACCAGCAACAGAAGTGGAAACTGGTTGTGTTAAAACAGCCTTCTCTTTTGTCTCAGCGACCCCTAAATAGAATTCAGCTTTCACGTTAGCAAGATTAGGATTATCCATTAAGTCAGATAATACTCGAGCAGGTGGCCATCCTCCACGAGAAACACCTACTATTATGTCTGGTTTAAACCCATCTTTCCTGATTTTGTTGGCTAAGTGTAGGAGCATGTTGTATATTTGATTCCATGTTGGAACTTCAAACTTGATCTCAGTGTTCACTGCTTTTCCTCTCTTTATTATGGAATCTTGTTGTAACTTTATAAGTTTAAAACGAAAAACAAGAGGTGTTGAATTTGACCTTATGTGCTCTTGTCAAATACATATAAATCTTGGTTTTGATAGTAAAAGTGAAAAAGCAAATTTATGCGCTAACAGGAAGAAGGGGAAATGAGAGAAATAATCGAATGCGTGCCTAACTTTAGCACCTCTAACTCAAAAGTAGTTGAGTTGATTCTTAAAGAGATAAAGACAACGAAGAACGCTTTTCTTTTGGACTTTACTTTTGACGATTACTATAATCGTCTGGTTGTCTCCTTTATTGGCAACAAGGAGTCAATAATTAATGCCGCGTTAAATTCTGCTTTTAAAGCTATAGAACTGATCGATATGAGAAAACATAAGGGTCAACATCCACGTATAGGCGCTGTTGATGTTGTTCCCTTCATTCCCATAAAAAACGCCTCAATAGATGATTGCATTAAGCTTGCAAGAAAATTTGGAAAAACTCTAGCAAAAAAATGTAATGTGCCCGTATATTTGTATGGTGACGCTGCCACAAAACCTGAACGCAAAGATCTAGATTGGATACGGGAAGGCGAGTATGAAAAGTTAGCTGAAATGATTATCAAGCCCGAACGCAAACCAGATTTCGGTCCAGCCAAACCGCATCCAATAGCAGGAGCAACTATCACTGGAGCACGTAGGGTCATGGCAGGTTTCAACGTGAATCTGAGCACTACTAACTTGGCGATTGCGAAGAAAATTGCGAAGGCTTTGCATTCTAAAAAAGGCGGTTTTTCAAACGTTAAGGCTATGGCTGCATTTATTCCAGATAAAAATATTACGCAGATAGGCATGAGTATAAGCGATTTTGAAAAGACACCGCTTTACCGTGTTTTTGAATTGTTAAAAGTGGAATGCGCTCGTTATAACGTGCAGATTGTGGGGTCCGAATTCTGTGGCATGGCTCCTCTAAGGGCTCTAATCGACGTAGTTGCGTTCTATTTAAAAATTGACAATTTAACTGAAAACCGCGTGTTAGAAATAGCGATACAAAATGCGATAGAAAAAGGCGGTATATTTGAGTAAAACTGGAAAAGGCGGAGCAAGAGAAAATGTTGACTTGCTAATTGTAAACGCTGATGAACTTGCAACACTGGTTGGTAGCACTCTAAAGCCTCGCACAGGGAAGCAAATGCGGGAGCTTGGAATAATACATAACTGCGGTCTCGCTATAAAAAATGGCAAGATAGTGGCTATTGAAAAAACAGCTGACATTACAAAGAAGTATAAGAGCGAGAATATTATTAACGCGAATGGAAAAACCGTCTTACCAGGTTTTGTTGACCCACACACACATCTTGTATTTGCTGGTTCACGAGAAGATGAGTTTCAGATGCGAACCGAAGGAGCATCTTACATGGAGATTCTTAGAACAGGTGGTGGAATATTAAAAACTGTTAAGGAAACGCGAAAGGCGAGTGTAGAGAAACTTGTGGATGGTGGACTTAAAATACTTGACGCCATGTTGGAGCATGGCACAACAACTGTTGAAGCCAAAAGTGGATATGGCTTAACAACAAAGGATGAGTCGAAAATTTTAGAGGTTATCAAGCGTCTGAATCAGCTACATTGTATTGATGTTATTCCAACTTTTATGGGTGCTCACGCAATTCCACCAGAATATAAAGGCAACACTCAGGGTTATGTTAACCTAGTTGCCGAGGAGATGATTCCAAAAGTGGCTGAGAAGAGACTCGCAAAATTCTGTGATGTGTTTTGCGAAAGAGGCATTTTTAGTTTGGAGCAGAGCAAGCGCATTTTGGTTGCTGGCAAGAATTATGGTTTAAAACCAAAGATTCATGCTGATGAAATGAGTATGATAGGTGGTGCAGAGCTTGCATCGGACATCGGAGCTGTTTCTGCTGAACATCTTCTTTTTTCTTCGCAAGAGAGCATTAAAGCCATGGCTACAAAGGGCGTGATTGCGGTTTTGCTTCCGGCAACCGCCTTCAGCTTGATGATGGGGCGATACGCTGACGCTAGGTTGATGATTGATTTAGGTGTTCCCATAGCGTTGGGTAGCGATTTAAACCCTAGCTGCTGGGTTGAGAATATGCAACTGATTATTGCATTTGCTTGTCATTTTATGAGATTAACACCTGCGGAAGCCATAACAGCTGCTACCATAAATGCTGCACATGCAATAGGGCAGGCAAGTGAAGTCGGCAGTTTAGAAATTGGGAAAAAAGCAGATGTTACAGTCTTAAATGTTCCGAACCACAAGTTTCTTGGTTACCGTTTTGGCATGAATCTTGTGGACAAGGTTATTAAGAATGGAAGATTGGTTGTGGACAGAGAAAAAGAAAGTGTAACTGTATTCTTACGCGAACCAGACTGAGAATGTTCTTTATATTTTTGTCTTCATTTGTCTTCTTGCAAACGTGAAAATTAGCCATATTATTATGCCGTAAATTACTCCGTTAAAAATCGCTGATAGCAAAGTTCTCACAGTGAATCCGCTCCACACTAGGGTTGATTCTATGCCCATAGCATCACTAATCATGTATCCCAAAGGTAATGCTGGATAAGCAAAAGTTATGGCTAGAAAGACTACGAAAGCTATTACGAATACTATTGCTCCTTCTCCTTTCATGTTTTTTTCTCCTTGATTACTCAGCCTTATGTTTGTTGCCTCTTAATAAATCTGGTGGAAAGGTAAAGAATTATAATGTGTTCCCTCATTCTGAGTTTATGGTGAAAACTCTTGAAAATTACAAAACCAATCAAATGCTTAACAGGGTCTGAATTGCATTGCAAGAATTGGCAAATCGAAGGAATTTTGCGCATGCTTTTTAACGTTGTTGACCCTGAAGTTGCTAAAAACCCTGAAAAACTCATTGTTTACGGCGGAACAGGCAAGGCTGCACGTGATTGGGGGTGTTTCGAACACATTGTGGAAACGTTAACGAATCTAGCATCAGATGAAACCATGCTCATTCAGAGTGGAAAGCCAGTAGCTGTCTTTAAAACACATGAATGGGCGCCCAGAACCCTAATCGTCAATGCTATGCTCGTGCCCCGATGGGCTACTTGGGATTACTTCTACGAGTTAGAGCAGAAAGGCTTAATCATGTTTGGGCAAATGACTGCAGGTTCATGGGCTTACATTGGCACACAAGGAATATTACAAGGCACCTATGAGACTTTGGCTGCGGTGGCAAAGGAACATTTTAACGGAACATTACGTGGACGACTTGTGTTGACTGCGGGCTTAGGCGAGATGGGTGGTGCTCAACCTTTAGCTGTGACTATGAATGATGGTGTTGCATTGGTTGTGGAGATAGATAAGCGTGCAATTGAACGCAGACTTATATACGGTTATTTGGAAACGTGGACAGACGACCTAGATGAAGCAGTGGATATGGCTTTGGAAGCCAAACAAGAAGGCATCCCCAAAAGCATTGGTTTATTAGGGAATGCTGCAGAAGTGCATCCAGAACTTCTGCGGAGAAACATAATCCCTGATGTTTTAACAGACCAAACTTCAGCGCATGACCCATTGAATGGATATTATCCTGCTGGCTTTTCTAAGGAAGGAGCAGATTCGCTTAGAGAAAGCAACCCTGAAGAATATTTGCGGCGAACATGCGAGAGCATGCGTGTGCAGGTGGAAACTATGGTTAAGATGATGCATAAAGGCGCTGTAACATTTGAGTATGGTAATAACTTGCGCCAACAAGCCTATGATGCAGGGTTTAAGGACGCATTTGCTTATCCGGGTTTTGTGCAACGCTATATCAGACCAATGTTTTGCGAAGGTCGCGGACCTTTTCGATGGACATCACTTGTTGGCAGTGCTGAAGATATTTATACGCTTGACGATGTCATCTTGAAAGAATTTGCATATAATAAGGAGTTGTGCAGGTGGATACAAAAAGCAAAAGAGCAAGTGAAGTTTCAAGGATTACCTGCAAGGGTTTGTTGGCTTGGCTTCGGCGAAAGAGCACACTTCGGAAAAATAATGAACGACATGGTTTCTAGCGGGGCGCTTTCTGGACCAATATGGATAGGACGGGACCACCTCGACGGTGGAAGTGTTGCTTCACCCAATCGCGAAACAGAAGGCATGATTGATGGAAGCGACGCAATAGCTGATTGGCCTATACTGAATGCGTTGTTGAATGCTGTTGCTGGTGCAACATGGGTTAGTGTGCATCATGGTGGTGGTGTAGGCATCGGCTATAGTATTCATGCTGGTATGTGCTTGGTTGCGGATGGAACAAAAGAAGCAGAAAAACGCGTAGTAACTGTTTTGACAACTGATCCAGGCACTGCTATTGTGAGGCATGCGGATGCAGGATATGAGAGGGCTCGAAAGATAGCGAAAGACAAGGGAATCAAGATGCCAATGCAATAAACTAATTTTTGGTCTATGGTTTTTTAAACTTACTGCTGAAAGTCGTTACTATGAGCAGTGCTGGGATGAAAACGTGAGAATTTTAGAACTATAAGCCGAATATGTTGTTGCGAATAGTTATGTAGAGATGAACTCGCTTGCTTTTCGCAAAACCTTGATAAATTCTCGCCCCTTTTCCGAGGTCTTGTATAATATTATGCTTTTAGGATTAGAGCTTACACGTTCGATTAAACCATTATCTAATAACTCTTGCAAATAATGATTAAATCGGGTAAAATTCAAATTGCACTGATACATAAGCCTAGTCTTATTCGCACCGTTCAAAGCTTCACTTAAAATATCGCAAATAACTTCGATGCGACTTCTTCTATGGCTGTCTTTCCTCATTCTGTTCCAACTCGGTAAAACATAGTCTTTGGCAATGATAAAATAGTGTAAAACGCTAATAAAATTAACTGCATATTATCTTCTAGAAGATAAGTACATAACGTTTTGGTTTCATCTATAAATTTGATAATTTCATCAGAAATTACAAAAATATGATAGCTTAAATTATAAAGATGCTGTTCTTCTGTTCCTCATAATATTCTTTGTCTGCAGCCACTAAGTGGTTACAAGTCTGAAAGCGCATGGCATAAGCCAGTTTAGCATGTGAGAAAGCATAATCTTTGAAAATAGTTTAGAAGCTAAGGACGATTCTGTTCTTGGACCATTGTCTCCGAGTGCTAATTAATAGTTCAAGTAGCAAATGCTTCAAATAAAGGGAGTATACATTGGACGTGCAACTAAATCTATTCTCTTCTTTCAACAACTATTTTGCAGTTGGTGACTAATGCGGCTATTACGCCTAAGGCTGCAAGCCAAGGGACAATAACTGCGCCGACGACTCCAACAGTAGCTGGTATTTCAAGCAACACTTTTCCCTTCTCGTCTTTGACAATTATTTTTGTCACATTTCCTTCATGAAGCAGTTCTTTTATCCTCTCGATAAGATTCTCTGCTGAAACTGAAAATTCTTCTTTGACTATTTTAGCAACTGGGGCGCCGCAAGCGTAGCAGAATTTATCATCTTCTTTAAGTTTTGCTCCGCATTTGTGACAATAAGACAAACCATTTCACCTTATAAGAAACAAAACATGTTTAGCTCTTAAAAAGGTTGAGTGTTTATTAAGGTGATAGTTTATTAATTTTAAACTGCATCATCGAATAGCTGACTTATTAATTCATCTAATGGAGACATGGCAAAAATGCCTATTCGCCAACCAATCGTTTGCGTTCTCGGTCATGTAGACACAGGCAAGACCCTTCTGCTTGACAAAATTCGCAAAACAAGCGTTCAAGCCCGCGAAGTTGGAGGAATAACTCAACATATTGGAGCGAGCTTCTTTCCAGTTGACACTCTAAAGCAGCTAATTGGACCTTTACTTTCTATGATTAAGGGAGAAATCGAGATTCCAGGCTTGCTTATAATTGACACACCTGGGCATGAAGCCTTCACGAATTTACGGAGGCGAGGCGGCAGCGTTGCTGACATAGCTATTCTTGTTATTGACGTGTTGCGCGGTTTTGAGACACAAACGTACGAGTGTATAGAAATCTTAAAAGCGCGCAAGACACCTTTTCTGGTTGCTGCAAACAAGATAGATAGAATACCAGGATGGAATTCTTATCCTGACACACCCTTTTTGAAGACATACCAGAAGCAAGACCCTTATGTCAGACAAGATTTAGATGCAAGGATATATGACATTATAGGGGTTTTTTCACGTTTAGGATTTAGAACTGACCGTTTTGACAATATAAAGGATTTTACTAAGACCGTGGCAATTGTGCCTACAAGCGCGAAGACTGGAGAGGGCATAACAGAGCTTCTTATGGTTCTTGTTGGCTTGACACAACAATATTTGAAGAAACGATTGCAAACTACTGAAGGAGCAGCGAAAGGCACGATTTTGGAGATTAAAGAAGAGCCCGGCTTAGGATTGACACTTAACACAATTATTTATGATGGAATTTTGCAGAAGGATGACTTGATAGTGGTAGGTGGCAAAGAAAAGCCCATTGTTACTCGGATAAGGGCGATTTTGGTTCCGAAACCGTTAGATGAAATTCGAGACCCGAGGGACAAATTTTCATCTGTGAATTCTGTTTCAGCCGCTGCAGGTGTCAAGATTGTTGCTCCAGATTTGGAGGGAGCTTTGGCTGGTGCGCCTTTGTATGCTGTTTCCGAGGGGGAAAATGTGGAGAAATATGCAAAACTTGTTTCCGAGGAAATAGAGAAAATTAGGATTGTTACAGATGTATGTGGTGTTGTTTTGAAGGCTGACACACTTGGCTCTTTAGAAGCCATTGCTGACATTTTAAAGCAGAATGATGTGCCGATTAGACTTGCAGATGTTGGCGACGTTTCAAAACGTGATGTTACAGAGGCTACCGTTGTGAAGGGACAAGAGCCATTGTATGGGGTTATTTTAACTTTTAACGCTAAAATTTTGCCAGATGCAGAGGAAGAAGCAAAAAATAATGGCGTCCAGATTTTTAGTGAGAAAATAATCTATCATTTAATAGATAAGTATATATCATGGCTTAAAACCCAACGGGAAGCAAAAATTGAACAGGAATTCGACAAGTTGGTAACGCCGGCAAAAATCCGCATAATGGAAGGCTACGTGTTCCGCAGAGCCAAGCCAGCAATAGTTGGCGTAGAAATTTTAGCGGGAAAGATAAGACCAAAACTGGTACTTGTGAGAGCCGAAGACAGCGAAGAATTGGGAGAGATTCAACAGATACAAGAAAAAGGAAAGGCTTTATCAGAGGCTCACCAAGGAATGCAGGTAGCAATATCGTTAGACAAGCCGATGGTTGGAAGACACATTTTTGAAAAAGACATATTATATGTGAAGGTGCCAGAATCAGACGTGAAAGCACTGCTGACAACGTTTATGGATAGATTAACGATAGAAGAGCAAAAAGCATTAAATGAGTACGTAGAAATTATGAGAAAAAAACATTATTCTGGGCAGCATAGAAACATGAAAACTACAAGTCAATCTTATGACTTGGCGTATTATTAAAATTGCTATCTCTATTGTTTTCAGCAAAAAGATCCACTAATACCAACCACATCTTGTAGATAGAAAATTGTCCTTTTATAACTGAAGTTTATAAAATTAAAAAATGAAACGATTCAACAAAGAGGAAAAACGCTTGTCAAAGAAAGAACTCGATGCTGTTGCTCAAGAAGTTATAGTTTGCACAAAATGTTCGCTTTGGAAAACTCGTAAGAATGCTGTCCCTGGAGAAGGAAACCCAGAAAGCCTCATAATGATCATCGGCGAAGCACCGGGCTATTGGGAGGATATCAAAGGGAAGCCATTTGTGGGTGCAGCAGGAAGATTTCTTGATTCGCTGATATCTGAAATTTGTGTCTCAAGAGATAAAGTTTTCATCTCCAATGTTTTGAAGTGTAGACCCCCAAAAAATCGAGAGCCCGCGCCAAATGAAATCGAAACTTGCACAAAATATCTGAATAGGCAAATTTGTGCTATTCAGCCGAAGTTTATTGTCACTCTTGGAAACTATTCAACAGCTTATATCTTTTCAAAGGCAGGAATAATCTTCAGCAGCATAACGCAAGTTCATGGAAAATTTTATGAAGCAGCAATTCTAGGCGTGAAAGTAACAATTTTTCCCTCATTTCATCCCGCAGCAGCACTTTATAGTGCAAAATATAAGGAACAAATAACTAATGATTTCAAGTTGCTAAGGAAGAAACTTGAAGAGAAAGGAATCAGTTGCCCAGTTTCTTAACAGACTTTAGCTCTTTAATGAGTACGTCCACATTTCCATAGGTTTTAGACGGCAAATCTTTCAAAAATGTTTCAAGTCTAATCTGTTTTCCTTCTTCAAACTCCACAAGTCTCCATCCAAGCCTTTTTGTTAGTATGCTTTTTGTGATTGGATACCGCGTTTTTTCCACAACTTCCTTTATAGATGCTAAACCAGTTGCTCTTGTGATTTTTGGAAAAACTCGATTCGATAAATATTCCATAAAGCGTTTGCCATCTTCAAACATGGAAAGATTGTTGAACAAAACATAGACATCTTTTTTCCCCTCATATCTAGCAATAAGCTCTTTTAGTCTTCGCAATTCCACATCACTGTATTGATAATAATACATCTGTTTACCTAATCCATGAATCCGAAAATAGGCGATTTCACCAGTATAGACAGGCATAACCTTAAATGGATCAGTAACATGTGTAACACCAAGATTTTCCAATAGTTGTCCAAGTTTTTTGTATGCCTCTTCGGTTTCCCAAGCAGGTCCCCGAGTTTCCCAAACCAAAATCAAGCCTTCACGATTTACTGCTTTGAAAAATTTTTCAGCATCCGCAAGTTTATCAGGTCTTAAAGAGCTTGGTGTTTGAATTAGCAGTATTTTCGCGTTCAAAATCTTGCAGATTTGCTTCATGCGTTCAAAAGCTTGAAGGCTTAGTCCTTCAACTTTCAGTTTTGCCTTGTGGCTTATATCTTGATGGGCTTTAACAGTAAACTCAAATCTCTCTGGAGCCTTCTCCCGCCAGCCTTCAACCGTTTCGGTACGTGGATACTGGTAAAAAGTCTTATTCAACTCTACCATGCTGAAACTTTCGAAGTATTTGTTCATAGAGGTTGGAAAGCCACAGCATCCAACTTTAATCATGCAAAATCACTCTTTTGTCGCAACTAGCAAGAAATCAGTAGGTAGGAAGGGAATGCTCTCGCCTTTTTTAACATAGTATTCTTCAACGCAGTTGATACGAAATCCAGCTTGAATTGCTGCATTGATGATGTCGCTAAGCTTCCACAAAAACTCGATAGATGGTGGCAGACCGCTTTCTGACTGATGGACTTGAGGATGCTGGTCAAAATAGCTTTTCTTAAAGGTTACCTTTCCATTATTTTCTTCAGTAATAAGTGATATTGGGTGAAAATCTGAAACAACCAGTTTGCCATTTTTTTTCAGAAGTTTGTTGGCATTTCTCATCCATGCACTTAAATCAGCTATCCAAATGAAAATGCCGCATTCTGCAACTACTAAGTCAAAGTGGTTGTTTGGGATATTCTTAGGAAGATTTTGCCAATCAGCTTTAACCAGCATAATATTAACACCACAGTAGGCTGCAGCTTCTTTTGCAAATCGAATTTGCTCACTTGAAAAGTCAACACCAGTAACAACCGCGCCTTTCTTTGCACAAGCCAGCATTACCAAACCATCGCCAAACTGAGGAACAACAATTTTCTTCCTCTTGATATGTTTTAAATAAAGAGCTAGTTTAGGCTCCCACTTCTCAAAGTACGAAGAAACATCATCTCTGATCTGCTTAAACATGTTATCTTTGTTAGCCCGCTCACGCTTTGCACGAGCATTCCAGTGCTGCATATTCACTCGAATATAATATTGATGTTCTGATTGCACTTTGTTTCGCCTTATTATGCGCTTATTTTTGGGGGTGGGCGAACAGGTCTGCCAAGTTTTCTGCGAAGAGCAATGCGGTAAAGCTTTCTCAAAGATTTTATTAATTGCTCAACATTCGGTAAGCTGGAGTAAATGATTGGGATATGGTCATACTCTGCTAATTTTATAGAGACCTCATCGGGTCTCGCACTATGGAAAACAACAACTCGCGGTTTCAGACTGCTTACACGCACAATCATCATAGGCAAATTTCCGTCTCCAACATTCGTGAAAATCAATGCTCTTTCAGTTGTTGCACCAAAAAGCTGAGAATACTCCAACCCAGAAAGAGTCTCAACAGCCTTTTTACCATCCACAACTGTATAACCGCAAACATCTCGGACATAACTGTTGGAAGAAGTCACAACTTCACCCTTAATAGCTCTACAAAGATATTCTACACGAACAGGTATGGGGAATTCCCTTAGGTCCAATACAGCCATACTCGGTGAACTTGTCAACTTGGCAAATTCACGAATAAAACGGCTTCCACGTTCTTCATCAATTTTCAGAATAGCCCACACAAACCTTCTCACAAACTTTGTACCAGGACTTTTTCGCCTTCCGCTTTCATAATCGCTAATTACAGATGATGAGAGCACCATTTTATCTGAAAGGCTTATCTGAGAAACAGCAAAAAGTTCACGCCATTTTCGCATGGTTGCGCCTGGCTTGCTTGAGAGAATTATTTCCCCAGCGATTCTTCTTGCAAGAACCTCGCGAATGCTTGGAGACACTGACATGTAAACGCTACCTTTCCAGTTCGCCGAATTTCCCTTTAAAAACAGTGAAGTATAAAACTGTACCGCTTTTCATTTAAGAAGGTTTCAGAAAAAGAAAGAAGGGAATGGGCTTGCGCTTTTATAGAATTGATTCTTTGTTAAGTGGGAAAGCTGTTGTGGTCCTTATGTCATCAGTTCCCAGCACAAATTGTGTAACTCTGTTTAGCCCTATGCCACATCCAGAGTGCAAGTTGCCGTGTGTTTTGTAAAATTCCAGATACCACCGAAAATCTTCTATGCTTCCTCCTTTTTCGACCAGTTGCTTGAACATTGTAGAAGCTATTAATCGCTGGTAAAGCTTCTCATATCTGTATTCGCGTTCCGCGGCACCAACTGCTTCTCCACTCATGGGAAGAAGCAAATCAGCACTATTGACAATTTCAGGATTTTCGTCATTCTCCCGCATATTAAAGAATTTAATAGCTTTTGGAAAATGTGTCACGAACAATGGCATATTACCGTGCATTTGCACAAGAGTTCTTTCATGATGGCTTTTCAAGTCATCGCCCCATTTGACACCATATTCTGCAAGTAATCCAACAGCTTCAGTGTAGGTTATTTTTTCAAATGGTATCTTGACTTTTCTTAGCCTATCCACGTTCACATTCAAAAGACAGAGTTCTTCTTCTCGCTCTTTTAATGCACAGTTTATCATTGAGCATATCGTTCCCTCTATGTGTTCTAATAATTGCTTGAAGTTGCCTGAAAATTCCAGTTCGACTAATGTGAACTCGGAAAGATGTCGCTCGTCAGCATATGGCTCTGCTCTGAAGCTCGGTCCAATGCACCAAACTTTTCCAAGAAACGGCGTCAAAACCTCAAGATAAAGCTGTGCTGTTTGACTTAGGTACGAGTTATGTCCAAAATAGTCTAACTGAAACATTGTTGCAACATTTTCGCAAGCTCCTGTTGCCTTTGTCAAATGCGGAACTACAACCTCAATGAAATTGTGCTCTTCAAAGTATTTTCTAGCGCCTTTCAGCAGACTTGATTCGATTTTCACAATTAAATGCATTTCTTGCGCTGGAATCAGCTTATACCTATCTTTGGTATTTTTGAGAAGACATAGACTTATTGCTTCGTTGCTTTTAGAAAGTTTTTCTATCTCACTTTTTTGGGTCTCCAAGACCCACACCAACAGTCCTATTTTTTAGCTTATAAATTTTGTGGGCGCTCTTTGAAAAACATGCCAATAGTTGCTTCGCATCAAATTTTCAAAGATATGTTTAAAGCTGTTAAATATCCAACGTTTACAGATAATTCTGGGTATGTGTTTAGCATGGTAATCTCGGTTTACTGGAATGCCATAGTTCATGAAAGGTTTCCAGAAATCTCCTCACATGGGCTTAATCGATAATGTCTGCATTGAAAGGAGAATGAACAAGTTCAAAGAATTAAATCTGTTTATGCAGAAATTAGAGACAAATATGATGTTGAAACGTTGAAAGACAATCTGACAGTTAGAGCTTACAGGAATTTCTATTGGAAGCTTGACATAGACCAAATTAAGACAAGAGTTTCAGATTAAGCTTTATTGCGAAGAGTTTTGCATAATAGGAACCCCCGCGAATATCTGATGTTGTAGATGCCTACAATTTGGCTTCAATAAAAACACTAATCCTAATAAACGGGACTGACAAAGACTGATTGAATCCGTTATCTCATGTATGTTTTGCAGAAAATGGCGAAGCTTTTACTGGCATTGGCATGAACAAGCCGAGGGTTTTAACAGACATGTTCGTTTTAGCAGATAGGAAGCAAGTTTTACGTATTTATCCTTACATGATTCCGATTATACGAAGATTAGTGAGCGTACAAGCAATGTGCAATTAGTTGATTATGATATAGTGGGAATAGGCAAACAGCAGTTAAAAGATGCCGTTAAAGCAACCCTTGAATTTATTAAACTGGTTTCCAGTGAAGAAATTGAGATGATAAAAGTTTTTAATTCTAAACCCAAATAGGTAGTGGTGCCCAACATGTCTTTCTGTACTAAGATGCAACAAACATCCAAAGATAAAGAATCGAATATTATTCTAGCTTTAGACTTTCCCTTTGATAAGCCAGAAAATCGCAACCATCTTTATTCTAAAGCAGAACATGTTTTGGAGACAGTTCATCCCTATATTTGTGCTGTGAAAATTAACCATCATCTGCTTCTTCCGCTTGGCTTATTCGATGGTGTTCAAAAGCTTATCAGAAAAGCCTATGACAAAGGCCTTATGACAATAATGGATTGCAAAGTCAATGACATTGGCTCAACAAACCAAGTTATCGCCGAGTATTATTACGCAGCAGGTTTTGATGCTTTGATCGCTAATCCATTCATTGGATGGGAAGAAGGATTGAAGTCGATTTTTGATGTGGCGCATAAGCTGCAACGCGGCGTAATCCTTCTCGTTTACATGAGCCACAAAGGAGCATTCGAAGGCTATGGACAAACCATCTACGATGCTGAAGAAAGCGGAAAAATGCCTCAATATATTGCTTTTGCAAAAAAGGCTTTAAAATACAAGGCTGACGGTGCTGTGGTGGGTGCAACTTATCCAGAAAAAATAAGAGAAGTGCATGCAATACTTCGTGAGAAAATCCAGATATATGCGCCTGGAATTGGCGCTCAAGGAGGAGAGATAAAAGCGGCACTTGAGGCTGGAGCGAGTTATCTTATTGTTGGACGAACCATAACGCTTGCAGAAAACCCTGCAAAATCTGCGAAAGAAATCAGAAAGCTTGCGTGGTTAGGATAAAAGTGCTATCTTTCCTTTCTTTCCCATAGTTCTTTTTTAAGCAAATCCCTCACTGCAGAGCGTATCACTGCACTCCTGCTCGGATACATATTCGCCCTAACAAGGTCATCTAACCCTTCCAAATAAGCTTCAGGCAATAAGACTGTTACGAGTTTCACTTTCTCACCTCAGACATATTATGTTTATAACATGTAGTAAATATAAAATTTCAGTAAAAAATCAAATATGATACTTCATATCTCGCACTTCTTCAAACGTTTTTTGAAAAGTTTTGAAAACATCGTCAACATAGATATTACGCCTTCGAATCCCCGCTTGAACAGCCCCTGCTGCAATCATGATTGAGCCCACTACATCACTAATTGTAGGATCAGGAAAGGCAATCAATGCCAAACCAACTTTTATAAGCAAGGAATTGTTTCCGCTCCGCCATAATTTCTTTGCCTCTTTTACTTCTCTACTCGTGTCCTTCATGGCTCGGATTAAATCTGCATAGCTTTCGTTTAACTCGTTTGTTACGGTTGTCAAGTTTTTTGCTTCTTTAGTTTTCATTAGGAATCACATCGGCTTTGTTTACTATAGAAAATCGATTAGAAAAACTTTAATTCCCTAAAAACCACTATGTAAAGTTTGCATTTTGATTAAAAACAGGGAGATTTTAAAAAATCATTTAAATCCGAAAGCCCAGTCAAGACGTTTTTGTTGTAAACTACAAAAAAATTTACAAAAACACACACTCAGAAACCTAGACTGAAACATTATCTGAAACCTAATAGTTCATTAACCGCTTCAGGCAGTAAGCATAAGATGTCGAATAGCAGAAAATGCGTAAATCATAAAAAACGTAGCTTCACAATAACAGTGAGGGGTGTTAAGAGAGTTGGAGACGTTTGAGCCCAAAATTTTTGTTGAAACAGCAATTGAAAAAACAAGGAAAAGCATTGGAAACGAAAAGGCACTAGTTGCTGTTTCTGGGGGTGTTGACAGTACAACTTGTGCCGTGCTAACGCGCAAGGCAATAGGTGAAAACCTTATTTGCGTAATACTGGATGATACTTTCATGCGAGAAAAAGAACCAGAACAAGTAGCGGAAGTCTTGTCAAAGCCACCTTTTAATGTGCCTACAAAAATAGTTAATGCACGCGATCGCTTCTTGCAAGCAATGAAAGGTTTAAGGGATGCAGAAGAAAAACGCAAAGCATTCAGAGAAACTTTCTATCAAGTTTTAGGTGAAACAGCAAAAAAAGAAAATTGTAAAGTCCTTGTTCAGGGCACAATAAAAGCAGACATCATCGAAACAGTAGGTGGAGTAAAAACACAGCACAATGTTTTGGAGCAAATGGGCATAAACCCTATGGAACACTTCGGCTTCAAAGTCGTCGAACCTCTGATAACACTGTATAAAGATCAAGTGAGAATGGTTGCAAGACATCTTGGCTTACCTTCAGAATTTTCTGAGCGACAGCCATTTCCAGGTCCAGGTTTATCTGTTCGTGTGGTTGGTGAAATACGTGCTGATAAGTTAGAGACATTAAAAACAGCCACAACCATTGTTGAACGAGAACTCGCTCAGTACAAGCCTAGTCAATATTTTGCTGTAATCATCGATAATGAAGAATCTTCTGAACAGACAAAGGTTGCACGTATTCAGGAAACAGTAGCGCGACTTCTTAATGTTCCGTCAAGAAACGTTCAAATAACAATATTTAAGGACAGAGCTACTGGTGTAGAAAGCGGGAAAAGACGATATGGCGAAATCGTCGGCATTAAAGCTCAAACCATGAATGGAAAAATTCATCAAGCAAACATTAAGAAGTTAGTATCTCTTCAAGCAAGGATAATCACTGAAAACCCAACAATTGCAAGAATCTTTTATGCAGTTAAAGGTTTGAAAGAGAAAAAACCCTATATAATAGGTGTAAGGTCGGTTCAAACTATAAATTTCTTAACAGCCGAAGTTTCAGAAATACCATGGACAACATTAGAGAAGACCGCTGAAGAAATAATTGGAAAATGTTCTAACGTGTCGACAGTTTATTATGATGTTACCCCTAAACCACCAGCAACAATTGAGATGGAATAGCCTTACACAGACGTGTATGTCGTTAAGATGATGTTAGTCACCAGAAAAGCTTGCCAAAAGGATTTTCAAACAATAATCAACATTATGAAAAAATCCAACAGAAGATGAAACTAAAGGATTCGTTCCATTAGGGGGAATTTCTCCAAAATTCTTGAAAAAGCTTACAGAGGAACTTGAAAGCTTAAACCCAAGCATCATCATAGCAGAAGAAGAAAACTCCTGTGGGATTTGTGTACTATAGGTGCAAAAAACAACTTTATGGAAATAGAAGAAATAGATGTGATAAAGGAATATCAAAGTCGAAGGATAGGTAGCTCCATTATACAACAGATAGAAAAAAATCGCCAAGGAAAAGAAAATGACTTGCATAGTTACTGGCACCTCAGCAAACAAAGAAGGAAAACATTGGAAGGCTTACGGACTCTGGATTCGCATGGGCTTCATAGACACAGGAAAGAGGATTCAAGAACCATAAGGACTGAAATACGTTGAATTTGTCAAGGAGTTTTAGATCATGCTGCGTTTCCGAAAGGGTAAATAGAGAAATCCACTATTTCTTTATAGATTAACAATGTTCCGCGTTAGAGTACATAAAATTGAATCTATTCGGGATTTAGATGGCAATCTTGGAAAACGCATAGAGCTAATTGAGGACAGACAGATTCCAAAATTTGTTGTCAGACCACAGTCAGAAGAGGCAAAGGTTGTGCAAGATGTTCTTCAAGCCATGCAACAGCAACTGCCAATGTTCCCAATGAGAGGGGAGATTGCAATTCCAAAAATTATTCTGTTCCTAACAGAGCAGGAATATGAAAGTTTAGGTATAGATTTTGACGTAAACCAAATCTACGAGATAAAACTGGAAAATCAAAACATAAAATTCATGAAAGTAACCGCGTGACCTCTTTTCTTATATGTCTCAAAGCAGAATATCGCGGATGAAAAGACAGCACAAACATCATGTTCATTAAAGCAGTATAAATCTCTTGCACATTAGCTTTTTCTCTTTTACTACAATAAACTGGAATTGGTTCTTCATCGCCATTCTTATAATAAACATATATTGGTGCTATTCTCTCTCCAAAAATAACAACTTCAAAATTTAACTTTAACAATTTAGCCATTTTCTGAGCAGCTAAACTTATGGGCTGGAGGCGTTTTTCAATTGATGCAAAACTTGAAGCATAAATCAGTAATTTCCCATTAGAGCTTTCCAAAGTAACAATTCACCATAAAACAAACGGTTTGCAGGCATTATTAAAACAAGCGTTGATACAACATGTTTGAACTGCGGAGAGAGATTAGTGAAAGTGAAAATTGATAAATTTCGTAACCACTAAAAATTAGAAAGAAAACAATGTGTGGTGCATCCTACGAAAGTAAGAGCGCACATATTCATAAAAGGCAGAGTTCAAGGAGTTTTCTTTAGATCAGAAGTGAGACATAAAGCTAAGGAAATAGGCATAACAGGTTGGGTTCGCAATCTGCCAGATGGTAAAGTTGAAGCCGTTTTTGAAGGAGAAGAAAAAAACGTGAAGGAAATTATAGAATTTTGTAAGCGAGGTCCTCCTGGGGCGAGAGTTGCAGGTGTAGATGTTATATGGGAGAATTACATAGGCGAATTCAGAGACTTTGAAATAAGATATGAATACTGTTTTTAGCTTAAGCAAGCAATTAAGCTTGTTTTCTGGGAACCCTGAAGTGTGAAGCCTTTCCAGCGCTTATGTATTCTCCACCTATTCCGCGTACCACGGAAGCTATTTTGGCAAAATTTTCTGAGCCCAGAAATTGGCGGGGTTTTATTATTATATAATCCTCTTTCTCTTCGAAATTTAACAAATTCTCCAAGTCTTCTGGAAACATCATTTTGATATCTTTGATAGGCTGAATTCTTTCGGGTGCTTTGGGTAATACTGGTGCGGGTGACGGAGGAGTAGTCGCTGGTGGGGGAAGTTGAGAAACGGCTATTGGTTTGAGGGCTATGGAAATCTGTTTAAGATCTTCCGCTACTTGATTTAAGACTAGAAGAAGTTCATCAATTCTTTGTACAAGTCTTTGAAGAACTTCTTTTTCTTCACTCATACGATTCTCCCTTCCAAATCCTTAATACTTTACCCATTTATTAATTGTTTCTGATAATACAACAGTAATGGACAAAATTGATAAACAATAGAATAAGGAGTCGGCAATACGTGATCGAGATCGATGGAAGCCAAAAAAGTGGAAGCGGCACAATTCTCAGATTGTCTATTGCCTTAGCCGCCATACTACGAGACACGCTACACATTTACAATATTAGGCAGAATAGACCACAGCCTGGTTTGAGACCACAACATTTAGAAGCTGTTTTAACAGCTGCACGGCTCTGCGATGCTGAAGTGAAAGGGGCGGAACTTGACTCTCGTGAACTATGGTTTACACCTAAAAAAGTGGATGGTGGAAGAGTTGAGGCTGAAATTGGCACTGCTGGGAGTATTCCAATGCTTTTGATGACTGTTCTGCCCATTTGTGTTTTTGCAGAACAAACCGTGGAGCTACATGTCTCAAAAGGCGGGACAGATGTTTCAAATTCGCCTACAATCAATTACATTAGGTATGTGCTCTTGCCATTGCTGAAGCAGATGGGAATAAACACAGCATTGACTATTCATAGATATGGCTATTATCCAAAAGGCATGGGAGAGATCAGTTTAACAGTGGAACATTGCAGTTCTCTAAAACCCTTATCGTTAGAAGATTATGGCGAATTGAAGACAATAAAAGGTGTTTCTGTCTGCACGTTTCTTGCAGAACGAAAGGTTGCCGAACGCCAAGCAAAAGCAGCAAACGCCTATCTAAAGGAAAGAGGATTAATGGCTAATATTCAAATAGTAAATGATAAATCCAATCCACTTCAGAAAGGCAGTTCCCTTG
The DNA here is from genome assembly GCA_964469615.1 of uncultured Candidatus Bathyarchaeia archaeon. GTDB lineage: Archaea > Thermoproteota > Bathyarchaeia > Bathyarchaeales > Bathycorpusculaceae > CAYXZM01. The sequence goes on along the minus strand of CAYXZM010000020.1, from coordinate 89,437 downwards.
TTTTATGGGCTGAAACAAGCACAAGAGCGGTTTTGGGAGCAGACGCAATAGGCGAGCTTAGAAAAACAAGCGAAGCCGTCGGGAGAGAGGCAACTGAAAAACTCTGTGCTGAGATTTCAGCTAAGTCTACTGTTGACATGCATCTGGCTGATATGCTAATTCCTTATGTAGCGTTAGCAAAAGGAAAATCTGCATATTTGACGCGAACAATTTCAGAGCATTTGGAAACAAACATTTGGCTTGCTGAAAAAATACTAAATGCAAAATTCAATGTTAAAAAAATAAATGGACTTTATAGGATTGAAAAAGTTGGCTGACGATGAAAGCGAAAATAAGGGGGATATATTCAACAGCACTCACAAAGATGCTTTTGAATAACGGCTTTGAAGTAGTTCAGCCATCCTCAGCCATAAAGAAGCGATTTGGACTTCAAAATGATTCCGCGTTGCCTAATATTAAAATAAGAGATAGATATGATTTGCAAGGCGTAAGAGTTTTGGGAACATTAGACACAGTGAACACTTTCCAATCTATTTTACACTCAGCACTTGACGATGTTTTGACCAGAAAATGGACAATAAGCGTTGACGGAATATACAAAGGAAAGCTAAGAGAAACAAAAGAAGCTAAGGTTTACATAGATCTAGGCAATGAAATTGTTGGATGGCTTCCCAAACGCGAATATGCAAAAGCGGAAGATAAGTTATTGTTAGTTCAGGTTGAAAGAAAAAGAATAGGTGCAAAACAACCACTTCTAACAACGAACTTGAAAATCGTCGGAGATTATGCCATTCTGACACAAAACAGCAGAATCGGCGTCAGCTTAAAAATTCACGACCAAAATAAAAGAGCAGAGCTATATACGCTTGGGAAAACGCTTGCGCCAGAACGATGGGGAATTATTTGGCGAGAATTATCAGCATATCAGCAGAGAGAAATATTAGAAAAGGAGATAGCAAAGCTTACTGAACAAGTCAGAATATTAAATGAAAAGGCAGCTCATGCGAATGCTCCATCTCTTCTTATTGAAGGCTCGTATTTTATGGACGTAGAATTTCCATGGCTTTCTAAAAAGAATTTGGATATGGTCAGAGCTTCAATTGCTCCAACTTTGGATGGGCACCATTTTTACAAGACTTGCGGAGGCGCAGTCTCTTCTACTTTGGAGATGGCTGAAAAGCTTCTAGAGGAAGGGCAAGATAAAAACGAAGTTGAAAAACTATTTCGAGAACGGGTTCTATGCGAGTTTCCAGAAGAAGGTTCTCAAATAGATGTTGAGCATGTCAAACTCAGCGGAATTGTTTTTTATTTGGGAGAAGCAACCATAGAAAACATAAGCGAAGAGCAAATTAAGTACAGCAGAATAATGCGGCGAAGCGGAATCTATGATGGATTAGGCACAAAAAAAGAAGTTGGAGACAAAGCAATAAGCGAGACAAAGACTGGCGAATGGCACATAACAACGAAATATTTTTCAAGCAGCGGAGAATGGAAAGGAACCTACATAAACTTGAACACACCAGTTGAAGTATATCCGAAAGCAATACGTTATGTGGATTTAGAAGTTGACATATGCCTATGTCCAGATGGAACAGTTAAAGTCTTGGACATGGAAAAGCTGGAAAAAGCCAAAAAGAAAGGTTTCATAAGCAACAAATTTTTCCAAACGGTCAAGGAAAAAAGCGAGAACCTCAAAGAAAGCATAGCATAGTGTGATTTGATGTCTAAAAGATCTCTATGTGTCAAAGTTCCGAAAATTTATGGCGAAAAAACCATAACTTTAGTTAACAAAATTAAAATTGTTAAAGAGGAATTTGAAATTCAACGAAACAAAAATTTTATATACATTCCACTTGTTCGCAAGCCCTTGAAAAGCGAATTGGAACTGCTGAAAAAGCAAGTTTCTGATTATGAAATTTTAACGCACATCTTTTCGGAAAGAAAAAAACGAGCAAAAACATTTGTCGAACTGCTCGAGGACAGACTTTCACCACATTTATTAGCTAGTCTGCCAAGAGCAATGGATGTTGTTGGAAACATAGCCATAATTGAAATTCCACCAGAGCTTAATAAGTACAAAGATATTATTGGCCAAGCTATTCTTAACGCGCATAAGAATGTGCGAACGGTTCTTGCCAAAAGAAGCGCTGTCAGTGGAACTTATCGGACGCGAGAATTTAGCGTGATAGCTGGTGAACCCAAAACAGAAACTATTCATAAAGAGCATGGTTGCCAATTTTATGTAGACCTAGCAAAGGTTTACTTTTCTCCACGCCTTTCATACGAGCATGACAGAGTAGCGTCTCTGGTGAAAGAAAGTGAAGCAATCATAGACTTGTTTGCAGGTGTTGGACCTTTTGCGATACAGATTGCAAAAACTCGTGAAAATATCAAGGTTTATGCTGTAGACATGAATCCCTATGCCATCGAGCTCCTTAGAAAAAATATTAGGTTAAATAGGGTTGAGGATAAAGTTTACCCAATTTTAGGAGATGCAAAACAAGTTGTTAAAACTAGGCTTTTTGGGGTTGCTGACCGAGTGATTATGAATTTGCCAGAAAAAGCTATAGAATTCGTGGACACTGCTTGTGAAGCACTAAAATCGGAAGGTGGCACAGTACATTTTTACAGTTTTATCAAAACATCCGAGTCGCTGGAAAGCATGAATCTTAGTTTTAAGAAGGCTGTCGAAAAGGCTGGAAGAAAAGTCGAAAAAATTTTGTTTTCTAGACGTGTTCGAGAAACAGCTCCATACGAGTGGCAAGCTGTTTTAGATGCAGAGATTCGTTAAATCTTCACAGTTAGTGTGATTTTTACTTTTTGTTTCGGATTTTTCAATTTCTTCACAAGTCTTCTTGATAAATCGCATGCTGACTTGTCTGCTTGAACTGCCAACGTTCGGTTGCATATGTAATCGCTTTTTCTCACAACAATATCGGTAGGATGTGTTAAGACTAGTTGAGGATTTCCAAAAGCATTCACAACCTCCGTGACGTCTCCAGCTTCAATTAAAATTGTTACTTTAGCTTTCTTTTGACGCAAATTTTCCTTAAACTCAAAGTTTAAATCAGCTATAGCCTTGCTCGCTGAAACTCCAATAATGCAATCACCTTTCTTTGATATTTCATGTTCTTTAGTGATCTCAAACGTTGTTTCATGCGTGGCTTGTATGTTTTTGTGTCCTCGTGCCAGAATGATTTCTGTTACTTCCATAGGGTCATCTCTGCTATTGCAGAACCAGCTTTAGAATAATTGCGTCGTTGCCCATTCCGAAGAAAACATGCATAAATTTTGTTATACGAAGATTATGTTTACAGTAGAAGGGGGTAGCTGAAACAAGTTTGTAGCGAGCTTCAGCGAGAACAATTTTCACGTTTTTACTTTTGAGAGCTTTTAATTCTTTTTCAAATAAATGTCTTCTTATGTCTTTGCCGTGAAATTTTTTTGCAACACCTATATCTTCAATCACCGCTTCACCATTGAGAATGTCTGCTTGCACATATCTTACAACATCTTCACCCTCAATAGCCACGAAGGACAAATCCTGATTTTCTTTCAACTCGTCGGAAACATGTCTCTTATATATTTCCTTGGTTGTATGCGGAATAGCTAACATAGCAAGCTCAGAAGCGTCATCCAAATCGCTTGATAGTATTCTACGAATAGTAATTTCGGGCAAACAGGCAACCACCAGAGCTATTCGAGAACCTCTATTGAATCAACTTTTCCGTCGCCATCCAAATCAAACCCTTGTATAACTCTTGCGAACGTGTTATTACCATCATAATCCTTCAATGTTTGCTTCCAAAAATTTGTTAACGCCAAAACACATGCTTTAGTGCCTACTGCTTTGTTTCCTGCCAAAACTATGATTCGCTTAGTGCTGTCCCATGGATTCACAATTTTTGCTATTAACCCAACAGCATCGGCAGTGTAAACATTTGAAGTTTCCTTAGAAGTCAATCCGCCAAATAAGAAGCCTTGCTTAGAAGGCTGCATATTAAACCTTATCGGCAAATACTCGTTTAACTCTTGCATCAGCAGATTTGTTCCAGGCCCGCCTACAAGGATCAGATTGTTTTTCTCTTCTTTCTCAGCTTTCACATCAACATCAAGTTTTATTGCAAATTCTTCTGGAATATCGGCGAATTGCCCTAAGAAGAATGTTAGGTGCGAAGCATAATGACCATCCCTTGCGCTTGTTTGGAAAGGACCATGAGGCATTGGGCTTCCCACAACAATTTTTCCTTTGAATACGCCATCTTCATTGATGAATTCGTTGAAGAATCTCCGAACTTGTTTATCCGTGCTTATAAGCGAAAGCCTTTGTATCATCTTATATCCTTGTGGAAGCTCTATTCCAAAAGCTGGCGAAACTGCTTTGTAATATTTTGCTATAGCTCCTTTCTTTCCCTCTTCTCTCACGAGGCTTATAGCTCCAGATTTTGCCAGCTTTCTAATGTGATAATAAACTTTCTGTTCATGAATGCCTAGCTTTCTGGCTATTTCCAATGGATACATTTCTCTTTCAGAAATTAATGCCAAAATTTTCCAGCTAAGTCTATTCAAAATCATTTTCAGCTTTTGTGGATCTTCGATTATCGCAATTTCCTTCACTTTTTGTGTATTGCCCTCTTCATGGAGTAGTAGTTTTTTGTTCATAGCTCTTCATATGCATAAATTATAATCCATTATAAAAAATTTATTAATGCTTTCGTTGAAGCAACCATCATCTCGGTCAGACAATTTAGAAAAAGTTTTTAGAATTAGAAAATTTATCCTAAAAAAGCTTAATACATCCAGAAAAGCTTGAATAGAGCTTACTAAAACCAAAAATGCTTAATGAGGCTTACAAATGTGCGGCATCTTCGGTTGCGTATTGAAAGATGGAAAAAGTGCACCAGTGATACATGCAGCCTTAAAAAGGCTTGAATACCGTGGTTATGATTCAGTTGGAATAGCAACAATATTCAATGATACCCTTTACATAAAGAAAGATCAAGGAAAAATAGACGATGTTCACAAAATCCACAATTTAGATGATTTGCCAGGAAACATCGGTATTGGACACACTAGATGGGCTACACATGGTGCCCCATTACATGTCAATGCACATCCACATGTTGATTGTAGTGGACAAATAGCACTAGTTCATAATGGCATCATAGAGAATTTTGCGGAATTGAAGCTAGAACTGGAAAATCGCGGGCATATTTTTAAATCCAAAACTGATACGGAAGTAATAGCCCATCTAATTGAAGAGAATTTGAAAACAAATCCTTCACTAAGCCTTGTTGATGCGGTTCTTGAAACAGTTAAAAGACTTGAGGGTTCATATGCAATTGCAGTAATCTCAACAAAAGAACCTAGTAAAATCATATGCGCGAGACACGAAAGCCCACTTGTAATAGGTGTAAATGAAAAAGCAGTTTATTGCGCCTCAGATATTCCAGCTTTTTTACCATTAACTAACAAGGCAGTCATAGTTAACGACGGAGAACTTGTGACGCTTTCACAAGAAGGCTTTGAAATCAGAAAAATCGTTGATTCAACCATTGTATCACGAGAGCCAAAGCTCATTGATTGGACACCAGAAATGGCTGTCAAGCAAGGCTACCCACATTTTATGCTTAAAGAAATTCATGAGCAGCCCGATTCTCTTAGGAACACGCTTAGATTGCAGGAGCACTATCTTGATTTGATGGCAACATTCCCCGATCGTGGGCGCGAAATTTTCCTTGTGGCCTGCGGAACATCATACCACGCTTGTCTAGCTGCCTCCTACATATTTTCTAAGCTTTCTTTTTTAGGAACATTTCCAGTAATCGCTTCCGAGTTTGTTGAGCAATATGGCAAATCAGTTAATATTGACAGCACAATCTTAGCGGTAAGCCAGTCAGGAGAGACTGCAGATACACTAGTTGCGGTGAATATTGCCCGACAAAGAGCAGCGACAATACTTGGACTTACCAACACTATAGGCTCAACCTTAACTCGCGTTTCAAGAGTCTACATTGGTCAACAGTCTGGTCCAGAAATAGGCGTTGCAGCAACTAAAACATTCACAGCTCAACTTTCAGTGCTCACACAATTAGCCCTCAGACTGGCAAAGAAAAGAGGTAAAATTTCACAAGATGAAATGGACTTTCTGGCGGAAAAATTGGAAAAAATTCCAGACATTGTTGAAACAATACTCAAGACACAAGAGGAAAAAGTGAAACAGATTGCAAAGAAATACAAGGACGCGAAAACCTTCTTCTTTCTAGGACGCGGCATAAGTACAGCCACAGCCTATGAAGGCAGACTTAAGCTTATGGAAATCGCTTACGTGCCAGCCATTGCTTTTCCTGCAGGAGAAAGCAAGCATGGACCCATAAGCCTAATAGAGCAAGGCTTCCCAGTCGTTTTCATTTGCCCTAAAGATGAGACACACAAAACAGTGATGAGCAATATTATGGAGATGAAGGCTAGAGGTGCATCTATAATTGCGGTTGTTGAGGAAGATGATGAAGAAATCAAAAAGCTGAGCGACGATTACATTGAAGTGCCTAAAGGCATTCCAGAAGTGTTATCACCTATACCGTTCGTTATTCCATTGCAGCTTCTGGCATATTACATGGCTGTTGAAAGGGGATATAACCCTGATATGCCAAGGAATTTAGCGAAATCAGTCACTGTAAAATAGCCACTTTTTATCCCTATTCTTTATTAGAATGCAAATATGTTAATAGTCGATTCTACAATTATTTTGTTTGGTGCTTCAATTTGGAGAAGATGGATTGGGAAAAACTCGTTGACAGTCTAATTAAAGAGGGAATTCTTCGCTCGCCAAAAGTTATCAAAGCCATGCGTTCCGTGCCACGCTCAAAATTCCTTCCAGAAAATATGCAATCCTACAGCGCTGTGGATACGCCACTTCCAATAGGCTTTGGACAAACAGTCTCAGCGCCACATAGCCTCAGCTTCTGCTAGGCTAGGCGAAACATGGTTTCAATAATGAATGAAGCCATACAATTGGAAGTTGGCCACAAAGTACTAGAAATTGGAGCGGGATGCGGATGGCACGCAGCCACAATAGCTGAGATAATCGCGCCCAGCGAGGCATCTAGAAGTGAATGGGGTCACGTATATACTGTGGAAATAGTTCATGGTTTGGCTGAGTTCGCCCGAAAGAATATTATGAAAGCTGGATATGGCGACCGCGTAACGATAGTATGTGCTGACGGCTCAATGGGTTATCCTGAAAAAGCTCCTTATGACAGAATTGTAGTGACTGCTGCTGCACCAGAAATCCCTAAACCGTTGATTGAACAGCTAAAACCTAACGGAATTATGCTACTCCCTGTTGGAAGTGCTTCGCTTTTTCAAAGTCTTATGAAAATTACAAAGAGAGCTGATGGAAGAATTAAGGAGGAAAACTTGGGTGGAGTGGCTTTTGTCCCATTAACGGGGCGTTATGGTCATCCTGTTTGATTTGTTCAGGTTTTATTCAATGGAAAGTTTCTCTTTGTATGCTTGTAAATCAAGGAAGCCGTGACCGCTTATGTTCATGCATATGACTCTTTCTTCGCCAGCCTTCTCAGCCTTTAACGCTTCGTCTATTCCAGCCCGCACTGCATAGCTTGATTCTGGTGCAATAAGCCACCCTTCAGTTTGCATGAAAATTCTGGCAGCTTCAAAAATTGCTTTCTCATTTGCAGGATAAGCCACAGCCTTCACAATGCCATGATGACGAAGAGCGCTAATCAGTGGGGCCGCAGCATGATAACGCAAGCCATCAGCCTTTATTGGCACCATTTCAGTTTTATGCCCAAGTGTGTACATTTTTAGTAAAGGCGTATGTTCGGCAACATCGCCAAAATCATAGCGGTATTCGCCTTTAACAAGGTTAGGTGCGGCTTCTGATTGAGACGCCAAGAACCTGCATTGACGCTTCTTCTGCAGAACCTCACCAGCGAAAGGTAGGGCTATTCCGCCAAAGTTTGAGCCACCACCTAAACATCCAATGATTAGGTCAGGAGAATCATCTGCAAGTTCAAACTGTTTTATTGTTTCTAAACCAATAATTGATTGATGTATTAAGACATGGTTGAGAACGGAGCCGAGACAATAGACGCTTCCTTCATGAGTTTCAGCATATTCTAAACCTTCTGAAACAGCTATCCCCAAAGACCCTTGATGGCTCGAATTTTTGGCTAAAAGTGTCTGTCCAATGTTTGTTTCTTTGCTTGGAGACGCATACACTTCGGCTCCCATAAGTTTCATCAAAGTGCGCCTATCAGTTTTCCAGTTGTAAACAGCACGCACCCAGAAGATTACACAGTCAAGTCCCATAAGTGCAGCAGCATATGAAAGAGCACTTCCCCACTGTCCAGCTCCAGTTTCCGTAACCAAGCTGGTTTTTCCCTGTTTCGCCGCGTAATACGCTTGGGCCAATGCAGTGTTGACTTTATGCGAACCAGTGGGAGACAAGTCTTCACGCTTATAATATAACCTCACTTTTTTCAGCCCCAAATGCTTCTCAAGTTTCCGAGCTCTGTAGAGAGGGCGAGGGCGCCCAGCTTGAATATACAATTCTCTTATTTCCTCTGGAATTGGAATCCAGCGGTCCGTAGACATCTCTTGTTTCAAGCATTCATGAACCATGGTTTTTCTGAGAAACTCCATGCGAGAAGGACCAATTTCTGGTTCCTTTGGTGGAGGTAGTGGCTTGGGCAAGTCCGGTATTATGTTGTACCATTTTGTAGGCAATTCATCTACTGGCAATAGGATTTGATTCTTCTCCATTATTTTCACCATTTTAAGAAGACTTTCCTTATTAACGAGATTGTAAGTTAAAGATTTCGATTCAAAAAGGTTATTCTATTTATCAAGCGTTATTCAAACCATTTTTCCAAAGTCATTTTTCCTCTAAGCTTTTTAGTTCCTTCTTGCATTTTCTCCAGAGCCTTTCTAACGCGGTCTCTTGAAAAGTCTCTTTCCTCACAGATAAAATCTATTACACCTTCTCCATCAGGTTCTTTCCACACTAGTCTATAATCATCCGTCACTCTTGGATGCAGAAAAATCTCCCTAATTCTTTGAGGTTCTGCGGGAAACTCTGCATTTTTCAGGTGTGGCAAAGCATTCTCCAGGTTTCCATGCTCTTTTATCAGTTTTAAGGCAGTTTTGGGTCCTAAACCTTTTACACCTTCTGGATTAAAGTCTGTTCCAACAAGTATGCCAATATCAATTAATTGTTCATGGGTTATCCCACATTCTCTAAGAACAGTCTCAAGCTCAACTACTTCTGGCACAACCTCAATGAAAACATTTTTTCTCGGGAGTTTTCTTCTTCCAGAAATTGTAACGTTTCTCACAAGTTTTGGAGCCCCGAAAAGTAAACTGTCATAGTCTTGGCTCGCACAATAATCCGCATCTCCACGCTTTACTAAATGTGCAGCTTGGGCTTCTCCCTCGCCAGGTGCTTGAACCCAAGGGATTCCCATTAAATCTAAGAGCTTTTTGCTGTCCTCAGCCATGTAATCCTTTAAGTGTGATGTGACTTGCGCATACATGCGGGCTTCCTCAATTTTACCTTCCTTTAAAGCTTGCTCATATCTTACCAAGGCTTCTTCTTTTGTTTTCATGCGCCTTTTAATTTCAACCTCTTTAAGTGCTGGGGGAACACCATCGAAAACATAAATCGGCTTAATGCCTATTTCCACAAGGTTGCTTGTTCGGTAAAGAAGACCGCTTAGATGACTTGTGATTTTTCCGCTACTATCCTTTAATGGTGTGCCATCAGGTTGGCGAATTATGGCTAGAAATTGGTATAGAGCATTGTATGCGTCAATTGCCATAGATTTTCCACTTAAATCTTCAAGTCTAACAGTTGTTTTAGGAACGAGGTCTCGAAGGTTTACGCCCAAAATAATCCCGTTGAATATAGGCATAGAACTGCGATAATAAAGTTGCGAAAACGAAACACAGAAGATATAAGGGAGTCTTACAATTACAGAATCCGCTTTGAGGGAATAATAATGGCTGAGAAAACAGCGGCAATCGCCTTGGTTACATGTACAAGTTGCGGTAAACCAATCCCACCAGCAGCGGAATCCACAAAATTCCTATGCCCCAACTGCGGAGAAATCCTTATAAGACGTTGCGGAAAATGCAGAAAATTCGGGCGCCCGTATAAATGTCCCAAATGCGGTTTCACTGGACCATAAAATAAGGAGAGAGTGCGAAAATGGGCAGTGTCATAATTACTTATAAAATATTTCCAACTGATATAACAGTAGATTTTGAAAATTTGAAAAAGGAAATTGAAAAAGCTCTTCCCAAGTTTGCTTCAATTTATGGCTATGGCGAGGAACCAATAGCTTATGGTCTGAAAGCTTTGTTGGTTCAAGTCAAATTTCCAGAGGATAAAAGTGGTGTGCTGGAAGAGTTTGAAAAGAAGATGGAAGAGACAAGTGACATAAGTCAAGTGCAGACACTTAACGTGCGAAGAATAAGCAGATAATCTTTAAAGGTATTGACACGACACAATCCTTTTTGCGATAATATGTGATTCAACAAAATATCATATAGCTCAATATGACATGCTTTTTAAAATAACACGCCAAAAAATGTTCAATGCAAAATGAACAAGCATTCTAAAGTTCACGAATACGACAAAGATATTCACATACAAGACATACAACAAGTTAATAAATGGCAATAACACTATAAAACGAAAGGATTTATATATAATGAAATCTTGTTTCGACACAGATTATATATTAACAATGGGAAGGGTTCTGCTTGAGTGAGACACAATTACGTGTTGGTGATGCAAGGCAAAGAGATGTTGGAAGAGGAATCGCCCGTATAGACCAGAAAACAATGCAAAAATTGGGCATATCAGCAGGCGATGTAGTAGAAATAGTAGGTAAAAGAACAACATCAGCAATAGCATGGCCAGCCTACAGTGAAGACCAAAATCGTGACATGATACGGATAGATGGTTTCACACGCAAAAATGCTGGAGTGGCAATTAATGAATATGTGCTTGTGAGACCAGCCAAAGTCAAAAGTGCCTTAAGTCTAACACTAGCGCCAGTGGACATGCGCCTAAATGTTGACGAAGATTTCACAAATTTCGTCAAAAATCGCCTAATGGAAAGAACATTAGTTGAAGGAGACACAACATTAGTTATGATGCTTGGACACGCTATACCATTCACTGTAACAAAAACTCGTCCACACGGCATAGTGAAGGTTACCACTGAAACAAGATTAACAATTCTGAACGAACCAGCACCTGAGGGAAAGGGCTTACCACGAACAACCTACGAAGACATTGGAGGATTACAGGAGGAAATTCAAAGAGTAAGAGAAATGGTTGAACTTCCGCTAAGGCATCCAGAGTTATTCCAAAGACTCGGAATAGAGCCACCAAAAGGAGTGTTACTCCATGGACCACCAGGATGCGGCAAAACATTACTGGCAAGAGCTGTAGCAAACGAGTCTGAGGCAAACTTTTTCTCAATAAACGGACCTGAAATAATGAGCAAGTTCTATGGAGAATCAGAGGCAAGACTTAGAGAAATCTTCCAACAAGCTCAGCAAAATGCACCCAGTATAATATTCATTGACGAACTCGATGCAATAGCACCTAAACGAGAAGAAGTAACAGGAGAAGTTGAAAGACGTGTTGTTGCGCAGCTTCTTGCTTTAATGGATGGTTTATCAGGAAGAGGAAACGTCATAGTGATAGGCGCCACAAACAGACCAAGCGCCCTTGACCCAGCTTTACGCAGACCAGGCAGATTTGACAGAGAAATTGAAATAGGCGTTCCAGACAAGCGAGGCAGATACGAAATACTTCAAATTCACACGCGCGGAATGCCCTTGGCAGAGGATGTTGATCTTAAAAGATTGGCGGAGATGAGTCATGGATATACGGGTGCTGACTTGGCAGCATTATGCCGTGAAACAGCAATGAAAGCTCTTCGTAGGTATTTGCCACAAATAAATCTTGAAGAAGAACGCATACCACCAAGCGTTTTGGAAAAAATGGAAGTAAAAATGGAGGATTTCGTGAACGCATATAAAGAAGTAACGCCAACCGCCATGCGCGAGGTATACATAGAAGTACCAACAATCCACTGGGAAGATATAGGCGGACTGGAAGAGGTAAAACAAGAACTCAGAGAAGCAGTGGAATGGCCAATCAAAAATCCTGAAATGTTCAGAAAGCTTGGCATAAAACCACCAAAGGGAATACTTCTTTATGGACCCCCAGGCTGTGGTAAAACATTGCTTGCTAGGGCTGTTGCCACAGAAAGCGAAGCCAACTTCATAACGATAAAAGGTCCAGAAGTTTTTTCAAAATGGGTTGGAGAATCCGAAAAAGCCATAAGAGAAGTTTTCAGAAAAGCCCGAATGGCAGCACCTTCTGTAGTGTTCTTTGATGAAATGGATTCACTTGTGCCTCGGAGAGGCTTAGGCTATGCAGATAGTGGAGTATCAGAACGTGTAATCAGTCAGCTCTTAACGGAAATGGACGGAATAGTAGCCCTAGAAGATATAGTGGTTATAGCAGCCACAAATAGACCTGATATTGTGGATCCAGCAGTTCTTCGTCCAGGAAGGTTTGATAGGTTGATATATGTACCAGAACCAGATGAGAAGAGTAGACTGCAAATATTTAAGATTTACACGAAAAACATGCCGTTAGCAAAGGATGTAAATTTAGATGAGTTGGTTGCATTGACTAAGAATTATTCAGGTGCTGATATAGAAGCACTTTGTAGAGAAGCAGCCATGTATGCGCTGAGAAGAGATGTTAACGCTAAAGAAGTTACGAGGATGGATTTTCAAGAGGCTTTGAAGAAGAGCGGTCCATCAGTCACGCCTGACATGGAGAAATGGTACAAGAACTTTATGCAACAAGCTCGACAAGTGCAAAAACCAGCAACACCAGTTGCTTAGGAGCATGTAACCTTTGCCTATTAAGACTTGGAAAACTCATCCCGCATTTTATTTTCTGCTGGAATTTTTGAAAAAGAAAGGTGCAATGACAGATACGGAACTTTTTGAGGCTTTAAGCAAGGAATTTGAAGATTTAGGCTTTAAGGATTTTAACGAGTTGCTAATGCGCTTAGAAATTAGCGGAAAGATACGAACAAGTTCCATGACTCGCGGAAAGAGACGAATAGAGCTCATAGCATAAATAATCGTTCCGGCAGAACTATTAGTGTGCAGTTTATGAAAGCGACGTCAGACGTTATAGTCGTTGGTGGTGGTCCTACCGGTTCGTTTACTGCTCTTAACATTGCAAAACATGGCGCTAACGTGATGGTTTTTGAGGAACACGAAAAAATTGGTTTTCCATCTCATTGTGCCGGTCACTTAAGCCTTAAGGGTCTTAAAAATTTAGGCTTATACCCGCTCCCCACGAAAATTGTTGAAAACATCTTCTATGGGGCAAAATTCCACTCACCAAAAGGCAAAAGCTTCTCAATCCGTTTTTCTCAGCCAGTAACATGCGTTGTAAATCGCACTCTTTTTGATAACTACATCGCCAGAATAGCTGAAGAAAATGGAGTGCATTACTGTCTAAATTCTCAAGTTGAATCTCTAATCATCGAAAACTTTTTTGTAAAAGGGGTAAAAGTGAAGCAGAATGGGAAAGTTGAGCGGGAATTTTTGTCGAAAATAGTTGTTGATGCAGAGGGAATCTCTTCGAGAATTCTAAAGCAAGCGGCATTAGCAAGTTCTAACCCTCATATGTTTGTTAATGGTGTAGAAGCAGAGGTGGAGAATATCAAGGACATTGAACATGATATGGTTGAAGTGTTTCTTGGAAAAAAATATGCTCCAGGCTTTTATGCGTGGCTTATTCCTAAACGTAATGGTAAAGCAAAGATAGGATTAGCTACGAAGACTGGAAATCCAAAAGAGTTATTGCAAAGACTCATGGTTAAACATCCTATAGCTTCAAAAAAACTACGAGCAACAAGAATATTGCGATTGGCTTATCACCCTTTAACTCTAGGTGGACCAATACCAAAAACTTTTTCAAATGGATTCTTGGCTGTTGGTGATGTAGCTTCACAAGTAAAGCCCACCACTGGAGGCGGCGTAATTTTTGGTATGACATGTTCAAGAATTGCGGCTGAAGTGATTTCCGAAGCTTTGCAAAGAAATGAGTTCTCAGAAGAAAAGCTGAGTTTATATCAGAAACGTTTTATGGAAATTTTAGGTTTTGATATGAATGTTATGCTTCGAATTAGAAAGATGCTTAATGCAATACCGGATAACAAACTTGAGAGTATTATTAGTTTCTGCGTAAAAATAGATTTGGATAAGGTTTTGAGGAAATTTGAAGACTTGGATTTTCAAGGAAAAGCTCTCATACGCACTTTACGGTACCCTTCAATGTGGGCAACCATGATTTACCTTACCATGTTTTGTTCATCTGAAATCTCTATAGGTCGATACTGATTCAAATAATGCTTTGATAAACAGTCTGCGCAAAACATAAAAATTGAATAAACCGAGTAGAAGTAATGATGAAACATGGTGAAACTTGATGATTCAGATTATAGGCTTTTAATTACGCTAATGAAAAATTCCCATAGAAGCAATAGACAATTAGCTGATTTTTGGATGACCTCAGCCAACAGCAAAGAGAAGAAAAGCAAAGCTTGAAAATTTATTGAAGGATTACTATGATACCAAAATGGGGAAAAATTGGCTTTGAGCTTGTCGCATTCGCTTTTGTAATATGCAGAGTCAAATATGGAAAACCCGAAAAAAGAGAAGCGGCTCTGCAGAAAACAAAGAAATGGTTTTATAAACAGCCTAACATCACTCTCGCTTGGAGTGGTCAAGGAATGGGATGGGATGGCGTTTGCGTTTCATTTCACAGAAGTTATTTTGACTATGCAGATTTCATAAGAAACCATGGTTCAGCGCTTTCAGATTACATTGATAAGAACCAAAGTCTTATTGTTGACGTAAACCTCAGCGCCGTATTGAAACCATTAAATTTCAAGTATTTCGCAGAAGAAAAATAGGCAATGATTAATGCTCAACAAAGAATGGTTGAAAAAGAAATGTGCGAGTTCCACTATAAACAAGTTATTGTTTTCCGCTCCGATTTAAAATTAAGTAAAGGAAAAGTCGCTGCTCAAGCTGGACACGCAGCAGTTTGTGCATCAGAAGAAGCACGAAAACATCAAAAGGCGTGGTGGAATGCATGGATAAATGAGGGCCAATGTAAGATAGCTGTTAAAGTAAAAAACGAGAAAGAGTTACTAGAGTTACAAAGACAGGCTAAGGAATTAGGGCTTCCCAACAGCATAATAGTTGACCGGGGGCTTACCGAGATTCCACCAGGAACTGTAACTTGTCTGGGGATTGGTCCTGCCCCTATTGATAAGATAGATAAAATTACGGGTAATCTTCCTCTTTTTTAGGGAAAGGTGTAGAAAATTTGTGGGTTTCGAAAGTTGACAAAACCATAGGCATAGGAGTGTATGCCACAAAATCTTCTGGTATTGGCGGAGTCATTAGGCAGTTTGTTGATGACTTTGTTGTTGAGGAAGTGTTGGTTGATGGTTCTAAGGCTGAAATAGACCAGCATATGATTCATCAAGCTTTGGGTTCTTCGCCTATTAGAAACCGTTATCTCATATGCATTTTAGTCAAGCGCGGTTGGGACAATTTTCAAGCAATTAAGGTGATTTCAAAAGAGTTAGGCATAAATACTCGGCAAATTCAGATTGCGGGCATAAAAGATGCCAAAGCTGTCACAGCCCAGCACATAACAATTGAAAATATGCTTGCTGAAAATGTTCAAAAAGTTAAGGTTAAGGACTTGACAATCCGTCCAGTGGGATATTCACGGAATAAACTATCATCATATTACCTTCTAGGAAACAATTTTCACATCACAATCAAAGCAATAAAACATACAGAGTCTACCATCAAAAGCAGAATAGAAAAAATCATTTTCGAACTAGAAGGGATAGGAGGTGTTCCAAATTTTTTCGGTCATCAACGTTTCGGAACAACACGTCCAATAACACACTTTGTTGGAAAAGCCATTATAAAGGGCAATTTAAAAAGAGCTGCAATGATGTTTTTGGCTAAACCAAGCCCCTATGAGCATCCTGAATCTAGGCAAGCTCGTCAACAATTACGAGAAAACCAGAATTTCAAAGAAGCATTGAAAAATTTTCCTAAGCAATTGCGTTATGAATGTTTGATGCTTAAGCATTTAGTCCAAAAACCAGACGATTATTTGGGTGCCTTTAGAAGGTTGCCGATAAAGTTACGGAAGCTGTTTCCACAAGCTTATCAGGCCTATTTGTTCAATAAGTTTCTGAGCAGAAGAATTGAAAATAAGATTGCCTTGAACAAGGCTGAAGTTGGAGATTACGTGGTTAGAGTGGAACATTCAGGGTTGCCAATGTTAACAATGCATAAAGTGGCAAATATTGAGACAAATAGGGAAATAAATGATGCAATTAAAGCTGGGAAAATGAGGTTGGCAATCCCTCTAGTAGGTTTCAAACAGCATCCTTCACAAGGCGTTCAAGGAGAAACGGAAAAGAGAATATTAGAAGAAGAAGGCATCTGCCTAGACAACTTTAAAATCAAAGTTATGCCGGAAATAAGCACCAGAGGAGAACTGCGAACAGTAATAACACCATTGAACAATTTTCTGCTCAGCAAAATATCAGATGACACAGTCAACCCGTCCAAGCGCAAGATAGAATTACATTTTACGTTATATCGTGGTTCTTACGCAACAATAACACTAAGGGAAATAATAAAACCACGTAATCCAATAAAAACTGGATTCTAGTCAAGTTAAGGCCTTCAAACAATCGCCTATTTATGGACTAAAGGAAATTGACTGCAGAAAAACTAGGCGGTCTATTATGGGAAATCAAAAATCTCATAATAACAAACGCGGTAGAAAATCAACCAGTACCAGCGTTAAGTATCTATTAGTTCTTCGTTTATCCACCATGCCTTCTTCTTACCAGACTTTTCACAAGAATAATAATCTATTATAGCTTTTCCAAGCTGCTTTCTCGACACCTTTTGCAATCTTCTCAGTCTATTCAGAACTAGCCATCTATTTGTCTTCAAATATTCTGCCAGTTCTGGCGTGGTTGCGCCCTTATAGTGAATAAGGTAATCTATTATTTTGTTATCCATTTCATCAGCGCAGAAGGCGTGAGGGTTTATTTTTCCTTTACTATATGTGAGCAGTTCCAAATCAGTCAAATACTTCCGTAATTCTGAAAATTCGCTTTCAATTTTGCTTATTCTTTGCTCTAACTCCAAGATTTTGTCAAGTTTAGGTGTTTTCTGAAGCTTTTCCAATATTGCATCTCGGACAAAGTTACTTCTTTCGCCTTCAGGAATACGCAACAGCAATTCTTTGTAAACTTCTCTAGGCATTTTCAGTGATACTATCTTCACCTTCTCCATTGCTACAACTTCTCCATCACCTAATTATAGAGTTTCTATTATAGTATAATTTATTTACAAATTTTCTTTCGGAAATCTTTTAAGAGTTGCACTCCAATTCTAAATCAAAGCTGAATTTAAGTGATTAGTTATGCCGAGAAAAACAACAATTTCCCTAATCAAATGTGACGTAGGCTCTTTGGCAGGACATCATGTTGTTCCAAAACCGCTTTTAAAAATCGCAGAAAAAAATCTTAAAGCAGCAGAGGAAAATGATCTAATAAACAGTTATTATATCTTCAATGTAGGAGATGATCTTCAACTTCTTATGGTGCATGAAAAGGGCGAGTCAAACCCGGACATTCACAAACTTGCATGGAACACCTTCAGAGAAGCAGCAAATAGAGCCTTAGAAATGAAACTCTACGGTGCTGGACAAGACCTTCTGAAAACAGCATTCAGCGGAAACATTCGTGGAATGGGTCCTGGCGTTGCCGAAATGGAAATAGAAGAAAGAGGCTCCGAACCTATGGTGGTTTTTGCAGCAGACAAAACCTCTGCTGGTGCTTATAATCTTCCACTTTTTCACATTTTCGCTGACCCAATGAATAGTGCAGGGCTTGTAATTGACCCAAATATGGCTGGCGGTTTCAAATTTGAAGTTGTAGACACCATAGAAAACAAAAAGGTGGTGCTGAAATGCCCAGAAGAGATGTACGAATTGATTGCTCTTATTGGAACTGTGCAACGTTACATGATTTCACGTGTTTGGCGAGCAAGGGACGAGTTAATATGCGCAGTAGGTAGTGTAAGTCGGCTTTCGCAAATCGCTGGAAAATATGTAGGAAAAGACGACCCAGTGGTGATTTTACGAGCACAATATGGACTGCCTGCAGTAGGAGAAATTCTTGCACCTTTCATGCACAGTTATCTAGTAGAGGGATGGATGCGAGGAAGTCATTGGGGACCAATTATGCCTGTCGGGTTGAAAGATGCAAAATGCACATTATTTGATGGTCCGCCGAGAATAGTTGCTCTTGGCTTTCAAATCACAAATAGCGAAATTGCATGCGACGATAATGGAAAACCAATGATTGCCGACTTATTTGACGATCCAGCATTTGCATTAGCAAGACGCGAAGCCTTAGAAAACGCTTCAATGCTCAGACGTATGGGAGAATTTGAACCAGCCCGTCTAGGCCCCGAAGAGATGGATACACAACTTTACAGCAGATTCTAGCTAAACTCAAGGAACGCTTCGAGCCAACTTAAGGTTAACTGAATTTATCCTGATGTAACAGCCGATTTTCTAATTTTAGCCAGCTTTTCGCATCGATTTTTCACAATTTCGTAAAGTCTGTTGCGCAGTTCCTCTCCAAAAATTTTCTGCTCTTTAATGAGCAGAGTTTTCCTTGCAAGTTCAATGTCTCCTAAATCCATGAACCATGCCTCAAAATCTCCACGATGAGTATGAAACTCCACAGAGTTTAAGTCAATTTTCAGTATTTTATCACAAAAATCTTGAAGACTTGCTGCATGAACGTTCAAAGGTTTTCCAATGTCAACGTAAAAGTGAAACGACTTTTCAATAGGCAGATATGCCAAAATCCCCTCAGCTTTTTCCTTGTCGATTTCAGGAAAACCAAGCGTTTTCTTGCCCTTCTCTGTTATAACGTAAACTCCCTTTTCAAGCTGCTTCAAGTACCCCATCCGAGTGAGCCCAATAATATGCATCATAACAGTAGGAAAACTTAATCTGGTTTCTTTTGACAAATCGTTAGCCTTAACAGGCTTGTCAAGTCCCCAAATAGTTTCGAGAATTAACCTTTTAACTGGTGATACACTCATCTCGGTGCACTCCTCTCTAGTTTAGTATGTGCCCATTAATATATTTTTCAAATTTTCTATGCATACAATGGGCTAGAGGCAACACTTTAAACGAGTACTCCTCAATAAAGTGAAAGTTGTTAAGCTATTGAAGAAAAGAAATTAAATGATCGAATGGAACAAAATACTAACCGAAAGATGGTATAGCCAAGAAAAACCCGACGAAATTGTTGTCAACTTTGCAAAACTGTTGAAAAAGAAGCATAAAAAATGCGCATTCTAGATTTAGGCTGTGATGCTGGAAGACATCTGATATACATGGCAAAGCAAGGATTTGAAGCTCATGGAATAGACATTTCGGAAACTGGCTTAAACTTAACCAAAAAAGGCTTAAAGGGCAAAATTTAGATGGTTATCTTGTAAAATGTGATGTGAAAATGGTAGTTTATGCAAATTCTAGTTTTGACGCCATAATATATCTTCACACCATTTACCATCAAAAACTTGCAGAAATCGAAAAATAGTTTCTGAAATTCATAGGTTAATGAGGAAAAATGGATTATTGTTGATTAATTTTCTGTCAAAAAGAACGTATAGTTATGGAAAGGGAAAGAAGATAAAAACACTTTAAGTGAGTTGGAAGGTGTGGAAAAAGGAGTTCTGTATCATTTTTACTGACAAAGAAGAAATAGAAAGCCTTTTCAAAAAATTTTAAAATTGTCACCCTAGAATTAAGCGAAAGAGAAGTTGAAGGGAAGTTTCGAAGCCGCTGGATAGTGACAGCAACATTGTAAACATAGTTGGGTTTACAAATTAATAGAAACCGTTAATCATAATGCAACATGAAGTAAGAAACGTAAATAAAGGATTCTTCAATAAGCAATAGAACATATTGAGTTAGACGAAGAGGATGAAAAAGTAATGAAGATGGCTGTGCTGGTTTACGAGTATCCGCCAAAAATTGTAGGAGGTTTAGGAACATATGCCGCTGAGATTACACGTAAATTTGTACTAATGGATAATGATGTCGCAATTTTCACGATGAATGATGATGCGGGTAGTCTTCCAACACGAGAAATTTGGAGAGGCATAGAAATTCACCGACCATTACATATTGACATTTCTGATTCATTGCCAAATGTGCTTGCTGAGGACATTAAGAAATGGGGTAGAGGCATCCAATTGTTCTCTAAAATCCTCGTCTACAATTATCTAAGTGCTTCAAAACTTGTTAATGAACTGATTAGAAAAGAGAACTTCAAGTATGACATTGTAATAGCGCACGACTGGCTTTCAACTATCGCCGGAATAACAATTAAAAAAGAGACAAACTTACCCTTCGCGTTTCATGTCCATTCAACAGAGAAAGGAAGAACTCTTGGAAACGGCTCAGAAGTTGTAAGCAACATAGAACTTCATGGCGCAAAAGCTGCTGACTTAATTGTAACGGTCTCCTACGCTATGAAAGATGAACTTATAAAACTTGGTTTCCCACAAGAAAAAATTCAAGTTTGTTACAATGGTGTTGACCCCCAAAAATACAATCCTGAAGCTGTGGATGCGGCGCAAGTTAAGAAAATAAGGGAATTATATGGTGTGAAAGAAGAGGAGCCTATGATTCTTTTCCTTGGGAGACTTGTTGGTGTTAAAGGTGTTGACAGACTAATAATGGCTATGCCGCACGTTTTGCAGAAAATACCAAAAGCCAAATTGGTTATTGTAGGATTAGGCGACCTACAAGAGTATCTTGTTAATTTGGTTAAAACAATGAGAATACAGGATTCTGTAAAATTAAATTTTGAATTCATCTCGGAAGAAGAGCGCATTCTCCATTATGCCGCATGTGACGTTGCAGTATTCCCAAGCCTCTATGAACCTTTTGGAATAGTTGCCCTCGAAGCCATGAGCATGGAAAAACCCGTTGTTGTTGGCGCAGCAGGAGTCAGCGGAATGCGTGAAATAGTCATTTGCTGTGGTGAAGAACAAAGCGGCTTTCATATAAACCCCAATAATCCCGCAGACATCGCTTGGGGCATAAATAGCGCACTAGAAAATCCTGAAAAAAAGAAGTGGCTAGGCAAAAACGGAAGACGCAGAGTTTTAGAAGAGTTCACATGGGATAAGATAGCTGAAAGAACCATAGAGATATATGAGCAAATAATCAAGCGCTAAATTTGCTTACTCATAATCATTGGTGAACTTTTGAACTTTGATTCCCTAAAATTAAGGAAAAAGATTGCAAGAGAAGCCGCTTGCTTGCTCTATTATGGAGTTGAAAAAGAGTATAAACAAGCAAAGCTAAAGGCTGCAAGAACATTTCAATGCAAGTTTCTTCCAACAAATCTGGATGTTGCAATTGAACTTGACAAAATAGCAGAGGAAAATGAGGGTTCATTAAGAAAAAAACGCTTAATCCACATGCGAAAAGAAGCCCTAAAATTGATGAACCTATTAAAAAAATACAGTCCCCTATTAATAGGCAGTGTTTGGCGTGGAACAGCTCATCGTGAAAGCGACATAGACATTACGATATACCATGATGAAAAAAGCGACATTTTAAAGATTCTTAAAGAAAACAATTTCAAAATAACGCAGAAAGAATATGTAACTGTAACAAAAAAAGGACAACAGAAAACATCATTTCACATATATTTAGAATTACCAACAAAAGAAAAATGCGAAATCATTATCCGAGGCCCAGAAGAGTTTAGTTGTAAGGAAAAATGCGAAATATATGGAGATGAAATGGCAGGCCTAAGCTTAAAGGAATTGGAGAAATTGCTAAAAGAAAACCCGACAAGGAAATTTGTTCCCTTTTGAAGACGCTTAAATAATTCTTTTCCAATATTTAAGGTGAGAATGCCTTGACAGAAGGTGTACCTATGGAATTCGACAAAAAAACTCTAAAGAAAATGTTTCCAAACCTAGCTAGGGAACTTGAAACAGGTGAAAACAGAGTTACAGTAAATTCTGTGCGAACAAACGAACAAACAGCAGAAAAAGCATCTTCCCAAAGATTCGTCAATTACACACCCGACGTAATAGACTTCATACGCAGATGCGACACTGACGAGCAAGCTGAGGAAATAATCGCTTATTTAGAGAAAAGAGGCGAGATAGAAAGGCAATATGCTGAGAAACTTAGAAAACAGCTGAAAGAAAAAGGTCTAAGAAGCTTTGGTTCAAAGAAAGAAAATGATTATTATCTTAAACATGGAGAAACGTAATAGTAATATTAAGCCTCTCTGAAACTGCAATTATGATATTCGCGGAGCTAACTACTGTTTTGAGAATGGGTAAGTATATACGGGACTTAGATTGTGTAATTCTAAAAGTAAATAAATGTGCATGCCAATAATAAAAAACCTAAAATTCAGAAAATGAACGGAGGAAAAAAAGGATTGAAAAAAGCGGCTTCAGCATTCATAATATTAACCTTTACAATAATGGTTCTTACTTCAATTTTTTTTAACATGAAAACTGTTGGAGCGTCAAATGGTTCGGATTACAATATAGAGCATGTGAATCATACAATAAAAATCATGTACAACGGCTACATTTTCATAAATGACACCATACAAATAACTGGACAAGCACCCAACGGCTTCCTTATAGGATTTCCATACAAGTACGGCCCATATATTCTTCAATGTGTGGCTTATAATTCGTCTGACATTTTTTCCGTAAGCCTTGATGTGCCCTTCGATAACGCTATGGGTTTCTATGGCATTAGAATAGACTTTCCTCATGGTTCGACGCCATCAGCGTTTACTGTTGGAGTTGTACTTTCAAATAATCTTCTGACCCAAACTTTAAACACTAGTCGCTACATCCTAGACTTTCCAGCTTACCCAAGCTTCACAAAATCTGCAGCTGTCAACGCTTCAATTCAAATTGAAGGAGCAACACGCGTAAATGGAACAGTTCCAAGCTTTACATATGGAAATGAAAGTCTACCGGCATTTACCTCCTCTCCAGCAAACATAACCTTTACATTAACAAGCACTACCATACAATTATTTGACATAAACGAACTGAAAAGTGAATTTAGAATAAGCGAGAATGGTGCAATAGAATGCTTAGACAGTTATTATATCACAAGCAAAACAACTGCAAAAATAAGCTCCATAGAAATAATCCTACCTCCAAACGCATTAAATCCAAAAGCACAAGATCAATTTGGAAGAAGCATGGGGGCGTCTGCATGGGTAGATAAGAAAACAGGTCACTATAAAGTCAGTTTTAATATGGCATTGGAAAGTTACAGGTCGACAAGGTTTTATGTGAAATATTTCTTGCCTAGTGATTACGCAATACAAACAGAAGCAAACAATTTTGTTTTTGAATTTCCACTATTCAAAGGTCTGAACAATTACATTGAACAAGCGTCATTAACCTTTGTTTTGCCAGAAGGAGCGAAAATAACCAGTTTCAAAATCACTTTAATAGATAGCGCTTACAGCATAACAAGAAACGTTTTCCAAGAAACAATTGCCATAAAAAGAGAAGGCATAAGCTATTTAGACAATCTCTTACCTTCAACAAATGTCCTGCAATTTGCATATCAATATAACCCCTTATGGGCATCATTCCGCCCTACACTTTGGGTGTGGGCATTGACAATACTTGGATGCGCAGTAATTCTGGTTTGGAAAAGACCTAAAGTTGCTCCCGCACCAATTGCAATGCCTAAAGTTGTTGTGACCCTCCGTCCAGAAAACATAAAGTCTTTTGTCAACTTATACGAGGAGAAAAGGAAAATAATTCAGGAATCAGAATCGCTTGAAAGCATGGTACGGAAAGGAAGGATCCCAAGACGCCGATATAAGGTGCGGAAGAGAACTTTGGAAATACGCCTTAACACATTGTCCAGAAACTTGGAAGAATTAAAAGAAAAAATGCGTGCAGCTGGAGGTAAATATGCAGATTTGATGAGACAGCTGGAAATTGCAGAAATTGAAATTAATGAGGCCGAAGCTGGCATTAAAAGCATTGAGGGACGTCATAGCCGTGGGGAGATTTCATTAGAAGCTTATCGAAAACTTCTGACTGATTATCTACATAGAAAAGAGAAAGCTGAAACAACAACTAATGGAATTTTGGTAAGACTTCGTGAAGAAATCCACTAATGAACCTAAAAACTTTTATTCTACAGCTTGAATTTCAATGAAAACTCTGTCAGAGAGGTATAGAGATGGTGAAAATAGTAGTTGATAACCATAAGTGTACTGGATGCGGCACATGTGTTGAAACTTGTCCAGTGGGCGTCTACGAAATTAAGGACGGTAAAAGTGTTCCCGTTAAGCCAGAAGAGTGCTTAATTTGCCGAGCATGTGAAGCTCAATGCCCAGAAAATGCAATACAAGTGATTGAGTAAACCACGATAGGAGACAAGTTGCTAAGCTATATCCCAAAAAGTCCTAAAAACCTTTTTCATTTTCTTTATATTATTTTCACCTTGCTGTTTAACATATTTACTTGTAGAGGGAACCTTATCATTTAGAGAGTAGTGGATTCTGCTCATTTTTGCAATTGCTGCTACAACCATTTTTCCAACAAAATTGAGACTATAACCGCCTTCAAGAACCGACACAAGCCTACCATTACACATTTCAGACGCCAAGTTCACTATCATTTCATAGATTTCTTCATAACATGACCCAGACAACAAGAGATTACCAACAGAATCCGTGTAATGCCCATCGAAACCAGCTGACACCAAAACAAATTGCGGTTCATATTGACGTATTATTGGTAACGCAATTTCTTTCATTGCTTTTAGATAGATAAAATTGCCTGTTCGGAATGGAAGAGCAATATTGATGTTATAACCTAAGCCTTCGTTTTCTCCAATCTCATCTACAAAACCTGTTCCAGGAAAAATTCGAGGGTTCTCATGAAGGCTTATGTATAAGACTTTGCTGGTTTCATAGAAAGCCACTTGTGTACCGTTTCCATGATGTGCATCTATGTCCAAAATCAAGATTTTTTTAAGACCATATTTTTTGATTAAATATTTGGCAGCGATGGCAATATTGTTGAAGATACAGAACCCTAGCGCGCAAAACTTTTCGGCATGATGGCCTGGGGGACGCACAAGAGCGAAAGCGTTCTCAAATTTCTTTTCCATGACAAGGTTTACGGCTTTCAGTGTCCCACCAACAGCGTAGAGAGCCACATCAAAGCTTTCAGGAGACACTATGGTGTCCTCCAAATCAAGAAGCCCTCCCCCAGATTTGCAAAAAGTCTCGATAAATCTGATATAGTCTATATCGTGGATTAATTCAACATCATTTATCTGGGCTTTTTCTGGTGCGATAAACTGCCAATTCCTGCTTTTGGAGAGTCTGCTCTTCTTTAATTCTTTGATAATTGCACTAAGACGCCTTGCCGATTCAGGATGACCCTTGCCAGTGCTATGCCGATAATATTTGGGTGAAAAAATTATGGCTGTTTTATTCATTTTCAATCATCTTCTTGACGGTTGTTTGGAATTTTTGCTGCAAATATTCTTTAACTGAAAGCTTGGCTTTGCTTGCTAATTTTGAGAAGATTTTATTTACGCCAGTTGCATATTGCATCGCTTTCTTTGGTCTTTTAACTATGAGTTGCGGTAGTCCAAGATTTTCTGTAGCTTGCCTTAAAACAAGTTTTCGCAATCCATCATCAGGCAATCTGATTTTTAGTGTTACAGGCAGATTTATGGCGAATTTTGATAATTGATACGTTGCAAAGGGTAAACGTAGTTCCACGTTATGAAAATTGCAGATTTTAAAGTCCCTTTCAAAGTTGGTTTCATACATCTTAAGAACATCATTAAACAAAATTCTATGCACTTTTTCGTTGCCATATCGTAAATAATCATTTACGTATCGCTTGTAGCCACCAAAGAGTTCATCAGCGCCTTGCCCAGCCAACAACACTTTTAAACCCATTTTTGCAACCTTCTCAGCCGTCCAAAAAAAAGGAACCCCTATGCTTGCCTTGATTGAGTCTGGTTCCTCAATCGACCAAAATACTCTCGGAAGAATTTTCTCCACATCCTTTTCACTATAGAGGTGCACATGAAGTGGAAGGTTAAGCATTTCTGCCGCTTTTTTCGCGTGTTCTGTTTCTGACTGATTTTTAAGACTTACATGTATTAGATGTACATTTGCTCCAGCAGTTTTGGCTAAAAACGCGATTAGACTACTGTCGAGCCCTCCAGAAAAAGCCACAGCAACTTTGTTTATCCCAAATACTCTGTCTTGAACAGAGCGAAGCAAAAGTTTCTCCAATTGCTTTGCAGCAGCTTGCACTGATGCCTGTTTTGCCTTGGAATAGGCAAGAGTTTTTACACGTTGAAACTGAAAGCCTTTTCTATCAACCAGCGCAACATGTCCCGGAGGAAATGATTTTACATTTTTTATCCCTATTTTCCATAAGGCTTTACGTTCCGAAGCCAAAGCCGCAAATTCCAAGTTTTCGCCCCAATAGAAGGGGCTAATACCCATAACATCTCTACCTGCAACAATTTTTTCTGATTTAACCATTGCAAAAGCGAAACATCCTTCAGAGTCAAAAAGTGTATTGACTGCTTCTTTTCGATTTTGAAGTTTCTGGGCAACAATTTCCATGTCAGAAAATTTTGGCGATGTCGGATAAAATCTTCCCTCAAAAACTAGTGCAGCATTTTCAAGTTTTATTGGTTGAGGTTTGTCTGAAGCAAAAATTTTTGAGAAAGCATGCCCAACAATCGTTGGCATATTTAAGTTTTGATTCTGCAAATCTTCAATAGACTTCTCTATCTTTACAATTGTGGATGATGCAATTCCAAAGGCTTTAATACCATCATGTTTCAGCATTTTGAGCATTGCAACTGCTCTTTCTGTTGCATCTCTGCCTTTTTTGTTTATGATTGCTATCAACGCACCCATACTGAATAGCCTTTAATTACATGACATTATGCACTGCTATCGTAAAACATTAATCTTTAATCGCTTTACTTTCTGGCGAGGAGAGTGAAACATGCCTATTCTACCAATAGAAACAAGTCCTATTGATACGGGACGCTATGGAACAGCTGAAATGCGGAGAATATTTGAAGAAGAGTCACGTATCCAGAGGCTACTTGATGTAGAAGCCGCATTAGCTTGGGCGCATGCCGAGGTTGGCAACGTTCCTCGAAAGGATGCTGAAAAGATTGTGGCTATGGCTTCGACAGAATATGTCAAGTTGAGCCGTATAAAGGAAATAGAACGTGAAATAAAGCATGATATTACTTCTTTAGTCAGAGCCTTGGCAGAAGTTTGCGGACCAAGCGGCGGATATGTGCATCTTGGAGCAACAAGCTATGACATTGTGGACACGGCTAATGCACTTCAATTAAAAGAAGCCTTAAAGTTGATTGAGAAGAAGCTAAACGAATTTGAGAAAGTTCTGATGGAAAAATCTTTACAGTATAAAAATACGCTGATGATGGGTAGAACTCATGGTCAACATGCTTTACCCATAACCTTAGGCTTCAAATTTGCGGTTTGGATGCGCGAGATTTCCAGGCATATCCAAAGAATCAGGCAATGCAAAGAACGTGTTCTGGTTGGAAAAATGAGTGGTGCCGTGGGCACACAAGCGGGTTTAGGCAAGAATGCCATGAAAATTCAGGAGCTTGTTATGCAACGTTTAGGGCTTAAACCTGCAGAGATTTCTACGCAAATTGTGCAGAGAGACCATCACGCAGAGCTTATATGTTTGCTGGCTATTATTGCTTCCTCACTTGACAATTTTGCTACAGAGATTCGTGAATTGCAGAGACCTGAAATTGGAGAACTTTTTGAACTTTTTGAGGTAGAAAGGCAAGTAGGAAGTTCAACAATGTCTCATAAACGAAATCCTGAGCTTTGTGAAAGGGTTTGTGGGCTAGCTAGAATTGTTAGAAGCATGGTTATTCCAGCTTTGGAGAATATTGTAACTTGGCATGAACGAGACTTGACACAGTCCTCTGCAGAACGTTTCATATTTTCTGAAACATGCATTTTAGTTGATTACATGCTTTTCCTAATGACTAATATCGTGGCTAAGTTACGTGTGGACGAAGAACGCATGCTAAAAAACATTGAACTGACGCAAGGACGCGCCATGTCAGAAGCTGTCATGATAGCATTGACAAAGAAGGGCATGAGTCGCCAAGAAGCACATGAGCTTCTAAGAAAATTGACAATAAAAAGTGAAACAGAAAAACGACATTTCAAAGAAATACTTCACGAAGACAAGGTTGTGAGTAGGAAACTTGCGGAAAAAGAGATTGATGCAGTTTTAAATCCGAAGAATTATTTAGGAACAGCCAAAAAGCAAGTAGAGTATGCAGTTAAAAAAACAATGAGGGAACGTAGGGCTAGAGGATTGGCTTAGTATTCTGTTAAAGCCTTTTGTTTCCATTCTTCCTCTTCAAGCTTTTCCCATGCTTCCTTTTTCACGAAACCACCAACTTGCTCTTTAATCTTCCTCGCCAGCTTCGGTCCTATTAATGGCAGATTTGTTAAATCCTCAATTTTTGCAATTTTTATGTCATCTAAAGTTTTATATCCTGTGTTATATAGTATGCGCCCACGAACTCTCCCAACTCCTTCCAACTTAACAATGGGCAACAGTTCCTTCTTTACTCCTTTTTCAACCCTTTCCATAAGCTCAAGAGTTTTTGGCAACACTAGTCTGATGCCGAAAAGCACAGCCAACTCGTGTGTTGCGTAAAGCAGCCATTTTGCGTTTTCGATTGTTCTGTAAAGGTCGCCAGGCTGTGCCCTGAATCTTTCAATTATTTCATCCTCACTTCTTTCTTCTATCCACGCTTTCAAAACCATGGCTGTTTTTACTTCGGCAAGATATTGCTCATAGACGATTCGATTTTCCCACTCATCGGGCACGTCCACTAGAAATTCTTCTCTATGATCTTCCATGAAAACCGCAATTTCATCTAATTCATGTGAATAGGGTCGCAATATTGGACCCATATCTGGCGTATGCGCAACCATATGAAGTAGACCCAAGTCTGTCAAGTATGAGGGTTTCAGTTTTAATGCATCGCGTATGATGACTGCTGAAACCGGGTCAATGTAGAGCTCGCTTACTCGTTTTCCAAATTTTGTGGCAAAAATGTTTTCGCCGCTAACTTCAATCATTTCCTCATCGTAAAGATATTTGAGAATTTTCGTAATGATGCTTCTAATGACGCTAACATCATATTGGTAAGCGTAAAAAGTTCTACCAAAAAAGTCGTAAATGCCACGCTCTGTATGAGCAAAATCTGCTGCAATTGTTGCAAGAACATGCGAACGCATGATTCTTTCAACAGCAAGCCTCGACCATATCCGCTCTGGACGCGCTAGAATGTAACTCTCCATCAGATAGTCTGCTTCATCAGCAGTCTTCGCAATAAGTACGGCTTCGCCAACCTTATCATATTTTGGTCTTCCAGCCCTACCAGCCATCTGCTTGTATTCCAAAACACTAATTGGATAGAAGCCATAGCCAGGTTCATACCGTCTATAGTCATGGATGACTACTACCCTAGCAGGAAGGTTCACACCGAAAGCTAATGTAGGCGTGGCTGTTAACACCTTAATCTTTCCTTGTCGAAATGAGTCTTCTATTATCTTGCGGTGTCCCCCACCTAAACCAGCATGGTGAAAAGCTGTTCCACACTTAACAAGCGTGGCCAAAGTTTCGCTAATCCTAGTTTTTTCACCAGTAGTCAAGATTTTCTCGGCTTCATGCTCTAGAGATCTCTTAGCTGGTTTGGATAAGACCTCTTCAATTTCGCTTGCAACTTTTTTTGCAAGTATAACTGCATTTTTTCGTGTTGATGCAAAAATTAATGCTTGTCCACCAGATTTCACAGCGTTCAAAGCCATGTTTATGGCTGTATTTTTTGTTTTTCTTTCTATTTTTCGGGCGTCACCATCCCTGAATAGAATCTCGTCATGCAGGATTGTGCCCTCTTTTAAAATGACTGGGCGCCATTCTGTTGTAACATAGTCAGCTTTAAGCCATCCTGCAATTTCCTCGACATTATTAATTGTCGCGCTTAAGGCTAGAATTTGCATGTCTGGGTTAATCTGCATAAGTCTTGCCAAAACAACCTCAAGAGTTGGACCGCGCTCTGCTTCATTTAGCAGATGCACTTCATCCGCTACTATCAGCGAAATCTCATCCATCCATTTGGCTCTATGCCTCAGAAGCGAATCAGCCTTCTCATTCGTAGTTATAATTATATCATATCTCTCTAACCATGGGTCACCAGTGTCAAAATCACCGGTGCTTATGCCTATTTTAACTCGTTTTCCATCAGCCTTGCTTATTACAGAATATTTTTTGAATTCTTCAAATTTTTCATTTGCCAAAGCACGCAGAGGCGTCAAATAGACAACTTTTCCATTTTTCTCCAATACATGTTTAAGAGCGCAAAACTCTGCAATCAAAGTCTTTCCAGACGCCGTTGGACTAGCTAAAACAAGATTTTTTCCTTCAAGAACCCCAGCTTTTATTGCCTCCTCTTGAGGGGGATAAAGCTCAACAATCCCAGACCGCATTAATATCTCCTTGACGAATTCAGGTATCGATAAATCTGTTATTTTCACGAGTATGCGCCCATTTCTCTCTTACAAAAGCAATTACGACATCAACAATTTAAAATCTTATGTGAATACTTGTGTTCCTTATAAGTTATGTTTTTCTATAAGAAAGAGTCAATACTAAACATTGGAACGTAGGCTTTGCTTTCAGAGGATTGAGTTGGAATGATTGAAAACGTAAAAGAACTGCTTAAAGCACATGAAAGATTAAAACATGAAGTTTACTTAGACATAGAAAACTCGAGCATAGTCCCAAAAGAAGTAATTGATGCAATGTTACCATATTATAATCAAAGAGCATACGGCAACCCGACGCTGACGCATAGACCTGGATGGGAAGCCTTCGAAACAATTATGGAATCAATGCAAAAAATCGCTACATTTCTAGGATGTAAAACTCTAGAGGAAGTTAATTTTACTCCTGGGGAAACTGAAGCAAATAATTTAGCATTAATGGGAACTGCCTTCTCTAAAAAAGGAAAAGGCAAAAAAATTGTAATTTCAGAAGTTGAGCCTATAAGCGTTTTACATACAACTGAAATGCTCCAAAAATATGGATTCACCACAATAAAAATTCCTGTTGATGCAGAAGGCTTCATAAATCTTGAAAAATTGAATGAAGCAATAGATAAAGAAACAATTCTTGTAAGCCTATCAGCCGTTAACCATGAAATCGGAACTATACAACTAACAAAAGAAGCATTGGAAATAGTTAAAGACAAAAATCCAGAAACAATTTTCCACACAGATGCTTCAGACGCTTACGGAAAAACCAGCCTGAACATGCAAGATTTGGCTATTGATTTAGCAACTATAAGCAGCTACAAAATTCTGGGACCAAGAGGAATAGGAGTCTTATATGTTAAAGAAGGCGTTAGCATAGAAAAAATTTTAGAAGGTCAAATAGGAACGCAAAAGCTTTGGCCTGGAATCGAAAATACGCCTTTAATTGTGGGTTTCGCTGAAGCATCTGAACTAGCCTTTGACAAGTTTGAGGAAAACGTGGGGCGTATGAAAGAATTAAGAGATAAACTAATGGAAGGAATTTTTGAAAGAGTAAAAGATGTTAGGCTAAATGGACCAAAAGGTTCGAAGAGAGCCCCAGACAATGTAAATATAAGCTTTCTTAAATGTGAGGGTGAAGCCTTGACAATAGAGCTTAGCCTCAGCGGGGTCTATGTTTCAAGTGGAAGTGCATGCACAAGAAGGCTTCTTCAACCCAGCCACGTCCTTGTTGCCATAGGGAGAAAATACGAAGAAGCTCATGGGAGTATACTTATGAAAGTCACACGATATCATACGGATGAAGACATGGAGTATGTTTTAAGAGTATTCCCCAAGGCTGTTGAAAGGATAAGGAGAATAACAGGCTCTACAGGAGCGGAGTGATTATGTCGCGAATACCTTTACCCTACAATCCGAAAGTTCTTGAACTATTTAAGAACCCGAAAAATTTGGGAAAAATGGAAGACGCTACAGTGACGGCGATTGCAGGCAACCCAGCGTGTGGAGACATGATAACTTTCTATTTGAAAATTAATGAACATGAGGTTATAGAAAAGGCGTCTTTTGAAAGTTATGGTTGTGCCGCAAACATTGCAACTTCAAGCATAGTTACTGAAATGATTAAAGGAATGACTCTTGAAAATGCATGGAAAATCTCTTGGAAAAATGTTGCAGAAGCTGTAGGAGGATTGCCAAGCGTAAAATTTCATTGTGGAATACTGGCTGTAGGAGCACTAAAAAGAGCCATAAGAAAATACTACAAGAACAAACAATTAACGCCAAATTGGCTGCATGACGAGTTGAGTTTTGAGGAAAAACAAGCATTAGAAGAGGAAGAATTAGCCAAAGTTCTTTCGAAAAGAATGAAATTGGAAGAGGAAAAATAATGTTAAATCCATACAAGCTTCGGGAAGACTTTCCAATATTGAAACGGAAAATAAACAATCACCCATTAATCTACTTTGACAATGCTGCATCATCACAAAAACCAAAACAGGTAATCGAGGCTATCAAAAATTTCTATGAAAATCATAATGCAAACGTTCATAGGGCTGTCCACACGCTTTCACAAGAAGCCTCTGAACTTTACGAGAATGCACATGAAGAAGTTGCCAAATTCATAAACGCAGAAGGCATAGAAGAAATAATTTTTGTAAGAGGCACAACAGAAGCAATAAATTTAGTGGCTTATGCGTGGGGTCTTCATAATTTAACGAAGGATGATGAAGTTATAGTGTCTTTGATGGAGCATCACAGCAACATTGTTCCGTGGGAAATCCTTTCAAGAATAAACGGATTTAACATCAAATACGCAGAAATAAATGATGATGGAACCCTAAATTATGAAGCTCTTGAGAGGATAATCTCTAAAAAAACCAAGATTGTCTGCATTTCGCATGTTTCAAACTTTAGTGGTGTCATAAACAATGTGAAAAAAGTTGCGAAAATTGCACATGAGTATGGTGCATTGACGCTCATAGACGGGGCGCAATCAGTTCCACACTTACCTATTGATGTTAAAGACTTAGATGTAGATTTTCTCGCCTTTTCTGGACATAAAATGCTGGGTCCAACAGGCATAGGAGCTTTATATGGTAAACATGAAATTCTTGAAAAAATGGAGCCGTTTCAAGGCGGAGGCGAGATGATACGAGAAGTTTCTTTTAACCAAGCAATGAAACATTGTTCAATTACATGGAATGATTTGCCTTGGAAGTTTGAGGCTGGAACACCAAATATTAGTGGTGGCGTTGGATTTATGGAAGCTGTAAAATATTTGCAAAGAATAGGTATGGAAAACGTTAAGGCACACGAATGCAAGTTGACACAATACGCCTTGCAACGCATGCAAGAATGCCGAAAAGTCAAGATTTATGGAACAACAGATGTATCTGTTAAATGTGGCATAATTCCTTTTAATGTTGAAGGGTTAAGCTCGCATGACGTTGCCTTATTTCTTGACAATTATGGAATAATGATAAGAAGTGGCTTCCACTGCGTTCAGCCATTGCATCAAGTATTAGAGCTAAAATCTTCAACCAGAGCAAGCTTCTACATCTATAATACCCCTGAGGAAGTTGACCGATTTATAGAAGTATTGAAGGAGATAGAACAGGTTTAATGCTTACCTTAGAAGATTATGTGGCAAGAATCGAGGGAACATGTGGCGAAGAGAAAGATGTTATAGTTATATTTAAGTATGAGAAAAAAGGCGAGGCTATTGCAAAAATTCTGAAAAAATCAAAAACAAAAAAATCCATTTCAGGCATAATATTTGAATTAACCTATAACAATATCTCTTTTCGGCTTTATGGCACAGGAAAGGCAATTTTTAGAAGTATAAAAGACAAAAACGAGCTGCAGAGAATTTTGAGTGAGCTTTTATTGTAATTGCGTGGATTAATTCTATGTATTGAATCGTGAGAAGTAATATTTATATCTCTTCCCACGAATAAAGTTGTGAAAGACTTAGGAGGGACAATTCTGCCCAACATTAAACAAAAATTAACAGAAAAGCCAATAGTTGCAGAAGCTGTCGGCTTCGGATTCCAAGGTGGAAAAAAACAAAACAAAGAAGCAGTATACGTTGTAGAAGAACAAATAAAAACCAATGTTAATGACACAAAACTATCAGTCTCAATAACAAAATCAGCAGATATAGGCTTATCGTCCCGTCCTGAACTTCGAAAAAAATATCGAATAGAAAAGTACGACCTCCATCAAGGATACTTTTTCCCAGATTCTGTACGTTCACTTGTGCCACATGGCACTCCAGAATACATAGACAAAGGATTTAATTATGTCGAAAGAATTGTTCGTGCATTGTTTTATTTTAAGCAAGCCGCCTTAATCGGGCCAAGTGGAACTGGAAAAACTCACATAGTTTACTTGATAGCTGAGCTCTGCGGGCTTCCTATGTGGGAAATAAATTGTGGTTTACAAACATCCGCTTATGATTTGTTTGGTAGATACATAGGACTAGGAAAAGAAAACTGGATTGACGGTCAAATAGTAATGT
The DNA here is from genome assembly GCA_964469615.1 of uncultured Candidatus Bathyarchaeia archaeon. Taxonomy (GTDB): domain Archaea; phylum Thermoproteota; class Bathyarchaeia; order Bathyarchaeales; family Bathycorpusculaceae; genus CAYXZM01. Next base: position 54,517 of record CAYXZM010000020.1, on the reverse strand, counting down.
GGTGTAGACATGGCGGATTACTCTATTTAGACGAAGCAAACATGATGAAGCAAGATATAGCAACAAGGCTAAATCCAGTTCTAGACACGAGAGGCCATCTTGTTCTCACAGAGAAAGACAACGAAATAGTCCACAGACACCCATTTGGTTACTTGGTAATTTCAATGAACCCCTTCTCCGCCGAATTCGTGGGTACAAAACCATTAAACGCCGCTTTAAGAAGGCGAATGTCTGTATGGATAAATTTTGATTACCTAAGCATAGGCGACAAAATATCAAGTGACGAAATAGAACTCATCAAGAAAAGAGGCGGAGTAGACGAAAAAATGGCTAAAAAAATAGTTCAAGTTGGTGCAGAACTTAGAAGACAGTACAAGAACGGTGACTTACCCTATGGCCCCTCACCGGGAGACTTGATCAATTGGGCAACTTTAGTTGCAGATGGATGCAGCCCTATAGAGGCTGCTGTAGAAACAATAGTTGGAACAACAAGCGATGATGTAGAGATACAAGCTGCTGTAAAACGTGTAGTCGAATCTATTTTCGAATCATAAAATATGGGTTGAAAAATTGAGCTTTTCTGATTTTGCATGGTCTACAGCACACCAAATAACAAAAAAGACAAGTGATAAGCTGAAGATTCTTCTTCATGATGATTTGAGGTATCCCTACCTAGGAAAGGACAGCAAAGGTTTTGTTCTTCATTTTGTTATGCCCAGAAAACTCGTGAACAAACAAGTTTATTTCCAAGGATTAAAATTCAGTCTACATGATTCTACTCATAAGAAAATTATATGGAATTTGTTTAAAGCATCAGTATATCACCTAAGTATGCATTCGCACTTGTCAGATTTTTCGGCGTACTCAAAATGGGCGCAGGGGAAAAATCCCACTCTATCAACGTTTGTAATTAGCCTTGTTGAAGATTCTGCAATAAACAAGAATTTGGCAGGGTCATTTCAATGGATGCTTCCAGAAATTGCTTATGCAAATGCTATTTCTTATGCACGAATGAAAGACGTCAAAGAGCTCCCGAACAAATTGTCACGAATTATGGTTTCAACTCTTCTGAGTTGCAACCTAGGAAGGTTCAAGGGAAATTTGACTGATGAGATGCTTAAAGATGTTGAGGCTATCACCTCTATTTTTTGGAAGATAGAAGAAAATCCTACAATTGATGAGCGAATAGATGCTGCTACAAAAATTTATAATGCTTTAGCTTTCTATGGGGAAACTTTTGAAATTCCATCCCTTCTATATGCAGAAAGCCATGGAACAAACGATATCTTTTACAATACTTATATACCTAGAGAAGAGGAAATACACCAGATATTGCCCGAAGCATTAACTATTCTTAATCCAGAAATAAAGAGTGAAGAAGGGTTCAAAACTATACTTCAAGGTTTGAAAGAAAGCGAAGCACAGCAAGTTTTAAAGACATGGGAGGAACGGGAGGACTCGAAGTTAAAGATTTTAAAAAATTATGTTGAAATAGGAAAGAACACATGTTTTGAAGATTTCGTGTTTCCAATAGAAGACTATGCTGAATTCCAAAGAAAGAGAGAACTACTGAGCAGTCCAATAAGACGTGTATTGTATCGATTAAGACTATTGAAAAACGTCGGCGGCGAAGATTTTAGACAAGAAAGCGGATTCGTCGATTTACAAGAAGCTATACAAGTAATTGCCAGCAAAAGTCAACGAACAGACATATTTTCACGAGAGGAACTTCAGACAAGAGAGGACGCATGGTCGATACTAATAGATGCAAGCCACAGCCTAGGCATGTTCAAAGGAGAAGTTCGCGGAATAGCCTTATGCCTAGCTGAAGTAGCGAAAATGCTCATTCTCGACCCAGAAGCATGGGGTATGTACGCCTTTAACAACAAATTTTATGTTATCAAAGACTTTTTTGAAAAGTATGACACCCATGTGAGAGCAAGAATAGGAGGCCTAAACTATGGTGGCTTTACATATCTGCCCGATGCAGTTATGCTTGCGGCTCAAGCATTGACTAAACGCCTAGAAGAGGCTAAAGTCTTGGTTATTGTTTCTGATTTCTTCCCTGCTGGATACGAAAATGCAGAGGAAAAATTTATGGAGAATATAAAGAAAATTGAGCGAATGGGCATAGGTGTTATTGGCATTGGAGTTAACAGTCATGCAGTCAAAAAGTACATTCGTGTAAGCTGTGTGGTTGAAAATCCTTATGACTTAATGAAAAAGTTCACTAAGGCCTTTATGGAATTTAGCTCCTAACTAGTCATTAAAAAGTTTTAAATGTTTTTCTCTGTTCGAGTTTGCTTTGCAATGGAGAATTCAGTTACAAACTCGAATTTTTCAGAACCTTCACCACTCTTCTTGGACTTAAAAACTATTTTTTCAGGCACTCCATCATGCATATATGTTATGAAAAGCAATTCCTTTCCCAGGCCATAGCGTTCCAAGTCGATTATGGAGTTCTTTGCTTTTTCCAGCCTATCAATCTTACTTTTCAATTCTTCAGTTGCTTCAAAAAGTATCTCTGCTTCACCTAAATCGTCACTACTAATCATGACATCTTTAAACTGAACCCATTCGGAAGAACTTGCTTTTTTGTCCTCTTTCTTGTTTCCTTTTCTGCTTCCCGCCTTCAAAACTCTTTGTAGCTCGGCAGTTTTCTTTTTTAATGCTTGAATCTTTGAGGATTCGGGATTTCTCAAAAGACTTCCTAACCATTGACTGTAATCCTCAAGAAGTAGCTTATATTGGCTTATCTCCGCATCAATGCTTTCTCGAATTTCCTTAAGAGAATAAAATGTTCGGATTTCTGTCAAAAATCCATCCAAAACTGGACACCAACAAGTTTTTAGCTTTGATTCTCAGGTTTTAACGAGTCTTTCACAGCATCTATCGATTGTTCACTGCTAGAATCAAAGGACCCTTCTTTTCCAGCTATCGCTTTGACAACGTTTTTTAGCTCCTTTTTTACTTTTCCAAAGAAATTGACTCTTGTGCTTATTTTCTTCCTGTATAACATTACAACTTTGGCTAGTTCAGGCATTATACTCCATAAAACAGCCATAACAATTTCCGGTGGATATTCAGCCAAAAATGCTGAGCTTACCTCACCTTTTTCGTGAACTAGTATTAGATGACCTTCTTCGTTCAAAATTACCTTTTTGATTTTCTTTCGAATCGGTACATTTTGTGGAGGAACATTAAAAGAAACATTGAGTTTCTTCAGAATCTGCTTTAAAGATAAGCAAAGTTCTTCCATCATTTTGCTCTCTTCCATTAAAAATTCACTTAATTGCAGGGTTTCCTCACTTATGCTTTTCAAAAGCTCTTGTAGTTTCTGCTCAAGTTCAACTTTAGACTTCTCTATCTCCTTCTCATCCAAAAACTCTCCACTTTCTTCTGAAAGCTGCACAGGATGGAAAAAGTATGCTTCTTCGACAGCTCCCTCTCGAGTTTCTTCTTGCTTTTGCTGTGGAGGGTTAGCACTTTCACTTGTTTTAACATCCTTTTTCTCCATAAGATTCATCTCTTACAAATTCGGCAGTAACCATTGGTAACTAATCAAAATCATTAGAGATAATAGAATTAGTATGTTGCTGGTTGTTACGCACTAATCAGCGATTACTAGCTATAACGCACTTTATGAGGTTTTATAAACAAAAAAGCAATAAGCAAATACAAAAAGGCTCCTAAAATCTGACGTGTCAGATCTGTCTCCCGCCAAAACCAGCTAGAGCCCCCGCTAAAATGTAGTCCAGCAATAAACCATGCAAATACAAGATCAACAAGAGCTTCAATGAGAATCGCAGATTTTGGCGGAAGCTTTATGATATGGGAGTCTAAACATAGAGTTATGTAAATAGGCATGTTAGCTAATAAAACAAATAGCGTCAGCCCTAGTGGTATGCCAAAGTTTTCCATAAAGTTTCTCGCATAGTAGTTGGCTTCCTCACATGGAACACGACAAAAAACAAGGGTTGATAAATAGTCAAAAAATATAAAGGAAAAGATCAGAATGGTCCTTTTGAACCAATGATTATTTCTTGGAAGAAAAAAATGCTTTATGCTAAAGGCAAAGTTTCTTTTGTCTTGCATTTCCTTTCTCCTTGTTAGTTGCAAGTGTTACTTTGACGTTCATGGTTAAAACGTTGTCGTTTGCTAAAGTTGAATCATGTATTTAGGATTCATATTTGGGATTCAGAAGTATAAAATATAGTGGCGGAATAGAATCGGATTCTGCTTCAGAGTTTGAATAAGGAGTAAGGTTATCGAATGGAGTTATCTGTTGAAAAACCCGAAAACATCATTAAACTATATGATGAAAACACAGGATTATGGAGATTCGTAAAAACCGATAGCGGAATATCTAAATCTTTAGAGATGATTGAAAAAGCTCTCCATAGGTTGGGATTATCCAAAAACGAAATTAAAGTTTACATTTACATTGCAAGAACAGGAGAACATAAGGCAAGTGAAATTTCAGAAGCTTTGTCCCTTCATAGAACCGAGACATATAGGATTTTGCGTGATTTGGAGAAAAAAGGCTTAGTGTCATCTGTTTTTGAGAAACCCTTAAAATTTATTGCAATACCGTTTGAAAGAGCATTAGAAATACTTATTGAAACTAAAAAAATGAAAATAAATCTCTTAGAGAAAAGAAAGGAAAGTTTGGTTGATCTTTGGCTGTCTCTTCCTAAACAAGAAACAGAAAGTGAAAGAAAAGAAGTATTTCAGATATTAGAGGGTGAGGAACAAATTAACCTCAAGGCTGAAGAAATCCTTGGCAATTCAGAGAAGGAAATTTTTATCTTTATATCTGAATATGACATCACAAACTTTTACCATTCAGGTCTTTTGGATAAACTTGAGAAAAAATCAAAGGAGAACGTTGACGTTCAGTTATTGACTAATTATTCTCCAAAGAGTTGTTTCTTCATTGAAAAAATAAAGTTGAAGAAAGCTAAATATTCACTTTGCAATGTTGAGGGATTACCCACATTTATACTTGTTGATGATGAACAAGTACTTTTGCTAATCAGAAAGGATAATGGAAAAAAGCGAATCGCCGCTCTATGGACAAATTATGATGCTTTCGTAAAAGCTTTGAAGGCGCTTTTCCTTGAGTTGTGGAACAATAATTCTTAAAATTATCCCTTAAACCTAAATCTGATTTCTTGCCAAACAGAACGGATTAGTTCTCTTGCATCTTTGTCCGTAGCAATCAGCAATATAAAATAAACGATTGCTCCTAATGCTGTAATGGCCAAAGTGACGGTTAACCGTGTTGGATGAGGAATAAAAACAAAATAGAGAAATACTGCCATGACAGCAGAAGCAAAAACATATTTTGCGATATTTTTCCATGGAATGGTTAATCTGATTATTTTGCGCATAATGAAACATAAAATCAGAAGCATTATTAAACGGGCTATTGTGTCGATTATACCAACATAGAAAGCGGCTGATAGTGGATCTATTGCGAAATTTTTTAATACATAGAATGTTGTCGGCAACGTTATTGCAGAATGCGCATAGGGTAAAGTGAACGCTTTGAATAAGGGACTTTTCATGAGCTCTCGTAATGGTATTTCTGCTTTTTCATCAATTCTTTCAAGTCCGAAAAGTACAGAGGCAAAAAACTGCGAGATAGTTTGGATGAAAGCACCGACAGCCAAGACTGTGAGAATTAGCGCTGCTTCTTTGTAAATTTCATTTAGAACTGTAAGATAAGAGTCTGATAGTGCAATTACTCCAGCTGTCATTGGTATGGCGATCATTAAAACAGTTTTTAACGATGCTATTATATCTTCTCTGCTGTCTTCAGCTAGCAACTTTGGATATAATGCAAAAGATAGGAAAAAAGAATATAATATTATATTCGCTACGGTCCATGCAGCTTGGTATATGCCTCTTGCTTGTGGGCCAACAATTGGATTATAAGCGATTAGCATTATAAATACTAGTGCTGCTATTCTGTCTCCTATGTAATAGTATATGTTTATTGTTGAGCCTTTTAACCATTCTTTTATGTAGCTTCGTTGAATAGGTTGTTTCAGTTCTTTGGAGAGCAATTTGAGGTAATAGACAATTTGTATGGCAAAGGCTACTGTTAGGCTTACTAAGGCTCCAAATAGTGGTTGCTGAAGTCTGTAAGGAGAATATAGGAGTAGATAGGCGGATAGAACCTTGCAGCCTTCCTCAATGAGCAGCCCATACCCAATAGCTTGAGGTAATTTTGCACGTAGACATCCCTCCAAAATGACTATTAGATAAGTTTCAATTATTTGCATTGAAGCAACTAAATAAATGATTATGTAGATTCCGCTTATGCCGAGTAATGACATGATTAGCGGAACTGTTGGAAGATAAATTACAGTCGCTATTAAGGAAACTACTAGATTTGCTAAAAATCCTGTTTTTGCCGCTCCCTCCTTATTCCTTGCTGTGAATCGCATAGCCCAGAATGGAAATGCAGGGGCAAGAAATGCAAAATAGGCAATTACGTCGTTGACATTGGACCATATTCCAAGCTCTTCCGGAATTGTGGATCGAGTCAACATTAAAGTAAAAACTAGGCCTGTTGCTACGCTAAGCATTCTAGCGGCAAATATTATGAAGCCAGAATATTGAACTCTAATTTCGCTCTTAACCAAACTGTTTCACATTGGTTGAATTAGGTATAATTTTATGTTTAAAGATTTTTAAACACTGATGACTTTTCTCAAATAGAAAAAAGAAGTTAGTGCTGAAAGGAGAAAGACCGTTTGAAGTTTGTATGTAGTGTTGTAGTGAAAGCTAGGGATGAGCAAGATGCCATTGAGGAGAGTCTCTTGAGTCTAGTGAATCAAAAGCTGAAACCTTTTATTGTAGTTGTGGACGATGGGAGCGTGGACAGAACTGGCGAAATTGCCTCTAAATATGCTAATGTAGTTGTTAATTTGCCAAGGCACAAGGAAAGCTGGGTAGGTAGACCAGAGTTGGCGAAAGTTATTAATGCAGGTCTTAATGTTTTAAAGAAAGAAAATTTAGATTTTGTGATGTTTAGCGATGGAGAAGCATGTTATCCACCTAATTATATAGACGACATTGTTAAGCGAATGAGACATAACAATATCACAATAGCTTCTGGAGTGGCTGATGGTGAAACTTCTCGGTCTTTTTCGCCTAGAGGATGTGGAAGAGTCGTTGACGCATGTTGGTTTAGAACAATTGGATTCAAATATCCTGAAAACTACATCTATGAGGCGTATTTAGTTTATAAAGCTCTCTCACAAGGCAGAAAAGTCACTGTTTTCTTTGACTTAAAGTTTAGATTGCGCAGAAAAACGATGCTTTTTCCTGAAAAAGCGTATTTTTGGGGAAAAGGAATGAAGGCGTTGAATTATGATGTATACTATGCTCTAGGCAGAGCGTTTTTGTTTTCACTTCGATCACCTATGAATGGACTATCGTTATTGAAAGGATACTTTTCAAAAGTGGAAAAATATCGAGATATTGAAAATTTTGTCCCTGCCTTTCAAAGGATGCAATTTTGGAAAAGAGTTAGAGAAGTTCTACATATTTAACGTAATGCATATCTGCTTGTTGTTATTAGTGTAGGTCATCTGAGATATAGAAGAAGCATGTGCCTCTTTAAACAATAATTGAGGAGAGTTTTAACGGAGTTGGAACAAAAATGCGTGTGTTAGTGACAGGAAGTGCAGGCTTCATCGGAAGAGCATTGTGTAGAAAATTACTTGAAGAAAAACATTCTGTCATTGGATTGGATGTTATCGAGACTCAAATAAAACGTAAAAACTTGACATCCATTATTGGCGACATTACAAACCCCAAATTAGTAGATTCCGATGAAACTTCAGATTTGTGGAATAATGTTGACTTTGTTTTTCATTTGGCGGCTATGGCAAATGTTGAAGAGGTTCGAGATAAAAGAGATTTGGCATTTAAAGTAAATCTGTATGGAACATTTAATGTAGTGGAAACATGCAGAAAGTATGATATCCCGCTTGGTTTCGCAAGCACGGCTTGTGTATACGGTCACACCCCACAGCATCCATCAACAGAGGAAGGCCCAACAAATCCTGTTGATTTATACGGAATCACTAAACTTGCTGGGGAAGAACTTGTTAAGGGGTTACTTAAACGGTGGGTGATATTACGTTTTGGAACCACATATGGCCCAGAAATGCGCTCTGCATTATGTACTTATATATTTCTTAGACAGGCAATAAAAAATGAACCTTTCACAATAAAAGGAAGAGGCGATCAAACTCGGAATTGGATTTATATTGATGATTTAGTTGATGGCTGTATAAAAGCAATGAAGTACATACTTGACTCGAAAGAGAATCACATATTCAACCTTGTTGGACAGCCAAACTATTCAGTCAAAACACTGGCTAAATTTTGTCATCAGATAGTTTCCGGTTCAAAAAAGTCTTACAAAGTGCAATTTTTGCCAGAAAGGGAAGATGATGTATTTATCGAAGATATTAGCATAGAGAAAGCAAAAAACCTCTTGAACTGGGAACCCAAGATTAACTTGTATGATGGACTGGTAAAATGTTATGAAGAGTGGAAAAGAACGGGAAAAATTCAAAAATTGTAAAAATCGTGTATTGTTTTTTTATATTAAATGTCAAATCTTGCTTAGAACTTTAAAAGGTGAGTAATCTAGTGGTCAAAGGCTTTGATAAAAAGATTATTGGTTTAAGGCATGATCTTGACACGGTTTATGGTTTAAGATGGGGATTACCTAAAATAATCTCTGCCGAGAAGAAATACGATGTCAAATCTACTTTCTTTGTTAGAGTTGATGTTATTCGTTCCCAAAAAGATCAAGCTATTCTTAATAAAATTGCTAAGGAAGGATGGGAAATAGGTTTACATTTAATAAATACAATAAATAATCATAGATTAATTCCTCCCCGAGACGAGTTAAAGCTATTGAGAAAACTCGTGGATGCCCCAATCAATGGTGTAACTCCTTGCGGTTCAACAATAGGATTTAAAGGAGACATTACTTGGAAGATTATGGAGTCTTTTAAACTAAAATATATGGAAGGTCATGGCATGCCCATGTTCAAAGTGAATACTTTTGTTTTCCCAACACATTTATCGTTAGATATTTACTATGTCCGAAATTTTGGCGAGAAAAAAGGTTACCAAAAGTTTAGAGAAGATTTACAAAAGCAGCTAGAGCAAGATGGAATTGCAACAGTTCTTGTTCATCCAGAAGGATTTTTGAGGACGGTGCAGAGTCATGGATTAATGAAAATTCCTTTAACATTATTAAGAAAAGGAATGATGAAAAAAGTTTATGAACAGTTCCTTATCGATTTCAAAGACAAAGTGAAATTCCAAAGATATATTGATATATGTGATCTTCATGTTGTTTGAATTAGACGAATCAATAAGAATGGAAAACTAGACCATGAAAATTTTAGATGCTGGTTCCGGATCACAAGATGATGATTATTTTCATATTTACTTGGATAGACCTAATGTAATTCACATAGACATTGTCAAAACAGGTTTTCATATAGAAGCTCAATGTGATATACATAACCTGCCTTTCCTAAACAATGCTTTTGAAATTGTTCATGCAAGCCACATTTTGGAGCATATTTGTAATCCCTATTTAGCTTTAGCCGAGCTAAAACGCGTTTCAAAAAAGTATGTGATAATTAAAGTTCCAAATGCAGCGCATTACCGAGGGTTCTTTGAAAACCCTGATCACATCTATAGCTGGACACCAGAAACTCTTGAGCACTTGCTCTCACGGTTTTTTGAAAAAGTGAAAATAATACAAGGATACAGATTTGTGCGTAGCCCAAATCAGAATAGACTTAAATGGAGACTCTCAATTTTTAAAACATACCTTGTCGCTTTATTTTTTGGAAAGAATGAGATAATTGCAATTTGTCAAAAAGAAGAATAAACGCTTCAAGATTTTTTCCAATAACTTTTGCAAATAATCCTACAACTAAAACTATATATCTAAAAATTAATCATTACTTTTTCTTGGTTTGAAACATTGAGGAACAAATAAATGTATAAAATTTCTTTTATTGGTATGGGCTATGTTGGTCTTTGCACTGCCGTATGTTTTGCAGACAAAGGATTTAAAACCATAATCTCCTCCAAAGACCCCGAAAAAGTAAAAATGGTAAAAAAGGGAAAACCTCCCTTTTATGAACCCCTGCTTGAAGAATTACTGGAAAAAACTATAAAAACTAAAAAATTGGAAGCCATTGTAGGAAGAAAAAAAGCTGTTCTGAAAACAGATATATCATTCATAGCGGTTGGAACTCCACCAAATTCTGATGGAAGCGTCAACCTCAAATTCATTAAAGAAACCTCTAAAGAAATAGGACAAGCATTAAAAGAAAAGAAAAATAGCCACCTTGTCGTTGTAAAAAGCACAGTTCCACCGGGCACAACAGAAAAGCTCGTTAAGAAAAACATAGAAAGACAAAGTGGAAAAATCTGTGGTGAACATTTCCTATTATGCTTTAATCCAGAATTCTTACGAGAAGGAAATGCGATATATGATACACTACACCCGGACTATATAGCCATAGGAGAACATGATAAAAAATCAGGAGACACTTTAGAACAAGTCTACAAACAATTCTATGGCGAAATTACCCCACCAATAATAAGAACAAATCTTCCAACAGCAGAACTCATAAAATATGCAAACAATGCTTTCTTAGCCACAAAAATAAGCTTCATAAACACCTTTGCAAACATATGCGAAAGAATCCCTGGAGCAGATATTAAAAAAGTAGCGGAAGCCCTAGGAAAAGACCACAGAATTAACCCGCACTTCTTAAATGCTGGATTAGGCTGGGGTGGAAGTTGTTTTCCAAAAGATGTAAAAGCTTCCATCATCTTTTCTAAAAAATTAGGTTACAACCCAATTCTTGTACAAGCAACATACAAAGCGAACCAAGCTCAGATACAATTTACAACACAAAAAGTAGAAAAAGCACTCAAAACACTAAAAGGCAAGAAGATAGCTATTCTAGGCTTAAGCTTCAAGCCAGACACAGACGACATGAGAGAAGCCCGATCAATAGAAATAATGAAAAAATTACTAAAGAAAGGAGCAAAAATAACAGCATACGATCCGATGGCAACATCTAACGCCAAAGCAATCATGAAAGAAAAAATAAACTATGCATCTTCGGCGATTGACTGTCTTAAAGGTGCTGACTGCGCAATATTAGTGACAGAGTGGGAGGAATTCAAAAAACTAAAGCCTGAAGATTTTATTCAAAACATGCGAAAACCAATTTTAATTGATGGCAGAAGAATATACGATCCAAAAAAGTTCTCCAAAAAAATGCGATACATAGCAATAGGTTTAGGCGAATCTTGATTAAAACCGCAACTTTAAATTCGTTTCATAATAAAAACTACATGAGGGTATATCTTGCTTAAGAAAGCAGTAATTCCAGCCGCTGGTCTAGGAACAAGATTGCTGCCAATAACGAAAGAACTTCCAAAAGAAATGCTTCCACTAGCTGCTCGGATGAAAAATGGTCAACTATGCTTAAAACCTATGCTGCAAGCAATCTTCGAACAACTACACAGCGCAGGCTTCAGAGAATTCGCATTCATAGTAGGTAGGGGAAAAAGAGCAATAGAAGACCACTTTTCACCAGACGAAGACTTCATACAATACTTAGAAAGCAAAAACAAGAGAGATTTAGCAGAAGATCTACAAGAATTTTATGATAAAATAAACAATTCAAACATACTTTTTATAAACCAACCTAAACCAAAAGGGTTCGGAGATGCAGTCGCGAGAGCATCCATATTCACTGGAAACGAAAACTTCTTGATGCAAGCAGGCGATGACCTAATAATCTCCAAAAGCAATAGTCACTTAAAAAAACTTATAAGAACATTCGAAAAACATGACGCAGACACTCTCTTCTTGCTTGAAGAAGTCCCAGATCCGAGAAACTATGGTGTTATAGTAGGAAAAGAAGTAAAACCAAACCTTTTTCAAGCAACAAAAATTGTTGAAAAGCCTAAGAAACCACCTTCAAACCTAGCCATTGTTGCACTTTACATTTTTAAACCAATAATATATAAGGCAATAAGCGAGGTCAATCCAGACAAAAATGGCGAAATACAGCTTGCAGATGCTCTCAAAAAGCTGATAGAATGGAACTGCAAAGTTTATGGTCTAAAACTTGATCCAGAAGAAAGAAGAATAGACATTGGCACGGCTGAATTATACATGGAAATGCTAAAGTCAATAGTGATAGACAAATAATCAGTTGCTGCCTTCGAAAAACTCCCTAATTTTACCTGAAACATACTCTACTTCACGCTCAGTCAATCCAGGATACATCGGTATTGAAAGCACTTCTTTAGCAAACTTTTCAGTATTTTTCAATGTTTGCTGAACACCCAAAATATTAGTTATGGCTGGTTGCATATGGATTGGAACTGGATAGTGCACAAGAGTTGATACTCCGTAGCGACTTAAAAAGTCTCTAAGTTCATCACGCTTTTTGGTTCTTATCACATACAAATGGTAAACATGCCTAGCCCACGATTCTTCAATGGGTGTTGTTACTAAATCATCTAAGGCTTGATTATACATTTTTGCAATCCTTCTTCTAGCCTCATTCCATTTAGAAAGCTTTTCTAACTGCTCTATTCCAATGGCCGCTTGAATCTCGTTGAATCTCAAATTGTAGCCTTTCAAATCAAAGACATACTTATCCAATCTCCCATGATCCCTCAGTTTCCTTACTTTTTCTGCAATCTCTTCATCGTTAGTGACCACAGCGCCACCGTCACCACAAACCGTCATGTTTTTAGATGGATAAAAACTGAAACAACCAACATGCCCAATTCCGCCAATTTTTTGCTTTTTGTATTCCGCTCCATGGGCTTGGCAAGCATCTTCAACTACGTAAAGGTCATTCTCTTCTGCTATCTTCAAAATCTTGTCCATGTTTGCTGGATGACCATACAAATGAACAGGCATTATGGCTTTAGTCCGCCTTGTCACAGCATCTTTTATTTTTTCAGGATCAATTGTGTATGTTCTTGTTTCTATATCTACAAAAACGGGTTTAGCCCCAACTTCCATGATGGGTGTAGCGGTTGCTATGAACGAGAAAGACGGAACTATCACTTCATCGCTTTGCTTAATATTTAACGCCCGCAAAGTCAGGAAAATAGCAGCAGTTCCCGAAGCAACACAGACAGCATTCTTCACGCCACAAAACTTTGCGAATTTTTCTTCAAATTCGTGAACCTTTTCATGTAGGATATACCATCCGCTATCTAAAACTTTCAGAACAGCCTTCTTTATATCATCATCCATGTGAACTTTCATTAATGGTATGTTCATTTCCTTCGCCATGAATAAACCTCTCCTCGCTTATAAAATCCCAGAGGGCAATCTATATCCCTAATCTTCTTAATAATTCTAGCCGGGTTGCCAGAAACAACACAATCAGATGGTATATCATTAGCAACCACAGAACCAGCACCAACAAGAGAGTTTTTGCCAATGACAATGCCTGGTAAAATAATTGCCCCAGCACCAACAACCGCATTCTCTTCGACAATAGGCCCATGACAACATTTTTTCCCATGAAGTGGGGCGTGTTTCTTGAACACTGGACAAGGTGGATGAAGCACATTCGTCATGACAACACTTGGTCCAATCCATGCATTCTCCTTGATTATTGTGTATTCAGGTATGAAACAGCCAGAATGAATTTTGACATTATCCATTATGTCGCATTGACGTTCTATTATTGTTCCAGCGCCTACGCTGACATTGTTGCCTATTCGGTTGTTCTCTCTTATTCTTGCATTATCACCGGTATGAAAGTTGTTTCCTATAACGTTTCCAGCATAGATTATGGTTCCAGATCTAATGATAGGAAAATCTCCTATTATTAACTTTTTTTTGCTGGTTTTGGATTCAGCTGGTGGTTTGCCTAAGACCACAAAGTCTTCAATAACCGGATTCTCTCCAATTTTAATAGGCTTGTGAATAACCACATTTCTATTTGTTCTCATGAATTTTCACGCTTCTTTTCAGACGTGCAGATTCTAAAGCTTTTTCTGCTATCATGACTGCCCTTGATGCTATTTCACCATGCGCTATAGGTTTTCTTTCAGTCCTAATACACTCAATGTAATCTTTAAGTTCAAGTTTAAGCGGTTCCTCAAACTTCACATCTAAAGGCAATGAACCTTTATCAATGGTTTTGAAAACTCTGTTTCTTTTTTGCATATGAATATCATGAAGAAGTACTGTTTGCTTTGAAAGATCAGATGTTATGCTTTTATTGCTTCCAACAACCGTTAAATCTCTATAATTTCCTGGTGGCAACCAGCTGCTTTCAATAATCCCAACAGCACCATTTTCATATTTTAGGATAAGTATCGCCAAATCCTCAAAATTCTTTCTTCTTAAAAAGTGGGCAACATTACATGAGACTTCCTCAGGAATTTCTTCGAGTAAATAATCGTAAATGTCAATGTGATGTACAGCAAAATTTAGCAATGCACCAACATCTGTTCTTGGTTCTTTAAAACCCATGTAATGCCCAAACATGTAGTAGACTTTCCCTAGATTTCCAAGGGCAATTAATTCTTTGATTTTTCTTATAGCTGGATTATACCTATAAATAAGCCCTGCCATCAAAATTTTATCCTTATTAGCAGCTAGTTGAACAAGTTTTCTTGCTTCAACGTATTTTACAGCTAAAGGTTTTTCTACGAAAACATGTTTTTCAGCCGCTAAACATTTTTGGCATATTTCAAAATGTGTGTTTGCGGGAGTTACTATGTCCACAGCATCAATGTCACCTTTCAAGAGTTCAGCCAAATCCGTAGTCACAGAAACATTATAGTTTTTCCTAATTTCTTTCAAGATTTCGACTTGCTTATCAACCACTCCATAAAGTATACACGTACCATCGTTTTCCAGCTCTTTCAGTACTCGGAGATGATTCTTGCCAAATTTTCCAACACCAACTAAGGCAATTTTTGGTTTCATGCATTTTTCTTTCCTTAATTCAGTTATTTGTAATAGTAAATTGGCTACACATGTATGTAATAATTTCTGATGTACAAATAGTAAAAACTTATTTATAATTCCTTTATGGAATTAAGTGCCGAAAGATTAGCAAATAGAAAGTATCAATTTATGAATAAATTGCTAATTATATAAAAAATAATAATGAGTCGCGATTAGTTTAGAAGAGGCATGAGAAAATGATAGGTGGAAACGTAAGCCTTGGTAAAAATGTAAAGATTGGACAAAATAGCATCATCAAAGATAATGTGGTCATAGGCGATGATGTTACAATATTTCCTAATGTATATATTGGCGAAAACACCAAAATTGGTGATGGTTGCATCATACAATTCGGCGCTTTCATAGAGCATGACTGCAATATAGGAAAACATACTAGGATTGGCACAAATTCAGTGCTGCGAAGGGAAACAAACATAGGCGACAATTCAGTATTTGGATCCCTTAGTGCCAGTGAAGGCAAGAATTGGATTGGCAACAACGTTCTAGTAGAAAGTCAATGTCACTTGACTGCAGGGCTTATTATTGAAGATTGGGTATTCATAGCTACAGAATTCGTTGGCGCCAACGACCCCGACATGCTGCATGGAAGAAGATATATAAAAAAGTTTGTACCCCAAGCCCCTCGCATCAAATTTGGCACGAGAATAGCTGTGAACGTTACTTTGCTCCCAGGAGTTGTTATAGGTAGAGAGTGCGTAATAGGAGCGCATTCAATTGTTACCAAGGATTTGCCTGACTTTTCTATTGCCTATGGTGTTCCAGCAAGAGTAGCGAAAACTGTAGACAAGAAATGGAGGCTTCCAGAAGAGCTTTACCAGGAGTTTCGAAGAAGAGTCAGCGAAGAGGACTTAGCCAAATTTTTAGACAAAGTTCTTAGCGATTATAAACAATAGTTATTTGCTAGTCAAGTAGTCTTCTGGAGGTTGCCGGGTGAAAATTTGGTATGACGCGTGCACTGGAAAACACGTTCGATATGCAGTTGCAGTTGCTAGGTGTTTCAGAAAGCTTGGACATGAGGTTATCTTAACCACTAGGAAACATCCAGATACATTGGAGCTTGCAAAGTTATTGAATGAGAATTTCATTGTCGTAGGGAAATATGGTGGTGGTTCTCTTTCAAGAAAATTGATGGAAAGCACTAAGCGTCAGCTCAAGTTTTGCAGAATGTTTGAAAAGGATCCACCAGCCATAGGTATTGCGCATGGTTCAGTAGAACTATGCAGAGTTGCTTTCGGTATGGGATTTCCATGTGTATGCACTAATGATACTCCTCATGCTGAGGCTGCAAAGAGGCTGACCGCGCCTCTTGCCGATTACTTGATAATTCCCAAGGCTATTCCAAGGTCTTTTTTTGAGGGTTATGGAGCTAGGCAAATTATACAATTTGATGGAGTTGATGAAGTTGCTTGGGTGAAAGATTTTGAACCGAAAATTGAGCAAAAATATGAACACCCCTTGATTGTTGTTAGACAATTGCAAACAATGGCTTCTTATGCTAAGGACAAACCAGATACTACAATGATTTTGGCTGAGAAGTTGACTGCGCTGGGCAATGTTGTATTCTTGTCAAGATACTCTAGACAGCCTAAACACAAAATGATTATTCCAAAGGAGTTGGTGGACACTGTTAATTTGGCAGCTCAGGCTGACCTTGTAGTCAGTGCTGGAGGAACAATTGCTCGAGAAGCAGCGCTTCAAGGAACATGCAGCATAGTCATCTCAACGATAGACCGTTTTCATGTAAACGATTATTTGAAGAAAAAGGGATTTCCAATTTTCACTTTCAATAGCATACCACAAGTATTAGAATTTGCTGAAAAGAATTTGGGACGCAAATGGAATGTGAAACATCTACTGAACAAACTTGAAAACCCTATAGACGTTATTGAAAAAATAGTTTCAGCCATATAAACCAGAAGGCCAAGTAAAAAATGAATAAAATCTGCATATTTTAAATTTAAATAGGCTAAGTTTTGTATGAATCTATTGATATTGGGCCGGTCGTCTAGCTTGGTTAGGACATTGGCTTTACGAGCCAAAGGTCGCTGGTTCAAGTCCGGCCCGGCCCACTACATGTAATCTTGAGATGTTTCATGTCGTATCCGATGTCTAATGATTTTTGCTTCAGTATTTTCATCTTGTAATAAGTGAAAAACAGCCATTTCTAAATTATTATTTCTGCAACAAGAACGCATTTATTATCCTGAAATACAAAGTAATAATACACGTTTAATGCTTTTTGCAGAATTATTAATCACAGCGTCATTTGCAATAATCTTTCTGGAGAAAAAATCGAGTTCACATATTCTTTTAAAAGGTTTTCTAATTTTATAGGGGTGTACATGGTTGCTAAGAAATAGGTGAGAGCGAGTTACCCAAAAAATTTACCACTTTTCTGGATTAAAAACGGCTAAGGTTGCGTTTCGTAAATTCTTGCCGATTTTTGGAATTAAGCCCGTTGCATCGGTTCCAAGTTTGCATGTAACTGCATATTCAAACAATCCTAAAGGCTCAATTTCTACTATATCACGATTGCATTTTGCTGTTTTTAAAGCCAATTTTATTTCCTCTAAGGATGCGCCTAAGACTATTAGCCTCTGTAGTAGAGACTTTTTCCAATGCCTATATCGTCCAAGTTGGCTTTCCGAAAGTAATGCTTCAATACTGTAGTTCTCTTTGTCAATTTTGAAAATTTTGATGCTTAATGGTAGATTCTCGCAAAAGCCAAAGAGTCCCACTATTTCTCTAAGTGGTGCTTTTTTTCCGTCGAGAAGTTGCGCTTGTAAACATTGCAATGGAACGGCAACATCAACATTTTTAGGTGAGTGTATGCCTATGTCCACATAAATCTTGTCTTTACTTTTACTGATGGATGTTACATACCCTTTAACTATTGCAAATTTCTTTACGTCCTCTAAGCGTGTTATGCACAAACCTATTTCTTCGGCTAAATAATGTAACGCCACCTTTTCATCTTCGCCAGAAACACTAATTTGAACCCATCCGCGGGTGGTGAACCCACTAATCTTGGTTTCTACCTTCAAACCTTTCAATGCAAACTGCAAAAATTCGTCAATAGCTACGAATAGTGAATCGCTATAAACTTTTGTAAGCAAATTTACCAGAAGCATTCACAGTCGCCAATCAAATTCAACATTTCCTCATGCAATTTTCGAATTCTATCGATTGCGGACAGCGGCAACTCCTTAGAAAATTTTTTAATAGTTACCTCTAAGGGTACCCGCTGCGAACCCTCAACAAGCTTATCAGCATAGGAAACAATTTTTTCTTCAAGAGTTCTAGGAACATAAACGTCTCTTGGCCATCCTAATTTCCTGGCTTCTCTCACCGTTATTCCGCCGCCAACATGTCTTTTAATTATTGAAATTACCGGTTTGGGTAAACCATATAATTCGGCAATTTTAGCTCCTATCACAGCGTGATGAACGCTGTGAGTTTTTGCCCGTCCAATGTCATGGAGAAGAGCGCCTATTTCCACAAGTTCTAAATTAACATTGATTCCTCTTTTTTTGCAATGTTTTGCTATTTCTACAGCGAGGTCAGCAACAGCCTCACAATGTTTAACTACGTTTCTTGAACATCCGCTTTTACGAAGAAAATGCAACGCCTGCTCTCTCGATAGAAGCCTTTCACTCACCAAGTTCCTTCCTTAATTGTTCAACCTTCCTTGTTAACGTCTGAATGATTTTATCGTTTTCATAATGCATCAAAGGTTTGCCACATGTCGGACATTGAAAAACAAGTTCCACCGCTTCCTCAAATGGAATTCGTCTACATCCAGACGTATAGCAATAATAGAAATCGTGATTCTTCTCATACTCAAGTCGAATGCCAAGTTTCTCGAGTACACGACGTTTCTGACTCAGTATAAAGCCTTCAACTTGATCTGGCTGCAGTTTCCAATGAAAAATAAACCAGCCAGTTTTAGGATCTCGCGTTCTTCTTAGGCTGACGAGAGAATGATCATAGAGTTTGTACAAAATCTTGCGCACTGAATTTAGTCTTATACCTGTTTTGTTAGCTATTTCATCATCTGTTGTTTCATTTGAGTTTTTGAGAATTTCAATTAATTTAACAGCTTCTTCTTCACCTAACGCCTCTGCGATTTTAATTAATGTTACATCGTCTATTGTCGACAACATCGGGAACCTTTTGCCAAACTATTGACCAGACTCTATATTATTATTTGTAATCCTTTGCTTAAATCTCTTTATCTACTATGAATTCAAACTACAAATTTTTTACTATTTTCTTTCCTCTTTTCTGAGGAATTATCCTAACCTTTGCATTCTCAAAACTCTTTTTTAATTCTTCTCCTTCAAATAGACGGTCTAGAAAAACGGCTAGGCTGGCACATTCCGAGTGAGGTTGATTACCAATAGCTACGTTGAAATCAGAAAAAGCTTTGGAAAAGAATTCTTTAGGAACTTTTTGACTTCCGACGATGATTAAAATGTCTTTCCCAGGCTTTTTTATTCTTTGCAGCACATCGCTTGTTTGGATGTTTTCGCCATAAGCTGTAAGATGGATAACTATTCCGCCTTTTGTTTTCCATCTTTTTATAGCTTCTTTCCAAGATACTCCCATCTCAAAAAAGAAGCCGTTTCCCCAATTCCTTTTGACTTTTTCAACTGTTTCCTTGATTTTTTTATCTTCTATATCAGATAGAATAAAACCCGAGGCGCCAAGCGCACGAGCGGCTAATGCGACATGGGCAGTAAGCCTTGCATCTCTGCGTGGTCGATGACCCCATCGTAACACTACAATTTTAGGCATGTTTTCACTTGCTGATTTTTTCGAATTTCCCATTAAATTCTTCCACTCGACTTCTGACTTTCTCCGCAAATGATGGAACTGCTTCAAAAACTATGTAGGCAAAATTGTCTCTATACTTTAATGTTTGAACGTCGGCGCTTTTAAAAAGCCATGAGATAAAAGACATAGTCTCACTTTTTAATGGAATTATAAGTGAAGCGCGAACATAATTTTTCAGCAGTCTCGTTATTTCTTGTTTCAGTAAATCAAGGTTAATCTTGTGCAAGGCTGATATGCTTACAGGAATTGGAGCTTTTTCTTTTAGATTTTCGAGTTTTTGATGAATCTGTGTTTCTGTTAGCAAGTCAATTTTGTTCAGGGCTGTTATTATCGGGATTCCTGATGCTCCTATACGTTCAATTGTTTCCAGACAAACGGCTAGTTTCTTTTTGATAATGTCTATGGGTTCACTTATGTCTACGACTAGAAGTATTAGGTCTGAGTAGATGGTTTCTTCAAGTGTTGAGCGGAAAGCCTCTATTAATGTTAATGGTAACCGATCTATGAAGCCAACAGTGTCGGTTAGTAGAAACTTCTTTTTAGAAAATTCCACAAGCCTCGTTGTTGTAGAAAGCGTTGTAAATAAAGATTTATCCACTGGAACCTCTTCTTCAGTAACAGCATTGAACAACGAACTTTTTCCAGCATTAGTGTATCCGGCTAGCGAAATTGATGGAAAACCTAGCTCTATTCTTCTTTCACGATGTAGAAGACGCTTTCCTCTGATTTTCTTTAACTTTTTACGTATAGTGTGCACTTGCTTTTTTACTGCTTCATAGTAAACATCTACCTCGTATGCACCAAGTCCCATGAACCCAGGCTGCTCTTCCATCCTTGCAAGTCGCACTCTCTCTTTTGCATGCGCCAACTCGTATTTTACCTTCGCTAATTGAATTTGTAGCTGTGCCTCTGTAGTTGTTGCTCTCCTTGTGAAAATTTCGAGGATTAACTGAAAGCGGTCAATGGCTTCTACACCCGTGGCTTTTGCTAGATTGTAGGCTTGAACTGATTTTAAAGGGTTATCAAAAATTATTTTCTGGGCACCTACTTCCTTCACAAGCTTTGCCAGCTCCTCAACTTTTCCAGCGCCTATTTGATAACGAGCATCTGGCTCTCTGATTTGTTCTATTTCACCGACTACATTGTAGCCTGCTGATTCTGCTAGATTTTTAAGTTCTTTTAAGCTTGAGGGTTCGAAAGATTGTCGTCGTTGAACTATGATAGCTTTCGTTCAGTTGGCTCCTCCTTTCCCTTATCTTTCTTATTTAGTTGAATCAGATCGCCCATTGTAAGTTCACGGGTTACTGATTTAGGAAGCTTGGCTTGCGGAATTTTTTCCTCGGAAACAGGAACAATCAATTTGATTTTTAATGTATGTTCAAGTTTTGCTGCGAGCATATTGTCTGGCTTCATTTTTCCAGTTTCAATTTTCCTGAGAACCGATACTTTTTCGTTAATTTTTTTGCCTAATTCCTCGTGAGAAATTCCTAGCTTTTCTCTTGCATGTCTTATCTTTAAGCTAAAGTTTTCTACAAGTTCTTGCGTCGCCTCTACTGTATTTTCTGAAGGTTTTTTACTGTGGACTTTAAACTGTGGAGATGCAGTTTTTGGTTTAAAAGTTGTGGTTTTAGGTTTTGCCTCATCCGAGACTGCTTTTCCATGTTTTGCACATTCATTACATACTGTTAGTTTTGCCCCTTCAATTATGACCGTGTATGGTTTGCCATGGATTTTGCTTCCGCAGACTTCACATCGCAATAGTTGACACACACCCAAACTGTTTTTATTATTTGGTTATGTTTATAGTTGTCGAATGGCAAAAGTTCTAGTTAATGGTGCTTGAAACATGAAAGACGCAATTAGACAAATTAGAAGCATTGCTGATTATCAGTTTGGAAAAGGCGTAGGCAACAAGTTTTTCCCTGAAAGCGTGAAAATCCATTATTCCAAAAGAACTGGCAGAATACGACATGTTTATTTGGACGGAAAGAGGCTTGCAACTCTTCGCCCAACAGATGGATTATTCTCGCTAAGTATTGTAGGGGCGAAACGAATTGCTGAAAACTCTGTTGATGCAGGATGTTTTGTCACTGTTAGAAGCGATGTTTCAGAGTTTATTGTTAAAGGTGGCGATGTATTTGCGGTGCATGTTATTAAAGCAGATGATGAGATTCGTCCAAAAGATGAAGTGATTGTTATCAATAAAGATAACAAGGTTTTAGCAGTTGGACGAGCTGTGTTATCGGGTGAGGAGATGAGAGTCTTCAAAAAAGGTGTGGCTGTGAAAGTTAGACGTGGATGCTTGCGAGAAGGTTAAGTTTATGAAGTTAGAAAAGTAACTGTCAGATGAAAGAAAGGTGATTGTATGCATAGGCGCATTAATCCTCGTGAAGCAAAGCGCATGATGCAACGCATGGGTATGAGTATGGATGCAATACCTGATGTTGAACAAGTCATTATTAAAACAAGCAACAAAGAAATAACCATAGAAGAGCCAGAAGTGGCAATACTTGAAATGCAAGGACAAAAAATCTTTCAAGTGGCAGGTGGAAAAATCAGTGAAAAGCTCACTGAACGCGAAATAGCTATACCAGAAGAGGACATAAGGCTTGTTGCAGATCAAACAGGCAAAAGCATAGAAGAAGCCAGAAGGGCGTTAGAAGAAAGTGGTGGAGACTTAGCAAAGGCAATTCTTCTGCTACAGTCAAAGATTTAGTATGTCTCCATTAATCTTCTTATGGCTTATGGGCAGCATAAAACGTCGGTTTGAACATTTTCCAAATATTCCGCAAGTTTTGTTTTAAGTAAGGCTAAAGATTCCTTGTTTCGCTAAATTTCTTTCACGAAAAATCTTCAATTTCAAAAACCTTATCTTGAGGATGTAAAACCATCACACCAACAATTTGTCTATCGCTGTCTTCCACTACATAGCAATGTTGAGGCATAATCCTTAAATGGTCCAATGTATGCTCCTTGGCTTCTCGGTAACCTTTTTTCTACACTCTTATCATGGGTCTAAAGCTACCATTCTCGCAACTACTTCAACATCTTCGCCTCTCATATTACGAATAGTAAACATAAACAGTCACCTTCATTTGATTTTTCAAAATCCTATAATCTAAAAGAGTATTTCACAACTTTACAAGCTAAACTGTAAGTGCTCGGCAAACTAGTGGAATTTCATTCCAAACGCCCCCAAATGAGGCATCAAGATAATGCATCATTTAGTTATTAAAAAACTTTGACAATGATAAGACTAGCTGTTGTGATCCATTGCTTTTAAGTTCTATTACGCATATTATTCAGCGGAGGCGCTTAGCTCACAGTGTTTGACATTGTTTCTGTGGGACACTTCAGCATAGACTCTATATTTTTGCCCAATAGGAGAAACCCATTTATTGTTTTAGGCGGTTCTCCAACTTATGTCTCCTTTGCCGCCAGACGCTTAGATGCTAGAGTATCTGTGGTATCAAAAGTTGGCGATGATTTCCCAAATGCCTACTTGTGGTGGCTCAAACAAGAAGGAATCGATATTACTGCCACCGTCAAAGTGGAAAATGCACTTACCACTCGCTTCGAACTTAAATATAGCGACGACTTGTCTAAACGCACCTTAAGATTAACAAGCCGTGCCCCGGCAATTACTATAGAAGACTTACCAAAATCTCTAAAAGCCAAAGCTATTCACATCGCGCCAATAGTAGGTGAAATCACACACGACACAGTCGAGAAACTGAAATCATGTGCTGACTGCTTATCTTTTGACCCGCAAGGATTAGTGCGAAATTTTAACGAAAACGGTAATGTTACTTTAGGTTTGTTAGGAAACGAACGTATACTAGAACTCGTAAACATTTACAAGTCCTCCTTAGCTGAAATTGAAGCGGTTACAAATCAATCAGACCTTAACTCAGCGATAAAGACAATTCATGATTACGGCATAAAAATAGTCATCGTTACCTTAGGAATGAAAGGTGCAATACTTTCTGTAGATGGCGATATTCATAATATTCCAGCATATAAACCAGAAAAGCTCATCGACCCGACTGGAGCTGGTGATGCGTTTATCGGAGGTTTTTTAGCAGAATATGTTAACGATGCGAATTATCTGCGATGCGCATGTGTAGGCTCCGCAGTTGCATCAATTGTTGTCGAATCTTTAGGTCCAACATTTTCTGGAGACAAAGCAGAGATTTATCAGAGAGCACGTACACTTTATGAAAAAGAAATTAAGGAATAATGCACATTCCTATTGCAAGAGGTGTTAACCTTTGGGACGCGTTGATAAAGGCGTAAAATGCAGCATAACAGGCTGTAGCGCAGAAGCGATTCGTTCACTTTCAGGAGAAAAGGTCAGGTCTGCTGGCTTGAATGTGGGTAGCAATGAAAGACGTGCCTATCTATGTAAAGAGCATTATAAGGAGTTTAAGAAGCGAACAAAAAAGGATAAGCAACTTGAGAAATGGCGTTATAGCGCCTAAAAAGAGGGTTATTTGGAATGCGAATATTACAGCTTCACTCCAACTTTATTGAATATAAGCCCATACAGAAAGAAATAGCCGTGGCTGAAGAAACTGAAAAGAAAACAACTCGCCTAGAAGAAATTGTCGTGCTGTTCACAGCAGTAGAAGAAGGCGATGACACATCAGTGGCCAGAAAAGCCATAGATGAGGCTCAAGCTTTCCTCGAAAAGCTAAAGGTTAATCGAATCTTGATTTATCCTTATGCGCATTTAAGTAGCAACTTGGCTAAACCCACGGACGCATTGAAAGTAATTAAGGCTATGGAGTCATGTGCAAAAGAAAACGGTATAGAAACATACCGTGCACCTTTCGGCTGGAACAAGCAATTCGCAATATCAATAAAAGGACACCCACTTGCAGAGCAATCACGTGTAATCTTGCCAGCCAAAGCGAAAATAGAGAAAGAAGAAAAAGTTTCTGAGGCAGTAAAAGCGGAAGAAAAACTAGAGTCACTTTGGCATATCCTTCAACCCGATGGAAAAATGACCCCAGTAAAAGAATTTAATTTTAGAGGAAACGAGACCCTCCAAAAATTGGCAAACTATGAAATAACCAAAGTAAGAGCAAGCCAACAAATGCCACCTCATGTGCCATTAATGAAAAGGTTGGAAATAGCCGATTATGAACTTGGAAGCGACCCAGGAAACATACGCTGGTATCCCAAAGGACGGTTAATTAAATCTTTACTTGAGCAATTTGTCACAGCAAGGATGATAGAGTATGGTGCCATGGAAGTAGAAACTCCAGTAATGTATGATTTCCAGCATCCAAGCTTAGCAGATTATATTAACCGTTTTCCCGCAAGGCAGTATTTGCTGAAGTCGGAGGATAAGGAGCTTTTTCTGCGGTTTGCTGCTTGTTTTGGGCAATTTCTAATGGTGCATGATGCACAATTTTCCTATAAGCATATGCCACTGAAAGTTTACGAATTAACTCGCTACAGTTTTAGACGTGAAAAAAGTGGAGAAGTTGTTGGGTTAAGGCGTTTAAGAGCGTTTACAATGCCAGATTGCCATGCATTCTGCAGAGACCTTGAACAAGCTAAAGAAGAGTTCATGACAAGATTCAAATTGTGCATACAAATTTGCAAAGAAATCGGATTATCTAAAGATGATTATGAAGTGGCAATACGATTTACAAGAGACTTTTACGAGAAAAACAGAGGTTTCATAAATTCTTTGGTCAAAATCTTCGGACGACCAGTGCTGGTGGAAATGTGGGAAAAACCCTTCTTCTATTTTAGACTAAAATGGGACTTCAATTTTGTTGACAATCAAAACAAGGCTGCCGCCCTTTCAACAGACCAAATAGATGTTGAAAATGCCAAGAGATACGACATAACATATGTTGATGAAAAAGGTGAAAGACATAATCCGCTTATTCTCCACTGCTCCCCCAGCGGGGCAATTGAAAGATGCATATATGCACTATTAGAAAAAGCCTACAAAGAACAGCAAAGTGGCAAATCACCAATGCTTCCCATTTGGCTTTCCCCTACTCAGATACGCATAATCCCAATGTCAGACAAATTCATCAAGAATGTTGAAAAACTTGCCAAGAAAATAGAGACGCGTTGCATACGTGTGGATATCGACGATAGGGCATTGACTCTGCAAAAGAGAATTCGTGAAGCTGAAATGGAATGGGTTCCTTACATAATCGTTGTGGGGCAAAGGGAAGTAGACTCTGAAGTGCTTCCAGTGAGAGACAGAAAAACTGGAAAAATCCGCAAAATAAAGTTAGAAGAACTAATAAATGAAATTGAAGAGTTAATGAAGGATAAACCTTTCAAACAGTTGCCTCTGCCCAAGTATCTCTCAAACAGACCCCAATTCTATGGTTAGTAATGGTGAAAACAATTAATTTTTACAAAAACTATATCAAACCTTAAAAGAATAAAGTTCTCCAGTTTGGGGGACAAAATCATTGGAGAAAGAATTACTCGTCTATATTGACGGAGAATACTACCCAAAATCACAAGCGAAAATTTCAGTTTATGATCACGGACTTCTTTATGGAGACGGTGTCTTTGAAGGAATCCGTGCATATAATGGCATCGTATTTAAACTTAAAGAACACATCGACAGGCTTTACCGTTCAGCCCACACAATAATGTTGCAAATTCCAATATCAAAAGAAGATATGATAAACATAGTGCTGGAAACTCTGCGAAAAAACAACTTGAAAGACGCGTATATCCGCTTAGTAATCACCCGCGGCATAGGAGACCTTGGATTAAACCCAAAAAAATGTGTCAAACCAACAATAATAGTGATAACAGACACAATTGCATTGCACAAGAGCGAAGCCAAAGAAAAGGGCGTGACAGCTATGCTTTCATGGGTCAAAAGAGACCCTGTAGATGCTACGACACATGAGATAAAGTCGCTCAACTATCTTAACAGCATATTGGCAAAAATTGAAGCAAACATAAATGAAGTGGACGAGGCAATATGTCTGGACAAAAACGGTTTTGTATGCGAGGGAGTGGCAGAAAACATATTCATAGTAAAAAATGGAAATCTTTTCACTCCACCAAGCTACACAGGCGCACTGCCAGGGATAACAGCAGATGCAGTGATAAAACTTGCAAGGAAGTTAGGGTATGAGGTTACAGAAAAGAACATAACGCCATATGAATTGTTCAATGCAGACGAAGTATTCTTCACTGGAACCGCCGCAGAAATTGTGCCTGTGAGAGAAATAAACAAGAGACAAATAGGTAAAGGAAACCCTGGACCAGTAACTAGAAAACTGATGGAAGAATTTTCAAAACTAGTCCGTAGCCCGAATGAAGGAATACCAATCTATAAATAAGGCATGTCTAAAAAGTCATGCTTCACTCTTTATCTATTCTTTTCCATGAAACACTCCACTTCGTCAAAAGCTTGCTCCAGAGTTTGAATGGGTGGAAGGAAAACTCCTCTAACATGCCCTGCACCATAAACTGGGTCGAATCCAGAACCATGAACAAAAAGCACACCAGTTTCTTTTAAGAGATCAAAAGCAAATTCCATGTCAGTTTTCCATTTTGAACCTATGGCATGAATTTTTGGAAAAACATAGAAGGCTCCTTCTGGTTTTGCACAGCTAATTCCTTCAATGTTATTCAATCTTTTTAATGCGTAGTCTCTTCTCTGCCTAAGTTTTTCAACTAACTCTTTTACATGATGCTGTGGACCATTCAGCGCAACTACCCCAGCTTTCTGAACAGGAGTGTTTGCGCAAAGCCTTATTCTCGCTTCTTTTTCGATGCATTGTTTTAACTCTTGCAGTTGATTGTCTTGGTCGAAAAAGTAAACATAACCGAGACGCCAACCAGTCATCAAATACGCTTTAGAAAAACCATTCAACCCTATTATAGGAACGTCCTTGGCAAGATAAGCAGTGCTTACAAATCTTTTATCATATACTATTTGGTCGTAAATTTCATCAGACAAGACAGGCAAGCCATATTCGCCTGCTAAATTCAATATTTGCTTTACAATTTTTTCTTCATAAAGCGCACCGCAAGGATTGTTAGGGTTTATAATGGCGATTCCTCGGGTTTTCTTCGAAATCTTGCTTCTTAAATCATCAATATTTGGTTGCCAACACTTTTTCTCAACAGTCTCATACGTTACGGGTTTTCCACCAAAAAATTTCGTATAAGAAATATACGGTGGATAGGTTGGACCAGGAAGAAGAATCTCATCACCAGCATCAATAAGCGCAGCCATAACCATCTGTATGCCTTCAGAGATTCCTTGTGTGATAATAACATTATCAGAGGAAATGTCTATCCCATTGACCCTCTTTTCCTTCTGCGCTATGGCTTCCCGTAGTTCAGGTATTCCTTCAGAAGGTGAATAAGCGTTTGCTCCTTCTTCAACAGCCTTTGTTAAAGCTTGGCAAATGTGTTGCGGCGTTTTAAAATCAAATGCTACTGGGTCGCCTATGTTCAAATAATAGATTTTCTTACCAGTTTTAGCAAGTTGTTTTGCGTGGACAATAACGTCGCGGATAGCATATTCTATAGTGCGCACTCTTTCTGTAACTTTTATTTTTGCCAAGACCCTTCCTTCTAGTGTTTAGGCTTCTGGATTAAAAAGGAAATAAAGATTATGGAAAAGCTTCTGCTAAACTATGAATGTATTGACGAATTCGAGGCTTTCTGCAGTGTAAACGCTTATTGTTACCTCTTCATTATCATATTCGTTCCAATCCCATGAAAATGTAAGTGTAGCATTTTTGCCAGTTTCGATTACGTATCCTACGCCTTCACTTTGAAAAACTATTTCATTTTCGAAGCGCACGATTATTCTGGCAACAGTTGCGTTTACTAACGAGTTTCCACTGTTCTCAATGGTTACGTTGAATATCTTGCCGTTTTCAGTTGTTGTAAAATTGGCATAAATTATTTTTAACAGCACGTATGGCAATGTTACATTTTGAGAAACAATTATATTAGACGCATTAACCGTAATGCTAACAGTCCTTCCTCTGAAAGCTCGCCAATCAAATGTACAATTGAACTGAGTCCAATTTCCTATGGGTATTGTTTGAGAAGTGAAGTTTGATGGATTTGTGTTCAGCTTTATTTCCGTAACCGTAATGTTCTGAAGAGAACATGGCACATTTGTGACATTAACCAAGAAATAGTTTGTATCAGTCAGATTGAAGATTGAGCTTATTTTGAAGATTATTTCTTTAGGAGTTTTTACTGTTTTTGAAACTGGAGTGTACCCTTGTTTGGTATAGACCGTTATTGTCACGTTTTTGTTTCGGTAATCTCTCCACGGCCAAATACAGCTAAATGTAACATTATTGCCTCTCTGTAGGGGATAAGGAATTGGTGGGTTGGACAGGCTTCCATTAACAATGTATTCTGTTTCATTATAAGCTAGAACAATACTCGTTATGTCGACAAGCGAGCCCGAGTCTTTCGAATTTGAAACGGTTATATTGACTTCATCTGGATTCACTTCATTAAACACAACATCAGTTATCAGCAGAAGCACACTTGCATTCGCATTTGCCGTGACTTCAACATAATAACCTTCCAACGTTTCCACTCTAACTTTCGGGTTTACTAAAGTTTCCCAATTGTATATGCATTGAAGAGAAACTGGTTGCCCAATAGGCAGATTAATCCCAAAGATTGTAACATTTTGACCGTCTGGAAGTTGTTTAGCAGTTTCAATGGATTCTAAATTGACGTATAACTTTGTTAAGGTGAGACCTATTACTGACTCAGGGTTATTTGTAATGGTAATGTTGAAGTGTCTGCAACTTATTGTAGAATTAAATTTGACCGTGAGTCCTAATTTTACTAAACCAGTTTCCACAGACGCTACAGCCCCAGAACCATCAGCCACGGATACATGCACCGTGATTGTCTTTCCAGCAAATTCGCCCCATGACTTGAAGCATTTGATAGTTTTAGACGACCCCTTTTCAACAGTTATAGGAAGCGATTCCGGAGAAGTGCTGGTAACCATGTAGACTTGGTTGTTTCCTTCAACAGTAAAAGAGATTGCTGTTATACGCGCGTTTGATGGTGAATGTGATGGATTCATAAGAGTCACGTAGAAATAATCAGCATGATTAACTGGAAAGTTAACTTCAGTTATGACTAAATTTACGTTTTCAGGCTCCAGATAAAAGCTTGCTATGACAAACATATAGGATAGAAGAGCCCCTGAAACAGCGGAGCCCAACATCAAGATTATTAGTATAAAAATTGAAAAGGCTTTCTTGTCACTTAACATTCGTACATAGTCCTCCAATGTTGCAAGATATTTGCTCTATCTCATATTCTTCGGGAATAAATAAGCGTTCTCTTGCCATATTACCAAGAATATTTGTTGAATTTTTATAAATGATTGCTACAGCTTTTCAGAACCCAACTAGCCATAGAAAAACTTGAATTAACAAGATGGAATATCTTCTAAGCGGGTTGAAGTTGTTTTGCTCTATCTGCTGCTTTTGTCACAGCGTTGATAATTACCGCTCTTAGTTTTCCTTCCTCAAGGGCTAAGAGCCCTTCAATGGTTGTGCCAGCCGGCGTAGTAACCATATCTTTAAGCTTAGCTGGATGTTCTCCAGTTTCTACAACCATCTTCGCCGCACCAAGAGTTGTTTGTGCGGCAAGAATTGTTGAAACATCTTTTGGTAAGCCTAATCTTACTCCTGCGTCAGCTAAAGCCTCTATTACCAAATATATGTATGCTGGGCCGCTTCCTACCAATCCTGTTGCCAGATTCAAGTATTTTTCGTCTAGTCTTATGACACGTCCTAAGAGTGAAAGCATTTCTATTATTCTTTCAAGTTCTTGTGGTTTTGTATTTTCGGATGGGCTGACAACTATCATGGCTTCCCTAACAACGCATGCTAGGTTAGGCATAACCCTAACAACAGAGATTGTGGTTGGTAGATACTTTCTGAGAAACTCTAACGTTACTCCGGCTGCTATAGAAACAACTGTTTTTCCAGGTTTCATCGCTGGTGCTATTTGTTCTAGAGCACTTTTTACATCAGCGGGTTTTACAGCGATTATTGTGACATCAGCGAAGAAAGCAGCGTCTTTAGCATTATTTACGCATTTTACACCATATGTTTGGGTTATGTACTTGCTGCGACTTTCGATTATTTCAAATATTCGTATATCTTGAGGCTCATACTTGCCTGACTTGAGAAGCCCAGAAATTATGCCTTCACCCATTTTACCAGCGCCAATAAGCGCCACTTTCAACTTTTTTTCGTCCAAGTAAATCGTCTCCAATTTTTACTTTCGGGTTATATCGATCGAGCAATTATTAAGTTTTTCACCTTTTAATATATTCAACAAATGATCACTTAAGTCGAAACAGTCTTGAGTTCTGTAATCAATTATGATCATTAAACTAGGACATGAACGGGGAATAAATTTATAACATCTAGATAAATTAGCTAAAGTTTCCAAAAGGTGAATATAATTGGTGATTGCTGAGTTCACATATCCCCTTAGAAAAGTTGAAAAAGGATACAACAATCGAACCCTTTACATAAACCTCACAAACAGCAAAATTGAAAGCAAACCTGTCACGCAATACATGAAGGATACATTTATAGGCGGTCGAGGCTTCAATCTATGGCTTCTATGGAACGCCCTGCCCAAAGACCGTATTGTCAAATGGGATGACCTAGAAAACGAAATATGTATTGCTTGTGGTCCTCTCGGCGGAACTCCAATATATCCAGGAAGTGGAAAGAGCATTGTAGTCACAATTTCTCCCCTAACAGATTCGGTGATAGACTCTAATGTTGGCGGATATTTTGGCGCATACTTGAAGTTCGCTGGATGGGATGCACTCGAGATACAGGGAAAAGCCAAGTCAGAAGTAGTGATATTTATTGACGGAGACGAAGGAAAAGTGATTATCGATGATGCAGAAGGGCTCCCTAGCGAGACGCATTTGCTTGCGGAAATCCTAACAGAAAGGTATAGTGGAGAGAACAAGAACAGCATTTCGGTAGTTTCCACTGGTCCGGGTGCAGAGCATACAAGGTTTGGATGTCTTAACTTCTCTTGGTATGATGCGCCCCGTAAGATTATAAGATTCAAACAGGCTGGAAGGGGTGGCACAGGTACAGTATTGCGGAATAAGAAGGTGAAGGCAATAGTCGCCAAATTCTCTAATCTGACCGTGGATTCAAACAATCCTGCAAATCCTAATTTGCTAAAACAGGTAGGTCCTGCTTACAACAAGGAAATCAGAACGCTTGACCCTAAACAGCACAGGATGGCGGTTGTGGGAACTACACATTTGGTTGATATAATGAACAATTTCGACTTACTTCCCACAAAGAACTTCAAGTTTGGAAGCCATCCAGAGGCACATAAACTTGGTGAAGAGGTTTACGAGAAGAAGTTTCATTCAGGATTCGATGGATGTTGGGTAGGCTGCGCAGTTTCTTGTGCTCATGGTGTCAAAGATTTTGAACTTAAAACAGGTCCATACAAGGGTCAACGTGTATTCGTGAATGGACCAGAATACGAAACCATTGCAGGCATTGGCAGCAACCTCGGCATCTTTGACGCCGACTGGGTTATCGAGATGAACTTTTATTGCGATGTTTATGGTATAGACACAATTTCGTTAGGAACAGCTATAGCCTTCGTAATGGAATGTTACGAGATGGGACTAATTGACAAAAAAATAACAGGTGGTCTAGAACTTAATTTTGGAAACAAGGAAGCAACTATAGAACTCCTCCATCAGATGGCTAGGGGCGAGGGCTTTGGCGTGATAGTCGGTCAGGGAATACGAAGAATGAAAAAACTTTTTGCAGAAAAATATGGCGCGGACCCCAAAATAATGCAAGACATAGGGATGGAGGCAAAAGGATTAGAGTTTTCCGAATATGTCACTAAAGAGTCGCTTGCACAGCAGGGTGGTTACGGACTTGCGTTGAAAGGTCCACAACACGATGAAGCTTGGCTTATTTTCTTGGACATGGTCCACAATTTAATGCCAACCTTCGAACAAAAGGCAGAAGCCTTACACTGGTTCCCAATGTTCCGTACATGGTTTGGTCTGAACGGCTTGTGCAAACTTCCTTGGAACGACATTGTGCCCGAAGACAACAAGAATACTCCAGAACCCGCTAAAGTAATGGCTCACGTAGAAAATTACGCCAAATTTTACTATGCAGTGACTGGTCGAAAGATAACCACAGACGACATCATCTCTATGAGCGAAAAAGTTTACAATTTTCAACGCATCTTTAACCTGAGGATGGGTTTTGGAACACGAGAATACGATGAAATCCCCTATAGAGCTGTTGGACCAGTGACTGAGGAAGAGTATGAAAGCCGTGCAGATCGTTATGACAAGCAACTTAGGGAGAAAGTTGGTTTTAACCCAGAAGGCAAATCAACGAAGGAGAAGTTGGCAGTTTTGAGAAAGTATCGAGAAGCAGAGTACGAGAAGCTTAAGGACGCTGTCTACAAAAGAAGAGGATGGAACCATAAAGGTGTTCCTACTTTGCAGAAAATAAAGGAGCTTGGAATAGACATTCCTGATGTTATTGAATTGGTAAAGAAGTTTCAATAGGATAGCACGAAGTAGAAGTCAATCATTCCTTTTTTGAGTTGAAGTTTTATTTAGCTCTGTATAGATAAATATCTAATTCCATGCGAGTGAGAAACATCATGTATGGTTGGAATGGACTTTTCTTGAACGTAAATCTGAGCAAAAAAAAGGCTGTAGCTAATCGATATAGTGAAAGTTTCGCTAAAACATTCCTTGGCGGCAGAGGTTTTGCAATTAAAATTCTGTGGGACAGACTAAAACCAGAAATCGACCCATTATCCCCAAAAAACATTCTCGTTTTCGCTGCTGGTCCGCTAACTGGTTTCGCTCTGCCAAGCAGTAGCAAACTTGTCGTGGCAGCCAAAAGTCCGTTGACTGGAGGCTATGGAGATGGAAATGTCGGTTCCCATGCAGCTGTTCAAATGCGCAAGGCAGGCTATGACGCTGTAATTGTAGAGGATAAAGCCAAAGAACCAATAGTTCTGCTTGTTCAAGATGAAAACGTCGAGTTTCTTGACGCCAAAGACCTTTGGGGTTTAAACTCGTTTGAAACTGAAAAGAAACTGAGGGAAATGTATGGAAACGCCGCAGGCATTCTTTGCATAGGTCAAGGGGGAGAAAACCTCGTCAAATTTGCGAATATTGTTTCCCAAGAAGGACGGGCAGGTGGAAGACCTGGCATCGGCGCAGTTATGGGTTCCAAGAATTTAAAGGCTGTTATCTTTCTTGGTTCTGGAGAATTATCTGCAGCTTATCCTAAAGAAATGAAGGAGCAAGGAGCAGAAGCCTACAGAGAAGTCTTGACGAAGCCTAATTATGTCTTCTGGAAGAGACAGGGCACAATGTCAACTATTGAATGGAGTCAAGAAAACAACGTTCTCCCAACATACAATTACTGTGAGGGTACTTTTGAAAAAGCTGATGCCATAGGTGGTTTCGCCATGGAAAAAATGAAGGTTTCCAATCGCGGATGCCCCCATTGCAATATGACTTGCGGTAATGTCGTCAAAGGTTCTGACAGAAAAGAGTCTGAACTTGATTATGAAAATGTTGCAATGTTAGGCTCAAACATAGGGTTAGGCAATCTTAAGCAAGTTGCAGCTCTCAACAGGATTGCTGACGAATTTGGCTTAGACACAATCTCATTGGGCAATGTTTTAGCCTTTGCCATGGAAGCTTCAGAAAAAGGAATAATAAAAGAGAAAATTGTTTGGGGAAAATTCAAAGATACAAAAGCCTTGATTGAGGATATAGCGTATAGACGTGGATTAGGTTATCTACTGGCAGAAGGTGTTCGCTACGTAGCAGAAAAGATAGGCAGAGACTCACAACGCTGGGCTATGCATATTAAAGGACTGGAAATTTCTGCTTATGATTGCCATGCTGCGCCTGCCATGGCATTATCCTACGCCACCAGTTCAATAGGCGCCCATCATAAAGACGCTTGGGTTATTTCTTGGGAAGTTAAAGTTGGAAGACAAAGCTATGAAGAGGAGAAAGTCGACAAAGTCATCGAATTGCAACGTATTCGCGGAGGAGTCTTTGAATCTCTCACAGTTTGTAGGCTTCCATGGGTTGAGCTTGGCTTCGAGCTTGAGCGATATACGAGGTTTTTGTACGCTGCAACTGGTTTGGAAATGACATGGAATGACCTAAACTTGATTGCTGACAGAATATTTAATTTGATTCGTGCCTTTTGGGTTCGTGAATACGGCAGAAAATGGGGTAAAGAAATGGACATTCCACCGGCAAGATGGTTTGAGAACCCATTAACCAAAGGTTCGCAAAAAGGTGCGAAACTTGACAGAGCAAAATACGATGTTATGCTAAAGAGATATTATAAGAAAAGAGGCTGGGACGAGAGAGGAATACCAACAAAAACAACACTGAAAAAACTGGGATTAGAAAATGCTGTAAAACAGCTTAAAAAACGTGTAAAATTATATGATTAAAAAATGATGCTACTGTTTGTCTAATATGCTCTTGCAAAGTATACTACACTTTTTGCTTCTTTTCCACAGTAAACACAACTTGAAAACGGTTTCTCTTTCTCGAAAGGAATGGTCCGGATTGTTGCTCCTGTTTCTTCCTTTATCTTTTCTTCACATGCTGAACTGGTGCACCATGAGGCTCTTATAAAGCCGCCTTTCTTTTTCAGGGTTTTCTTGAACGCATCATAAGTTTTCACACTTGTGGTGTTTTCTTCAAGGAATTTTTTAGCTTTATTGAAGAGATTCTTTTGGATTTCTTTAAGCAGTTTTATCACAATGTCAACTGCGCCATCTTCTTTTATAGAAAATCGTTCCAATGTATCACGTCTGACCACTGTCAGTTGCTTTTGTTTCACATCTCTTGGACCGATCTCTATTCTTATCGGCACGCCTTTTAATTCCCACTCGTTAAACTTCCAGCCTGGAGTATATTCTACTCTGTCGTCGAGAACAACAGCTATCCCAGCTTTTCGTAGCTTTTCAAAGAACTTTTTGGCCTTTGCAAATATCATGCTTGAATCGGCGTCCTTATAGGGTATAGGAATTATTACAATTTGTATGGGCGCGACTTCTGGAGGAAGAACTAATCCTTTGTCGTCACCATGAACCATTACAATTGCGCCTATCATTCGAGTAGTTATTCCCCATGAAGTTTGCCAAACGTAATGCTCTTTCTCGTCTTCTCCAATGAATTTAATGTTAAAGACCTTTGAGAAGTTTTGACCGAGATTATGTGATGTCCCCATTTGAAGTGCCTTTCCATCAGGCATAATGGCTTCAAGGGCTGCTGTGTAGAAGGCTCCTGGAAATTTTTCACTTTCCGATTTTTTTCCAACAAGCACAGGGATTGCGAGATAGTTCTCCATCAAGTCTTTGTACTCATTCAAGATGCCCATGACTTCTTTGTCTGCTTCCTCTTTTGTCGCGTGCACGGTGTGTCCTTCTTGCCACAAGAATTCTCTTGTCCGTAGAAATAGTTTGGTTCCTTTCGTGTCCCACCTCACTATGTTGCACCATTGGTTCAGTTTCATTGGCAAGTCTCTCCAGCTTCTAATCCACTTTGCAAATGTTGCATACATTATCGTTTCAGATGTCGGTCTTATAGCAAGTCTTTCCTCAAGTGGACTGTCTCCGCCCATCGTTACCCATGCGACTTCTGGCACGAAGCCGGCAAAGTGTTCAGCTTCTCTTCTAAGGAAGCTTTCAGGAATAAACATGGGGAAGTAGACGTTTCTGTGTCCTGTTGCCTTTATTTTTTTGTCGAATATTTCTTGGATTTTCTCCCAAATAGCATAGGAAAGCTCACGGAAAATCATGCAACCCTTTATAGGGGCATAGTCTGCGAATCCCGACTTCACTATCACTTGTGTGAACCATTCTGAAAAGTCTTCGGCTTTTTTAACGGTCATTCCCATCTCTGACATTTTCATCTCTCCATTGTTGCTTATTACTCAAATATAATTCTAGTGCAAAACAAATCCTTACATGGGCTAAATATTGCGAGAATTTAGCAATGTGGAACGCAATCGCCCATTTCTATCACTTTCACATCATAATACAAAAAGAAATTATTAAATGTTTTCTTCATATTATTCTGTTAAATCTAAACTCACAAATTAACGGAGAAATTTCATGTTGAAAGACATTGTGGAAGATTATACACTTTTCGACGGCATGTCTGTTGAAGATCTTGTTTTACAAATGGAAATGTCTTGGGGCTTCACAGCGGGCAAGCTGGCTTTAGGCGTAAGAATTCTAGAAAACATGATTAAAGAAAAGAATTGCACAAAATTTCTTTCCTTTACTGGAAATCTTGTCGCTACAGGAACAAGAGGAGTTTTAAGAGAACTTGCTAAACGAAAGCTTATTGACGTTATAATCACTACGTGTGGAACTCTCGACCATGATATTGCAAGATGCTGGAAAAACTATTACAAAGGCTCCTTCCAAATGGATGACGCTGAACTTCACAAAGAAGGCATAAACCGTCTGGGAAACATTCTGGTTCCAAACCAAAGCTACGGCATAATAATCGAAAAGAAAATGCAAACACTGTTGCAAAATTTGTGGAAAGAAAACATCAAAGAAATTTCAACCAACCAGCTATGCTACGAAATAGGAAATAGAATATGCAACGAAACCTCCATCCTATATTGGGCAGCCAAAAACAAAATACCAGTCTATGTGCCCGGCATAACTGATGGGGCAGTTGGATACCAATTATGGTTGTTTTCACAAGAACATGACTTTAAGCTTAATTTGCTGAAGGACTCAGGAGAGCTTAATGATATAATTTATTCGGCGAAGAAAACAGGTGCCTTAATAATTGGTGGAGGCATCTCAAAGCATCACACGCTTTGGTGGAATCAGTTTAGAAAAGGACTAGACTATGCAGTGTATGTTAGTACTGCGGAAGAATGGGATGGCAGCCTTTCTGGCGCAAGACCACGTGAAGCAGTTTCATGGGGTAAGATACGAGCGAAGGCAAAACGTATAATGATTGAGGGTGATGCTTCGCTTATTTTGCCAATAATGGTGGCTTCGCTTATAACAAGATTGGCACATTCTTAGAGAAATGATAAAAAGCATTCACGTTTAGTCTATGTTGAGGAGCAAAATAAATGAAGATTTCAAGAGAAAAATTAGCAAGGATGATTGATTCCACTAATGTTAGAGCTACAGCAACAAAGAGTGAAATTGAAAAATTATGCAAAGAAGCCATTCAATACAGTTTTCGATGCGCTGTAGTCAACCCCATCTATGTAAAATTTGGTGCAAAACTTCTAGAAGGCTCAAATGTTAAGGTTTGCTCAACCATTGGTTTTCCTTTTGGCGTTTCTTTGCCAGAGATAAAGGCTTTGGAAGCAGTCAAAGCAGTTGAAGATGGAGCAGAAGAATTGGACATGGTCATTAATTTGAGTGCATTTAAAACTGGCGACTATGAGCTTGTAAAGCGAGACATAGCAGCAGTTGCGGACATCAAACGCATATCTAAGGATATTGTTGTTAAAGTAATCATTGAGACTGCTTGGTTAGCAAGGGATGAGAAAATAATTGCATGCAAACTCGTAAAAGAGGCTGGCGCAGATTTTGTTAAAACTTCAACAGGCTTTTTTGGCAAAGGAGCCACGGTGGAAGATGTCAGATTAATGCGGCAAACTGTAGGCGATAGTATGGGTGTTAAAGCTGCGGGCGGCATAAGAACACACACGGATGCTATAGCTATGATTGAAGCAGGAGCAAACAGGCTGGGAACAAGTGCGGCAGTGGCAATAATGGAAAGTGCATCATAAGGTTTTCACATTTTTTCTGGTGCAACTATGCCAAGTAGATTCAGCGTGTTTCTCAGCACTATTCTTACAGCGTCAACCAAGACCAGCCTCGCATCGCTCAATTCTCGAGGTTCAGCCTTTATAACCGGCAAAGCATTGTAGAACGTGTTGAATTTGTCTGCTAAAGTATTCGCAAAATCAGCAATCAAGTTGGGTTTAAGAAACTGTGCTGCTTCGATGAAAACATCTGGGAAACTGGCAAGCGCCAAGATTAATTCTCGTTCTAATTTCTCTTTTAACAATTCATAAGCTGGCTTTTCTGGTTTTCTCGCCGCCTTTCTTAGGATGCTGCATGCTCTTGCATGAGTATATTGAATGTAAGGTGCGCTGTTTTTTTCGAAATTCAGCACTCTGTCCCATGTGAACATAACGGGCTTTGCCGGGTCAACTTCAACCAGTGCATAGCGGACTGCACCTATACCAACGAAATCGGCGATTTTCTGTTTTTCGTCTTCTGAAAGCTGTGGCGACCGCTTCGAGACTTCTTCGTAGGCTCGTTTAACTGCTTCGTCCATCACCTCATCAAATGTGATGTAGCGTCCCCGACGACTGCTCATTTTGTAGCCTGGCAACGAAACAAGGTTATAAGCGAAGTGAATAAGGTTTTCTGCGTATTTGTCAAAGCCTAGAGCGAAAAGAGCCAGTTTCAGTTGCAACTGTGATAGGTTCTGCTCCATGCCAATCACATTGATAACCTTATCAGCTTTCTCAAATTTCCACAAAGTATAGGCGACATCACGCGTTGTGTAAAGAGTCGTACCATCAGAACGTACAAGCGTCAGAGAAGGAATCTCGTAATCTTCTCTCAAACCCAATTTAGCCTTGAGATTCAGTTCTCTAGCCACCTTTTCAGCATCAAATTCTAAGACTCCATTCATAAAAAAAACATAGGGGGATTCTTTCAGTTTTTTCACTACGTTTGCCACTTGGCCGCTGAACGTAAAATCGCTTTCCCAATCCCACGAATCAAAAGATACACCTATTCTGCTAAGAGTTTGTTTAAAGCCTTCAAGACACAGTTCGCTGACTTCACGTATGAGTGTCTTCGCATCAGGGTTTCCTTCTTCATACGCTCTATTCAGCTTGTTGACAGTACTTTCTGGGTCTTGTTCTTTAGTTATTTTGTCCAGAAGTTCCTCAAACAGCTGAGGAAATTTGCTTTGCAGCTCAGCGGATACAGATACCCATTCATCCAATTCTTTGTTAATTTTAATTATTTCCTCTTCGGCTTGAACAGCTTTTGCTCTTGCAAGTTCTTTTTTAAGACGATAGATTTCGACTAAACAACTTGTAACCGTGTAGATTCTGCCAAGAAAATGGTCTGGCTTGATGTTAAGTTTTGGTCTTCCAAGCTTGTCATAACCATAAGCCATAACAGAGGTTTGACGACCTACATCATCAAAGTAAAAGTGTCTATAAACTGTGTGCCCACTAGTTTGGAGCAATCTTGCAATTGTGTCGCCAAGCATAGGATTACGCGCTGTTCCAATGTGTATGGGATGCGCCGGATTTGCACTTGTGTGCTCAACAATTATTCTTTGAGGCTTGTCTGTTTTGACACAACCATATTCAACATCAAATCGAAGAGCTGACTCAAGTGTGATGGCAGCAAACTTCGCAAAGTTTGCGTGAAAGTTTATGTAGCCTGTACCAGCAGGTTGGACATGTTCGATTAAGTTGAATTTTGACGTATTGATTGCTTTCACAAGAAGTTTAGCTGTGTCTAAGGGTTTTTTGCCAAGTTGCTTGGCTAGTTCGAAGCATATTGAAGAGGCCAGTTGCCCATACTCAGGGTTTGGTGGCTTCTCAAACGCCAAGTCTACAACTTGAATTTTTGGGAAAGTCTTCTTAACAGCATT
Organism: uncultured Candidatus Bathyarchaeia archaeon; assembly: GCA_964469615.1. Taxonomy (GTDB): domain Archaea; phylum Thermoproteota; class Bathyarchaeia; order Bathyarchaeales; family Bathycorpusculaceae; genus CAYXZM01. Next base: position 13,829 of record CAYXZM010000020.1, on the reverse strand, counting down.
TGCTAATGTTCTTTCACATTCTTGACGAAATATAGCAAATGGATTTGCTGAATGCATCACGTGTTGCCTCTATTACTATGCGGATTTCCCACTCTTAAAAGGATGAAGTTATATTTTAATTTGAAAACTGATAGCTTATCAGCTGTGAAAAATATGAAGACAAAGATAATCTTTTCAGAAAAATGCCTAGGCTACGGGCAATATCATATTGAAGGACCAGAGAGAGTTAAGAAAGCAGCAGAAATTTTGAAGAAGCTGGGCTACGAATTTTTGGAACCCGAGCCCGCATCAGAAGATGACTTACTTAGAGTGCATGATGTTGACTACGTGTGGAATGTTAAGAAAAGTTTAGTTGATGACCCAGACACACCTGCCTATGATAATATTTTTGAATTCGCAAGACTTTCAGCAGGTGGAGCGATTCTCGCTGCCAAAGTCGGCGGGTTTTCCATAATGCGCCCTCCTGGGCATCACGCAGGCAGAAACGGCGCTGCATTAGGCGCATACACGCGAGGATTCTGCTATTTCAACAATATTGCCATAGCAGTAAAATATCTTGATAAACCCACATTGATTTTAGACATAGATGGGCATCATGGAAATGGTACACAAGAAATTTTTCTAGGCGACGAAAAGGTGACATACATCTCTCTGCATAGACACCCGAATTACCCTGGCACTGGAGTGATTCATGAAGGAAACTGTTTGAATTTTCCCCTACCACCAGATTGTGGAGACGAAGTGCACAATAAAATACTTGACAAGGCGCTAAGCTCGGTGGATGTAGACAGATTTGAAGTAGTTGCGGTTTCGGCTGGATTTGATGCACATGTTGGCGACTTAGCGAGTCTCGGTTTGACTGAGAAAAGTTATGGCAATATTGGGAAAAAGATTGGAAGATTAGGGAAGCAGACTTTTTTTGTGTTGGAAGGTGGGTATAAAGGCGAAAATGTAGGAAAAAACATAAACGCATTAATAAGAGCTTACGAAAATCCTACATAGTATAATCTAATTTTTCAGCGCCTTAAAAACACCAAGATTCTCACTTGAAGCTTTCAAAACTATTTAAAGTATTAAAACAATGATATTGCGGTGAACAATATGTTATTTGTGACTTTGATGTTGCCTAAAGGGAAAGGAGCGGATTCCGTGAAATATCTCAAAGAGCTTAAAGCGCCTAAAGGAATAAAGATTCTGAATGTATACTTCACTTTCGGCAGATACGACGGTGTAATAATATTTGAGGCACCTGACGAAAGGGCGGCCATGAGTTTCATAATGGAAACAGGATTCGCAACTCAATATACGATGGAAACCCTCATAGCGGTTCCCGCAAAAGAGATTTAGCAACCACGCACCGCTCTTGAAAACTCTCCTTTTTTGCTTAAATTCTGATGAAAGATTACAATAACTGTAAAATTGAAAAGTAAAACATGCAAAAATATACCGCACAACAAGGGCAAAAGACAACCTATATTTGAACCAATTTGTTTTTGGCGGGCCCGCTGGGATTTGAACCCAGGATCTCCGGCTTTCCGTGCCGAAACCATAGGACTCCGGCTCCGCAGGCCAGTGTCCTAATCCAGCCTAGACTACGGGCCCTTACACCTAGCCTATAGCCCTTCCGAGCTTGAGCTTAAATATAGCGATTTCCGCTTCTTAAACAGTTTTCCACTATCTGCGTATTCGCAGGTAATGTGGTCGAAGCCAAGTTCTATTGGTTGCATTGTTTCGTAAGCTGCTATGTAAACGCCTTGCTCTGGAAGACTGCAAAGCGAGAATAGACGGGTTTTTTGTCAGACTGCTCATGTTTGCGAGTCTCAGTTCTAGCCACAGCCAGAAATGCGCAACTTCTTTTGTCTGTCCATTTTGAATTATGACAAGCGCTTTCAACATTCTCAACGCTTTTTTAATCCATTGACAAAAGCAACTTCAAGAAAATACAAGAAGTCATATACAGCGGGCGTTTAAAGAGATGAGTGTTAAACAGGCTAACGTGCAATTCTATGTAGGATGTACGCTAATACAGCCAGCACCGCTCCTGCAATAAAAGCGTAATCCGAAAGCTCTTCTGCAATTATAGCAAACACATTCTTCCCTGTAATGTCTTGAGTAAATATTGACAATCCAAAAAGAGAAGCAAACAAAAAAGTACCTGTTTTCGCAGGTATATTACCTCGCTTCATAAACGAATATATGAAACCTTTGGCAGCCCCTATAGTTCCCCAAAAAACAGCGATGCGCTTTATCCAAATCGCTAAAGGAATAAAGGATTCATTCAACGCAATTGGTGGAAAAATATTTTGTTGGGGGGTTGACGTAATCCAAAGGATAACAGTGAGAAACAGAACAATAAAAAACAAAACCAAGTCTGCTATTGCATGGGCGCGTGATTTCTTTGAAGATGGATAAACAAGACTATACCCTGACAGCAACGAAGCCGCAAACAAAAGCACCGCAGCAAAGAATAATGAAACAAAGAACAAGAGAGGTCCCAAAAACATCAACATTGCGAGAAGCAAACAGACAGCTTTGATTTTACTATAATTCCAAGAGTCAGAAGTCATCCGAGCGTAGAACAAAACAAGTATGAAAGAAAGTGTAAGAATCGCATATGTGATAAGTATAGCTAACAGCAGAAGATTACTTGCGAAATATTCTATTATAGGAGAGAGATCAGCAATAACTAGCGGCAAGCTTTCTATCATTTTAAACACTAGAAACGTTAATTGAGAAATTTATGTTCTTAAGATTTTTGAGTAAGCCTATCGTGCACTATTGATAAATCGACCGTTGACAAGTATAGATATTTTTTAATAATGGAAAAATCGCGTCAGTAAATCAGAAATATTACTGTATCCGTTTTGATGGATAGAGGATGCGCTAAAGTCTAGAAACATAATCAAGTTCTTCTGGTAGTAACTTGTGAATTTGCATAGGTTTATCATCTAAGAGACTATTGATTTTTTTAGTGCACGATTTAACGCGTCAATTACATTCTGCTTTCCCATAGCAAGAATATATGGTCCCAATCTCGGTCCTTGTGGCACTCCTATGAGAATTGTGTAAAGGGTTTGAAAGAATTTCGCTGGTTCTACTCCATGTTTTTTGGCAATGTTGAATATTGCGTTCTGTATTTTTTCCGCATTTTCTTCAGCGATTAGAATCTTGATTAATTCAGTTATTGCTTTTTCTTCCTCTGGAGTCAAGCTTACAGTGGTTTCTTTTATCTCTTCAAAATCCTTTATCCAATTAAACGCATACTCGATACGCTTCCTTAGGCCCTCATCAAGGGGCTGATTCTTCTCCAAATAGCCATAGCTTCGAAGCCTTTCAACAATAAATTCATCTCTACGCTCTTTAGGCGCCATCTTAGCCAAAAACGTTAACAAATTATACGGCACACTAATACTAGCCTTTGATGGAGGCTTCATTGCCCAGCAATATTCATATAAACCTCGAAGCTTCGCAAGCTCCTTTTCATCCTTCAGTTTCTTCCGTCCAAAGTACAAGTCTTCTAAATAGTCAAGTTCATTCATGTAAGAGGGAATATCAGTCACATCTAATGTTCGGGCTCCAACGAATCTCTTCAACATCAATAACATGAGCGACTGGGGAGAACCATACTTAAACCATGTTTGCGGAGTAAAAACCACTCCAGCAGACTTTGAAAGTCTCTTGCCACTTTTATCGAGGAACAACTCGTATTTGGCATGGCAAGGCGGTTCCCAACAAAATATTTCTTGGCATATGCGGTCATTTACACGTACAGAATCTGCAACCTCTTTACCAAAAGCTTCAAACCTTATGTCTAACGCTTTCCATCGAACAGCAAACTCGCCTTTCCAACTTAGCTTACCATCACCTTTTCTATAGTCTACTTCGCCTTTATGCCCGCAGCCTTCAAGCCACCTTCCCTTGACTTCCATGCCCTCACATACGTAGAGAATTTTACCTTCCTTTGGTAAAAACTCGAGGGCTTTGGTTGTGTAGACGCGCCCACAATTTTCACAGACTGCAAAATATGGCAATGCCTCCAGAAACTTTTCTTGACCAACTTCTTCCTTAACGATTTCGCCAACTTTTTTGGCATTCAGAAGTATTGTTCTAATTTCTTCATTGAATAAGCCTTTACTATAAACTTCTGTGCCAGACATATACTTGTATTCTATTCCACACTTGTCTAAGGCTTCAAGAAGAAGGAGAGCCATGTGTTCGCCATAGCTTTCGTGGCATCCATAAATATCAGGAATATCGGTCACTGGTCGCCCTAAATGTTCCTCAAGAGATTTAGGCATACCTGCAGGAACCTTTCTTAATCCATCCTTGTCATCTGCAAAAGCGATGAGTTCAGAATTATAACCTTGTGCCCTTAAAGCCAAGGTCACAGCGAAAGATCTTGCAGCGTCACTTAAGTTGCCTATATGTGGGAAGCCGGAAGCCGCTATTCCCATTTCAGTCCTGAGAAGGCTCAGGTTTCTATCTAGCTTTTGCTCTCTTTCGATTATTTTTGCAGCCATCTTATCATACCATGTGCCGTGACCGATTATTTTCTCGCTCATACTTCTCTTATCCTCTAATACCATAAACTAGACTGTATATAAAAGATGTTTATGAGAAATTACAGAGCTATGCGTTTTTGTAAATACACGCGATTAACGTCAGAAGCGTTGCTAAACGCTTTCATGTTAATTGGAGGGAATATCGCCCCTTATGACGGTGCCTGTTGCGCCATCTATCAATAACTGATACTCTTTGCCTTTATACTCGTATTTTATGAACCAGATTGGAGAGTGAAGGTAAACTGTTTGGTTTATTTTTATTTCGGTTTTAATTTCGATTATCTTATCTATATCTTGCTGAATCAAAAAGCGATGGTGTTCCTCGATTTCTTGCTTGGCATGCTCAACAGCCTCGTTTTTGTCCATTTCGCTGTTAAGGGTTTTGGCGAAGTCTTCAATTTTTCTGAAATCGTAGGGAACCTTGCCTTCTAAGGGCACATCATACTCTTTGGTTGGAAATTCTGTGGCTTTTCTAGCTAAAACTAGCCAATTGTACTTTTTATTGATGCGTCCTTCTTTGATTACTGGTGGAGTTATGCGGTCAAATATTCCTTTGTAGGTTGTTTCTGCTTCAGCGGTCACAATCCAGAATGGCACATAAGTTAAGTTTTTTTCTATGATTCTTGATTTTTTAGCAAGGTTTGGAGGTTTTAGAAAACCTTTACGCATCCAATTTCTAATTGGCTCTTCAATTTGCGTTTGGTCATACTTGTTGAAAAACATAGAGTGCTCAAAAATGAAGGCTTTTCCAGTTTCTATTACAATAGTGTAGCCACAGTATTTACACGTTGCTATTATCTCGCCTGGTTCAAAAGATATTGGTGCACCGCAATGGGAACAGCTTATTTTATCTACGATTGACAATTTTTCTATGCCTTCTGTTTTTCTCGTCTCAATATTTCCTTAGCAACGATGAAACCGGAGGCTGATGCTTGAACTAAGCCTCGTGTGACACCAGCACCGTCGCCGATTGTGAATAGATTGTGGACTTTGGTTTCTAGGCAATTGCTCAATTGTAGTCTTGAAGAGTAGAATTTCACTTCAATGCCATAGAGAAGCGTGTCTCTCGAGTTCATTCCTGGAGAGATTTTGTCTAAAGCTTGAAGCATTTCTCTTATGTCAGCCAGATATCGATATGGCAAGACAAAGCTCAAGTCGCCTGGTATGGCGTTTTTCAATGTTGGCGTTACAACACTTCTAGCAATTCTTTCAGGTGTTGATCTTCTTCCAGATTCTAAATCTCCTAGGCGCTGTATCATTACACCACCACTGAGTAGGTTTGAGAGTCTTGCGAGGTATTTTCCGTAGGCTATTGGTTCCTTGAAGGGTTCTGTGAATGATGTGCTGACGAGAATGGCGAAATTAGTGTTTTTGGTTTTTCTTTCTGCATAGCTTTGACCATTAACTGTTAAGACTCCGTTGTAGGATTCTGTTATAACTTCACCGTAGGGTGCGACGCAAAAAGTTCTAACATGGTCGTCAAAGGATTTTGAATAGTAGACAAATTTTGGTTCATAAAGAACGCTTGTTAGTTCTTCCATGACAGATGCTAAAACCTCAACTCTTAATCCAACATCAACTGTGTTGTTGAGGGTTTTTAAGCCTAGGGCTTGTGCTTCGGATTGAAGCCATTCTGCTCCGCTTCGTCCTGGGGCGACTATTACATATTTCCCGAAGTATTTTTCGCCTTTTGTAGTTTCGACTCCTTCGATTGTGCCGTTTTTTATTATGAGCCCTTTTACATCTGCTTTGGATTTGAACTCAACTTTGTTGTTTAGTTCTTGGCGCATTTTCTTGAGTGTTTGGGCGCATCTTTCTGTGCCCATATGCCTGATTTTTTGGCGGACAAGCTTTAATCCGGCTAACGACGCTTTTCGTTCGATTTCTTCTATTTTTTCTATGTTTGAACCATAAATGTGTTCGGTTGCTCCAAATTTTAGGTAGGTTTTGTCTACTTGGTTAACGAGTTCTTCAAGTTCCTTGTTTGATACATATTGGTTAAGCCAACCGCCTACTTCTGTAGACAGAGTGAGTTTGCCGTCGCTAAAAGCTCCTGCTCCTCCCCATCCAGATAGCAAAAAGCATGGTTCGCAGTGGACACATTCAAATCCGCGGCTTGCTGGGCATTTGCGTTGGTTTATGTCTGGTCCTCTGTCGAGCATGAGAATGTTGAGATCACTGTTTTCTGTTAAGGCGAGTGCTGAGAATATCCCTGCTGGTCCTGCTCCGACGATTATTACGTCATATTTCAATGGGCTTGTTCTCCCTTGAAACCCAAAAGTAAGTGTGGCAACTTGCATATATTTTTAGCGAGCAAATTGATGTTTAAAATTTGAGTATTTTACTTTTGTGTGTGAGGCACGAGACAGAGGAACTTCAGCGTTTTTGTGCCGCTGTTTTTGAATTGATGTTTCTCGTTCGGAAGAACGAAAACAACATCGCCAGCCGCAAACTTTTTCTCTCCTTTTTCGCTGACCACTGCTCCTTCGCCTTCTAAGATGAAAACTTCATGCTCCCAAGGATGACTATGATATGGACTGTGCCCTTTTGGTTCCATTTCAAATAACCTCATTGCAAAGTTTGGAGCACCCATCTCTTTTGTTATAAGCCAACGCACTTTTAATTTAGAGGCTCCTTCATCTGCATCCTTTGCTTCAACATTCTCGTAATGAAATATTTTCATTAACACCGCCTCATTGAATGTCTCTTTTTGTAGTAGTCTAAGAGAATATAGCCCCCTTATATATAGTTGAAGCTGATATTAGCTGACAAATTGACTAAACAAATAAACATTGCGTTAATAGAATGCTTCTAACAAACCAAAGTAGAAGTGTCTTATGCAATCCTTTCTTGTAATACGCTTAATTTCTTAAAATCGATAAAAGGTGACTTCGTGGCTTAGACTTGTTTAAATCTTTCATCATATTTCTCCAAGTTTTAGTAGCCAAATTTTCAAGTAGCAAGCTAAGACAGCCTTTTATACTTACGGTTAATCTTTTATGGCTTCAATTAAGCTCATAACATTCCACAGTTTCACTCGCGTATAAGGAGGCATATTCGGATCTTGCAAAATCTCATCTAATATTCCAATGGCATTAGACGCTCTAACCGCAGGCGTGAACTCCCCACTCTGCAAAGCCTCCATGCTGTCTTTAGCAGCTCTTCTAATATTCCTAGGCGTAGTATTATCCTCAGAAACAGCACCCAAAACAACAAGCGCTTGCTTAATCCTCTCCTCATACTCCTCCAACTTTTTCTTACGCACCAAGCCAGCCACCTCACAATAACATCAGCAACCAAATTATTATAGACCCTTATATTATCTTACACAGAGGCTTTAAAACTTGTCGAAACAAAAACCAGAAGAAAAACACATTAAACGAATGGCAGATTTACTACGACAAGGTGCAACCCTAACAGATCTAGCGTGCCCAGCATGTTCTTCTCCTCTCTTCAAACTAAAAAGCAACGACTTATGGTGTGCAAAATGCGAAAAAAAAGTCATAGTAATAAAAGAAGGAGAAGAAACTACAAAAATAACAAGCACGATGGTTATGGACACCCTCGAAACAACACTCATGGCAAAAATACAAGAAATACAAAACAAAATTCAACGCACAGAAAATATAGAAGAATTACAAAAACTCGGAACAACACTTTCCGAATTACTACAAAACCTCGAAAAAATAAGAAAAATAAAAAGAGCCTAAGGCTGAGACACATACAATGCTTGGAGTTTACGAGAACTTCCCAGAAAATATTCATAAATTAACAGATTTTGTCATCTCAACCTCAACTAAAAGATTCCAACAAACACTAATACAACTATTAAACGAAGCCAACAACAAAACCTTCGATTTAGAAGATGTCACGGAGCCTGCAATACCCCAATGCACAGTAACCCTTGAATTCGGAATCGCTGAAGCTAACAACTTCAACTACTTGGACAAAGAAGAAACAAACAAAATATTAAGAGCCATATACAAAAAAATCTTACAAACAATAGACTTCTATTGTGTTCTAAAATACTATAAAACACAAAAAGACAAGAAAATCCCGCTAAGATTCGATTACTACATGATCCGCTTCACATTTAACAAAAACTTGGTCAGAATGCAAATTTTTCATGAAAGAGGACCTAGATACACATCACCAGAAGACATAACCAAATTTGTCTTTAATGGAATTAACAGAATCTTTTCAAGGAAAATGTTAAAAAAAGTTTAAGTCTAATTAAGTTGCTGTTTCCAAAAACTTGAGAACAACTCTTAAAATATCATCAGCAACATCCTTTTTAGGCTTGTTACCATCTATTCTAACAAGCTCTCCATTCCCAACAAATTTCATATAAACCTTACGAACTTGGCGCTGAGTCTCCAGATTTTCCATAACAGATTTTTTAGGCTTCAACCTTCGGATTACCATCTCAGGTTTAACATCCACAAATATTGCAAGATTGGGCTTTATTGCATGTTCATTTATCTTCTCAATCCATCTCAAATCAAGCCTAGACGCCCCTTGATAAGCCAGAGAAGAATAAACATACCTATCAGAAATAATGATTTTTCCTTCACTTAAAGCTGGAATAATCTCTTTTTCCACATGTTCGAAACGGTCAGCAGCAAAAAGCAATGCTTCAATCACAGCTGAGACCCTTTTTCCACGATGCAAGCAGTATTTCTTGATAAATGCCCCAATTTTTCCGCGACTGGGTTCCGCAGTATATAGAGCATCATAACCCATCTTCTTCAGCCGTCTCACAAGAAGTCTAGTTTGAGTTGTTTTTCCACAACCGTCCAATCCCTCAATGCAAATAAAAACGCCTTTCCCATCCATCTTTTTCCTATTCTCCGTGACTTGAGACATTATGCATTATAAGAGTGAAAATACATTAATAATTCTTTAACAAGAGGAGAGAAAATCAATGCCCAGAAACTATTGGGGCGAACTTAAAGACCCAGTGCACGGATACGTTTACATAACTGAACAAGAAAAAGAAATAATTGACTCATTCCCCGTCCAAAGGCTACACAGACTACGCCAACTGGCAGGCGCAGAATACGTTTATCCAGGAGCGAATCACACACGCTTCGAGCATTCTATTGGCGTCTTGTATTTGGCTGGCAGAGTTGTAGAAAACCCCAATATTTCACAAAAGATAACCGAAGATGAAGCAGAAATGGTCAGAATTGCAGCCTTGCTTCATGATGTTGGACATGGCCCCTTCTCACATGTTTTTGAGCTACTACTCGACAAGGAGTTTGGTAAAACACATGAAGACATGACACGATGGATAATTGAAAAAGGCGAATTAAAAGATAAACTCTGCAAATCTGGATATAATCCAGAAGAAATAGGAAAACTAGCAATAGGCACTCTTCATAAACCCCAAAAAGCTTTCTTAGACCAAGTAATAAGTAGCGCTGTTGACGTAGATAAACTAGACTTTGTTGTCAGAGATACGCACCACACAGGAGCTGAATATGGCTACATTGACATCTTTCGACTAATATATGCCATGGATATTTTAGGTGAAAATTTGGCTGTGGATTTGGGCGCCCTTTCCGCTCTTGAATCTTTCATAATTGCTAGGATAGAATCGTTTAAAAGCATATATTTTCATCGCGTAGGAAGGGCTGCACAGATAATGCTTGCCTTGGCTATGGAAAACGCAAATGAAGAACTTGGTTTAACAAATTTTAAAACTCCAGAAGAATACCTAAACATGGACGATTATACCGTATGGACTAAGCTGAAGAACTGCAAAAAATCAAGCGAAATTATGAAAAATCTTGAGCGAAGAAAAATGCTCAAATGCGCCTATGAAAGAACCTTCTACGAAAAAGATACGATGATTTCAAACATTTTTGGCAAAGAGTCACACAGAAAACAATTGCAGGCCGACATCGCGAAAAAGGCTAAAGTAAACTCAGAAAGCGTGATAATTGATGTTCCAACTGTTCCATCAGTTCCATACCATCATTCAGTTCTCCTCGAACCCATGGAAATACCAGTTTTCCATAAAACATGGGAAGGCAATCACATTCCACAACGTTTGAGTGAAATCTCAAAGATTTTCGAGGTTCTAAAAGGCTTCATAAACATATTAAGGGTTTACACAGATGAAGAAAACCGCGAAAGAGTCGGCAATGCAGCGTCAAAAACTTTGGGAGATATCCCCTCTTCAGCAAAAATATCATACTAGAGTGCTCAAAAATGAGAACAATAACATTGAAGGGTCGAGGAATCGTCGAAGGACATTGCAAAGCTGAAGCCCTTGTATCCGCAAAACCATTAAGCTTTTTAGGGGGAGTCGACCCAGCTGACGGCAGAATTATTGAGAAAAATCACGATTTGTGTAGTGAATGTATAAAAGATAAGGTTTTATGTTTCCCACATGGACATGGATCGACTGTTGGCAGCTACGTGCTATATACTTTAGCAAAGAAAAGATTGGCGCCAAAAGCTATACTGAACCAGACGGCTGATCCAGTCGTGGTTGTGGGTGCGATAATCGCTGATATCCCTATGATTGACAAGATAGACATTAAACAAATCAGAACAGGCGATATATTAGAAGTTAATGCTTGCGACGGTATTGTTAAAATTTTGGAACGAAAGGAGCGCTAGATTCCTATGTTTTTGACAAAGGATGAAGAACGCATCTATGAAGGCGAATGCGGGTGGGCTAACCAAATATGCATGAAAATCCTTGTTCACTTAGGTGAACTTTTTAACGCAACAAAACTCATCTCGATAAACTCAGCACATGTCTCGGGGGTCTCGTACAAAACTCTAGGCGATGCCCCGACAGAATTTTTGAAAGCTTTGTTGGATGCTGGCGGAAAAGTAAAGGTCAGAGCAACTTTGAATCCTCAGAGTTTTGATAACGAATATTTGAGCAAGAGATTAGATGAAGATTTACGCAGAAAACAGTGGAATGTTCTTAGACTATTTGAAAAAATGGGTTTCATGCCATCTTTTACATGTACACCTTATTATCTAGAAGAACCAACACAAGGTGCTCATCTGGCATGGGCTGAATCCTCGGCGGTAGTATATGCTAATTCTGTTATTGGCGCTTGGACAAATCGGGAAGGAGGACCCAGCGCACTTGCTGCGGCAATAGTTGGAAAAACACCTGATTATGGAATACATAAGAGTGAGAATAGGCAACCAAAAGTCTTAGTTACGCTAAAAACTCGGCTTCAAAATGAAACGGAATTTGGGGCTTTAGGAATTTGCTTGGGCAACATTTTGGAAGACAAAATTCCAGTGATTCAAGGTATAAAAAATGCCTCAAAAGAAAATTTGAAACAGCTAAGCGCTGCACTTGCAACAATGGGTATGATAAACATGTTTCACCTTAAGGATGCTTCCGCAAAGGTGAAGAAACTTGAAAAAATAACCATAGAAGACAAAGACTTGAGAAAGACAATAGAAAATCTGTCAACAACTTCGAAATCAAAACCAGATTTGGTTTTTATAGGATGCCCCCATTGTTCTTTAAACGAGATAAAAGAAATTGCATACTTGATAGATGGCAAAAAAGTTAAGAGTGGAACAGAATTATGGATTTGCACCTCACGTCATAATAAAAAGAAAGCTGAACACTACATTAAAAAGATAGAAAGAAGTGGAGCACACATAATAACGGATACATGCGCCGTAGTAACATGGACAGATAAACTAGGAATAAAGACGATTATGACAAACTCTGCAAAAACAGCGCATTACGCACCCACATTAAACAAGGCAGAAACAATATTCGCAACACTCAAAAAATGCATCACAACAGCAACAGAAGGATAAGGTTTATTCGAGTGAAAAATCATTTGCATGATACTCCAAAATTTAACATACGCTCCGGTAGTATAGTCCGGTCAAATCTATTAGACGTTGTCGATTTCTCCCGCACCTTCCCTTTTTTCTATTCTGTTGTTAGGGTGGCGTTCATGTTTCACTCCTAAGTGCTTACTTCCCCTAAGTTATTTGTGAGGTTAACAGAAGTGTTTTGAGCATTGGGTCATTTATTCGGTAGACGCTTTCTTTCTCTTCTCCAAACAGTTCTTTCGAAGATTTCTTCGTATTAAGGTCAAATAGCAAACTTAACTCCCGTAAGCACTTACACCCCATAAGCAAATAACTTTTCCATTAGCAGCAGCTAAGAGAATATTCCATTTCTACGCTTGGTCAGGTATCCTTTCGTTTCAAAGTATCTTATACGGGTTGCGTTGTTTAATGGTCATGTTGTATTATCGCAAACCATAATTATGCTTTCTACAAAATTAGTAGGAAATATAGCGTGATTGATTTGGTCAAGTCGCATGTAGGGACGGAAGCGTCAACTTCTGATAAGGCGCATATAATCAGGATTCTGGAGAATGTTGGGAGGGCTCTTCAGCCTTTGGAACTTGCCCAAATAATTAACAGTTTGCCAAAGGACGTAGTTTTAGATAAAGAAAAATTGACAAGGTTTCTATTGTTGACTGCTTTTCTTGATCAACAGGCTGAATCGCCTTCTGCACGAAGGACTGCAATAAAAATCCATAACGTATTTGGGGATGACTTATTTTTTAAGCCTCAACAATGTCTCATGCAAATAAATAAGTTGGCAGCATTGAAGGATGAGTATAAAATCTCTCCGGCAATTGGCAGAGTATTGCCTCGCTTTGGCTGGTTTGTTTTAAGGGTTGGAGGCTTTCTTACCTATGAGATGATGTTAAATAAGGATAGGCTTTTTGAAAAGCTGGGTCAATGCAAAAATCCGAGAGAAGCTATTGCGTTACTGCAGAGTAACCCTCTTGTTGAGTCGATTCTTAGGGAAAAGGCTGTTAGAATGTATATTTCTTGGATAGGGCATCCAGATTTGGGAATAGATGTTTCTGATGGGAAGTGGGATAAGTCGCTTTTTGAAATGCCAGTTGATGGGCACGTGGGCAAGATTTTTTCAAGAACTGGACTCGTTTCTGAAGTGATTCATGAGGGCAAGAAGGGAAGTGGCAGCCGATGGAATGTTATTGTAGCTTCTAACATGAGACCGTCAATCCAAGAAGTAACAAACAAGTATAGTAGCGACTGCATTATGGTTGATCATGGGGCATTCCAAATAGGCATCAACTGCTGTCCAGACAGTTTGGAAGGAATTGCTTGTTATTCCTGCCCAAGAGCTTCTGTCTGTCAGATTAAGCCTAAGATTGGATGTAAAGGCTATTGTATGCTTCGAGATTTTTGCAAAAGGAATTTGACTTGGCGTGCATACTAATA
>CAYXZM010000019.1:0-5447 GCA_964469615.1 uncultured Candidatus Bathyarchaeia archaeon | reverse complement strand
TTAAGCAGCTTGAAGGCTTAGAACTGGGCATAGGCAACACCTTATGAGCCATTCAGATGGGACTACGCCATTTTCGGCTACTTCATCTATTTGTTTCTAATAGCTGCTGTCATGATACCTTATGGCTTTTATATGGTAGTGATTCTGTTCACTTTGTGGGTGATGGGCATAGCAAAGCTCTATAATGATTACCAAAATGAAAAGGAGCAAGGAGTTCACGGCTGATTTTCTGTGCTAATAATGCTAAATGCCATGCTGCTTTTTTCGCATTATTAATTGTCCCAAACGTGTGAAAACCCTGCAAACTCAAGAAAGCCTCGCACGGTTCTTCCTGGAGATTTTTACAAAAATCTTAAGTTAAGAATCCAGAAAGAAACGATGTCGGTGTTAAACTTGAAGAGATTATTTGCATTAGCAATTATCTTGATTTTATGTTTATCCGCCGTTTCCCTTACAGTTTTGCAGCCGAATGCGAAGGGAGAAGCGGGTTCAGGAGTTTGGAGGATTGAAAAGGCTGTGGATTTTCTGATTAATTCTCAATTTAACCAGAATTTGAATCTTTGTCGTGAAGCTCCAGATGTTGCACCAAATGTGTACTGGCTTGTTTCTGATAACCTTTGGGCTTGGAAAGCGTTGAAAGCAGCTAATGGGTCAAGATTGTCTAATGCAGCTGAAGCTGGACGAATTGCCTCAGTGATCGAAAGTAAACTCAAAGAGAAGGCACAGCTTTATAATTTGCCGAAGGATTCAAACGGGTTTCCAATAAGCTTTATGCATGAAGCAGTCATAGGCGATGTTATACCAACTCCGAATCGCAATTCCACATATTTGAACTTGACTGAGCAAAGTGATGATTACGTTCTACAAACCGAGATTTGCAATGGAAGTGAAATTTCCAATTGGCAGGAGTATGCAGATAGGCTGTTATACATGGCTCTTTCATATCATTGGCAGGATAATGACACCGCTGCGATGCAATATTTTGAAAATGCAACGAAAATGTGGGATGGAACGGGTATAAATGACACAGCAACAAAAAATGACAAGATTTATGCGACGTATAAGCTTGCACTGTTGCTTTACGTTTCAGAGGTTCTTGGAAGAAGATTACCGTTTGAATATGGGCTTGTGATGCGAATCTGGAGCTTGCAAAGGGAATCAGACGGTGGAATAATAACGCATTACTTTGCAAACGGGACATCGTATGGAGATGCAAACACTGAAACAACGTCTATTGTAATAATTGCTATGCTAACACCTCAAAGGCCAAGTATGGGCACATTCGCGTTTTACTATCCATGGTATGGAAATTGGGGTCATTGGCCACCCGATGGCAACATAACGGGTCACCCTCTCTTGGGTTTTTATGACTCCAACAATGAAAGTCTGATTAAAGAACACATTAACATGGCTAAAGAAGCAGGTATTGATGGTTTTATAGTTTCATGGTGGGGCATAAACTCTTTTGAAGATAATGCTACATTACATATCAAAAATGTCTGCGAAAAAAACAATTTCACATTTACAATCTACTATGAGAACACATCAAGCGTAAACCAAACAGTAAATGACATCGTTTACCTTTTGAACAATTACGCTAATAGTAACGCTTGGTTTAGAGTGAACAACAGACCAGTATTCTATGTGTATGTGAGGGCGCGCAACAATTTAAATCCGCAAGCGTGGAATTGGCATGCTTGCACTGACTCAATTGGCAACGACACTGACCCAAACAAAATCGAAAATGCTGCAATGCAATGGTTGCCCACAGAGGAGGTTCGAAAACCCGCAAGACATGGAATAATCCCAATACAGCCCTTCCAAAACACATCGGGATACATCGTAAATGCCAATTCAATTCACCTTCAGCCAGATGAGCAATACTGGTTGAACGTCGGCGTATCAGACATAAGAAACGACTCCCCGACGTGGTCAGACGTTGGTGTCAAGATAAAGATAGGATTAGATCCGACTTGCAACGACACTCTCTATGATCAAATAGTGAATTTCACGAATGGCTGGATTGATTTAAGTCTCCCAATAAACATGACACGTTATGCTGGACAGGACGTTTACATAAGCGCTGAGTCATACAACGGCGGTCTGGTGAATTGGAGCAGTGAATGGGCAGCCGTTGACTACCTATTCATCAACAACTCCAAAGGCGAAATAGTCAGTCCAGATCCCTTCTTCGATAACGGCTGGAAAAACGTGGTTGATGAGTTAAGAAAGAGAGATTTTAATCCCTATTTTATCATGGATTTTACAGGCTATCAAGACAGAATTCAGGACTTTGCGGAGTATTTTCTAAATTTTACCGATGGCATGCATTATTACAGTCCCGTGGGCATCTCAAAGCATCTCTCAACAATCTTTCACGTCTACAATCAAGCTTCTAACATTACACATTTAAAGAACAAGACTTTTGTAGCAACAGTTATGCCTGGATATAACGATACCAATAAACCTCAATATGTCGTGGATAGGCAGAATGGAACTTATTATGCACTATTTTGGTCAATAGCGAAAGCATGTTCCGCCGACGGTTATGCAATTACTTCGTTTAATGAGTGGCATGAAGGAACAGAAATTGAACCAAGCGTAGAGTATGGTTATCAATATATTGACTTAACAAGAATTTTGCAAACTATGTGGACTGCTCCGTTCAACATTGAAGTTGTCAGCAATTCCGCAATCTTAAACTTTCACATCGATGTCCTCCAGAAAATAGTGAGTTTTAACGTTTCTGGCTTAAAAAACACTCAAGGCTTTTGCAATGTAACCCTACCTAACATTATCGCTCAAGAATTGTGGAATGACAATTACACGGTTCTCTTAGACGGCGAACCTTGGTCTTTCATAAACCGAACAGATACAACAAACACCTATATATACATCAACTACACCCACTCAACACACCAAATAATTATAATCCCAGAGTTCCCATCAACGATAACCCTCACACTATTCATGCTGACAACCTTATTTGCAATAGCCCTTTTGAAGACAAAAAGAAAGCACCAAGCTCCCTAATTCATTCCGTTAATCATTGCTAACAGAATATTTCAGAAAAAGTTAAAACCTTGCATATTTTCTTCTAATCTGAAATGCCTTTCCTTTCGCTGGCTTTAGTTTGGGCTTTAGCCTTTCTTGTTATTTTGGGCATTCTTTTGCTGGCGTTTAGAATTGTTAATCCAACTATTTTTCCTTCTTTTAGGCGAATTATTACTCCTTCATCCGTTATGTCCGAATCGTCAGCTTCTTGAGGCTTTCCGAAGCTAATGTAGAGAACGTCCCCTACAGAATCATAGTCAACCTCCATGTTTCGCGTCAACTCCGCTTTCCCCAAAGCACGCCCCTCCTAAACAACTTATAGGGTTTGGAAATAAAAAAGGTTGTGATAACAAAGCCTTCTTTGTTCAGCTCTCGATAAACCACGCAGAGATACTTAGGGCTTTTAGGAGCAATATCGCAAAACCTCAAGGCTAAATACTCGCCAAACCAGCCGGACACAACATAATCAGGGTCTTCTATCGTCCTCTTAACCTCGTTAACATACTCATCCCTCATGCCAAGCTCAGGATGATCCCTCAAAATCTTGTTAAACCATGTGGCGCTATCCATCCGAATGTTCCTTTTAGACCTTGACATAGCGGTAAAAAGGACGCCTGACACCATTATTCCACACGCTTCCAAGCCACAATTTGTACATCTTCCTGCAGACTAACAATTTAACTTTTTAGTCCAATAATCTACGTGTTCAGATTTTCTTTTATTTTTCTGGCTTAACATAGTTGATGGTGTTGAACGCTTGCCCATTTTCCAGCAGAGCGTTGGCACGCGCATAAACCATGATAGAAGCCTTGAAAAACATGTTGGTTATGATTGAGCTGGAGCTTAGGAGACCGCGCCATGACAGGACAGAAATTTGCTTCAGAGCAGTTCAGCCAATTCTTTGGATAGTCACATATGGTCCAGTAATGAGTGGTGTTAAAGCCATACCCACAGGTGGTGTGCCATACACTGACTTTATCACTCCAGGTGTTATGATTCAAACAACAACTTTCGTGAGCATATTTTATGGACTGATGATGGTTTGGGAGCGGGACTCTGGTATTCTAAAGAAACTTCTTGTTACACCCGCCTCTAGATACTCTATGGTTATAGGCCGTTCCATGGCTTCGGGCGTGAGGGCAACATTTCAAGCATTAATAATTTTGCCTATAGCTCTCATCATTGGCGTGCGATTCATACCCAACCCATCCTACTTCGCACTAGCCTTCATAATAATCTTCTTTGCTTCAGGCGGTTTCGCAGCAATATCCATACTTGCCGCCTCTTTCATGAAAACTCGGGAAAGGTTTATGGGCATAGGGCAAGCCATAATAATGCCCCTATTCTTCGCAAGCAACGCCCTATACCCCATCCAACTAATGCCACCGATCCTAAGAGAATTTTCAACATTTAACCCGCTAAGCTACGTTGTTGATGCAGTAAGGGGCTTGTTAATCACCGGAGACCTTTCCAATCTCATAATAGATTTGGTTGCAATCGCAGTGTTTGACATAGTGTTGTTTATCTTGGCATCAATAAGCTTCAAGCGTATCATTGAATGAGACATCAAATTTTTTTCTTTATTTGCCGTCAAGCGCCACAACTGGCATCCGAATTTGGACTTTCAAAAATTGTATGTTGAGGAAAAGGTTGACTAATTGTTATAAGGTTTTAGCGGCAATAGTTGGTTTTAATGTTTTAGGGGCATGCAATTATCTGTGCTAAATTTCTTCCATCAACGTCGTGAAAGTGTCGTGGTGTTCTTCTTCATCTTTCAGAATTCCTTCGAACAAGAAAGCTGTGGTTTCATCTTTTTCTGTGCGGGCCTGTGCTATTATTTCCTTGTATAAGCTGATGGCGTTTTCCTCGTCTTTTACGTCGCGTTGTATCATTTCTTTAAGGGTTTTCCCCACAAATATTTCTGAAGGCTTTGTTGTAGGCGTTCCACCCAAATAGAAAAGTCTTTCTGCAATTGCCTCTGCGTGTTTCATTTCCGTTACAGCTATTTTCTTGAGTTCTTCTTGAACAGCGAAGCCTTTGATTCCACTCCATTGGACATGTTGCCACATGTATTGAATGGAGACTTGAATCTCTCTTGCTATAGCATCATTCAACATTTCTAACAATTTTTTAGAAGCCATACATTCACCTCCTTCTCCTCATTTTTAGTGTCATTCTAAGCCTTAAAAGGTTTCCATGTCGCCCACTGGAATGATGAGAAAAAGTGGGGATGATTCAAGCGTTTTAGATCAGCCTCCAGGAGCCCCATGGAACGGAACGTTTTTCCAGAGGATGTCCCACCAATCCTCCTCAGTTATTGTTTCTCCGCGGACAAGGATTTCTAAAACCTGTTTTAAGAGTTCATGATGGCGCTTTTCATCAGCCAGTATTGC
>CAYXZM010000018.1:0-25595 GCA_964469615.1 uncultured Candidatus Bathyarchaeia archaeon | reverse complement strand
CCCTTTCGGACTCCGCACCTTACCAGCTTTAGGCTGGTTGCGTGCATGTTGGTTTCCCTCTGCTTACGGACTTTGTAATCCTTAGGCTTGCCACAGCCGTGAACTCCCCGGCCCGTGTTTCTAGACGGAACGTGCAACCCTGGTCCTCCTCCATCGTACTGCCACTTCACAGTGGGTTCCTTATGGAGGGATTTTTCCTTCTGGGCTGCACACGTCTGTGACCGTCTGGTTTCAGGCGCTTTGCACCCCCCTTCCGGGGTACTTTTCAGCTTTCCGTCACCGTACTAGTGAGCTATCGGTCTTGAGACGTATTTAGTCTTAGGAGTTAGTGTCTCCCAACTTCCCGCACCCAAACTAGGGTACGGTATTCTAGGGCTCCAGCGCAGGCTCCTTTTGGTTTATGCTTACGGGGCTTTCACCCTCTTCGGCAGGCCTTTCCAGGCCACTTCAGCTTAGCCAATTAGGAGGAAGCTGGGCCTTTAACTCTACATTTCCCATAGGTCTTCCCCATGGGATTCGGTTTGGACTTTTCCCTTTTCGCTCGCTGTTACTGGGGGAATCCCATTTTGGTTTCTTTTCCTCCACCTACTAAGATGCTTCCGTTCGGTGGGTTCCCTCTCCCATTTGGGAGTATCACGGTTCCGAAGAACCATGATGGGAGGTCCTATTGAGGAATCCTCGGTTCCAAAGTTGCATGCGCTTACCCGAGGCCTTTCGCGGTTTGCCGCGCCCTTCTTCAGCGCTCAAGCCGAGCCATTCTCCAGACGGCGTAGCATGTCGGGCTTTTAGTGGTGTTTGTTTGGCGTTTTGGTGAATCTTTAGGCGTGATGTTTTGTCTTGTGCATGGTGTCATTTGAGCTTTCGAGAGCTCAGTTCACCTCTTCGCTCCTCATCAATTTTGATGGGAGTTGCATCTATTTAATGGCATAGCGTAAATGTAGCCAAAATATTTCTGAAGCTGTTTTCGTAAATATAAGGATTACGTCTTATGTATTAAGTGTTTCTGGTAGCGATTTTCATGTTGATTTGATGGGATCTGTGAACACTTTAGTAAAGTTTAGTCATATATGCTTCAAAGACTGTTCTGTTTTGCAGGTTTAAGTCCATAAACTTTGATGCTGGCAACCGTGTTTGCAATCTCTTTGGCAATCTTGTTGGTTACGCCTAACTGTTCTTTGACAACTTTTGCAGTGGGATCATTAGCCATAAATTCTATTGGAAAATTTGATTCCTCAATTATTTTGACTTTCTGGAATCCTGCTTCTCCAATTGTTTTCAAATATTCTTCTTTCAACATTGCGCCAGATAGGCAACCAACATAGGCTTTTACACTTCTCTTTATAGCTTCTGGCAGATTTTTCAAAAGGACAATATCTGCAACCATTATTCTTCCACCTGGCTTTAGCACACGGAACGCTTCTTCGAAAACTCTTCTCTTGTTTGCTGAAAGATTGATTACACAGTTTGATATAATAACGTCAACAGAGTTGTTTGCAACCGGGAGATTTTCGATTTCGCCAAGTCTAAATTCTACATTCTTTCGTTTGCTTTTTCTAGCATTCTCTCTTGCTTTTTCAATCATTTCAGGCGTCATGTCAACACCAATTACTTTGCCTTTGTCTCCAACTTTTGCGGCGGCAAGAAAACAATCCAATCCTGCGCCAGAACCTAGGTCAAGAACTGTTTCTCCCTCTTTTAAGGACGCAAATGCCACAGGGTTTCCACAGCCTAAACCAAGGTTGGCACCTTCAGGAACAGAATTAAGCTCTTCTTCACTATACCCTATCTGCCTACTGATTTCATTTGGTTCAGTATCGCCACAGCAAGAACAACTTTGCTTTGCTACTTTGGCACATCCTTTTCTGACAATTTTCTTTACTTTTTCTTCTCTCACGCATATACCTCCTATTTTATTATGTCCTTAAGCATAGGTTCAAGCGTCTGGTTCACAGTCTTTTCAAGTTCCTTAGCCTTAATTATGATGATGCAACAGGTTTCTCCGTTGCGTTCATAGTCAATTAAGGCTAATTTATCATTTGGCTTCAGCTCCATTCTCTGTCTTATGTCTTTGGGCAGCACTACTTGCCCCTTCGAATCAATACTTACAATTGCGTCTATTCTGCAGCATGTAGTTTCATGGCGATTCATTCTTTCACCATTTACAAAAGTAGTTCTATTATTCTGAATATTTAAACTTGTCTGAATATTCGGAAATATCAGAAATCGCATCCTTCTATATGAAGCCCCCGCCGGGATTTGAACCCGGGACCTTCAGCTTACAAGGCTAACGCCCTAGCCAGCTAGGCTACGGGGGCAACCAGTATTTTATGGCTGTTTTCTCTAAATTAATTATTTCGGAAGAAAAACATTATGCATAATATATAGGTTATCATGTAGGTGCTAAGTCAAGGCTTCCCACTGTCCTCTTTCTCTCTGCCTACTCCACGCCTCAAATATGAAGTTGAATTTTGATTAGCCCGTTTGTCGTGCAGTAGTAATGCTTATATGTAGTACTTGCTAATTGTAGTACGGCGAGAAAGTTGGAATATGAAGTGGTAGTAACGCGCAAAGGTCAGACCACTATTCCAGTTGGATTACGTTTGAAGTACAATATTGAGGAAGGTACAAGGTTAGAAGTTGTTGAAACTCCTGATGGTATTCTCTTTAAGCCCAAAAAGTCAACGATTGACTTGGCTGGCTCTGGATCCAAGTTTGCGTCTGCGGAAGAAATGAAGAAGGCTTTGGAGCGGCTTAGGGATTTAGATGGCGAAGGTGATTTTTGACACGCGATTCTTTATTGAGCATTACTATTCGGGCGATCAGCGGATTCTGCGCAAAACAAAAGACGAAATCAGACGCAATCGTGGAAGATTTATCTCCTCAATAGTGATTCACGAAATTTATTGGTTGACACTTGGTTGTGAAGGACATGAAACAGCTGTTTTACGAGCAGATTTGCTGGAAAAGGACTTTAAGGTTGTTAACATTGATGTAGAGATTGCTAGAGTTTCTGCTGAATTGAGGCGTAAGTATAAGCTGCGATTGGCAGATAGCATTATTGCCGCTACAGCATTAGTGCTTAAGGCGACATGTCTCTCAGACGATCCGCATCTTGAGTCTGTTCGTGAGATTAGGACGAAATGGATTTGAAAAGATAGTTGTTTTTGCACTAAAATAACCAATAGGAGCTCAAGTTTCAGCAAAATCTTATAGTTTCACGGAATCGATAATTACTGAAGGCGTTTGGTATGCGAGAATTTATCTTGCGAGAATTTATCTTATATTCTCGTTTGGGCAGAACGGATTCAAATTGGACCAACTTGCATGATGCTGGACGTTTGGACATCGTTTATGAGTGTATTGTTGCTGGTCTATTTCTCAGCCACGCTATCCGCAAAGATAGTATCTTTCACGCAATATTAAATGGTCCACCTAACCCTCCTTTACACATTAAAATTGAAGGAGCATCACTTTATGATGTTCGCACAGATCAGCAAACATGGACACAAATCCTAAAGAAAATTCTATCAGGAAAAGCGCATTCAGGTATATCAATTGACAAAACAAGCTTTGAGGCATTGCTGAAAGCTCAGATAAGTAAATCGCACGTTTATGTTCTGGAAGAAAGTGGAAAGGATGTATCTACAATTGAATTCAGTGATAATTCTATTTTTGTTTTAGGCGACCATGTAGGATTGCCAAGAAAGGTTGAAGGTTTTGCATTGCGATATGGCGCAAAAATTTCTCTTGGAAAAAGACCCTATTTGGCAGCATCATGCATAACAATTTTGAACTATTTGTTGGATAGAAAAATAGCACTTGGTTAAAGAGTATAAATCAAAATCAGAACACAACAAGCCTTTAATCAATGCATGGCTTTCAAATTAAGACAGGATAATGATAAGCATGGCAGAACGTAAACATAAACGTGAAGCTGAAAATCCTGAATTGGAAACTGAAGAATCATGTTTTATTCTTGAACCGACGCAGGTTGAACTTGGCTCCGGATATACGCTTTCAGTTAGCTATGACGAGAATGAAGATCCAATAGTCAACATTAAAACTTACGGATTGGTGAACATTGCAAAATTGCGAAGAGAAATCGAAAAAATATTTCCAAACGCACGAATAAAACAACTCAACCAAACACATTCAATTGCTATAGTTAAAAAGCGCAAAAAGAAAAATAGAAAATAGATTTCGCCAAAAAATTTGGGCTGCGACACGAGATTGAAATAAAAGCAACATTCCCTACATATAAATTTTCTCTTAAAAAATATGAAACCTAACATGTAACATTGAAATTTCAAAACATGGAATTTTTACCATGAGCGTTTTTTCTAATTAGAAATGTACGATTAGTTTTTAAGCATCTCCACATTTAACTGAAAAATTCAAAAAACAGCGTGAAGCCAAGTGAAGCATGAAACAACCGCAAAAGACAAAACAAAAGCAGAATTAACTCCGCTTTACATACGGTCGATAGTAAACTCTTTCGGCATAGGCATGGTCAACCCATTTACTGGCGCTTACGCAGTGAAGCTTGGCGCTTCAGCCTCTGACATGGGATGGTTCCAATCATCATCAAACATTTCAAACAATATAATGCAAATATTCTGGGGAAGGCTCAGCGACAAACTCAAGCGTAGAATACCATTCATAGTTTTTGGAAGCCTAATCGTCGCAGTTCTATGGCTACCAATGATTTTTGTAACAAATGCTACACAACTGATCATTCTACTCGCAATACAAGCACTTCTAGGCTCAATGGCAACACCTGCATGGACAGCTCTAATAGGCGATCTAGTTCCTTCACTAAAACTTGGAACAACAAATGCCACCATAAACCTATGGGCATCAGTAGGAAGCCTAATCGCCACAGCAACTTCTGGAATAGTAATGATTCAAATTGGTATGCAGCCTCAAGAAATGTTTTTCATACCCTTGATAGTAGCAGTTGTATGTGGCGTAACCTCATCCATAATAATGCTTCGTATAAAAGAAAGGAAAGTCAACGAAAGGCCAAATTCAAAGGGAAACTTTGCCTCTGACATCTTCGACATACTCAAGTTTACAAAAGAAACACCTGACTTCGTAAGATACTGCTATGTGGAAGGAACATTCCAGTTTTTCATGTCAATCGCTTGGCCACTTATGGCAATAACACAGATTAAAGTTTTGAATGCTTCAATGCTTGATATTGCCCTGTTTACAGTTGTCCAATCACTTGTAACAATAATATTCCAAGGGTGGGCTGGTAGACTTGCAGATCGTATAGGAAGAAAACCGTTGTTGGTCTTTTTCAGGTTCAGTTTGCTGACTGTTCCAATAGCTTATGCATTTTCACCAAACATGAACACTCTCATAGCTGTTAGTGCATTCTGGGGTCTTTCAAATGCATTAGGGCAAGCTTCCATGACTGCATACTTGCTCGATGTCGCTCCAAAAGAATATCGTGGAAGTTTCGCAGCAACTTTCAACCTAGTAGTAGGCGTAACCTCCTTTTTCGGATCATTAATTGGTGGATATCTATCTGACTATGCAATAGGAATATTTGGTCTAGTCTTAGGGCTGCAGATTATTTATGTGATTTCGTTAATTGGCAGAACAATCGCAGCTACACTTTACCTTACACTTAGGGAAACTCTAAAACAATCAACTTGATGATGGAGTATATTCGCCCGTTACTGGGATTTGTAAACTGCATTTTGGACACTTTTTGTCTTTTGTAAGGTTGTATTTAATTATGTAATATCCGTATCTTTTGACAAGTTTTTCTCCGCAATTAGGGCAATAAGTATGCTCATACTTGTGTCCATTAACATTTCCAATGTAAGGATAAAGCACACCAGTCTTTTTCGCCATTTCATAAGCCTTCACTAAAACCTCAATTCTGGTTGGTGGATTATTAAATTTGTAAGCTGGAAAATACCTTGTAAAATGTAATGGAGTTTCAGATCCAACAGTTTTCAAATGTTTTCCAATAATCCACTCCAAGTTTCCCTCATCATCATTAACGTTGGTTATAACCAAATTTACAACTTCAACATGTAAACCAAGCTTTTTTGCTTCTGCAGCATTCCTCCAAATCTTATCTACATCAGCTCCTCCACAATATTTTTTGTAAGTCTCCACGTCACCTTTTACGTCAATTTTAATTCCATCCATTCCCGCATTATGAAGCGCATTAAGCACATCTAGAGTCATGTAACCATTTGAAACATAACAACAATATTTTATTCCCCTTCTTTTGCCTAGCTTAAAAAGTGGAATCGCCCACTCAGAAAGAAGTGTCGGTTCCTGGAAGCTTGCACATAATCCAACATCACCATTGTGAACTGCAAGGTCAACTATTTTTTCCGGCGAATAGTAAAGTGCCTTTGCTGGTTCTGGCTGTTGTTTTGAAATGTGGAAATTTTGACACCAGAGGCAGCTTAGGTTACAAGACCATGTTGAAAATGTTAGTGCAGTTGAACCAGGCCAGTAGTGAAAGAAGGGTTTTATTTCGATTGGGCGACTTTCAATTGCACTTATGTCGCCATAAACAAACGTATACAAATCGCCATCTACGTTTACACGTGTTTTACAGAAACCTTCAACACCAGCAGCTATTGTGCATTTTCTTTCGCATAGACTGCATTTAATCGTGCCATTTGTGAGCTTCTTATAGAACAGTGCTTTTTGAACAGTCGGATAACGCGTTAAGCTGGGCATTAATGTTCAATTATAGCATAGGTTAGATCTTAAATTAAACATTGCTGCTTTTGAAGTGCTCCCAACCCCTCGGCTCAATAAGCTTTTTTTTATCATCAATTTCCAAAATAAGCTGTGTCTCAGCAACTGCCTTTCCTATCTGCAAAAGTTTTCCACCAACCTTTTCAACAGCATTTTGTGCTTTTTTCCAAAACGCCGGCTTTACTGTCAAGACAAGCTCATACTCTTCTCCACCATAAAGCGTCAACTCAATAGGGTCAAGCTTATTGTCTCTGGCGAACGGTTTTGCCTCTTCGGCTATGGGAAGCTTGTTAATAACAAATCCAACATTACTTGCTCTTGCAATTTCATGAAGGCTCCATGCTAAACCATCACTTGAGTCAATTGCTGCAGTAATGGCTTTTGTTCTGCTTAGGGCTAAGCCTTCCTTTAATCTTGCATGAGGCATCAAAGCAGAATCAACAAGCACTTTGCGCACTTCTGCAGAAGCATCGAATTCGCCTAATAAGATTTTCAGACCAGCAATGCTTTTGCCAAAAAATCCAGTAACAGCAACAATGTCTCCAGGCTTTGCTCCACTCCGCAACATAAGCACACGCTTTTTTGCGGTGCCGAAAAGTGAAATGCTGATTACAAGGTCGGAGGCTTCTCCAGTGTCTCCACCGATAACGTACGCATCCCATTCGCGGGCTCCAGCATTCAGTCCCATGCCTATTTGCTTGATGTCATTTTCATTGAGTCCTTTCGGCAATCCAAGCGAAACAAGAACCACTTTTGGTTTTACACCTTTTGCAGCAAAATCGCTAACGTTCATTACAACAGCCTTGCGAGCAGCTTGCCAAAGACTCATGCCCCTAGGAACATCTGTCTTGGCAACAAGCATGTCAGTTTTCAGAACGGCTAAATTGCCATTGCCAATCTCATATGCCGAAACGTCATCACCGAAAGGAATTGGCAATTTTGGCATACTATCCAGTTGATTTTGTATGATCTCAATTATTCTCCGTTCGCCCAGTTCTTCTTTGTGATTCACAGGTTTTCCCCGATTGCTCTACGCTTCTTTAAGCTTCTCTCTTATCCACTTAATGAAGTTTTCAGCAAAAATTCCATCATCGTATTTTTCACATGGATAGATCTGGCAATCTGAGCACGCAACCAACCCTTTACCTTTTGCACAAAGATATATATCACAGAATACTTTTCCCAGAGTTTCAGCTTTTCTGCTTTCTTTAGCACATCCCAAGCATCTATCTCTCTTATAGACTGCACAGCTTCCGCAATAAATGCTGCATGGAGCCAGCAAAATCTCATTCATATTTTTCCCAATTCTGCTATTTTGCTTAACAATGCTTTAAAGTCTATGCGCTTTTCTTGATTTTCATGTCTAGCAATGTTTAAATTTGTGCTATCCATCTCTTAAGAAGCTTTGGAGAAAAAGCGTTGCTTAAGATTAGACCATTCAAGAAAGGATTGGATGAAGAGACTTATGTTAGCATATTCAATGAATGTTTTAGAGACTACGTTGATATTAGAAGTATTACGCTTGATGAAATGAGGAAAATGGAGGGGTCGCCCAACTTCAGTGCAGATGGCATGATGATTGCAGAATGGAGCAGTGAAACTGCAGGAATGATAAGTGCTTACGTTGATGTGCAAAGAGAGGAGAAGAAAGGATTTGTCCAGTCATTAGCTGTTCTTCCGAGATTTAGAGGAAAAGGAATCGCTAAGAAACTTGTCGAGGAAGCCCTAAAAAGCCTAAAAGATAGGGGGATGGAAGTTGCTGAAACATGGGCACAGTTAGATCGAGAAGCTTGTGTGCATATCTATGAGGGATTCGGTTTCAAACGAGTTCGAGTTATGAGCATGATGGAAAAAAGCCTAGACCAGATTCCTTTTAACATTGGAGAGAATAAAGAGATAAGAATAAAGAAAGCGATGATTTATGATGCGAAAGAAGTTGAATTGTTGAATAGGCTAGATAATGAGAGTTTTAAGGAACATTTCAATTATAGACCAAGAACAATTGAAGAGACAAAATATGCGCTTCTTGAAAATCCTTGGTTTCAAAGGCAAGAATGGTTCTTCGCAGTCTTGAAAAATCAGCCAGTAGGCTATGCTGGAGTTGGAGTTGACGAAAGACTGAATAAGGAGAAAGGCTTGAAGTGGGGATGGATTCTCGACATCGGCGTTCTTAAGCCTTATAGACGAAAGGGCATAGGAACAGGGCTAATGCTTCATGGACTAGAACTATTAAAAGCCATGGGAATGAGTGATGCAGTGCTTTATGTAGATGATATGAACCCGACAAACGCTATAAAGCTTTATGAAAAGCTTGGGTTTAATGCTCTAACGAAAAATATTGTTTATCAGCTAAAGCTTGGTTGACACAATCTTGAAAGGATTAAGTACTTAGGGATTTTCTAACTTCAATACACAAATGGCATTTGTCAACATACTGCTCTTCTTGAAATAGCATACCAACCGACTTCATTAAGCCTAAGGGACCTTTTTCCGCAAGAATTTTGATTGTGGGATTTCTTTGCCAATCATACTCGCTTATTATTCTACTTAGTGGCTCTTCTTTAGCATTTCCAATAGCCAGATACCAGCATACATCAACCTCACCCGAAGATTCGACGCATATGCTTTCAGGGTTCTTAAGCATATTACCAATTACAGAACTGCCTTCAAATGGTCCTTCCAGCGACGTATGCCTAAAATACTGGCGGAGATTCTGCAATGCCCGTCCAACTGGCATTATCTTATTGAAATGTGCAGTTATTCCTACGGACTCTAGCATTTTCAGTATCTGCCTGGTCTTCTTATCATACTTGTTCTCTGCATCTAAGGATTCGACGATTGTTACATTCCATGTGACTTTTTCCACTCCAGTCTTCAATAAGGCTAAGGCTGCGTTTCGTGTATACTCCAGTGGTATGTAGGGTAAGTGAAAAGCGTCAACGCTTATTCCGACAGTGTTCAAACCAGCTTCTTTTAGTTATACTGCAAGTTTTTCGGCTACATGCTTATCTTTGCCCCATATGCCGTTAGTTAGCATCTCAATTTCTGGAATTTTGAGTGACTTGGCTTTTTGAAGTATAGCTATTACCCTGTTTGGATAAAGCATAGGCTCTCCTCCAAAAACCATGAAAGCCTCAAGCTCTGAAACTGTAGTTGTTTCAGCTAGATAATTATGTCCATCACTAACTATCATGGCTTCGTTTCTTGAAGGAGAGGCAAAAGCTTGACAATGTATGCACTGCGAATTGAATGTCGTTGTGAGCGTAAACTCTAAACGTTTAAGATGCATTTTTGCTTAACCATACAAACATACGTCAGTGTTGCATATTAAGGAAACCGCTTTTATGTCTGCTTAAATATATGATTCGTGAAAACTGGCATGATGCCTCGGTAGCTCAGCCAGGTAGAGCGGCGGTCTCGTAAACCGCAGGTCCCGGGTTCAAAGCCCGGCCGAGGCTTTTCCCTTTTGTATTTATGTTGTGCGTGTGAACAGAAAGGTTTATTAAATATCAATATTAACGATACATGTTAGAAAACCACATCGAAGAAGGTCGGCTTATGTCTTCGCTACTTCATATACATGATGAAAAACTGAAATGCCCATACAAGGGTTGTGGAAAATCATTCGAGAAGCCTGCAATATTAACAGACACATCTACAGTGCCTAGACAAACTTACTACGCATGTCCCTACTGCATGTCAAAACTGGACATACTTGTAGACAATTTGAAAATAGTAGGCGTAAAACCAACAGAATATCCGAAGGTGTTTGATTCACCAGCCAAATGTGCCCACTATTTGGGATTCCTAAACGCAATTCCAAAAGATGCAACGATCCCTGATGAATGCCTAATTTGCCCAAAAGTGCTTCAATGTAGCGTTAGAAGACAATGAAAATCAGAATAATTACAGGTTTTGAAATTATAGTGTGAAATCCCATTTTTCACCATAGGTCTTTTGGATGATTTGCTTGTGGGCGAACTATGCAGTTCAGTTCGCTCATATGTGGACACTAAGACAAAGAATTAGGGATATATGTGAATTAATCTTTTTAAATCTAACCGAGAAATAAAAAGAACGGGCGAAAACCCTTTGAATCAGCTAACAACAACAATAATTTTGGGCATAATTCAAGGCTTAACAGAGTGGTTGCCAATATCCAGTACTGGACACTTAAAAATAGCTGAACACTTCTTAAAATTCCCAACATCAGAAAATTCTTTGCTTTTTGATTTTATTCTCCATATTGGAACATTAGTTGTTATTTTATTTTTTTTTAGAAGTGATATCAAAAATATGTTTTCAGCGTTGGTTCACTTGGATTTCAAAACGGAATATGGAAAGCTTGTACCATTAATAATTGTTGGGACGATACCCGCAGCAATAATAGGCGTAGCTCTTGAAAACCTGATAGAACAAGCGTTTCAAAGCCTTTTGCCAATAGCCATTGCATTTTTACTCTGCGGCGTAATGCTTTACTCTGCAAGGGATGGAAAAGCAAAAACAAAGGATACGAGTTATTTAACTGCCATAATCGTTGGCGTAGCAGAAGGCATAGCCATAATTCCTGGTCTTTCTAGGAGTGGATTGACAATTGCTGTTGCGCTTTTGCTTGGGATTAAGAGGGAAAAAGCGTTCAAATTCTCTTTTCTACTTTCAATCCCTGCAATCATTGGCGTAATAGGTTACACAACCGTCAAAGATTTTGATAAATTAGCTTTTGCGGGGTTAGGCTGGATTGAAATTCTTGCAGGAGTAACTGCAGCAATGATTGTTGGCTATGGAGCATTAAACCTTCTCTGGAAGATTATTGCTGGGAAGAAGTTCCATCTTTTCGCCTTTTACTGCTGGATTTTGGGGTTGATATTGATAATGCTGGTTTTATGCGGGTTCTAACCATTTAGGCTTGCCAGAAAGAAATTCTGTCAAAAATTTTGCAAACTCTGTGTTCTTTTGATAAACTTCAACTATTTCATCATTTACAAGTATTTTGAACCCTTTTTGAAGCTGTTGCGAAATCAGTTCTGCCATACCAGCATTTTTTCCGCCCTCCTTTAACTTTTCCTTGAGAAGTGTAATGACATTAGTATGTTTCCTCCTTATGTCAACTATCCATCTTCCATCCTCAATGTATGGTCCAGTAAATATGTCCAAGTTGTTCAGATGTTTCTTAAGGAAATTTTCGCATTCTTTTTTCCTCTCAAGAGGTGGTCCAAGATGTTTTCTAGTAGGCGAAAGAAACTGTTGTTCAAGTTCTAAGATGAGTATGTTGACGGTCTTCTCATCACTCCATGCTTGGGTTCTTAATATTCTGAAGTCATTTGTTTGAACAAGTTTATGCAATGAACGCTGAGATTTGTAGAGTTGCCCCCACAAAACATCAGGGACTGCATTAATTTTTCCAAATGTTAAGAAAATAATTGTTGACCCTTTTCTCTTCAATGTCTTCTTAAGTTCATTTATGGCTAACGCTTTTGTCTCTTGAGGGTAAAAGAAGTTTAAACTTGGATTTTGCAGAAAAACTCTCGCAGCAGCTACAAAAGTATAGAGCTTCTGATTCTGCACAGCCGAAGCGACATTTCTTCCCTTATCCACTGGGTCAATAATCACTAAAGGTTCCTTGAACAAAAGACGCAATTCATTTTCTCTATTTTTGTAATAGTTCTCAATGTCGATTACTATTCTTTCTTTGCATTGTGCAAAGGCTTTTAGTACTTTTGCAAAAGATTTGTAATGTAATATTAGTAGTTCACAGAGATAACCGCTGAAACCGCCGATTTTGATTTCAGCACCATAAACGCCTATACCCTTCATGAACTTCTTCAGTAACCGCACTTCACTCTGCATCTGCGTATTCAAGCGTTTTTTTATGTAGTCTGTATGGTATGGTGTTCTATCAGTGGCGCTTAACCATTCTCCGCGTTTTGTTCCATAACAGGGTACAATATTTACTCTAACACCATTAACAAAAGCCTCGAGATATGGATGCTCAGCAAAGCGTTCAATCTGTTCTGAACCCTTTGTGGCTTTTCTAGCAATTTTCAGGCACACAGCTCCTAAGGATTCACGAGGTATTGTTTTAGGAACCTGCATAAAAACATCAACTTCAGGCTCTTCACTAAGCCATGTGTCTTTCGCGATGGAACCTTCCACACGTACTAAAGCCTTGACACCAGAATCTTTTGATGCAGAAGTAACTTTTTTCACTAATTTTCTGCTCAATGCTTCAATTTCGGTTTTTTCCTTCTTTTTCGGAGTGACCCGAACCAAAATTTCTTTACATATTTTCTCAATTTTTGTTTGCATGTGTTTAACCCTGTTTTAAGTGTTATTTTTGCGGGCAAACTTCTTTAAGAGTCGAATATACTGGTCCTTTCGGTGTTAAATCACTTTTTTTAAGCCTTAGGCAAGTTGCCTTAACGGTTCCAAATGGATAATTTACATTAGCATTTATGAAACTTGCAAGCTTAGCCTTATTTCTTCCAGATTTCACACGAGCAATCGTCAAATGAGGGCTAAAGCCTCTAGAGTCAGGAGTAAATCCTAAACTCCGTAGATGTGGCTCTAACTGATTAAAAATGCTTCTCAATTGTTCAGCACCTTCAACTATTCCAGCCCATATAACCCTTGGATAATGCACAGATGGAAATGCGCCAATTCCGCAAATTTTAACGTCAAAAGGCGTAAACTGAACAATTTTCATTCGTTCAAAGATTTTTTCCACCATGGGTATAGTGATGTTTCCGAGAAATCGAAGGGTTATGTGAATGTTTTTGGGCTCTACAAGTTTCAAATCAGCACCAGTTTGTTGCATTAAAAGTTTCTGTATATTAGTCATGTTTTCTAGGACTGATAAATTTTCTATGTCAAATGCTATAAAGCTTCTAAGGGTTTCTGGC
Organism: uncultured Candidatus Bathyarchaeia archaeon; assembly: GCA_964469615.1. Lineage (GTDB taxonomy): Archaea > Thermoproteota > Bathyarchaeia > Bathyarchaeales > Bathycorpusculaceae > CAYXZM01. The sequence goes on along the minus strand of CAYXZM010000018.1, from coordinate 11,961 downwards.
ATTAGTTGATTCCTCTAGTATATTTCTCATTTGATTCTTCAATAAATGCTTTTTAAATAAGAAGCAGCATTTCAATTAAAACTAAGCATAAACGGGCGATCGATAGTATGAACGAAAAATTCATCGTAGGCTTAGTTGGAATGCCTGGGGCTGGAAAATCAGTTGTTGTCAGCGTTGCAAAGGAAAATGGTTATGGTGTTGTGGTTATGGGTGACGTTGTTCGCGAAGAAGCGGAAAGGCAATGCTTGAACCCTACTCCTAAAATGCTTGGAAAGATAATGCTTGAGCTTAGACGGAGAGAAGGAAATACTGTTGTTGCTAGAAGATGTGTCTCAAAAATAAAGGAGGCAAAAGAAGCGAAAATCATCGTGGATGGTATAAGGAGCTTAAGCGAAGTTAAGGAATTTAAGAGACATTTTCGTAATTTCGCTCTTGTAGCTATTCATTCATGTCCTGAAACAAGGTTCAGGCGGCTTTATCGTCGACAAAGAAGTGATGACCCGAAGAGTTGGGAGATTTTTCTTGAAAGAGATATGCGAGAACTAAGTGTTGGGTTAGCAAATGCTATAGCTTTGGCTGAGTATATTATAGTTAATGAGGAAAGAATTGAAGATGTGAAAGTGAAAGCAAGGGAAGTTTTGAGGAAAGTTGAGAGGAAATGGATGAAATAATCGTTCATGTTGAAGCTGAAATTAATTTGACAGAATCAGAAGATAGGGTGAAAAAAGCTGTTGAAAACATTTTTGGCAATGTATCCCAGCAAATTAAGGTTCAATCAGTACATAAGGGTAAGCTGTTAACAGTGGATGTTAAAGGCCTTGAAGCTTTAACTAAGCTCTACAATTTAGTACGCAGAGAGCGTATTCGCGATGCTGCCAGAGGGGTTCTTTTTGAAGGATTGAATGGAAAAACTATAAATTTTTGCTTAAATAAGCAAGTTGCGTTTGCTGGGCACGTTTCCTTCTCTAAGGAAGTTGCAGAGTCACCTTTAGGGCCAATTAGGGTTAAGATTAAATGTGAAAATCCAAGAGGGCTTATTGATTGGCTTGCCCCAAAAACTACGTAGGCTGATACAATTTTGTCTCTAAAGGCTACTATAACCAGTAAGGGTGCAGTTCTGCTCGGCAAATATGTTGCTTGTGATGCTTTTGATGGATCTAAGCCGTTAAGGATTGTCACTCATGCCCATGCTGATCACATGATAGGTTTACAACAAAGTTTAAAGACATGTGAAAAAGTTTTGATGACAAAAGCTACAAAGGATTTAATTGATGTTTTAAGGGGTCCACTTTTCCTGATGGGTGGTTTCGTAGATGCTATTGATTGTGGCAAGGGTGTTCAGTACGAAGATGAACGGATGACATTTTTTCAAGCGGATCATATTTTGGGTGCTGCTCAAGTTTTTGTTGAAGATGCTGAAGGAGTCAGAATTGCTTTTACTGGAGATTTTAGGATTGATGAGACTCCTGTTTTAGAGACTGATGTTCTTGTTATGGAAGCAACTTATGGTAGCCCAACATGCAAACGCTCGTTTAATTGTGACGTTAAAAACATGCTAATCTCTATGGTTGAAAAAGGTCTCAAATATGGTGCGGTTTACGTGTTTGGTTATCATGGTAAACTACAAGAGGTAATGCAAATTCTGCATAAAGCCAACATTAATGTGCCGTTTGTTGTCCCTGAAAAGGTTTTCCATGTTTCGATGGTTTGTGGAAAGCATGGTATGCGTCTTGGACGCTTGATGCTTTCTGAAGAAAGAGAAGCTGGAGAATTGTTAGAGAAAAGTTTGCCATGTGTTGCCTTTTATCATATGAATATGAGGAGTAAAATAACTCACCGTGCTTTTCGCATTTATGTGAGTGGCTGGGAGTTTGATGTGCCCTGCCGTGAAATGGCTAATAAAGAATATGTTATTGCTTTAAGTGATCACTCTGATTTTGATGGCTTAGTTGAGTATGTTAGACGTTCAAAGCCAAAAGTTGTGATCACTGATAATTATCGTGTTGGGCATGCAGAAGTGTTGGCTAAGGAAATTCAGAAGCGTTTCGGAATTTCTGCTGTTGCTCTTCCAAAGAAGTAGTTGTTAGCAGATTACTCCCCACATACTCGTTGCTTTGGCAAACATAATTGCAGTCAACGTTTATTTTTGCATGATGAAGAAGGAGGTTGTTAGATTACACGTTTTATTTTATTCCTGAACTCTGCTAAGGTTTAAAAGCGTAGATTAGACAATTTTTTATGCTTTAAGTTTAAAATATGAATGTATGGTGGATTGTAATGGGTAAATCTTCGTTGGCTTCCGGTTTCTATAAACTAACCCTTGAAAAACGTTTGGAGTTTCTCAAGAATTTTGCTGGCTTGACTGATGAAGAAGCAGCTTTGTTGCAGAACACTGGGTCTTTGCCTTTGGATCTGGCTGATCGCATGATAGAGAATGTTGTAGGTGCTATTCCTATACCTCTTGGCATTGGAGTGAACTTTCTTATAAACAATCGTGATTACCTGATTCCTATGGCTATTGAGGAGCCTTCTGTTGTTGCTGCAGCTAGTTATGCAGCTAAGATGGTGAGGGATGGTGGAGGTTTCTATACAAGTAGTAATTTACCTGTGATGATTGGACAAATTCAAGTAGTAGGAATGAAAGATCCTTATGCTGCCAAGATGCGTTTGTTGCAAGCGAGAGAGGAGATTTTGAAGAAGGCAAATGAGCAGGATCCTGTGCTTGTTTCTGCTGGAGGTGGAGCAAGAGACCTAGATGCAAAAGTAATTCATACAACTCAAGGTGCTATGTTAATTGCAGAATTACATGTGGATTGTCGTGATGCTATGGGTGCTAATGCAGTTAATACAATGGCTGAGTCAGTTGCTCCTATGATAGAACGTGTCACAGGTGGTCATGTTTACTTGAGGATAATTTCCAATTTAGCGATCAAACGCTTGACAAGAGCATGGTGCATTGTGCCAAAAGAATCAGTGGGCGGCGAAGAAGTCGTAGACGGTATAGTTAACGCTTCCGCTTTTGCGGTTGCAGATCCATACAGAGCAGCTACACATAATAAGGGCATTTTGAACGGCATAATAGCCGTCATAATTGCAACATGCAACGACCACAGAGCAATTGAGGCAGGAGCCCATGCCTATGCTGCTAAGGATGGGCGTTACACAACGCTTTCAACATGGGAGAAAAATGAAAACGGCGATTTGGTCGGTTCGATCGAGTTGCCAATGGCTGTTGGCTTGATTGGCGGTGCTGTGCGGACGCATCCAATAGCAAAAATAGCAATAAAAATTTTAGGTGTCAAAACAGCTAACGAATTTGGAGAAGTTTTAGCCGCTGTGGGTCTAGCTCAGAATCTTGGTGCATTACGTGCATTAGCACATGAAGGCATCCAACGTGGTCACATGTCGCTTCATGCAAGAAACATAGCAGTGGCTGCTGGTGCGACAGGCGAATTGATTGATTTAGTTGCTGAAAGGATGGTTGAAGAACATAAGATTCGCATGGATAGAGCCAAAGAGCTAATAGAACAGTATGCAACTTCTGGGAAAGTCTAGAATGCTAACAAGAGGCATGTAGACTCGGGAAAACTATGAAGATAATTCCTGGACCTGCATCCAAACAGTTGGGAGAAAAAATAGCAGAGCTCGTAGGCGTTGAAGCTGTGCCTTTGGTTTTTAAAACCTATCCGGACGGCGAATCCTATGTAAGACTTGGTGCCACAATTGAAAATGATGATGTGGCCATAATACAAACTACAAGCCCACCACAAGATACCAGACTTATACAATTGGCATTAATTGCCGACGCAGCCAAACGCCATGGAGCAGCAAAAGTAACAGCGATTGTACCCTACTTGGCTTATGCACGTCAAGATAAGGTTTTCCTCAAAGGTGAAGCAGTAAGCATAGAAACAATTGCACGAATGCTTAAGGCAGCAGGAGTTGACAGCTTAATAACAGTTAATGTTCATGAAGCAAATGTCTTAGGAAAGTTTCCATTTCCATCAAAAACAGTCTCAGCAATTCCGTTGTTAGCTGAATACTTTAAGAAAAAAGGCTTCGAAAAGGCTTTTGCATTGGCTCCAGACGATGGAGCGTTATGGCTTGCAGAAGAAGCAAAGACTATTCTTGGTGGCGAGTGTGGCTACTTAGAGAAACGTAGAGATTATTATACAGGGAAATTGACCATGGAAAAGAAAGAGCTTGATGTGTATGGTAAAACTGTTATAATTTTTGATGATTTAATAAGTACAGGAGGAACAATAGCCTTAGCTGCAAAAATGATGAAGACCGCTGGCGCACATAGTGTTTATGCTGCATGCGTCCATCCTCTTTTTATTGGTGATGCTGAAAAGCGCATTTTGGATGCTGGAGTGGAAGAAATAGTGGGTACTGACAGTGTTTCAAGCCGTGTAAGCAAAGTTTCTGTTGCACCTTTGATAAGTAACGTGTTGAAGGAACTTAAAAGTGGCTAAACTTTTCTTTCTGCTTTCTGGTGAACATGAAACATTGCCTTTCGCTGAGTTAAAGGCTATACTTGAAGCAGATGGCTGTTCTTTTAAAATGTTAGAAAAACTTGATCAAGTGTTAAGGCTTGAAGCAGAAATGAGCTGCATTGAAGCAATAAAACATAAAGCTGCCTTCACAAGAGTTGCAGGATTAGAATTGTTCAATTCTGAAGCAGAAGTCTCTAAGATAATGAAGAATATACGCTCAATAAGCTTAAACAACATTTTAGAACATGAAGAAAGCTTCGCAGTCCGTGTGAAGCGTGTGAAAAATTATGCCTCCAAAATTAACGGAATGCTTCTTGAGAGAAAACTAGGCGAGATCATACTAGGTGAAAAAGTGAAGGCTAAAGTGAACTTGAAAAATCCTAATAAGGTGTTCATTGGCGTTTTAACAGGTGAGAAGTTTATTTTTGGAGTGAAGCTTGCACAAATTCCACCTAAACCTTTTTTTGAAAGGCGCCCGAGAAAAAAACCATTCTTTCACCCCTCAGCAATGCCAGCTAAACTTGCACGGTGCATGGTAAACCTGACCAAACCAAAAACTGGAGAACTTGTTTTAGACCCTTTTTGCGGAACTGGAAGCATGCTCATCGAAGCAGGGCTTATTGGTTGCCGAGTTTTAGGGTTGGACATTCAGAGACGTATGGTTAGTGGAACACTCAAAAACTTGGCTTATTTCAACATAAGTCCAGAAAGCGTCATAGTTGCTGATGCAAGTAAACTGCCAATAATAAAAATCAGCTGTGTGGTCACAGATCCGCCATATGGAAGATCCACAACTACGCTTAAGAGAACTACAAAACAAATCATTGAAGAAGTTTTAGCATCTATTAGCGGAATAATTTGTAGGGAAGGAAGAATCTGCATTGCGGCGCCAAAAACGTTGAATGTTGGACAGATTGGCACAGCTTTGGGCTATAAGCATTTAGAGTCCCATTTTGTCTATGTTCATAGAACATTGACCAGAGAAATAGCAGTGTTTGAAAAGGTGTAAACTCATGAGTATGCGAATTATCTTCCTAGGCACTGCTGGAAGTATTCCAACACCAAAAAGAAGCTTACCAGCCATACTTATCCAACGTAAGGGTGAGCAAATAATGTTCGACTGTGGCGAAGCGGTACAGAGACAAATGATAAAAGCAAGAGTAGGTTTTCACAAAAAAATGAAAGTTTTTATCACGCATATGCACGGCGACCATGTATTAGGCTTACCTGGGCTATTGCAAACAATGTCTTTACTCGACCGAGGAAAGAAGCTGGATATCTATGGGCCACAAGGAATAAAACGCTTTTTAGAAGACATTAGAGAAACAGTGCAGTTTGTCTTAACATTTCCAATAGAAATTCACGAAATTCTTGAGACAGGAACCGTCTGTGAAGAGGAAGAATACATTGTTGAAGCAGTTTGGGCAAATCATGTAATTCCTAATGTCGCTTATGCGTTAGTAGAAAAACCCCGCCCAGGAAGGTTCTATCCAGAAAAAGCAAAGGTTTTAGGTGTTCCAGAAGGACCTTTATGGTCAAAACTGCAACATGGACACAAAGTCAAGCTGCTAGACGGGCGAATTATAAAGCCAGAAGATGTCACAGGACCGGTTAGAGCTGGGAGGAAAATCGTTTACACTGGCGATACCAGACCCTTTAGAGGTTTTGTGAAGTTTGCGGCAAATGCAGACTTGCTTATTCATGATGCTACTTTGAATGACGAGTTAAGTGAAAGAGCTGAAGAAGATGGGCATTCAACTCCTGCACAAGCGGCGATAAACGCCAAAAGGGCGAAGGTGAAGCGGTTGGTCCTTACGCATATTAGTGCAAGATATGAAGATACAAATCCACTTTTGAAAAAGGCGAGAAAAATCTTCAAAAATACGGAAGTGGCAGAGGATTTTATGCAAATAGAAATCCCGCTTCTATTCTAATAATTGTTTTAATTTTTGTATGCTGTCATGTGTATGTTCAACAGACTCGACGATTACAACATTTTCATAGGATATTTTATTCAGCAAGTTGGCAATGTTTTTCCAATTGATTGTTCCAGAGCCTATGGCTAAATGTTGATCGCCTTTTCCATCATTATCATGTGCATGCACATGCACAATTTTGTTTGCGAAAGTTTTTAGAAAAAGTCCAATTTGCCCATTAATGTTAGCATGTCCAACGTCTAGAACTAAGCTTATGTCCTCATTAACATCATAATAAAACTTTTCAAAGTCTTCAACACTTTTCATCAAAAATGGAAATGGTTCAGGCACATTTTCCATAGCTATTTTCACGTTATAATCTTGTGCAATTTTCAGCAGTGATTTTGTTGTTTTCAAATTTTGAGTCCAATCCCTGCTTGGATAGAACATGCTGATTCCAGTTTTTAGTCCAGGATGAAAAACCCATATGTAAGCGTTTAAATCACTGGCATTTGCGATGGATGTTTCTAGTCTTTTCAGCATAGCTTTATACATTGATTTAGATGGTGAAGCAATGTTTATGTCTGCAAAAGGGGCATGCACAGAATACTTCAAATCATAAGATTCACCTATGTTCTTCAATATTGCAACTCTACGCTTGTCCAATGTGTGGTATCCATCGTCAACAATTTCTATATAGGATGTTTCTGTGTGGATAAGATTCTCTATCATTTTCTTGAAGGGTTCGCCTAGACAGTAAAGCATGGACAATCCGATTTTAGAATTTGTCATGAATTGTTCCCAGAACCTCCAATTATGAGGATTATCCTTCTAAAATCTACTTTATAACTTGATTTGTAAAATTAATCAATTTTTCTTTGTGGTATATGAATAGCGGAAATTGAAGACGTACAGACAAGAAAAAGTCAAAGGATTCATCGAGCTTGGCGCTAAAGAATTAGAGAAAAAAATTATAAGCCATATAAATAAATTTGACAGTTTCTTTGTTTATAGTTGTTCTATTGGAAAAGTTTATTTTACTGCATAGAAGTATGAATAGCCGCTACTGGCGGACTAATTGTCCGCTGGGATGTAGCCATATAGGCTGAACCGTAAACTGTTGAGGAGTGAAACTGGAAATGGCATACAAATATATTGCTGAAGCATGGGCAAATTCGGAGAAATCTTTTGTAGATGAGTTGATGCGCCAAAGATTGATACAGTGGCGTAGGCAACCTGCGATATTTCGTATAGAAAAGCCTACACGTTTAGATCGAGCAAGAAAATTAGGGTATAAGGCGAAGCAAGGTTTTGTTGTCGTTCGTGTTCGTGTAAGGCGAGGAGGATTAAGAAAACAGAGACCAAAGGCAGGAAGAAGACCGAAACGTATGGGTGTCAAAAAGTTTAAGCCTGCAAAAAGCTTGAAGCTAATTGCTGAGGAAAGAGCTGGACGGAAATTTCCAAATCTTGAAGTTTTAAACTCTTATTGGATAGGTGAGGACGGACGCTCAAAATGGTTCGAAATTATAATGGTTGACCCAAATCACCCCATCATAAAAGCTGATAAAGATGTAAGTTGGATATGTCAGAAGCAGCATCACAGACGAGTATTCAGAAGTTTAACAAGTGCAGGCAAAAAAGTCAGAAGCTTACGAAGAAAGGGAAGGGGCGCAGAAAAGTTTAGACCAAGCAAAAAGCAAGCATAGGGGGAGAAATAGTCACTATGGCGGCAGTTAAGCCCAAAGTCTATAAAAAGGGTGGAGAACAGCGTTTCGGAAAGGGTTTCAGTCGAGAAGAACTGAAAAAGGTAAAATTGAGCTCAAAAGAAGCTATGAGGTTGCAGATTCCGGTGGATTATAGACGAAGAACAGCCCATGAAGAAAATATTAAAGTCATCAAAACCTTGTTGGAAAATAAAAAGGCAGAAACCAGATCTAAGAGAAAAGCTAAAAGTTGAAATGCCCTCTACTATAAAATGTGGTGCTGTTTGTCTTCTAGAGTTCCAATAGCATACATTGATATTCGAGTTTTTGTTCATGCGACAGAAGACGTCGACAAAGTTTTGACCGCAGTGCGCAACATTTTCCCGCAAGAAATGATAAGCACAGTAAGTTTTAAACACACCAGTTTAACAGGTCATCATGGAAACCCAATAATGCTTTTTGAAGCAAGGGTCAAAGACAAAAATGCTCAAGCAGTTTTTGAGAAACTTGCTTTTGAGTTGAGCATTTTGGATAAGGAAATTTTGAGTAATGAAATTATGCAGCATCTGGATAATGGCAATCTGTACATTAGAATCGACAAGCAATCCGCCTATTCAAATGAGCTCAAATTGTCTACAGTAGACCCAATACATTTTCGAATACACTTTAAAAAACCTATCGAAGAAGAAATAGTAGGCATATGCAAAAAATTTGGGTTACTTCCATGAAAAAAATTTATGCCGACTTGCATTTATGTCCAAACTTGAAAAACGTAGAACATATAACCAAAATGATAAACAGAGCTTCAAGACTTGGCTATAATACTGTGGCAGTAAATCTCTATCAAAACTATAACGAGCAAGAAATTCGAAAACTGCAAGACATCAGTGAAGAAGCGAATATAGATCTAATTTCTCGTATTGACTTGAAACCTAAAACACCAAGAGAATTAATCTACAATTTAAGAAAGCTTAGAAGAAGGCTTGAAGTAATTGCTGTTATATGTGAATCTAAAAACATAGCGAGACATGCAGCAAAAGACCGTCGCGTAGACCTTTTAAACTTTCCTTCACTTGACTTCCGCAGAAGATTCTTTGACAAAGCAGAAGCTGAATTAGCATCAAACAGCTTGACTGCTTTAGAAATAGACATCAAACCATTATTAATCCTAGAAGGGCCTTCAAGAATCAGGCTTCTGTCAAATTTAAGAAGGGAAACAGTCATTGCTCAAAAATTCCATGTGCCAATCGTCATTTCAAGCGGAGTTTCTGATATAATGCTAATGAGAAAGCCAAAGGAACTTGTTGCATTAGCTTCCCTTTTTGATTTAGATGAAGCATCGGCACGCAAAGCAGTTTCAGAAAATCCAACATTAATAATCAAAAGAAATAGGGAAAAACTTAACCCGCGGTTTGTTTCGCCTGGAATACGGATAATACGCGAGGGAAAAGATTGTTGAAGAATGTGAGGCGTCGCTATATAGCAATAGAAATTGACTCTAACGAGGCATTTGACTCTAGAGAATTTATGGATGCTGTCTGGAGTGCAGTTTCGAAGCTTTATGGAGAATACGGCGCAAGTCACTGTGGATTAACTTTGATCAATTATGATTTGGAAAAGCAAGTTGCTGTTATACGAACCGTTCATACTTCGCTTAACATGATTCGTGCGGCATTGGCTTCAATAACGAAAATAAACGGTAAACTAGTAGCCATGCATGTCATGTCAGTTTCTGGGACAATAAAAGCTCTTTATAAGAAAATAAAAAAGCAACCAATTTAAACATGGAGAAACTCTTACAGTTTGGGGGATGATGACGCCGTCCCAGTCTGATCATTGTAGATGAGGAACTCATGACGGGCAGACCCCCTAACATTTCATTCATCTAAAACTTAAACGTGCATCTCGCATTTTTTTATTTCTTAAACCAAAAACCAAAGCCAAAATCATCCCGGCAATAAAGCCGCCTATATGCGCAAAATAGGCAACTCCACTAAAAATGTCCGTCACCCAGTAAACCCATTGCAATAAAAACCAAACACCCAAAAAAATGAAAGCAGGAATAGGCAATATCACATAAAAAACTAAGGAAAGAATTTTTGCCCTTGGAAAAAGCACAAGGTAAGCCCCCAAAACACCAGAAATTGCCCCAGAAGCGCCAAGAACACCAGAAGTTAAGTCGGAAACTAGAGGTATACCAATTATGTAGCTTATCAAAGGCGCATAAACATTGACTAATATGTAGGCAAAAGCAGCTACCAATCCGCAGCCAAGATAAAAGATTAGGTAACCGAGATGACCAAAGATGTCTTCGATGTTGTCTCCGAAAATGTAGAGGAAAAGCATATTTCCAAACAAATGAAATGGATCTGCATGTAGAAACATTGAAGTGAAAAGTGTGTGAAATTGCTCTCCATGAAGTATGTCAGCTGGAATCATGACAAACTCTTTTTCAATATAACCTGCAAAGCGATAACTTAAAAAAATGTTTAAAGAAGATAAAGCATAAAATGCAAAAATAATGATATTTACAATTAGTAAGAGTCTATTTACATGAGGGGTAGTTGTCGATCTATTTATATCTCTTATTGGGAGCAATGTTTTTCGTTACAACATGATAGGGTCTTATTATTTAATCTTTTAATTATGTGATCCAAGTCAATGAAGCATGCACTCTATCATTTTATCACACGTTAAGCACTCGTCAGAAACAGGTGTATTCCTCGGGCGATTTTTCAAGTATCCCAAAAAGTGCTTACACTGCATTTTGTCTTCCACATTCTTTCCTACTGCAACTTTCTCAACATTCTCTAGAGGTATAACCTGTTCTTTCTTCTCATCACTTTCATTTTGCTTCACAACTGTTATCTCAGAAAGACAATGGGGACACGCATTATATTTTTGAACATGTCCAATTGAAGATACAGTTGCTAAAAGCGGCTTGTGAAATGTTTCGCTACACTCATTGCACTTAAAGAAAGTTTGATTTTCCAAGTTTCCATTTTCCAGTTTGATGCGACATAGGCTTTTTTCCATTATAGTTCACTATTGAGAATTATAGTGAATATTGATATTTAATAAATCTTTTCAAGTAGGCGTTTAACAAAAAGACACATGGATGGGCCCGGCCGGATTTGAACCGGCGACCTTCGCCGCGTGAGGGCGACGTCCTAACCAACTAGACTACAGGCCCTCTTCAGATTCTGCGCTCGACTTTCATAACATTTGTGTAGAATTTGAAATACTTATTTTTGTTTCATAAAATCTTTCCGTCTAGATTTCATTTAAAAAAGTCTTGAGGAGTTGGATTGCATGGAAAGTTGTGAGGATTTGGAGCAGCAAAAGAAAATTGACAGAATTTTAGTTATCTTGTGCTTTCTAGATTTTGCTTTCATCGGATACTTACTGATTATCTTTCTTCCAATTTAGCATGTCCTATGTTTGTTTTATGCCTTCTATTGACCAGACTATGATTCTGAATAAGATTTTTGTGAAACAATGTTTCATAAAATTTTTCTACCTCATACACAGTTGTTTAAACGTGGGGTGCAAGTCTAAAGATCATAGGGATTTCTCCCTTCTCCTCATCAGCATCAACAAAAGCTTGCGCCCCAACCTTTATCAGAAACTAAGTCAGAAAACTTAAAAGCACATTCATCTTTTTGAATTGTAACAAATTGCCGAGGTAGCTCAGCCTGGGAGAGCGCCCGGCTGAAGACCGGGTTGTCGCCGGTTCAAACCCGGCCCTCGGCACTTTAGAACCCTCTTTCGGAAAAGCACATACTAATCAACAAACACAAAACTAACTTGATGCACCACATTGTGGGCATCTATCCAATCTTTCAT
>CAYXZM010000017.1:0-5359 GCA_964469615.1 uncultured Candidatus Bathyarchaeia archaeon | reverse complement strand
GGAGAAAATTCGTGAACAATTTCCGATAACTCGGAATAAAGTGTTTCTGAATCATGCTGCAATGTCTCCATTTCCGAAACCAGTTGCAGATGCTGTCTGCAAATGCACTGAGGACTTTTCGAACTTCGGAGAAACTTCGATGGAATGGGTTGACTGTGGAAAACCATTATTCGCAAAGCTGATAGGCGCACAACTGGAAGAAATTGCGCTTGTCGAAAACACTTCAGTCGGCTTGAATATCGCTGCAAACGTGCTGCATTATCCGCAAGGCTCCAAGATTGTCACAACAGATTTAGAGTACCCATCAGTTGTCTATCCATGGCTACGCAAAAGTCTTGGCGTAAAAGTGCACTATGTGAAGAATGTTAATGGAAAAATCTTGCTGGAAGATATTGAAAAAGCAGTTGATGATAGAACTGTGGCTGTTACTATAAGCCATGTTGAATACGTTAATGGATTTCGAAATAACTTGCGAGCTTTAAGCGAAATAGCTCATAAGCACGGAGCATATTTAATTGTTGATGCGATACAATCTGCAGGCGTCATACCATTGGACGTTAAAAGAGATGATGTTGATTTTCTGACAACAGCCTGTTATAAGTGGCTCCTTAGCCCGCCTGGAATCGGTTATCTTTACGTTAAAGATGAGCTTATAGAAAAGTTTGAACCCCCGTTTGTTGGCTGGGCAAGTGTAAAGCCGGAAGTTTTTGAGACAACAGACTTCTGGGATATCTGGAGTTTGAGGCTTTCAGAGACTGCAAGCCGTTTTGAAGTAGGTTCACCTAGCATCATAGGTTTGATAGGCGCAAAAGAAGCAATGAAAATGCTTTTGAATTTTGGCATAGAAAACATTGAAAACAGAATAATGAGGCTGACAAGCCATTTAATAGAGGCTATTAAGGATTTGAGCTTAAAACTGCAAACCCCAGAAGAACTACAATATCGCTCTGGCATAATCAATTTTAAAATAGATAAGGCAAAGGAAATCGCTCAAATACTAAATAAGAAAGGGATAATTGTCTCTGCAAGATCCAATGGAATAAGAGTTTCACCACACTTTTACAATACAGAAGAGGAAGTTGACAAGCTTATAGAGGAAATCAAATGTTTCAAATAATAAAAGTTGATGAAAGCAATAAGCAAGGCATAATGGATTTTCTCAAGCTTGATGTTATTAAACATGTTTTTGCCTTTTACGACATTCAACACGACCCAGAACACACAACCATGCATGTAGCTTTTGAAAATGGAAAAACGAAAGGATACATCCTCATCTATACAGCCACAGATTTTCCAAGCGTGATTCTTGAAAGTGAAGAAGACACAGCGGAAAAATTGATCGTTTATTCGCCTAAAAACCACTTCATCATGCACACTTCACCAAATCTTCTACCAATAGCAAAAAGAAAATTTCCAGACGCAAAGCATTATGTTGAAAATTGGATGCTCGTTAAGAAAGGGCAAGCAAATTTTTTCAAATCAACAAATGTGCGCAGATTATGCACTGAAAATGATGCTTTTAGGCTTGATTGTCTTCTCTCAACACGTGGAGAACGCCCAAGAGGTAGAGTAAAAAGATATATGGATATGATTAATAGAATGCCAGTCTACGGCTTATTTATAGATGACGAATTGGTTTCTTATGCGGGCTCTTTCATTCAGCTTCCACAAGTCTGGATGATAGGCGGAGTCTACACACACCCAAACCATAGGAATAGGGGATACGCCACATTAGTCACTTCAGCAGTAACCGAAGAAGCATTAGCTAAAGCAGAAGCTGCAGCGTTATTTGTAAGGTCAGACAATTATGCAGCTATTAGGGCTTATGAGAAAATTGGTTATAAGAAGATAGGTGAAAAACTTTGGATAGATATAGGAACTGGACAAAAGCCCTAAGAAGGCTAATATTCGCTTACGAAGCTGGCCCCAGGTATGTCTTGAACTTGCCTTCCCTTACGTTTTTCTGACAAGATTTCAAGCATTTCAATTTTGCAAACTCCAGCAATATCTTCCTTGTTTTCGCTGAAAATCTTGGCGAAATCACTGCTTCCAGAGTAGATTATCACTCTTTTTATAGGCATGTTCAGCGGCTTACGCATCTCAGCTTTTTCCCGTCTAATCTCTGTAATGAGAGCCATCACCAAATCACCTTTCTTCTCAGCATCCTCATCAATCCTTTCAGTGTCCAACTTCGGCCAGGGCGTCAACTGCAAGCTCTTCTGACCAATATCTTCAACGTATATTGTCTGGTAGATTTCCTCTGTAATGTGCGGTGTTATCGGAGCCAACAATTGAACAATGCGATATAACACCGTATATAACGTAAATTGGGCTGCTTCTGTCTTTTCTTTTCCATAAATTTCTGGCTTGTAAAGCCTATCCTTCACAGCTTCAATGTATTGATCGCAGAAAATATGCCACGCAAAGCCGCGAATTTCCTCCAAGGCAATGTTGAATTGGCACTTCTCTAAGGCTTCCGTGACCTTTTGCGTCAGTTTTTCCGCTTTGCTCAGTACCCACTTGTCAAGAAGTTGCAAATCACATTTCTCACGAGATTTGTAATCTTTAAGCTGTGTGCTAACAAATCGTGCAGCGTTCCAAAGTTTAGTTAAGAACCGCCTTCCATATTCCACGTCTGGCCAGCGGAAGGGAATGTCTGAACCTGTAGCTCCGCCAGCAGCAGCCCATTGTCTAGCTGCATCTGTTCCATACTTGTCCAGCACATCTGGTGCTGCAACATAATTTCTGAGTGATTTGCTCATTTTTCTGCCATCTGAACCCAAAACCATGCCATTTATTAGGCAGCTCTTGTATGGCTTCTCATCGAACAAGGCTAAGTGCCTGACCATCAGATAATAAGCCCAAGTTCTAATGATATCTATGCCTGACGGATGCAAATCTGCCGGAAAGAGCCTTTTCCAATCTTTGTTGTCTGGCCAACCAGCATGCACAGCGCATGAAATAGAAGAGTCCATCCAAGTGTCAAAAACATCTTGTTCGGGAAGGAACTCTGAATCGCCGCATTTTGGGCATTTTCCATTTTTTGGTTTCTCCAGCTTTGGATCTATTGGAACCCATTCTTCTTCGGCTAAAATTATTTCCCCGCATTTTTTGCAATACCATATGGGTATTGGTGTTCCAAACACTCGCTGGCGACTTATCACCCAATCCCAGTCAAGTGAACGTGCCCAATCTATTAGGCGAATTTTCATGTACTCCGGATACCATGTTACCTCATTAGCTGTTTTCTCAACATTGTCTGTTAGAATGCGTGTTTTCATAAACCATTGTTTGCGTTCAAGAATCTCCACGGGTGCCTCGCAACGGTCGCATAAGCCTATTGCCTGCTGAACCTTTTCAGTTTTTTCCAGCAAACCCTTAGCACTAAGGTCTCTGACGATGGCTTTCCTTGCTTCGTTTATCGTCAGACCCGCATATTTGCCTCCATTTTCGTTTATATTGCCATTCTCCGTCAAAATCATGATGACTGGAAGTTTATGCTTGATTACAGTTTTCACATCTTCCTTGTCGCCGTAAGTGCATATCATAACCACACCAGTTCCATATGAAGGGTCAACACCTTCATCTGGTATTATCTCAACCTCACGATTCACTATTGGAACAATTATCTTTCTGTTTATGAACTTCTTGAATCTCTCATCTGCAGGATTTATTGCCACTGCAACACATGCAGGTATGAATTCTGGACGTGTAGTTGCTATTAACAAGTATTTTTCGCTGTTTTCTAATGGAAATTTAATGTAATGAAGCGTGCCTTCGCGTTCTTCATAATCCACTTCAGCATCTGCAATGGCAGTTTCACAACGTGGACACCAGTTCACTGGATGCGTACCTTGATACATGAAACCTTTTTTATGTAGAATTAGGAAGCTCAGTTGAGTGCGCCTCCAATAATCAGGATTCATTGTACGATATTCAGTTGTCCAGTCTACGCTACAGCCCAAGCGTATTACGCCTTCTTTCATCATGGCAATGTATTTTTCAACCAGTTGTTCGCATAATTTTCGAAACTTATCTGGCGGCACTTCACGTTTTCTAATATTGTTTTCCTTCTCTACTTGCACTTCAATACCCAAACCGTGGCAGTCCCAGCCTTGAGGAAAATAGACATTGAAGCCGCTCATACGCTTGTATCTGGCGACTATGTCGAAGTATGTCCAGTTCAACACATTTCCCATGTGAAATTCGCCTGAAGGATAGGGCGGCGGAGTGTCAATGCTGAAAACTGGACGCTTCTTATCTTTCCAATCGAAACGGTAAATGCCCATCTCTTCCCATTTCTCTTGCCACTTCCGCTCAATCTTGATGATGTCAAATTCTTTAGGCAAAGGCTTCATGCATCAACATCCTATTCTGTTTCAACTTTAGGAAAAATAAATATACAACTAAATAACATTATCCCCACCAAGGTTTAGGGGAGCTGGGAAATTATGACCCGGCTGAGAGGACGACTGAATGGTCGTCGACCCATAGAACCTGATCCAGATAATACTGGCGGAGGGAAAAAATATGAAAGAAAGTAAAACTACATCTTCAACTAAAATAATCGCAGAAGTTGTAAGTTTTGTGGCTCTGGCAACCGCGTTGAGCTACATTAAAGTGTTCAGCCTTCCACAAGGCGGCTCTGTGACTGCTGGTTCAATGGTGCCAATTCTGTGGCTAGCATTGAGAAGAGGAGCGAAAGTAGGCTTGTTTGCAGCGACGGTTTATGGTCTTGTGCAGTTAGCAGTTGAACCATTCATATATCACCCAGCTCAAGTGTTATTGGATTACCCTATCGCTTTTGGCATGCTTGGATTGGCTGGTTTTTTCCAAAATCGCCCGTTCGTCGGTGTCAATGTTGGCATATGGGGACGGCTTCTAGCACATTTCATTTCAGGCATAATTTTCTTCGGTAGCTATGCACCAGAAGGAATGTCTCCAGTAGTATATTCGGCGTTCTACAATGGAGGTTACATATTACCAGAGCTTGCAATAAGCATCTATATAGTTTATCTGCTGCAAGAAAGTAAGTTGTTGAAAATATTCCTATAAGAGCGAGCGCCAAATGGTGAAGCTGAAAACTGGAATAAAGAGTTTTGATGATTTGATAGGTGGCGGCATCGAGTCTGGCTCTCGAAACATTCTTTATGGACAGCCTGGAACTGGCAAAACCGTTTTTGCTATGCAGTTTCTTTGGCAAGGACTGAAAGAAGGCGAAACTGTTGCTTATGACGTTATGGATAAGCCCTTCCAGCGTCTAATAGCCTATTTTAAGTCTTTTGGATGGAACATTGAGCCTTACATTAAGAAGGACAAGTTTTTGGCTATACAAGCTTTTCCGCATTTTGCGCCTTAC
>CAYXZM010000016.1:0-57892 GCA_964469615.1 uncultured Candidatus Bathyarchaeia archaeon | reverse complement strand
CTATTTTCTTGATAGCTTCAACCTTAATTTTCTCTATTTGCGAAAACTGATTTCTAACTTCTTGAAGTTTCTTGTAAAGATTTTCACGTAATTTATTTAACTTTCCCTTATAATCGAGTTCTGAATCACCCATTATGCACATCCCCTCTATTTCTTATTCATTTATACTCTTGCAATTTTTGTAGCTTTCTGAAGTCTCCAGCTACCAAGGAAATCTTTTTTATAATAATGAAGGAGACCACAGTTTAGGCATTTCAATATTTTCCTTCCTTCTTCAGCATAAACTCAACGAGTTCCAAAGAACCATCTCAGTCAAAACACTCACCTAAATGTTTCTTTCAAGTTTCGTTTAGCATTTGAATCATATTAATATTTATTGTTATTGGACTTTAAAATAAAGCGTAATTTCAAAAATGTGAATAGCCGCTCTTCTGCAACATGCCAAATAGTTTTAGCTTTTTAATAAATCAAAGAAACAGAATCAGCCAATATACTATTGTTTTTACTACCTAAATGATTTAATATGGCTTCACTTACCCTTTCTACTCCTAAGTTGAATCTATATATAAGGGGGGTCTAGATGCCTCAGAGCAAGCCAGTAAAAATCACAGACACAACATTCCGCGATGCTCATCAAAGCCTTATGGCTACAAGAATGCGCACAGACACAATGCTGCCCATAGCTGAAAAAATCGACAAAGTAGGCTTTTTCTCGCTTGAAATGTGGGGAGGAGCAACATTCGACGTGGCAATACGCTTCCTTGCTGAAGACCCATGGGAACGCATACGCACACTCAAAAAACACATACGAAAAACGCCTTTTCAAATGCTGTTGCGTGGACAAAACGTGGTTGGTTATCGCAATTATCCAGACGATGTAGTCATAAAATTTGTTGAAAAAGCAGCAGAAAACGGCATAGACATATTTCGAGTCTTCGATGCGTTAAACGATATTCGCAACATGGAAGTCGCCATAAAAACAGTCAAAAAATGCGGCAAACATGCTCAAGGCACAATTTGCTACACAATTAGCCCAGTCCATACAACAAAATACTATGTGGAATTCGCAAAAAAACTTGCCGAATTAAAATGTGACAGTATCTGCATAAAAGACATGGCAGGAATGCTCGCACCACAACCAGCATATGAACTGATAACTGCCCTAAAGAAGGAAATAAGTTTACCAGTGCATCTGCATTCTCACAGCACAAGCGGCATGGCTATGATGACATACTTTCGCGCTTGTGAGGCTGACGTGGACATACTCGACACAGCTTTCTCGCCATTGGCATGGGGAACCAGTCAGCCACCTGTGGAGTCCATTGTAGCCGCTTTGAAAGGGACACCTTATGACACAAGGTTGGACTTAGAGCTTCTAAGCGAAATTGCAGAATACTTTAGAGAATTACGCGAAAAATACTACGACCCTTTAAGACTTATAGACCCAAAAGCTGAACGTGTAGACGCCTCCATCATAGTTCACCAAATTCCCGGCGGAATGTTCTCCAACCTTCTCGAACAATTAAAAGAGCAAAAAGCACTTGATAGATTGAAAGAGGTTCTGGAAGAAGTTCCGAAAGTTAGAAAGGAGCTTGGTTATCCGCCTTTGGTAACGCCTACAAGTCAGCTTGTCGGCATCCAAGCGGTTCTAAATGTTATTTCTGGCAAGCGCTACAGCATAGTTCCAAAAGAAATAAAGGATTATGTGAAGGGCTTGTATGGAAAGCCGCCAGCACCCATAGACCCAAAAGTGAAAAAGAAAATAATAGGTAATGAGAAGCCCATATCAACCCGTCCAGCAGACCTTCTGGAACCAGCCTTAAACAAGATACCAGAAGACATGAAGCCATACATAGAAAGTGATGAAGACAAATTGACGTATGCACTTTTTCCGCAAGCAGCAGTAGAATTTTTCAAAAAACGAAAAGCCAAAAGAGAAGAGACAAAAAGCAAGGTTCCTCCAGAAAGAGTTTTGGAACTTGAAGAAGTCGCTGCTGTTTCTGCTGCAATTGCTACCTATCTAACAAGTTCACGAGGAATAAAAGCACTAATCCCAGCTAAAGCAAGAGCTACAGCTTCCAATTGGATTTTAGCAGGTAGACAAAGCCTAGCTGAGCATGGTGTATGAAAATGCCAAGCTATGAGATTTACATAGACGGCAAACCTAGAAAAATTGAATTGACAAAGACTGGTGAAAGGTCATTTGCTGTAAAAATTGATGATAAATCATTAAATGTAGAATTGCTGACAAACAAGCTCGGCATAGGAAGACAGTTCTCAATAAAGATAAATGGCAAGGCATACATGGTAGAGTTGCCAAAATTTGAACGTGAAAAGCTTTTTTCAATAAAAGTTGAAGAAGCCTCATTCAAAACTGAAGTAAAAATGCCAATAATAAAAAAAGCATTAATCACATTCGAACCAACCCCATTAGTCCCAACAAAGAAAGCCATTGCACAACGGCAAACCATAGAAGGCGCTGTAACTGCACCGATGACTGGAAAAATCATCTCAATAAAAGTTGCAAAAGGCGACCAAGTGAAGGCAAATCAAATACTATGCATTATCGAAGCTATGAAAATGGAAAACGAAATATGCGCACCAAAAGCGGGAACAGTCCAAGAAGTGAATGTTTCTGAAGGCTCATCAGTGAGCGAAGGAGAAGTCCTCTTTATTATAGGCTAGAAGATTGTTGAAGGTTTATACTCGCCGAAAATTTCTCGGAGAACACTGCAGATCTCGCCCAATGTTGCATATTCCTTTACAGCTTGAAGCACAAAGGGCATAAGATTCACATTTTCCTTTGCAGCTGCCTTGCGTAAAGCATCCAAAACTTCATTTACTTTAGCTTGATTTCTCTGCCCTTTCACCTGTTGCAAATGCTCCACAAGTTTCTTCTCAATTTTTGGGTCTATTTGCAGAATTTTTATTGGAATATCCTCCTCGGTTACAAATTCGTTCACGCCTACAACAATTCTTTTTTTGTTTTCAACTTCTTTTTGGTATTGATAGGCACTTTCTGTAATTTCCCTCTGCATGAAGCCCTTCTCAATAGCAGCAACAGCGCCGCCCATAGCTTCAATTTTCTCTATATATTTCGTGGCTTTTTCTTCAATTTCATCCGTCAAATACTCAACATAATATGAACCTGCCAATGGGTCAACAGAATCCACAACTCCACTCTCATACGCAATTATTTGCTGAGTTCGAAGGGCAACAAGCACAGCTTCATCGCTTGGCAACGCATACGCCTCATCAAAAGAATTCGTATGCAACGATTGAGTTCCGCCTAGAACTGCAGACAGCGCGTGAAGAGTAGTTCTTACAATGTTGTTGTAGGGTTGATGAGCCGTAAGCAAAACGCCAGAAGTCTGAGTGTGAAAACGTAGCATCCAAGAAGCTGGGTTCTTGGCTTCAAAGCGTTCACGCATAATTTTAGCCCAAATTCTGCGAGCCGCTCGGAATTTAGCAATTTCCTCGAAAAAATTGTTATGCGCTGCAAAAAAGAAGGATAATCTGCCAGCAAACTTGTCTAAATTCAAGCCGCGGCCAATAGCAGCTTTCACATATGCGATTGCGTTTGCTAATGTGAAGGCGACTTCTTGCACGGCTGTGGCTCCAGCCTCTCTAATGTGATATCCACTTATGCTTATTGTGTTCCATTCAGGCATATGCTGTGAACAATATTCAAAAATGTCAGTAACCAGCCGCATTGAAGGTTTAGGTGGAAAAATGTACATGCCACGTGCAACATACTCCTTTAGAATATCATTCTGCACTGTCCCGCCCAGTTTGGATTGGTCAATACCTTGTTTTTGTCCAACCGCTATGTACATTGCGAGCAAAACATTCGTAGGCGCATTAATTGTCATAGAAGTCGTAATCTTGTCAAGCGGAATGTCATCAAAAACAATTTCCATGTCCCTCAAAGTGCTTACGCTTACGCCTGCTTTGCCAACCTCCCCCTTCGCCATCGGATAATCACAATCATAGCCAACTTGCGTTGGAAAATCAAATGCAACACTTAAGCCCTTCTGTCCATGTTCAAGCAAATATTTGAAGCGCTGATTCGTCTGCTCAGCCGTACCAAAACCTGCATATTGTCTCATCGTCCAAAGTCTGGCACGGTACATTGTTGGATAGACGCCTCGAGTGAAAGGGTATTCGCCTGGAAACCCTAAATCCCGCAGGTATTCAAAATCGGCAACATCTACTGGAGTATAAACTCGGCTGACTGGAATGTGTGAGCTTGTTGAAAATTCGCCTTTTTCTGGAAGCTTTTCAAGACTTTTGGAAACGGTTTCCCTTTCCCATTCCTCTTTCTTTCTTCTAATCTGCTCAAGCTTCTGCTTGTCGAACACCATTAAAAACACCAACAAATTGTGATTAAGCATTTCAATTCTTTCGTGTATTTAGATATTTTCTTGAACAGAAACTACTTTTGTCCGACAATAAAAATGAACTTGTCAATCTTTTTTATTTTATCCCCGTATTTTCTTTTCACTCTCTTCTGAAAAATTCTAAGACCTTTTCGAAATTCATCCTCACTGAGCAATGTCAAAGTTGATATGTACTTGTTTCCAACAAGTTGTTCACTTAATTTCCTTCAAGATATAGTTAGCAATTTTAGCCGTTAGAGTTTAACTGAAACGAATATATAGCGACTCTAAATTTGAAATAGTATAGTAGAGTTTAGAGGATTAGCATTGAAAATAAAAGTTGAATTCCTTGGTCATGTCAGAAATGTGATTGGCAGTGTTCGAGAGGAGTATGTCGAAATTAGCGAGGGTGCTTCTATTGCTGATTTGTTAGTAATGCTTTCTGAAAAGTTTGGTGAACCATTCCAAAAAGCCATTTACGAAAAAAGTGGTGCTGATGTGAAATCAAACTATATCATAACAGTAAATGGTTATTTATTGAATCAGTTAGATGGAGTTGAAACTAAACTTAAAAATGGAGACAATGTGGTTATACTGCCTATTGTGAGTGGTGGTTAATATTCTTCTTTCTTATCGATTAATCCGTCTCTTCTAGCCTTGTATTCAGCAATTTTGAAGACAATAGCACCCACGATAATCGTCGCAGCCATTGTTAATACTAAATACAATAAGTCCATTTGACCAGTTGATGCGTTTTGATGTAAAATTGAGAATCTCACGTTCTTCAGAAAATATGTGATTGGTAAAGCATTTGAAATGATTTGTCCCCATGGTGGCAAAATTTCTGGTATGAAGACGACTCCGCCGAACAAGTAGAGAATGCCTGAAACGTATTCTGTTAGCATGAACTGAACTTTCGATGTCATAATATTTATTCCACAGAGAACAAATCCCATGGCTACAAAACAGATTACTCCTAACACTAAACTTAACGTTAATAATGGGTAGTTAATTCCAAACCAATTTATCGGAATTTGCACGCCTAATAGCCCTTGAAAGATAAGCACTCCAAATCCTAAAGTTAGAAGTAGCGATACTGAAGCATTTATCACTCCGTTCAAAGCTCTTCCAATAATATACCATGACCACGAGTTTGGAGCCAGATAAATATGCTTCAACACCTCGTAATGGGCTCTATCATCATGTATCAGCATGCTCATAGTCATCATTATTTGGACAACATAGATGAAGAAACTGTTTCCAATAAACATAAACACAAAATATTCTGGGCTGAAGGTTCCTCCTGCTGCGCTGCCTATTATGAAGATGAAGCCGACAATGAGCAACCCTGCCAGCGGACGAATGAGATAGTAGATGGCGAATATTAATGGGTCAGCCCAGTTAGTTTCAACTTTCCAGCCTACCCACATAGCCTGCTTAATAGTTCTTAAAATGGTGCTTATTGCCATCTCAGCGTCAACCTTCCTTCTTTCTTAGCCAGATTCTCCATGAATTGTAGGGCAAATTTAGCTAGTGGAAGCAGAACCACTATAAAAATCAACAATGCAATTATGTTCAACCAAATGTCAGCTATCCTTTCACCTTGAATAACCACTCTTCTTATACCATCCAACCCAAATGTTAAGGGAATAAATGATGCTAAAAGCTGAACAAAGAAAGGCAGTAGCTTCACTGGAAAATAAGACCCAGAGAGTAAATATACTGGCTCTTGAAGAAGGCTTGCAGTGTGCCAAGCTTCTCTGCCATAAAGCATGAACAATGAAGCGAATAGCATACCTAATGCATAAAGCGCTGTTATTGTCAGAAAGAACATTAGCAGTGCAGTTAAGGGCTCATTAATTACTAGTGGAGTTTGAAAAATAAATGTTCCAGCTGTAAGAATCACTATGGCTCTTAAAGTTGTGTTCACGATTCCTCCAAGAGCCATTCCTAGAAGAATTGCCATTCTGGAGATTGGCGCTACAAAGTAGGCTTCTAAGGTTCCTGTTTCTTTTTCCCAGTAAAATTGTGCAGACATATTCCAGAGAACATTTACCCAGAATGCTATCATTGTCCCGCCTATAATGACGAATCCAGCGAATTCTGCTGGTGCATTCAGCATTTTATAAAGGTAAATGTATGCGCTTAAAGTCAGAATGGGAATGACTAGTTCTGCTGCAATCCATTCTGGTTCTCTATTACCACCCTTAATTCTTACCCATAATCTCGCATACGCCACTCTCATATTATGGATTATTTTCTCACGCAATGGTTTCTACCTCTTCTTCAAAACCTTTTCCAACGAGGCTTATGTATACATCTTCAAGAGTTGGTTCAGCTTTGTTAATCGATAAAATTTTCAGTTTTTGCTCTTCCATTTTTGCTTTTATCTTTGAAAAGATGGACTCGTCATGCACCATAACCTTTAATGTGGTTGTGTTTGTCTGAATGCTTCGGGTTTGAGAGTAACCAACGACACCCGTCATCTGCTCCATAAAACTGAAATCAGCTTGCACTGAAGAGACTTCCATTTTCACTATGACATTTTCCCGAAGATTCTCCTTAAGTGTTAATGGGCTATCGCATGCTAATATTCTTCCACGATCAATTATAGCCACTCGGTCGCACATCTCATCAGCCTCAGCCATATAATGCGTAGTCAACAAAACCGTGCCCTCTCTCTTCCTTTTCGCCCAATCAACAATGTATCCTCTGAGCTTCTTTGACGTTAAAACATCCAAACCCAAAGTAGGCTCGTCCAAAAACAATATTTTCGGCTTGCTCAGCAACCCCCTTGCAAGATTCAGCCTCTGCTTATATCCAGTAGAGAGCTTGGACATCCGCATATTTGCGTATTCTTCAAAATCTAAATCTGTCATCAATCTTTTGATTTCCTCTTTGGCTACTGATGAGGATAAGCCATAAAGCTGTGAGAAAAACCAAAGATTTTCTCTTGCAGAAAGTATCCCATAACCAGGAGTTTCACCGCCTGAAACCAGACTTATAATTTTTCTTACTTTGTCTGCTTCTTTGGTAACATTGAATCCGCCAACATATGCCTCGCCGCTTGTAGGAAGCAGAAGCGTTGTCAAAATTTTTATGAGTGTAGTTTTGCCTGCTCCATTAGGACCAAGAAGTCCGAAAATTTCACCTTCTTCAATGGCAAGAGAGACTTTATCCAGAGCCTTCACTATTTCTTTTTTCCCTTTGAATATTCTGACCAAGTTTCTGGTTTCAATGCAATATTGCAACTCAAACCACAAGCTTACAAACAGAGCAAAGTTGAACTATTAAAAATTTCTATTTACAATAAAAAACATGAACCCTACAAGTTTGGCAATCATTCCTGTCAAACTTCAAGGAAAATATCCATCTTAGTCAGATTCACACAACCCTTCTTCGTAACTTCCACCACATCCTCTATGCGCACTCCACCTATCTTAGGATCATATAGTCCAGGCTCCACTGTGACAACGTTATGCTCTTCTAATGGATACGTGTAGAATTCATTCATTCTAGGTCCATCATGAACCTCTAGCCCTATTCCATGTCCCAGACCATGCAAGTATCCTTTGGTGATTTGCTTGCCGCCTCTTATGGTTTGGTAGCCAGCCTTTTCAAGCATATCGTAACATAGGTTTTGCATGTAGCTTCCTAATACACCCGCTTTTATGAAGTCTATTGCTGCATTCTTTGTCTGAAGTACTGTTTCAAACATTTTCTTAACAGCCTTTGATGCTTTACCCTTCACTATGGTGCGCGTCATATCTGAGACATATCTCTTTTTAACGCTTTTCGGAAAAACATCCAGCACAATGGGTTGATTTGCTTTCAATACATCGTTTGCTTCACCTGAATAGTGAGGGTCTGAGCTTTTCGGTCCGCATGCCACTATTGTATCTTCAGCAATACAGCCTCTATCAGCGAAGACATGATTAAATATGGAGCGCACTTTACCCGCTGTGAGAGATTTTCTTTTGCCATTTTCTCTGTAATAGAGCACTCCTTTAGCGTTAACATCAGCATTTGTTATAAATTCAATGGCTTTTGAAGTTGCCTCCTCCACAGTTCTTTGAACAGATTTTATGGCTTCTATTTCTTCACGTTCTTTTGTTTCTCGGGCTTTTTCCACCACATCAAACAAAGGTTTTATCTTTAAACCTTCATACCTTAGAACGTCAGCAAGAATCACTGGAAGGTTTGGCGGAACATAAATAGGCTTAGTGGTTCCCAGTTCCTTCTTTGCTATTGAGGCTACAAACTTCATCATGCCAACTTTCGGGTCAGAGGCTGATTTAACAATTCTCATATAATCATAATCAAAATATGAGCGTACATCCTTAATATTGGATTCCTTTTTAGCTCTTGCCAGCTCCATCTGATTAACCACTAAAATTGGCTCTTGATCAACCTGCTTGAGAAATACAAATGGGTCAGGAGCCAAAAATCCTGTTAGGTAATACATGTTTACGTCCTTGAAGCTTTCAGAATAGAGCAACATGGAGTTTATGCCTTTCTCTGCTAAAATTTGGTCAATATCCTTTCTCATTCTAAGTCACGCTCAAATGGAGGAATCTCATTTATGCAATGCTGAAATAAAAATATTGTTGGCGAATAATCCAGAAAAGCTTACAAATTAACCGTAGCGTAGGATACAGAGTGATGAAAGCTATGGGAAAAGTTATTCTTCATATAACAAAGCGAGAACAATGGGAGCAAGCAAAACAGCTTGGCATCTATCGTAGTGATACATTAGATTCTGAGGGTTTCATACATTGTTCTACTCCGCAACAAGTAATTAGAGTTGCAAATATTCTTTTTCACGCTCAAAAAGGATTAGTGCTTCTTTACATAGACTCAGATAAAGTGCAAGCTGAGATTCGATATGAAGGCGTTGAAGGAAGGGAACGCTATCCACACATATACGGTAGCCTAAATATTGATGCTGTCATCAAAGAACATAACTTCGAACCAGACAAAGACGGCATGTTTAAACTGCCAAAAGAAATAGGCGACATTGTTTTACAGTGAAGTTTTCCAGTTTTACTACAAAGTCAATATTGGATAATTTAAATAATTGCAAAAGTATAACTTAATTCTATAATAAGGAGGATATTTGGTGGATAATAAGGCTGTAATAATAATTGACATGCTCAACGATTTTGTTACCGGAGACCTGAAATGCAAAAGGGCTGAGTGCATAATTCCTAAATTAAAAAAGCTGATTGAAGCTGCTCGCAAGCATAACATACCAGTCATTTACAGTAATGATGCACACTATCCGCAAGATGTTGAAGTTGTAACAAAATGGGGAAAACATGCAATAAAAGGCACGAAGGGAGCAGAGGTAATTCCAGAGCTTAAACCCACAGCAAAGGACTATATCGTTGAAAAGAGAACTTACAGTAGCTTTTACGAAACAGGCTTAGATTCGCTTTTGAGAAGTCTATATAATGGTGAAGGCGTAAAAACCATGATTCTCGGTGGATTACATACAAATATATGCGTAAGACATTCAGCGGCTGACGCCTTCTTTAGAGGGTACAAGATAATAATAGCCAAAGACGGCGTTGAAGCTTTCTCACAAGAGGACCACGAGCAAGGACTAAAATATTTGGAGTACGTTTACAACGCAAAACTAATGAGTGTTGATGAAATAATAAAAGAATTCGGTTAAGGAAGATTTCATGAATGCTAAAGTAAGGATTGAAAATCTTCAAAACTCAAATGTAGAAGACTTGATTTACGTCTGTTCTTCAAAAAGACTCAGCGATTCAGTTCACAAGCAAGGAATTAGCCTTAAGAGGAATTGGCTGAGGGGAATGCTTGGAAAGTATGGATCTTGCGCGAAAATTGCCTATTATAATGATAAACCTGTGGCACAGATACTCTATTACCCTGAAGAGGCAGAAGTAACTAAAGTGGTTAGGAGAGAAGGCGTTTTAGTGATAAACTGTGTCTACAATCCATCATCAGAAGCGCAGAAACTTGGTATTGGTACTAGGCTTTTGCAGAGTGTAATTCAAGATACAAAACGAAGAAAAACTTGTCTTGGCAATAAGCCATGCAAATTCATTCTCGCTAAAGCTTTTAACACTGGCGAAGCCCTTCCATTGCCAAAATTTTATAGCAAAAATGGTTTCCAGTCAACCAAGGAAGGAAATTTGCTTTATTTTCCAGTTGAAGGCAACTATGAACCAGCACCTTCCTTAGACAGTTATGAACCGCTTCCTGAGGATGAGAACAAAGCAGTAATTTTCTATGGTCCAACATGCCAATTCGGCTATCCTTTCGCAAAAAAGATTGAAGAAATCATTAGAGAAGTTGCGCCCAAAATTAAGGTTGAAATTATTAACGAGTGGGAAAGGCCTGAAGAGTCTATTAAGCGCCGAAACTGGTGGCTTATAGTAAACGCTAAGCCAATACACACATTTTTCATGGATACTGAAAAATTTAAAGAGGAAATAAGGCAAGCAGTAGGCTAAAACTGTTAAAATATCCCGTTTTTCGAGAGCTTTTCTAAGTTATAAGTTAAAATTCGACGAAAAATTTAAAAGCAACATGCACATGCATAAAGAACGGATGTATGAGGAGAATGGTGGAATAATCGTTTTCTCCTTTCTCTCCTTTCTCCCCTAGAAAGCGAGTCTACCATTCTCCCCATGAAATCTTTGTAGTTTAACCCACTTATAATTTGTGGAAAAATCTTCTATTATCCAATTGAGCATGCAATATGGCAATTTTATAATTAAAAATTTAAAAACAAAGAGAAAAATATTGCATTTTTGTTGCTGGCGGAATTAGAAATGGCAAAGATTTTAGTTGTTTATGATTCTAAAACTGGGAATACTGAAAAAATGGCATTCGCGGTTGCTGAAGGCGCTAAACAAATCAGCAATGTTCAAGTAGTTATGAAAAATGTTGAACAAACAACACTCGAAGACTTGCTAAAGGCTGATGGAATCATAATGGGTTCACCAACATATTATGGGCAGATGTCTGCAAAACTCAAGGCGTTAATTGATGAGTCAGTTAAAATTCACAGTAAGCTTGAAGGAAAGGTAGGTGCAGCTTTCACAAGCTCTGGAGGAACAGCCACTGGCGCAGAAACAACCTTGCTGTCTATACTGGAAGCTATGCTTATCCATGGAATGATAGTGCAAGGAAAAGCTGAAAACAAACATTATGGAGCAGCCTCAGCAGGATCACCTAACAAGAAAGAGGTAGAGCACTGTTGCGAACTCGGAAAAAGGACAGCCCTCTTAGTTAAAAAGTTGGCAACCAGAAATAAATAGATAATAAATTTGTTATTTAACTGTGACAACAATATTTTCCGCGTCTACATAGACTTCTCTAAATCCCACTTCTTTAAGCACCTTATTAAAATCCTCAAATCTCCATTTGATTCTTGGGTTCATAAGAGAAGCTATTTCAGCGCGGAATATTCCCTTATCTTCTATTAGGAAAATGTTATGTTCGAGAATGCCTTCCGATGTTTTTTCTGCGACTTCGATGTGTGTCACTTTCTTTCCGTTCTTTTCGTAAGGAGTGTAAACATAAAAACGCTTTCTCTTTAGCCATTCTGCTTTAATTACTTTTTTCAAGTTCTTTTCCATAGTAGCTGCAAATAACAATTTTCCATTGAAATTAAGTATCGAATAGGTGTTTTTTGCAGCAGTTTTTAAGTATTTATATGTACTTATTTCGTCAAAATTGTCACTCCACACACAATCATATCTACGTTTGCACTTCTCAACCAATTCTTCATAACGTGAACGGAAAAACCGAATTTTCACCCCTTCATTTTCAGCTAGTTCACGTGCATGTTTAATTGCAATAGCGCTAGCATCAGACCCCTCCACTTCATAGCCTGTCTTAGCAAACAGAATTGTCTTATATCCCAGTCCACAAGAACAGTCCAATATTGATTTGACATTCAATTTGGACAGTGCGGAGAAAACTGGTTTTAGAGCATTTTGCTCTTCCTTCCAATACTTGCACTCCCAAATATCCCTCGTAAACCATAACCATTTCCAACGAATATTCCAAGCCTCTAACTCGTCAGAGCAAACATAAATTTTTACCCTGCCCATACCATTTTTCACTCTTTCGCGAATTTGTTAGTTCCCCAAAAATCTGTGGGCCCGCCCGGACTTGAACCGGGGACCAACAGGTTATGAGCCTGTCGCTCTAACCTAGCTGAGCTACGGGCCCTGCTTTACCGATGCACATTAATATGCTGTTTTCAAATTAATTTAAGCGTTTTCCGCTTTCAAGTCATGGTTCGTTCGTAGTGATATAAGTATTCTTGAGCGTAACCAGCATATTTCCCAAAATATTTTCGCCCAAACGAACTCAGCTTCTCATATTCCGAGCTTGTAATCGATTTTTTGCTCAGAATTTTTGCGGTAAGTTCGTTTGGGAAATGTTGTGCATAGTATTTTAGAATAACGCGCTTAATCCATACGTCCACTGGAAACGCTTCGAATTTTTCCAAAGAAAAAAGTAAAACACAATCCGCAACCTTCAAACCTACCCCGGGAAAATTCAACAATTCTTTTTTCGCCTTTTCGTAGCTTAACTCCTTCATACTTTCAAGTTCAAAACCTTCATAAACCATTTTTGCTGTTTCAGACACGTATTTTGCTCTATAACCAAGGCCGCATTTGGCTAATTCTTTGAGCGTCGCCTTTGCCAGCCTCTCTGGTGTTGGAAACGTGTAAAAATCGTATCCGTCAAAGTTTATTTTGGCTCCGAATTTTTTGGAAAGAATAGATAGCATTTGTTCTATTGCTGGGATGCTTTTGTATGTGGCGCAAACGTATGAGATTAGGCATTCCCAAGGGTCTTGATGAAGAATTCTCAAACCTCTAAACGCATTAATGGCGCCTTTGATATGGTTATCTTTGCTAATTTGTGAAAGAATTTTCGGCAAATCATCATATAACCCAAAATAGTCTTTAACCAAGTCTGTGCTTGCGTCTTCGAACTCCAATTCATCGCAAATTTGCCGAATCTTAAATGGGCTTTCCTTGACAATACCATACCACCATCTGCCTCGCTTATCCCACCTAAACGCTTGGCCACAGTAAAGGGTTACATTCAAATTGAAGGGGCATGAGGGATTTAATCGAATTTTCATTCAAATTCCGCCATCAGCGACAAATCAAGTTTCATCTACGAATTTCTTTGGGTTTGGAATCTCTGGAGGTAAGCCTTTTCTCTGGCGAATTTGTTTAATAACTTCAGTTGCAATGTTCTTTGGAGTTTTATACCAATGGGAGAAAGAGCACTGCCAAAAAGCATTGCCAGACGTCTTAGACCGCATCTCTGCAGTCATTCCAAAAGTTTCTGCAACTGGAATGTAGCCCGTAATTATTGTCAACGCCCCTTTCAGCTCAGAAGTCAATATTTTTCCACGCCTGCTTGTTAAAATTGTTGAACATTCACCCATCCATTGAATAGGAACAGAGATTGCAATCTTGTAGATTGGCTCGAGAAGCAATGGATTAGCCGTTAGAAAAGAGCCGTAAATTGCTCTGCTAATCGCTCGTGAGATTTGTGTTTGCTCACGAAGTGAAGGTTCTTCAGCAATTTTAGCGTCTATTAGTTTGACTTTTACGTTTCTTAAGGGTTCTTGGCATAACGGCCCAGTCTTGCATGCCCAAAGGAAACCCGAAATAATCATGTCTTTTGTTTCTCTGGAATATGCAAAGTCTCCTGTTGAACTTAGAAGTACGTTTTGATTCTCATCAATCGCCCAAATGTTTTTTGCTTTGCTTGTCTCAATCGATTTTAATGCTTTACCTAACAGCGGTTCTACTTGCACCCAGAAACTATTTTGCTTGTTAGAGCTTTTCGTCATCACTATTAATCCCTTCCTTGCTATGCTTTCTCTGTAGTCTACTATTGGATTAGAAGTAGCAATTTCTATGCCTTTAGCATAGTTCTTCAAAAATTTCAGGGCAATCTCTAAGTGAAGTTCTCCAACTCCACTCAGCAAATACTCTCCAGTCTTCTTGTTTATGCTAGTAACAAGGTTCGGATCTTCAATTGAGAGTCTATTCATGGCATCAATTAGAAGCGGCAAGTCTCTGGGATTTTGAGGCTCAACAGCGACAGTTACTATGGGTTCTGAAACATATTTTACGTGTTCAAATGGAACCATTATGTTCTTGTAAGCTGCATCAACCAATGTTTCGCCAGCTCTTGCCAAATCGAGACCATTTAGTGCTGCTATGTTTCCTGCAGTTATTTTATCCACAACTTCTCTAAAAGCTCCCATATACAATGACACTTGTTTCACACGGTAATCTTTCTTCACACCAACCAAGGTGACTAGGTCGCCTTCTTTTACTGAACCAGAAAACAGCCTTCCAGTAGCAATTAAACCTGACTGCGAATCCATCTGCGTCATAGTTATGCACATTACTGTTGGTGCATTATCATTGCACTTCAGCATCGCCTGACCTATTTCTGATTCTATGTTGCCTTTCCAAATTTTTGGTAGTCGATATTTTTGGGCTTTGATTGGGTTTGGGATGTTTTTTATTGTCATATCAAGTATCGCATTATAAAGTGGAAGCGTTTTTTGAAGTGTTTGATACTTGTCTTTTGCATAGCTTTCAATAATATCAATGAATTTTATCCCCTTTTTCTTCGCTATTTCTACTGTGAAACCCCATTTATGAAGTGCCGAGCCAAAAGCAACTGTTTCCTTGGCTGGGTCAATTTTCCATTCATCTTTAAACTTTGCTTCTCCATATATTTCGATGAGGTTGTTGAAATCGCGAATAATGCGAATAAACTTGTTTTGAATCTCTTCTTCAGAAAGCCTCAACTCCTTAATTAAGCGGTCAACTTTATTTATGAAAAGGACTGGTCGGACTCTTTCTTCAAGAGCTTGGCGAGTGACAGTCTCTGTCTGAACCATAATCTCTTCTACAGCGTCTATGACAACTACTGCACCATCTATTGCTCGCATGGCTCTTGTCACTTTGCCTGTAAAATCCACATGCCCCGGCGTATCAATTAGATTGATTATGTATGATTTGCCTTCTGTTTCATGTAGTAGTGAGATGTTTGCTGTTTTTATTGTGATTCCGCGTTTCTGTTCTTCTTCCAGATAGTCGAGGGCTCTAGCTCTGCCTGCCATTTGTGGTGAGAGCAATCCCGCGTCTGCTAATAGTGAATCTGTCATTGTTGTTTTTCCATGGTCTATGTGGGCGACTATGCCAATGTTGCGTATGTTTTCTTTTTTGCTCATTATTTTCAGTATATCGGTGGTTTGCCTGAATTTGGGCATTGCTTTACTCCTTTTTCTATTAACTTTGCGATGCTTTTTATGTTTATTTAAGCAAATTTAGAGTGTGTGATTGCCAGAGGATTAATGTTGAAAGTGGCTGTTGAAAAGTTAGGTGAAGAGCCTTACGCCTCTATATTATGTTATCCTCGACCATGCAGAATTGAGATTAAGAAGCGTTTAGCGGAACTGAAGAAGCTGGGTGTAATAACAGTAGAGTTTTGCGGAGAAAAAGAAGCATTTGGGGTGCCTGTTTTAGGTAAGGGTTGTGTGGGCATCGTTACAATAGCCTATGTAAATGGCGAGAAAGTGGCACTGAAGATTCGAAGGGTGGATGCTAACCGCGATGAAATGCAGCATGAGGCGGAAATGCTTAGAAAGGCGAATTCTGTACGCGTTGGACCGAGGCTTTTAGGTACTAGCAAAAATTTTCTTTTGATGCAGTTTATTGATGGTTATTTACTTCCTGAATGGCTTGAAATGCAGCGGGGAAAAAAGCTGATAAGAAGAGTTTTGCGTGAAGTTTTGGAACAATGTTGGCGGTTGGATGTTGCTGGTATAGACCATGGTGAACTTAGTCATGCTCCCAAGCACATCATAGTTGATGAAGGCGCACCGTTTATTGTTGATTTTGAAACTGCCAGTTTGAATAGAAGACCTTCAAATGTAACCTCTATTTGTCAGTTTCTGTTTCTCGGCGGTTTTGTTGCTTGCAAAGTAACTAATAAGGTTGGCATGAAAGATGAGAGAGCAATCGTTGAGACTTTAAGACTTTATAAAAGCGACAGAAAGCGTGAGAATTTTGAAGCTGTTTTGAAGAGTTGCGGACTTTAGATAATATAGTCTAATGCCGATTCTGTGTTGTGTTTCTTTTGGTCTTTTTCTATGTCCAATTCTTGAACAAGCTGTGTGAGGTCAAGCCACATTTCTATTTGAAACTGTCTTGCCACCCTTCGTTTTTCGTATAATAATGGAATATTATGGATGAACACCCAGCGGTAGGCTTCTGCCATCTCTCTTCCCCCTAAGAATAAGCATGCCTATTGTTGTTTATAATTGGGTATGTAAAAATAGGATAGACAACAATTCTAGACGAAAATTCTATGCAGTGTCTGGAGTCATCCGATGTTTTTATGTGTAAATGTGTAAAAAGCTTAAAAAATGGAAGTTTTACTTTCCTAATCAAAAAGGTGAATGAAATGGTGATTAAGAGAGAGGAGATGCAGGAAATAGTTAAAAAATACAAGGAACCCATTGGATTGAACCTTGGCTCGCATTCAGCCTTGGATGCTTGGCAGGGGCAGCGTAACTATGGCATAAGAAGCATAATTTATACAACGCCTGGCAGAGCGCGAATTTATCTTCAGAATCCTATGGTTGGAAAGCCAGATGAGCTTGTTGAGGATTTGCCTAGTCTTGTGCGGCGTGATTTGTGTGTTGTTAATGACCCAAAGGATATTAAGAAAAGTGGTGATTGGCGAAGTTGCATTGTGATTTTGGACAAGTATTCAGACATTGTGAAATATGCAAGTGAGCTTGTTGATTTAGAGTGTTTACAGATTACTAATCGTGCTTTTGCTGTTTATGTTGGCGGAGACGAATACTGTAGTGTGATTGAGAATGATTATCCAGTACCAATTCTTGGCTCTAGACAATTGTTGAAAATTGAGAATCGCGGTGAGCTTGAGAAGGATTATTACTGGTTTGCAGAAAAGGCTGGAATTCCAACGCCTAAGGCTTACAAGTACGAGGTTAAAAGGGAGGGCATACGCTTTAAAGAACCAATTGATGAGCCGATGATTTTGAAGGCTGAACATGCACATCGGGCTTTTGAAAGAGAATTCATATTTGCAGCCGATTCAAGCGATTTGGAAGAAAAAGTTGCTAAAGAGGTGAAAGCTGGGAACTTGAGTAAGGAAGCACTAGAGAATGGTCGTGTGGAACAAATTGTTCTCGGTCCACATGCGAACTTTAACTTCTTCTTTTCGCCTTTAGATGCAAAAAGCGATTGGGGAGACGTGGAAAAATGGTTCTCGAAGCTTTACAATGTAAGCTTAGAAGAAGCAAGAATATGCTTAGCAAATCAGTTCTTATCAATTGATGAACGAAGAGAAACAATTCTTGATGGTGTTAAGCGTCTGCCTACCGATGTTCAAGAGAAGATTAAGAGAGTTCCATCATTTGAGGTTACGGCTCACGCGATTTTAAGCCTTAGAGAATCACTGCTTAAGGATTTACATCGATATGCAGACCGCTTCCTATTAGCTTGCAAAGAGCATGAAGCTCCAGGCATTATTGGTCCATGGTGTTTGCAGACGCTTATAACGTGGGATCGTGTCAGCAAATATGAATTGAAGCCTAGTGTGAAGCTTGATGTTACAGTTGGTGCTGAAGCGAAAAGAGCTGTGGATTATGGCTTGTATGATATTCATGGCGAGAAAGACCCGTACATGCATATTCCAGTCACGCAAGACGTAGCTTTACGACATGGTGGTGGGACAAATGTGCACATGGGGTTAGGGGCGCAATATGCTAATGCGAAGTATAAGAGGCGACTGAGCACAGGCGACAGGATAGCGATGGAAATAAAGCGTGCATTGAAGACAAGGCAACTGCATGAACTAGTAACATAAATAGAAAACACGCTAACCATCATTTTTATGTGTTGTGAAACTAGCTGCTTAGAAGATTCTACCCCCCCTTATATATAGATTGAATTTGTGGCTGTTTTTTGAGAGAACGAATTATTTTTGAAGGTTTTTCTAGAGGGTTAAATTTGATGTTTAAAACAATTAAAATCGCCGCTTTATAGTTAATAGCAAGTATGAGTCAAAGGGAGTAACGTGAAAAGGCAATGTTGAAGGTTGAAGGGATACTTTTTGACTTAGATGGCACAATAGTATATTCGAGAGAGGCTTATTTTGAAGCGGCAAAAATTGCCTTCAAAACAATTGGGCAAAGCATGATTGATGCAAATATGGTGATAGAAATTCCGAAGAGACTTGAGCAGAATTTTCCAATAAATGATTTGTTGAAAGGAAGCGATGTGCAAAAATTCTTAGACGTTTATCTTAAAACATACTATCAAGTGACACTTACTAAAGCAAAGCCGTTACCAAAAATTTCAGAAACTCTCAAGAGACTTTCGGAGAAAGCAAAGTTGGCGTTAATCACTATGCGTTATGTTCCCAAGGAAAAGGTTTATGAAGAGTTGGAAAAATTCAGCATAGCAAAATACTTCCAATGCATAATAACATCATTGGATACAAGCATTCCGAAGCCTTCTCCAGAAGCGTTGATAAAGTGTGCAAGGCAAATTGATGTTCAATTATGCGAATGTGCTGTTGTAGGCGACTCTGTTGCAGATATAAGAGCTGGAAAAAATGTTGGAGCCAAGACGGTTGCTGTTTTGTCGGGAATCTTCTCTCGTAATGAACTGGAAAGGGAGAAACCAGATTTAATTCTTGAAAGCGTCAACCAACTTCCAGATTTTCTCGAATAATACCTAAAATGAGGTTTAGAATATTTCTAAAACTGAAATATAGCTTAAAATTATCGAACAGAGTTATAGAAGCATCTACAAATAAAGTTTAATTAAAACCTAATAGTCTAATCTATAATGGAGAAGGCTTCAAGAAAATGACAATGAATTTCGTGGAAACTCTATTGTCAGAGAAGCTTAAAGAGATAAACCCTACGCTGGACATTTTCGGTTCAGACAGGAAAGTGCTTCAAATAGCATGCCAAGATTTAACAAACTACCTTAGAGTCCATTGGAACCTTGTTGGAAGGGAAGCCAACGAATACGAACTTGTAGAACGATTGGAAAAATTTTTTAACGAAAATCCGAAAGAAATGGAAGAGTTTTTGGGCATTTGGACTGGAATATGGTTTAAGAAGTGGAAAGAACGAGTAAAACTGCTCATAGGCAACGAAAATTCAAACAGATGGAACAGGGTTACAAAAATTCTCAGCGATGCAGAACCTCTATGGAGGAAACTTTCTAATAAACAAGAGATGCAAGAAATAGTAACATCCACGCTTATTAGAAATGGAGAAATCTGCGGCACGTCGATTCTTGCGGAAAATCTTTTAAAAATGGAGTTAGGCGAAAAGGTGAAGAAATACTTGAACGAACAAGAACAAATAATCACTATTATCAACGACACTGTGAAGAAAGCAAGAGAACTGACCCGAAGCAGAGGACCATTAATCTATGTTAAAATAGACAAAGGCTACTATCAATCTACACAATAAACAAAATTCTGTTCTATCGTGCTCTTGCTCTATTAAGAGTCTTGGTTCGCCACGAATATTTTCGTATAGCTGCTACTTCACCATAACCGCAAGCAGCGCATCGCTTTTTTGTCACATTATATGATTTTCTGCCACATCGTCTACAACGAATATGCACGGTTTTTCCAGCACGCTTACCAAAAGACGGTGTTCCCTTTCCCAAAAATGTCACCTAGGCGGAGGCGAAATAAGCACTACATTGTCTCCTCGGACGATTATTAAGCCCAGTTTTCTAATGTTTTCTGCATTTGTATTGTCTTCTGTTTCTTCTAAAACCAAGTTCAGATGTTGGTCGAATCCTTTCAGTCTTCCTCGTAGGCTTTTTCCACCTTTCAATCGCACTAGCACAATTTTTCCAAGGTTTTGCTCAAGGATTTCAGTTGTCATTTCGCTCATTTTGAAGCCTCGAACTGTAGTTTATGTCTTTTATACTTAAACTTATACCATTTAAACTTATCTAAGGGATAAGCATTATGCCAGAAAAATTCAGCAGACACTTTCTCAAAACTAAAGAGGCAGAGGCTCTCTTAAACATAGTCTCACAAAAGCTCAAAGTCAATTTGGAGCAAATTCTCAAAACGAAGATTAAACTAGAACTCGTTAAAACCGAATTTGCAGAAATCTACATAATCAATAGCAGACCATTACTAGTTAAAGTTCAAGAAAATATTTTTCCAACTCTAGCTTTCGACGAATATTCAGCCTTGTTGCCTAAAGTTTATGTTGACATGGGCGCTATTCCATATGTATGTAATGGCGCAAATATTATGGCGCCTGGAATTCGACGCTTTGAAGGAAAGTTTAAAGCTGGTTATTTTGTTCTTGTTGTGGATGATAAGTATGGTAGACCCATAGCGGTGGGAGAAGTTCTTTACAACAGTGAGGCAGCAAAGAAAATCACACACGGCGTTGTTGTTAAGAACGTTCATTACGTAGGCGATAGAATTTGGAATTTCATAAAAAAATTTAGAATTCAAGCCAAGTGAAGGCAAAATCATAATTTAAAATTCATAAAACACTTTAATATTTAGTCTGTATTAGAAATTCAGATTCAAGATGTGGATTGGATAGAGAAAAAGAAGTTAATGGACTTATGATGCCAAGTCCGCATGTGGATTTAACCGGGAGAAGATAACATATGAACAGTGAAAAAGAGGATGAGAAGAGTATTAAAATGAAGTGTAAAAACTGTGGAGCAGAGAAGGACAAACTTACTCGAGAAGGACTATGTTTTGATTGTTCATTAAAGAAGGTGAAGGAAGAGATTAAGGACCTCATACCCAGTTCTGATAATATAGTGCAAGAAGAATCTAAGAATGAAAGATTAGGCTACTCAGTGAAGAGGGATTAGAATTTCAGGATGTAAAATTAAGAAAAAACTTAAACATTTGAAAATAGATAAAGAGGCTGGAGAGTAGAAGCTTGCCAACTTTAGCAAATATACTCCGCAAAACCAAGAAAACTACAGAAAAAGAATTACAATCAAAAAAAATCACTGGTAAAACCTACCTGAAGGCTATGCCCCTCCGCGAATTATCTGATTTAGATTCTGTGAAAAATGAAGTGAACTCAGGCAACATTATGATTCTTAGGATAACACCGCTTGCAAACAAAAGCATAGATGATGTTAAACGTGCAGTAAACGAATTATGCGAGTTCGTTGAATCCGTTGGTGGAGACATTGCGCGCCTAGGCGAAGAGCGTGTAGTTATCTGCCCTCCAAGTGTTAAAATTTGGCGCGAAAAAACACCAATATCAAACGAACCTATACCTACAGCAGCCTAAAGGTCTCCATGACTGCTGGGACAAGCGTCTGAATTCCACATCTTTTCTGAATGAAATTTGCTATGCTCAGACATTTGGCTCTTTCACCATGGCACACGATGACTTTCTCTGGATTAGGCTTCAACTGCGTTATGTAGCTGACGATTTGCCGTCTGTCAGAGTGTCCAGAGAAACCTTCGATAGATTCTACACGTAATCCAACTTTAATCACGTCAAGCTTGCCTTCACTATTCATCATAGTAACTTCATTTATACCCTTCTGCACTCTTCTGCCCAATGTGCCCTCAATCTGATAACTAACAAAAATCACCGTGTTGTTTCCGTTATCCGCTAAGCCTTTAAAATATTCAATTACGGGTCCACCTTCAAGCATGCCCGATGTTGCCATAATGATGCATGGTTCACCATCTATTATCTCTTGTCTAACATTGGGGTGCTCTACAACTGTAAAGTAGTCTGATTGAAAGGGATTAACTCCTTCATGAAGTATGCTGTGGCGAACCTCTCTGCCTAAATATTCAGGATAGGCCGTGTGAATTGCTGTGGCTTCAGAAATCATGCCTTCAATAAAAACTGGGGCTTCTTTCATTAATCCACGGCGCATATAACCATCAATGACAAGCATTATTTCTTGAGCCCTTCCTACTGCTGGCACAGGAATTAAGACTTTGCCTTTGCGCTCCAAAGTCTCATTTATCACTGCTGTTAAATGCTCTTCAGCTTCAACTCGAGAAGGCATAACATCGTCTACGCTTCCATAAGTGCTTTCAGTTATCACCGTTTCAACTCTTGGAAATTCTGTGGTTGCAGCCTCAAGCAACATTGTTCTTCCATATTTGTAATCGCCAGTATAAACAATGTTGTGCAAACCTTCGCCTACGTGCAAGTGAGCCATAGATGAGCCGAGAATATGACCCGCATTATGAAGAGTTAAGCGAATATCAGGAGCTATGTCTGTTACAACACCATACCGCAAGGGAAGCGTGTGCAAGACGCATTCACGAACATCCTTCTGGTCATACGGCGCCATTATACCCTGCTTACTTGCAACATCTAAATAATCTAATTGAAGAAGCGTCATTAGATTAGAAGTAGGAGCAGAACAATAAATAGGGCCGTCATATCCATATTTGTATAGAAAAGGCACCAAACCGCAATGGTCAAGATGAGCATGGCTAATAACAACCGCATCCAAAGAATCAAGTTCAAACAATGGATTATCAAGTCTCGGAAAGGCTTCAAACGGCTTAGAAGAACCTGGATTGATACCGCAGTCTAATAATACGCTGCTTTCTCTTGTTTGAACAAGAAAGGCTGACCTTCCTACTTCTTGAACCCCTCCAAGGGATGTAATCCTTAAGTCGCCAACATCATAGATTTTAGGTCTGAAAATTCTTTCACCAATAGTGCGCAGTATCCTTTCTCTTTCCTTACTTTCTGAATGAAGATAATGACGCATATGAGTCACTATTTTTGAACGCAATGGAGGACTTCGCAAAACATGCGGACGCCATTTAGTCCGCCTAATAATCTCTTGTAAAACCGTTCCATTTTTTCCAATGACAAGTCCAGGCTTTTTAGCCTCAATTATTATTTCTCCGAGGCTTGGATCAAAATTTATGTCTGTCACTTCTGCTTCAGAAGGTATTATTTCCCGCGTTATTCTTTCAGCATCCTTTTCTTGAAGCCTAACAGATGGATCAGAGCGTATAACAATTCTTTTTCTAATAATGTTGACTATGTCTACTATTGTGCTACCTTGTTCAACTAATACTTCTGGTCTTTTAGTATAAACAGCAAGTGTCGATCCTTCGTATTCTATTCTTGTCACTTCTGCTTCTTTGGGTACGTGCTCTAATATGTAATGGCTTATTTCTATCTTGTCTTTTTCAGAGTTAGGTGCCACTATTTTAACTTCCTCAACTTGCTAAAAGTTTCTTCTTTATGTCATCAGATAATTCTCGATAACCTTTCTCGTCTATCACAGCAACGTTAAAACTGTCTCCGCTTGCAGCATCTCTTTTCATAGCCGAGTTAACAGCTTTAACAATAATGGGCAAAAACTCTTTAATGGACACATTGTCCTTGTATCTGTCTTCTAGAATACCGTAGGCTATTGGTGAACCAGAGCCTGTGGCAACACATTTTTCCTCTGTCAAACTGCCAAACGGGTCTATTGAAAACACGTGCGGTCCAGAGTCATCTAGGCCGCCTATCAAAGCCTGCGTCAGCAGCGGTGCGTATCTAGATGAAAACAGAAGATTTGCGATAAGCCTTGCAGCTGAACTTACTGGCAGAGGTCTACCCATATTCAATTTATAAAGCTGAGCGTTTGCCGTTAATATGTCGACTGCTCTCTGGGCGTCAGCAACTGAACCCGCTATAGTCATAGCTAAGTGGTCATCTATTTTGTATATTTTTTTTCCATGTTTATGTGCAACGTAAAATCCCATAGTTACACGGGTATCCGAAGCTAATATGACTCCGTCTTTGCATACAGCGCCGATTGTTGTTGTTCCCTTCAACACTAATCGATTGACTGCATCGTTGTCTATCATTTTATTTTTCTCCTAAAACCTAAATGCATAGCGTAATTATTTCGCTAGGAACTAGCATCATCTAATCATTACCATGACATTTATTAACATTGCGGTTCATAAAAGAAAGACGAAACAATGGTCCTCAGTCCTAAAAACGTTGAATTCAAAAAGATTTAAACACATATCACTCTATGAAATTAAAGAAGACTGTAGGTCTGAATGTGGTTAATTTGCCAAATAAACATCATTGGATGCAGCTTCCAAGAGAAGTTATCATTGGAAAAGGAACTATAGAACGTGTTGCTGAAATTGCAAAAAGATTAGGCTTCACTAAATCAGCACTTATCGTGGCTGGTTCAAAAACTTACTATACTGCAGGAAAAATCGTTAAAGAGCTTTTGGAAGAAGAAAAGCTTGAAGTTAACACGTTGCTCGTTGGTTCTGCAACAGTCAAAGATGTAGAAGCTGTCGAAGAGAAAATTAGGGCTTTAAGACCCCAAGTCATTTTCGGAGTAGGCGGAGGAACAAAAATAGATGTTGCAAAGCTAAGTTCTGCCCGCATGGAAATTCCGTTTGTAAGCATTCCCACTACAGCTTCTCATGATGGTATTGCAAGCTCTCTATCTTCTATTAAAGGCTTTGAAAAGCCATATTCAATTATGGCTCAGGCACCTATCGCCATCATAGCGGATACAAACATAATAATGCAAGCTCCATGGCGGTTTACCGTGAGCGGCTGTGGAGACGTAATTGCAAAAATAACTGCTGTAAAAGATTGGAGATTGGCACATGAAGAGAAAGGTGAATATTATGGCGAATACGCTGCAAGCTTGGCTTTAATGAGTGCTAAACTTGTAATGGAAAATGCAGAAATGATTAAACCAGAAAGCGATGAAGGCTTACGTGTCATAATTGAAGCTTTGATAAGCTGCGGTGTATCTATGAGCATTGCTGGAAGTAGTAGACCATGCAGCGGTTCAGAGCATCTGTTCAGCCATGCCCTCGATATTATTAAGCCTAACAATGCTATGCACGGTGAAAAATGCGGTGTTGGAGCAATTATGATGGCTTATCTGCATAAGATAAATTGGAGAAGAATAAGAGAAAAGTTGAAGATGCTAGGGGCACCTACAAACGCTGATGAGCTTGGCTTGAAAAGAGAAGATATAATAAAAGCCTTGGAGACAGCCGCTACTATAAGACCTGAAAGATATACCATTCTCAGTAAAACTAATTTAAACCGTGAAAACTGCGAAAAAATTGCTAAAATAACCGAAGTTATATGATGGCTAAGCTTTCTTTTCCTCTTCCTTCTTTGCCTCTGCTTTGAAGGTTTCAGTGAATTTAACAGTGGTTATTTCTGGAAAGAATCGCTGTATGTCCATGGCTATGCCTCTTTTTGCTACTTGAATACCCTCTAAATAGAATGCTTCTTCAGGCATTTCGATGCTCACTGCTTTGGCTTTTGCGTTAAATTTGAATTTGTCTTCTTCTATTGTTGGTACTCTTCTATGAATCAGAGCGGATATTTTCTCTTGTTGTGTTTCAAGTTTCTTTTGAACCGTAACCTCGTAAATTAGTGTTTTTCCAGCTAATGGAGGGTTGAAGT
This sequence comes from uncultured Candidatus Bathyarchaeia archaeon, assembly GCA_964469615.1. Lineage (GTDB taxonomy): Archaea > Thermoproteota > Bathyarchaeia > Bathyarchaeales > Bathycorpusculaceae > CAYXZM01. Next base: position 31,981 of record CAYXZM010000016.1, on the reverse strand, counting down.
CGAGAAGAACACGACCAGCCCCTAAAGTGCGTACAGTAGCCATTTTTCCGTCATATTCAACGCGCATTCCAAGCGTTGGAGTTATCCCTTTAGCCGTTAACTGTCTTAAGGGAACTCGTTTTACCTTTTCTGGGTCTCTTTCTCCGAAGGCTTTTTCTGATGGTATCTCAACAGAAGTAGTTTTGCTTATTTCCATTGTTGTTAGACTTTCATCTAATGCTTTAAGAACCCATCCTTCGCCTATCACTACTAGTTTTGGCTCGTATATTTCGCCTTCCTTGTATAAACGTTCTTTTTTAGCCGTCTCTTCGATGGTTGTGTCGAAAACTTCGCTTGTTTCCTTCACTTTAGCAATGTAATCTATCAATACAAAATCGCCTTTTTGCAAAGCCATAACCATCATCTGTTAACGTATTGCCAAAGTTAGTTTTGAACTTTAATAAAAGCTTTCGCTTGCAAATCTTTGCATTATGCTTTTTGATGTAGAAGAAAACAAGATATACTTAAGTTGAAAGACTAGTTAAGTCTAGCTGTTTCATAAAATGAAGGATGAGGAGTTGCGAGTTCGTGTCTCTAGACATAATTAATGTGATTGCTGAGAATCCTTATTTGATAGCCATAATAGAGTTAGCTGTTATTGCAACTTTTGCAACAATTATTGAGCGTGTAGTCACAAGATGGTTAAATAAAATCATAAAAAAGACCCAGATACCACCAGAAGTTGGAAACGGACTAATATTAACAGCGAGACTTCTGATACTGTTCGGAGCAAGAATAGTGCTTCTGCACATAGGCGGGGTCCCCACCGAGATTTTAGTTAGTTTCTCAGCCTTAAGCGGCGCAGCCATCGGATTTGCATCCACCCGCACCATTGGAAACATCATCGCTGGGCTCTATCTTTTACTTGCCCGACCATTTAGAGTGGGCGATTATGTTCGCATAGACAGTGTGGAGGGAATAGTGCAAGAAATAACAATAAACTACGCAAAAATATTAACTCCAGCAAGAACAATTGTTTCAATAAGCACTCAGAGGATTTTAGACAAAGACGTCACAAACTACCGTTTCAGAGAAGAGAAATCAAAACTATATTGTTACGGATTCGAGTTAAATTTCGACCATTCTTTGCCAACAGAAAAGCTTGAAGAAATATTAAACAAAGTTATTCACCGCTATGCAGAAAAACTGCCGAAAACGCCAACGTATCAATTGACAAAATTAACAAGGTTTGACAGAAATTATCTGTTTTACATTTATGTTGAAGATCCAACAGATATTTTCATACTTCATCCACAAATTCTCAGAGAAATAACGCAAGCCTGGGATAAAGCCAGAGCTTAAAGCCAATAAACGTCAAAATCTTTTGCAATTGAATTCTTATATACACAAACAGTTTAAAGAGCAAAATATAAGGGAACTGTAATATGTTAAAGGAAGCACAGGATGCCGTAAAGAAAATTTCCTATGAAGCACACAAACAAGAGGTTTTCACATCCAGCTTTTTCATAACCCTTTTCGCAGAACAAGTAGGTCAAGTTGCGGAGAAGTATATGACGGGCGGAAGGCTTGGCAAAGAAATTGAAGTAGACATAACAGACGTAATTGTGGTAAGCCTAGCGTATCTGAATTGGCTTGAAAAAGATGCATCCGAAGCCTTCAAAAAATCATTAGAAAAACATGCAAAAGCTATACAAAGCTTTGCCGAAAGAAAGAAAAAGTAGCAACATGAATTAAGTGAACTCAGGCGGTAAAATGCGTCAAGAAAAAGGTTTAAGTAGCCGTAGAAATGCCTATTTTGGTATTCTTCTTCTCGGAATTGTAAGTTTGATGGGCGACGTAGTTTACGAAGGCTCTAGAGGTATAGTGCCCAGTTATCTCGAGTTTTTAGGGGCAACTGCGTTGATTGTAGGTTTAGTTGGTGGATTGGGTGATTTTTTAGGTTATGCCATAAGGCTTGTCAGCGGGTTTTTAGCAGACACAACCCGCGCCTACTGGGTCTTCATATTCTTGGGCTATGGTTTGATTATTTCAATTCCGCTTTTGGGAATCCCGTTAGGCTTAGAGATAGCTATAATTCTCCTTTTGCTGGAAAGATTTGGAAAAGCGTTTAGGTCTCCTTCAAGAGACACCGTTTTATCAATCATAAGTAAAGATGTAGGAGCAGGAAAAGCCTTCGGTCTTCATGAACTCTTAGACCAGATAGGAGCAATTATGGGACCGTTTATAGTGGCTTTTCTAATGCTTTATACAAACAACAATTACAGTTTCACTTTCATTTTTCTTTTTATACCTTTTCTGGCGCTTCTAGTTGCTTTAGTGTATACTTACAAAAGGTTAGGCTCAAGAATGATTATTGTCGAACCGCAAAAGACTGAAGGTGGACCTAAGAAGCTGACAAAACCATTTTATGTTTACACTTTTGCTGTTTTGCTAAATACTGTGGGACTTATACCATTTACACTTATACTTTATAGGGCTTCGGAGATTCTTGAGCCAACGCAACAATGGATAGTACCCTTAATCTACTTGCTTATTCAAGGTGTAGATGCACCTATGGCGTTGATTTCCGGCTATGCCTACGATAAGTATGGAATAAGAGTGCTAATCATGCCCTTTCTAGTTTCACTTTTTCCACCATTGCTAACAATAGCTGCTACTGAACTGTCAATGATTATCGCATCTGCAATAGTCTTTGGTTTGGTGCTTGGGATGCAAGAATCAATATACCGCGCAGCGGTTTCGAAGCTTACGTCAATTTCTTCGAGAGGCACAGCCTACGGCATATTCAACACTGCCTATGGTGTCGGCTTTCTCATCAGCGGACCATTGTATGGTTTACTAATGATGCTAAAGCCACCCTTCATCGCAATAATATTTTATGTTTGTATAATGCAGATTATAGCAACAGCCTCATTACTTAGCATTCGCACAAAATTAACAGAACATAATTAAAAAATATTTACACAAAATGGTAGCCCGGGATACGTGACTTATCTTGTTTAAATTTCTCAAATCAGACTAACCATGATGATAGCCCTGAGCTGATAAATTGGTTGGATTATGGGGTTCGATTCCTGCGAAACTCATAAGAGCTTAGGAGGTCAAGTTCTTGAACATGGAGAAACCTAGTATCAGAGTGGCAATGAAAAAAGATGCTGGAGCCATTGACGATCTGATTTCTGAATGGTCGAAAAGGGAGTGGCCACATTGGCAGGTTGAAAGACGCGAAATAATTGTTCAAGCATTAGAAGATAAAAATCACCTGATTCTAGTAGCCTCGACTGCTGAAAAAATCGCAGGAGTCCTACATCTAATTTTCCACTCGGATGTGGTGACCGGAGCGCTGAACCGCCACCTGAATTTTCTGTTAGTAAAGGAAGAGTATCGTAGAAAAGGAATTGGCCACAACCTACTGAAAGAAGCAATAAGGCAAGCCAGACAAAAAGGCGCAAACGAAATGCATGTAGACACAATATTTGAAGATGCAGCCACATTTTATCGAAAGTATGGTTTTAAGGACGATGGCGTATGGCTTGAATTATCGCTTCGAGAGCATGAACAACGGTAGTACAGCTGTGATAAGAGGAAAAGGTTACACAGAAAATGTATCAATCGGAATTTGAGTGCGAACCTCACCCCAGCATTTCAAATAAGCCACGATTAGTTATTAGCCGACAAGATTCCTAGAATTTAAACCTCGACCTATCTACGGTGTAATGGTAGCTCGTTGGGTTCTTAAGATTTTACAAGTTTCATTGGTTCTCCGCAGCAGACCAATGTTCCTTTCCCTGACTCAAGAACTTTAACTTTGTTGCCGCAGATCTCACAGAGATAAACTTCTCCAACCTTAGTCACTTTCTCACCTCTCTTTTTTCTTTTATGAGATTGAAATTATATCTTTACGGCTTTATCTTTTCACTTCTGCGGTTTGCTTTGGAAACAACCTATTAGGCAAAGATAAAAAATAGATTCGAGTTTGTGTCGGTATCTGAGTGTTTGAAGGATGATCGATTACTTTTTCCTTCCAATGAGCAGTTTCAGCTCTGCTATGTGTTCTTGCTCATCTGTTATGATGTGTCTTATGTTATGTTCAAGCTGGAAGTATTCATACTTCAGTTCATCCTTCATTTCGTGTATTTTCTTCATAATCCCCATATAAACATCAACTGCATGCTTTTCATCCCTAAGGTTTACTTCCAAAATCTTATTCATTGTGCTGGCTGGGTGCGTTTCTGCCATATCCATGGAAGGCACTCCATCTAAATAGCTTCCAATCATTTCCCTGAACATCTCTTCATGTTTCTTTTCATCTTCAGCGATTTCCTTCAACCTTGCAATTATCGGCTCCGCGTTCAGTCCATCCACTTGCTCTGCATGAGCTAGATACTGTATCCTAGCGGCATGTTCCAATTCCAAAGCTTTGTTCAACATACTCAAAAGCTCTTTCTTTGTCGTTCTAATCACCTCCTTGTACCAAGCAAAGGTGAAATCCATTTCTTATTTCTTAAATAAAGATTTTTTCTTAGGCGACACTATTTTTCCAGCTTACCGTGAAGGAAAGCTTCTATGACTTCTCTAATTCCTGAATCTCTTGGGAGCTTGTAAATCTAACAAAGCCGTCTTTAAGCACATGAAATGGTCCTTCTCTCCAGTTCTCCAGCCAAAAGTGTGTTAACCTTTTCTGTTATCAGGAACTTTGCTGTGGTTATTTCAAAATCTTAAGAAAACCTTATGGTAGCCCGGGAGAGATTCGAACTCTCGTCAACGGGTCCAAAGCCCGCTATGCTTGTCCACTACACCACCGGGCTTCAAGCACAATCTATAATTTAAGCTAACCTAATAAGAAATTTTTAATTAAAACCTTCCTCTCCTTCCTTATTCTAAACATAACCTCACGAGCATTATCAATGGCATTAGACGCATTAGGTTTGGTTACATCATTTAAGCCTAGAAACTTAACAATACAACTATAGTTTTTCGGATTTTTCTCTTCCAAGCTTTCCAGAGAACGCATTAACGTTGTGTAGTCAATTTTTGTCTTATCTATTGAAGATTTTAGCCAAACATAATTTTCCAGAATATCAAGAAATACGCTGTTAAGATAATGCATGGCTTCAGCCACTTTTTCAGACTCGACCATAAAATTAGTGCGTATCACTATGCCTTGTAGAAAAGCTGGGCTTAAACAATAATTTAGCTTGGTTTTGACTTTGAAATGTGAAGATTCAAGCGCTTGTGCGTTATGAGTGATTGTGGCTTTCATTTCATCCCAGATCAACCTAAAAAGCCTCAGTTTTTCCTTAACACTTACACCGTCAACTTTATTCAGCCTTGCAACTTCAAGGTATTTATCATATAAATTTCTCATTGTAAGCTTAGTTGCTGAAACTTCAAGTTTCTCCAAAAATCTGCTGTTTGAAAGCGGCTCCAAAGCCACTTCAACCAAAACCTTCAAGATACTTTTCAGAGCTACGGAAGCAAAAAGATATGCACTTTGAAAGTCTTCTCTTGAGAAGGCTGAGGTGGCACGGCTTAGATAGATGTCTGAATCTATGATGTGGGTTTCAGTTCTAATGTCAACCCTTTCAGGTGAAGTGTAGGATTTAGCCATCAAAAGCTTCGTGTTATGCATGGACCAGTCTCTGTCATAAAGAATCTGCATCTCATACAGTTTCTGATCTATTTCTGGAGGAATCGGCCCGCTTATCCATCGTTTTGGAATGTGATCCAAATCAATAAGCAAACCATTAACTTCTATTCTTTCTACATACTCATAATTGAAATCCTCCTTGTCAAGAATCATAAGATCAACATCACTTGACGCTGTGGCATCACCTCGACTCCAGCTTCCAAACAACCCTATACCGTAAACGCTCTCCTTAATTCTCATTTCAGCAACCAATTTTTCTAGCGTTCTCCGAATTTTTTCTGGAAGCCCTTTCAAGTAAATCACTTCTATTGAAATCTATATTAGGTATAAGTATTCAAAATTTGTGAAATAAGTATTCCAGAAAAAACCGTAAACTTTATATATTAAAACATTTCATCAGAATAGCTACACGGGCCGGATGCAATCTTTTCTTTCCGATTTAATGATGAGGAATATGGAAAGTAACGGTTCTTTACATGTATTAGGTGGGAAGAAATGAGTAGAAAAGAAGGCAGTGGCGCTCGTCAACGTCTAATCGATAAATGTCCAGAATGTGGCAGTGCAAACCTTGTTCATGATTATGATACTGGTGAAACTGTTTGCGGCGACTGTGGACTAGTTCTTTATGAGCAGATGATGGATAAAGGACCAGAATGGAGAGCTTTTACGCAAGAAGAGAAAGCGTCAAGAAGCCGCGTTGGAGTGCCAACATCCTATTCTGTTCATGACAAAGGCTTGTCAACAGCCATAAGCCAAGTAGACCGTGATGCCTTCGGAAGAAAGCTTCCGCTGTCCACACGTTTACAGATGTGGCGTTTAAGGAAATGGCAGATACGCTCCCGAGTGCATTCTTCTATTGACAGAAATTTGGCTCAAGCAATGGCTGAGCTAGACCGCCTTTCAGACAAGGTTTACATTCCGCCGCCAATCAAAGAAAAAGCTGCAGTTATTTATCGCAAAGCCTTGGATAAAGGACTTGTCAGAGGAAGGTCTATTGCTGCTATAGCGGCTGCAGCGCTTTATGCAGCTTGCCGTGGAAGTGGAACGCCGAGAACTCTTCGAGAGATTGCAGAGGCAAGCCTTGTTGATAAGAAGGATGTTGCTCGCTGCTATAGGCTTTTGCTGCGTGAGCTTGCTGTGCAGATGCCTATTGCTGACCCGTTAACGTATATTTCAAAGATTGCTGAGAGAACTGGAATATCGGGCAAGACTCAGGGACTTGCCATTCAAATTCTTAGAGAAGCCAGAAAAAAACGGGCTGCTGCAGGAAAGGATCCTATGGGTTTGGCTGCGGCTGCTTTGTATATTGCTTGTTTGCAGAATGATGAGAAGAAGACTCAGAAGGACATTGCTGAGGCTGCTGGGGTTACTGAAGTTACTGTGAGAAATCGCTACAAGACTTTGAAGAAACAGTTAAATCTGGAACTACCAGATTAAGTTTCATTTTCTTTTGAATTTTTTTCTTTTTCAATTTCCATAACTATTGAGCCAACATACCCACATTTTTCACAAACATACTTCTTAGGAGTAAGCCAATAATCTAGACTGCTGGATAAGCGAATTTTTGGGCTTCCGCATCTTGGACAATAGATTTTTGATGGTTTACGATGCTTTAGCATTTTAAATACGTCGCGCACATTCTGTAGTAGCTTCATTTGGAATCACACGTCTTTTCGAATCTACTATTGAAGCTCAATGTTCTCTTCTGGATAACCAAGCTTTATCAAAAAGTCGCGAACTTTCTCTCGATGGTCTCCTTGAAGTATTATTTGACCGTTTTTAGCTGTTCCTCCACAAGCGCAGAGACCTTTCAGTTTTTGTGCTGTGCTTGCCAAGTTCGAGTTTTTCTCGTTTATGCCATCCACTATAGTTGTTGGTTTGCCAAATTTTCTTGTTTCAAGCCGTATGCGAATCCTTTGCTGCTCCTTCTCGATTTCACTGCAAACGCACAAATCTTTAGGAAGCCCACACGTTGGACAAATTTCAGCCATGCTGCTCAGCCTTAAAATTGCAATGGCACTATATAAGACTTTCAAACAAATCATCCATAATTCAAATACATACCACTGTTTTTCATCCCTCAGCTTTTGAAAAGGCTTTAATGGAAAAGAATTACTCAATAAACTCTATGAAAGTAATAAGCATAGGCTGCGGAAACATTGGATCCATAGCAGCTGAAGACCTTGCCAGAAGCATGAAATTTATACGTGTTGTCGTCGCCGACAAGGAAAAGACAAAAGCCAAAAATGTTGCCAAAAAAATTGACAAAGACAACGTTTCATGGATTCAACTAGACGCAACAAACCACAACAAATTAGTTGAGACATTGAAGAATTTTGATTTAGCCATGGGCTTCTTACCTGGAAAACTTGGCTACAGCCTAGCTGAAGCATGTATCGAAGCCAGAACAAGCCTAGTTGACGTTTCTTACATGCCTGAAAACCCCCTAAAATTAAATAAAAGAGCAATTAAAGCTAATGTGACTATTATTCCTGACTGTGGACTAGCTCCAGGCATAAGCAATATTCTTGTTGGCAATGCCGTCAAAAAGCTTGAGAAAGTTCAAGTTGTTCACATAATGGTGGGTGGTCTTCCAGAAAAACCCATTCCCCCTTTAGGCTATATTATTACGTGGTCCCCAGAAAATCTCATCGACGAGTATGCACGAAAAGCGAAAATAGTTAAGAATGGCAAGGAAATTGAAGTCGAAGCCTTAAGCGAGTTAGAAGAGGTCGAGTTTCCAAACTTTGGAAGGCTTGAAGCCTTTTACACTGATGGACTTAGAACATTGCCAGACACAATAGAAAATGTTAAAGAAATGTGGGAGAAAACACTTAGATATTCTGGGCATGCGGAGAAGATAAAACTGCTCAAGAGTCTTGGATTTTTCGAAGAGAAAAAGATTAGTGTCAACGGTGTTAGCATTTCGCCGAGAAAACTCACTGTTAGGCTTTTTGAACAGAAGCTTTTAAAGCCAAAAATTAAGGATGTTGTTGCTTTGAAAGTTGAGGTTTGCGGCGTTAAAAAAGGAAGACAAGCATGCTACAATTACCATTTATTGGAATATTATGATGAGAAAAAGGGAATTACAGCCATGGCAAGAACAACAGCTTACCCTGCATCTATTATGGCACAGTTAATGCTGAAAGGAATAATAAAGGAGAAGGGGGTTGTCCCACCAGAAAAGATAGGCATGGATAATGCCATTTTTGAACTATTTCTAGGTGGGTTGAAAAAGCATAGGATAAGAATTGCTGAGGAAGAGACCACATGTTAGGTTATGTTACTACTCTGAACCTATGCTGTTCATCTGTAAGGCTATCTCTGAGTTGTTTTAGGCTCTCTGTTTTCTCTTTATTGTTTAAAACATTTTAGCGCTATGCTATTTATTTCGATTTTTCCATCTTTTAAAAGTATCAGAATGCACATGGCAGATGGCTAACAGTATTGTTGTTTAGAAAGGGATATAATTCTCTATAAGCAACTATAATCCATGAGCTTTTCCTGGGACTTCGTGAACGAAGAAAACATGAGCATATTTACAGACTTGTACGAATTAACCATGTGCGCAAGCTACTTCGACAATAAAAAATTTGAACCTGCAACCTTTGACCTATTCATAAGAAGGTTGCCTCCTAGCAGGTCCTATTTTCTTTTTGCAGGCTTAGAACAAGTATTGCTTTTCCTCAAAAAAATAAGGTTCAACGAAGAGCAAATTGCTTTCTTGAAAAAGAAAGGATTTAAAGATGACTTTCTTGAGTATTTAAAAAGCTTCAAATTCACTGGTGAAGTCTGGGCTGTTCCAGAAGGCACCATAGTTTTTCCTAACGAACCTTTGATTAGAGTAACCGCGCCGATAATAGAGGCTCAACTGATAGAAACTTTTATACTTAATACTGTTAATTTGCAGACGACAATAGCCACAAAAGCTTCGAGAGTAGTTAGCGTGGCAAGAGGCAAGCCAATAATCGAGTTCGGTTTGAGAAGAGAGCATGGAACTGACGCGGGAATGAAAGTGGCAAGATGCAGCTACATAGCGGGTTGCAGTGGCACTTCTAATGTTCTTGCAGGAATGAAATATGGCATTCCAATTTTCGGAACGATGGCGCATTCCTTCGTCATGGCATTCGAAAGAGAAATTGACTCTTTTAGAGCTTTTATCAAGACTTTTCCCGACAGACCGACACTTCTGATAGACACATTCGACAATATCAAAGGTGCGGAAAAAGCAGCCGTAGTTGCAAGAGAGCTTGAAAGGAATGGTTTCAAATTAGGTGGAGTGAGGTTGGACAGCGGAGACTTGGTGAAAATAAGCAAAGAAGTTAGAGAATTGCTGGATGAGAAAGGCTTAGAATACGTCAAAATCTTCGCAAGCGGAGATTTAGATGAATATAGAATAGAGGAGTTGCTAAAAAAAGGTGCGAAAATTGATGCATTTGGTGTTGGAACTAGAATGGGAACTTCGGAGGATAGACCTTACGTAGACATTATCTACAAATTAAGTGAAAAAATGAACGAAAAAAACGAATTTTCGCCAATAATGAAATTAAGCAAAGGCAAAATCACACTTCCTGGGCGTAAGCAAGTTTTTAGATTCAAGGATAAAAAAGGCGAGTTCAAAAAAGACATTATCGCTTTAGAAGACGAAAGAATGAAGGGAGAGCCCTTGCTTATCAAAGTGATGGAATATGGTAAAATAGTCTATGAACTTCCATCGCTTGAAGAGATAAGAAAAAGAGCTTTAGATAATCTTTCAAGACTTCCTGAGAAATACAAGAAATTGAAGGATGCGCCACACTATCCAGTGGAATTAAGTGTTGGATTAAAAAAGTTGATGAAAGAGTTAACAGAAAAGGTAAAGCGAACTGAAATATTAAATTCTATATAGAGCTATCCGCTGGAGACTTTCATTAGAATATTTATGAAACCGACTTCCATTATGGCTGCGATAAAGAAAATTCCGTAAATGTAAGCTAAATCTTTCATGGAAATTGCTCTGCTCAATGTTTTCTTGAGAGTCAAGTATATTCCATACCCTTCAACTATTCCAATTGGCGTGCTTATGAGCAGAATCAAAGGCAAAGATTCAATGTTTACTCCTCCAAGCAAACTGCCACCACGCAGAATGCTAATGAAAACAATCATCAATGTGAAAGCCAGAGAAAAAGTTTTCGGATGCTCTAGGACAATGTTTGCATGTTTTTCTCTTTTGAAGAAATTTGAGAGAACTAAATTAACATAAAATGTCATGCCTAATAAAATAAGAGAGATTACGAGAACATTATGCACGAAAAACATGACAATAGCCAAAAGTTGATTTTGAAGGACATCTCTTAGAATTTGGAAGAAGAAAATATTCTCAAAGTAAGAAATCAGTAAAAAGGTTAGAAAGGCTAAACCTAACAAAATTGTGCGTTTTCGTTCATCTGACAACATTGAAACCTCTAGGGAATTAAAATTCCAAACAAAATTCCTAATATCACAGCCAAAATGCCGAAAATTAAGGCTAGAATAATAGCAACAACTATTAAAATGATTATTGCCAAGATGCCAACTGCAATTGCCCCAAGCCATCCTGTTTCATAAAGACTCTTGATTAGCAATAGCCAAACAAAGATGCTGAGCACTAAAGCGATTAAGCCGTAGGGAATAAACAGAATGAAAACAGTTGATAAAATGGTTCCTATAAAAGAGATTTTAATGGCATCGAGAAAACGAGCTCTTCTCCCACCGACAACAATTAACCCAGCAAGATAAAGCACAACCGATAAAACTAATAAATTGACAAAGAAAAGCACTAAGGGAAAGATTAGGCGAAGTCCTTCTGGAATACGCCCCCACGGTCCATTGTCAACGAGCATGCTTAGGCTTCCAAACCATATAAGTTGCAGTAGATAAGTTAGTATCATTCAAATCACTTTAGGATTAGTCTATTCAGCGCAGATGTATAATAAAAGTTTTGTGAAATATCCCATGATTTTTCCTGTTTTATTTTAAAAACACTGTTCCGCCATCAATGCAGCGTTTTCTCCAGTATAAGCAATACATACGGCTCTTTTGGGTTTTTCTTTTCTTTAATTTATGCTCATATGGAATATGTATTTTGTGAAAGCGAAAATGGCAAACACTTAAAAGTCTTGGTGAAAGGGATATTTTCTAATTAATCAGAAAAGGTGTAATATTAATGGGAAATCGCCCAGCAATAATTGCTGTTGGAAGAACAAAATTTGGAGAACATTACGAAAAAGAGCCAGAAAAACTAATTGAAGAAGCTTGGCTGAAGGCTTCTGTGGAAGCCGACATGGAACGCAGAGACCTAGAAGCCTGCTACCTTTCAGACTATTTTCTCCCAATCACAAACAAGCTGGGATTGGAAGAGGGATTTCTTTCAGAGCTTACTGGACTTCATGTTCCGATGGAAGTGACCCGCTCATTTAGCTCAGCGCTGTCAAATGCTTGCAATGCCATACAAGCTGGAAAATACGATGTAACTCTAGTCGGCGGAATAGAAAAAATGACAGACAGATGGGACAAAATTCGTGATGATTTGATGCTTTTGGAAGACCCATGGAGCTATTATGCAGGATGCACACCAGAAGCAAATCATGAATTGATGCTTCGCGCCTACATCAAAAAGTATGGAGTAAATGGCGAAAATCTTCAAAAATTAAACGTTGCATTGGCTCAGGTTTCGGTTAAAAACCATTTGCATGCAACAAAAAATGAGTATGCACAGTATCAGAGGAAAATAACGGTTGAACAAGTCTTGAATGCAAGAAAAGAAGCTCGAAAAATTTTGGGACTTTATGATTACGCGCCAATTTCTGATGGTGCAGCAACCCTTATCCTTGCCAGCGAAGAAGTCGCCAAGAAATTTACAGACAAGCCTATATACATTCTTGGCTATTCTTCAGCAACAGATTATTTAACATTCCCAGCTAGAGAGGATTTAACACATTTTCTAGTAGGCGAAATTGCAATGAAAAATGCTCTGAAAATTGCAGAAATAAATCTGTGGAATATACAAGTCGTCGAGCTTTATGATCAATCAACAGTAATGGAAATGATTTCCTTGGAGGATTTAGGATTCTGCGAGCATGGAAAGGCATGGGAAAGCATATACAAAAGTTGCCAAGATTATAAGGGCTATTATGAAATAAACGGAAGAAAACTATTTGTGAACCCAAATGGTGGGTTAAAGGCTGATGGAAATCCCTTGGGCGCTACTGGCGGTGCCCAAATTTTTGAAGTTTTTAAGCAGTTAAGAGGGGAGGCTGGAGAAAGACAAGTTAAAAGCGATGAAAAATTAAAGTATGGATGTGTACTTGAGCTGGAAGGTTTTGGAACCAAGGGGTATGTTTACATTTTAGGGAGGGAATAGAAAGTGAGCAGTGAACCAATCGAGAGGAGAGTTTCCTATCTTGGCGATAGGCTACTGGGAAGACGTTGCAGCCTCTGCGGAAAAGAATACTTCGAAGTGAGAGACTACTGTGGAATTTGTGGAAGAAAAAGCTTCGGAAAAATGGCGGATATAGACTTATTCTACGAGAAAGGCAAACTCGAATTATGCACCCTAATCAACGAACCCACAAACAAATTTACAAAGCTTGGAAGCTACATTTATGGCATAATCTCATTCCATAACGGCAAAATACGTGTTCCAGGAAGATTAACCGACCGCCTAACAAAAAAAGACGAAGGAATTGACTTTTCGACTTTTGAGGGAAGAGATGTTGTTCCAAGGTTTAGAAGACGTTATTCTGTGGACAGATGCGATGTTATTCCAACAATTTCTTTGACTTTCACATTCGCTGATGAATATTATCCACATCAAGAATACAATATTGCCAAGACAAAAAAGGATTATGATGCGCCAGGAATAGTTGGATATGGAGTTTACACTTCCAGATTTAGGATAAGAGAAGAAAACATTGAACGTTCAGTTCCATTTATTGATGAAGATGCCATAACTGCTGCAGTGGAAGCAGGAAAAATGGCTTTAATACACTCTGGAATTGACAGCTCACTTGTTGGCAAAATATACGTGGGTTCTGAATCAAATCCCTACGCTGTTAAGCCCATAGCTTCGAAAGTTGCGCAAGTCCTAAAGCTTGGCGAGAAAGACGAAGACATACAGGGAGTCGATGCTGTAGACACAGAATTTGCATGCAAAGCCGCCACAAGCATGTTCAAAGATGCAGCATCGCTTGTTAGTTACCCAAAAGCCAACATTCAATATGCCATGGCTATAGGCACAGACAATTCTCAAGCAGCCCCAAGAGATTGCCCAGGTGGAGAATTAGATTTGTTCGTTGGATATGGCGGATGTGCCTATATCTTCGGAAAACATGATGTGATAGCAGAAATTGAAGGATGGTACTCGTGCACTTCAGATACTCCTGACTTTTGGCGAAGAGACGGTGAGCCATATCCAATGCATGGTGGAAGATTCACTGGAGACCCTGCATACTTCAAGCACATTAGAAAAGCCGCTAGAAAACTAATGGAACGGCTTAACTTGCAAATCAGCGACATAAATTATTTTGTGGCTCACCAACCAAATGTTCAGTTTCCAGTTAAAATTGCAAAGGAATTTGGATTCAAAGAAGAACAGTATTTGCCTTCGCTTCAAGTAGCTAAATTCGGCAACACATACTCAGGTTCTTCACCAGTGGGTTTAGCTGCTGTGTTAGATATAGCCAAGCCAGATGAACGCATCCTAATAGTTAGTTATGGTTCAGGGGCTGGAAGCGACGCTTACTCGCTTTTGACGACAAGCCAAATATTAGACAAGCGGAGATACCAAAAATTAACAGTTAAGTATCAAGCGGAGAATCCTTTCTTGGAATATGTGGACTACACTACTTATAGGCGGTTAAAGCTTGGAATGTAATAAACATTAATAAACCAGAAACAAGCATTTACCAACGGAGTTTAAACCATTGTTTGCTTACGGAATATTCAAAGTCATATATGCACCATTTAAAACGTTTAAAGAAATAATTCATAACCCAAAATACATAGGTCCTGTTCTCATAATGATTCTATTTATAGCAACCAACACTGGATTTGCCTACATTCTAGCATCAAAAATGTACAATGAACAAACCTTACCTATTGGCGCAACGCAGAAGGATGAATGGACGGAAAGCAGCATTTGGTGGGTGTCTAATACTGTACCCAGTGAGAGCAACGATAGCTTAAGTGGAGGCTTCTATGGAGATAAAAGTATAGAGTTCTCAATTGATAATGATAAGCAAATCTGGATGCAGCTAAATTTTAATGAGTCAATTGTATGTTCAGGTGCGCGTGGCTTCAAGAATGTATCCTTTAGGATAAAAATTATTTATCCGAACACTACCGAACTTTTAAATGCTACTCTTTATCTCTTTTCAAACGAAACTGATTATTTTCAACATGATTTAGCGACAGCTTCTCTTCCATCCAGTGACGTTGTATGGAACAACTTGAACATTTCATTAGGGCATGAAAACGATAGCGAATGGATAAGAAATGGTGATGCTGAATGGAGCAACATTACAAGCTTAAAGTTTGAATTTATGTGGTCTGAAAATGCAAATCTTACAGTGCGTGTTGACGGATTATTTTTCAGAGGCGTTTTCAAATCTATAATAGACACCGTTGGTGCCTCCAACTATCTATTAGGTGTTTCTTTATCAGCCTTCATGCAGTTTACTATCACATGGGTATTTCTCGGCGGATTAATCTTTTTAATATCTAAAGCGCTGGGAGCAAAACTTGTTTGGAAAGCTGCACTCATTGTTATTGGATTTGCACTCATAACCATGTTTATACAAGCAACGATAAATACCGTGACAGCTGTAACATTACCAACACTTTATCGCCCACTTGAGTTTTTTGGGGGTGCAGGAGAAGAAGGCGAGATTGCCCGCAATATAATATTCGAGAAGATAATGCTTACTTCTCAAGTTAACGAGATTGTTCAGATAGCATTGCTAGTCTGGACAGTAGTATTATGTGTCATCGCTGTTCGTTCATTAACCGAATTTTCATGGGACAAAAGTATTCTTATCGCTGTTGTAGCCTATTTTGTCAGCATGATAGCTGCAAGTTTCATAATATCATATTAAGCGTCAAAAAGGAAAATAGATATGTAATAGGCTGATTTTTGTAGCTAGGATGTGTCCAAATGACCACCATTCTAGAAGTTCAAGAAGTCAAAAAAAGCTATCACATGGGCAAAGTTCTTGTTCCAGCATTGCTTGGTGTGAGTTTTGACATTGAAGAAAGCGAATTCCTAACCATTTTCGGGCCATCAGGCAGTGGAAAATCAACTTTACTGCATCTTATGGGAGGCTTAGACCGTCCAGACGAAGGAAAAATCTCAATTGACGGCTGTGACATTCTAAAACTAAGCGATGACAAGCTCGCGCAGCTTCGTTTAACTAAAATTGGCTTTGTTTTCCAATTCTTTAATCTATTACCAAGATTGACGGCTCTAATGAATGTAGAGTTACCGCTAACAATTGCTGGCTTGTCTGAAAAAGAAGTATCAAAAAGGGCTAAAGAAATGCTAAAGCTGGTAGGTCTTGAAGCCCGCATGAATCATAAACCTTCAGAATTAAGCGGCGGCGAACAGCAGCGCGTAGCCATAGCAAGAGCCTTAATAAACAATCCAAAAATTGTTTTAGCTGATGAACCCACTGGAAACTTGGACACAAAAACTGGATGGGAAATAGTTCAATTAATGAAGAAACTTAATGAAGAGAAGGGACAAACATTCATTATTGTTACACACGACCCACACATTGCAGAAAATGCAGACCGCGCCATACATCTTAAAGATGGTTTAATTGAGGGAATAAAAAAAGCGCCAAAGAGGAATAAACAATGAAGCTCACAAAAATCGTTGCTATGGCGCTGGAAAATTTGAAGCAGAGAAAACTAAGAACTTCCCTAACAACACTAGGTGTAGTTATTGGAATAACCACGATAATTGCACTTGCATCGTTAGGCGAAGGTTTTAGGCTTGATGTTAAACAAAGAATGGAGCAAGGATTTGAACTTGATGTTTTGATAATTTTTCCTGGAAGTTTCATGGCAGGTTTAGGACCAGGGTTTGACTCAACGGATGTTGACATTATTCGAAACGTTGATAATGTCGCTCTTGTAACGCCTCTTGTGACGATGCCGACTGCTGAGCTTTACAATGTAAACGATACGAAGCTTGGTGCTTTTACTGTTGGTGGGATAAACTTTACTGAGATGCAAGAAATGCTTCCACAAAGGTTTAAGCTAATGCGCGGACATTTCCCAACTGCCGAGGAAAATAACTCTATTGTTCTTGGATATAAGGCGAGTGTTCTTAACGACATAGTAGTGGCTGAAGTAGGAGATAATTTAACATTAATACTAAAAAATAGGTATGGTGTAATTAGTTATAATGGAACTTTTGAAGTTGCTGGAATATTGGAGAAAGGTGGAACTTCTGGAATAACCAATTTTGACTATTGGGCTTTCATTCCTGCTGAAACTGCTCTTAAAATGCCTAGTGTTGAAGGATACCAAATTATTCTTGCAAAGGTTTCTAACCCTCAGTATTCAGAGCAAGTTGCAAAGGAGATTGAGAGCAAATTTAGCGAATATTCCATCACAGTTTTTGTTCCCTCATCATTAATGCGTCAAGTAGATAACATTTTAAACATTATCCAACTATTTCTTATGGCTGTAGCTTCCATTTCCCTTCTTGTCGCTGGAGTAGGAATAATGAACATTATGACAGTCGCTGTTATGGAGCGAACACGTGAGATTGGGATAATGAAGGCTATTGGAGCAAAAAGTCGAACAATCTTAGCCATGTTCCTTGCAGAAGCTGCACTAGTAGGTGTAATCGGCGGCTTAATAGGCGTACTCACAGGTTACGGGCTTTCATTTGCATTGGCAAATATTCTTTCCACCTTTATACAATCATCGCAGCAAACCGCAAGAGTTATCCAAACTTCTCAGACAGAAAAAATGATGATAAATCCAATATTCTCGTCTGAATGGACGATAATAGCCTTCATCTTCGCGATAATAGTCTGCATAATCTTCGGCTTATATCCAGCCAGAAAAGCTGCAAAACTTGACCCAGTTGAAGCCTTAAGGTATGAGTGAAATACCTAGCAAGGTTTATATATTATAGAATAACTTTTTTGCATGTAACTAGCTTTGACCAAGAAGCTCAAGTGTCAAAAACGTGACATTATGAGTTTGTTTGGTAAGAAAAGGGCTGGTTCCGCGATAAGGACGAAAACTAAGCATGCCAAGAAGGCTACCAGAAAAAACAAGAAATGCGCCAAGAAAGCCAAGAAAATACGGGAGTCAAAGTAGATTCCGCTCAAGTAGACCACTTTTCCATGCAGCACCAGTAAAAGAAAATCAAGAGTTAGAAGTTGTCATCGCAGACATTGGAAGCAAAGGCGACGGAATAGCTAAGCTACAAAGTTATATGATTTTTGTTCCTAGATGTAAAATAGGTGAACGTGTTAAAGTCAGAATTATCTCCGTGAGAGAGAAATTTGCCGTCGCGGAAAAAATAGCATGAGTGGAGCGAAATTGAAAATAAAAGATCTGCGAAATGGAATGAAAAACATCAGTGTTGAAGCCAAAGTTATAGAAAAATCTGAACCACGTGAAGTTCTATCAAGGTTCAAGGATGAAACATACAAAGTAGCAACAGCAATAATCTCTGACGAAACAGGCACAATAAAACTGACACTATGGAATGACCAGATTAATCAAGTAAAAGTCGATGACAAAGTCAAAGTGGAAAATGGATACATCACTAGCTTCAAAGGAGAAATCCAGCTAAACATAGGAAAATACGGAACATTAACAGTCGAGTAAAACGCAGAACAAGCTCCAATGAAAAGAATTTTATCAACACAAACAAGAGGTGAAAAAGAATGGAAAAAAGAAGAAACTTCCAAAGAAGAGGGTTCAGAGGAAGACGAAGCGGATTTCCACCAAAGCCCGTGGAAATTGGAAAAGAGTATGAAGTTGACATTTCAGAGATAAGTCGCCGAGGAGAAGGCATCGCTAGAATACAAGGTCTAGTAACATTTATTCCGAACACGAAACAGGGAGATCATGTTAAAATTAGGATAACAAGGATTAGCAGAAGATTCGCTGAAGCAGAAGTTGTAGGAAAAGGAGAAGTCAAAACAGAGGAAGAATGAATAGGATAGATGAGCCGCAAAAGAAAATCCAAATTTTTAGCATTTTTACAACATCATTAAGCACGGCAATATTTTATTTCTTTTTGAAAAATAGCCAGTTTTTCTTATTCTTGAGACGAACAAGCACATAAACGCCTTTGAGCCTATTGCCGTTAATTTCCACTACAAGCATGTCTTCTTTCAGTTCTATTAGGCGATAGTTTCCTCTATCCCATATTTCAACAGTGCCAGCGCCATATTCGCCCTCGGGAATTATGCCTTCAAAATTTGCATATTCAATTGGATGGTCTTCAACTTGCACTGCCAACCTTCGAACACTTGTAATAGTAGGTGGTTCCTTAGGAATTGCCCAGCTTTTTAGCACACCATCCATTTCTAATCGCAAGTCATAATGCAGATGAGTGGCATCATGTTTCTGAATTACGTAAATGTTTTCTTTACTCATCCCCATTTCACCTTTAGGCTCGGATGTTTTTCTGAAACGTCTTTTCCTCCAATATTCTTTTAGGCTCAATTTTTTGACTCTTCCATTTAAACTTCTAGCAAATTTGCCTTTTTGAAATGGCTGTCGAACTTCTATCCGAGTTCATCACAGTCAAATATTGGCAAAAGTTTAATTTAAATTTCTATAAAAATATGCAAACGAAAAAATGGTGATTAGCTTGAGTAAAACTGTAATGGAATTATGCTTCGAGATTAAGGGACAAACAGCCATCGTAACAGGTGCCTCCAGCGGGTTAGGTGTAACATTCGCTGAAACATTGGCTGAGCGAGGAGTGAATCTTGTAATTGCTGCAAGAAGATATGAAAAACTCGTCAAAGTAGCAGAAGACATATCGAGTAGGTATGACGTCAAAGTTGTTCCTGTAGAGGCAGACGTGAGTCAAGAAGAACAAGTAATCCACATGATGAAGACAACAATAGAAAACTTTGGTTCAATAGAAATTCTTGTCAACAACGCTGGAATCGCAACTCTAAACCCCTCTGTAGAAATGAGCCTTGAAGAGTGGAAAAAAGTGATAGATATCAACTTAACAGGCGTCTTTTTATGCGCAAGAACAGCAGCACTTGAAATGATAAAGAAAAAGTATGGAAAAATAGTGAATATCGCCTCTATCTATGGAGCAGTAGGCGACATATTCCCAACAGCACCATACTATGCATCTAAAGGGGCGGTGATAAACCTGACAAGAGCCCTTGCCATCGAATGGGCACCTTACAAGATAAATGTGAATGCTATCGCGCCTGGTTTTTTCCCAAGTGAAATGACCGAACAAGTTTTTCGAGACCAAAAAACATTGAATTACATACTTTCAAAAACTCCTTTAGGAAGAGCAGGAGAACCATTAGATTTAAAGGCAGCACTAACATATTTGGCTTCCCCAGCATCCAATTATGTTACGGGACAAACCCTTTTTGTCGATGGCGGATGGACAGCAGCATAGTCTTGGCATTATTACCAAATTTTTTTCTATTTTATGAAGTCTTTAATTCTTCGAAAAATTCACTAATGTCAGCAGAAGATAAACCAGTCTCATCACTGATTTTTTGCTTTGAAGGTGGATTGTCAAGGTAAAAGGGTATTCTCTTGGAGATGCGCTCTTGAAAAGTTGGTTCTAACTCATTCTTATAGAAAACGCCTAGAGGAATCCTATCACCCCACTCTTGAGCCTTTTCAATCGCAATCAGCTTCTTGGCAAGTTCTTCAGATAAATCATACACTAGTGGGTCAAAACCAATCTCATCCAACTTGTAAAGTCTAGGTTTGGGTTTTCCTGTTTGCTGGTCAACTCTGTCTTCGCCAGCATACCATTCTTTGGTGTTTATGTCATTGTAGGTTGGACATGGTTGCAATATGTCCACGAAGGCTAAGCCCTTGTGCCTGATTGCTTGCTTTATTATTTCTTTAAGATGCTTCGTATCATAAGCATAAGCTCTTGCAACAAAGGTATAGCCAGCAATAAGAGCCAGAGCTATTGGGTTTACCGCTTCATTGATATTCGGCTTTGGGAGAGACTTTGTTTTCAAGCCTAACTTCAGTGTAGGCGATGCTTGACCTTTTGTCAACCCATAAACTGCATTGTCATGAATTAGATAGGTCATGTCCACATTTCTTCTTCCAGCATTTACAAAATGTCCAGCACCTATGCCTAACCCGTCTCCGTCGCCTCCCATTGCTATCACTTCCAACTCTGGATTTGCAACCTTAATTCCTTGAGCAAAAGGCAAAATTCTCCCGTGAAGTGTATGCACACCATAGGTTTTAACAAAATGTGGAGGCTTGCCAGAACAACCTATCCCAGAAACAATCACTACACGATGCGGCTCAAGGCCAAGTTCTGCCAGCGCCATCTGCAAAGCCGCCAGAATGCCAAAATTTCCACATCCGGGGCACCAATCGACGAAAACATCTGTTTTGAAATCTGACATTTTAAGATCCATATACTAAAACCTGCCTTTTGTGAGCTTGATTATGTAAGATAAGCTTAAGTGAATTGTAAACTTCGGTTGTCGTCATAGGTCGTCCGTTATATTTCAGAATGTGAAAACCTATGTGAATGCCTGTTTTCTCTCTTATTATTCCTCCAAGCTGTCCTGAATAGTTCATTTCAACATCAATTATTCTACGAGCTTTCAGAAGCGTATCTGCAATGTGTTTTTCAGGAAGTGGATGTATCATGCGGATTTGCATAAAGCCTAAGCTGAAACCTTCCACAGATAATTTTCGCATGGCCTCTAGGATTGCACCTTTCGGTGAACCCCAACTAACAATAATGTTTTCCGCGTTTTCATCCCCAAAAAAGTTGACCTTATCTTTTAATGGCACTTCTTTTTCAATAGTTTCAAGTTTCCTCATCCTCTTCTCCATCATCAACGTTCTATTAGTAGGCTCTTCGCTTATATGACCAAATTCATTATGCTCATCTCCAGTATACCAATGTATTCCATTTTTTGTGCCGAGAAAAACGCGGGGTGAAATGCCATTCTCTGTAAAACTGAACCTCTTGTACTCATCAGCTTGAAGTTTGCCTTCATCCAGAACTTCGCCTCGCTGAATCTTGTACTGACCAGCATCAAAAATAGCATAAGTTTGAGAACTATTGCCGAGAGCCTTATCAATCAAATGAATAACTGGTAACTGATATTTTTCAGCATAATTGAAAGCAGTAGCTGCATCATAAAAACATTCACTGATATCTCCTGATGCAAGAACAATGCGTGGGAATTCGCCATGACCAGCGTGAATGACAAACCTTAAATCATCTTGCCCATGCCGCGTAGGCAAACCCGTTGAAGGAGCACCTCGCTGATAATACGTAATTACCACTGGTACTTCATTGTTTCCAGCCCAAGCTAAACCCTCAACCATGAGGGAAAAACCCGGTCCAGATGTTGAAGTTGCTGCTCTGGCTCCAGTTAAAACAGCGCCTGAAGCCATATTCACTGCGGCAATTTCGTCTTCAGTTTGGATGACAATTACTGCACTTTGCCCATTATTCGCTTTAGTCTTAAGGATTTCATGAGCCTCTAAATACTCGCTTTCATCTGCGGCGGGAGTTATAGGATAATAGGTTTGAATTCTGCATCCGCCTAAAATTTTGCCAATTGCCACGGCCTGATTTCCAGAGAGAAAAATCCTCTTCTCAGCAGTCTCAGTTTTCCGAAGTTTATATTCAAAACCGTTTCTAAATGCTTGCTTGGCATAATCATACGCTTTTCTTAAGGCTAAAATGTTCATGTCAACAATCTTGGGTTTTCCCGCAAAAATTGTGCTGATAGCCTTCTCTGCAAGGGTTATGTCATAATCAAGCAAGCCGAAAGAAATTCCTAATGTTAACACATTTATCATTCGAGTAACTTTGCTTAACTGTGCTATGCCTAATTTGTCTGCAACTTGCTTCAGCAAATCCATGTAAGGAACTTGAAAAACATGAATCCCTCTTTTTTCTGCATCGACAAGAATGTCACTTAGGTTGTCTCCTAAACCCTTTTTATCTAGATATTGGCGAAGTTCATTTTTGAACTCATATGGCAAAGTGGCTATGCTAAAAATTTTTGTGTTAACTTGGTCTTCGTCAACTATTATTCCGCCACCTAAAACTACTTCACTTATGTGTCTAACAACAGTTTCAGCGTCGAAGGCTGCAAGCAAATCCACATCATTTACATTGGCTAAAACTTCATGGCTGGAAATTCGCAAATGAAAATAGCTGTGTAGCCCTTTAATGTTAGAGTGGTATTCTCTCCTTCCATAAACATAGAGACCACCATAACCGCAAGCTCTTCCAAAAATATTCGCAGCAGAATCCACTCCGCTTCCTTGCGGTCCGCCTGCCATCCAGTTTAGTTCTTCTTTTACCAATTATTTCACCAACACAATAGTTTTTGAATAGAAGGATTAGCTTTATCCGCCTGTTGCTTTTTCAGCGCCTATGCTGCATTCGCAATCAGCTGATTCGCCACAATATGGGCATACGCACTTGCAATTATCAATAGGGTTGCCGCATCTGTCACAAATGGGCTCTTCTATTTTTTCTGATTTCATTCTTTGATTCCTTCACTATTCTTTTGGTTTATTAGAAAATTAAAATTTGTGCTATAGCATTAGAATTAGAAAAAAGTGTAGTTTATGAAAGGTTGCTTTTTCTACTTTAAATCTTCAAACATTGTTGTAAAAGTGTCGTGATGTTCTTCTTCGTCTTCTAGAATTTCTCGGAAAATGAACGCTGTTGTTGTGTCTCCCTCTTTCTCTGCCATTTCAATTATCTGCTTGTATAAAGCAATAGCGTTCGCTTCATCCTTTATGTTTTGAGCAATCATCTGCTTCAAAGTTTTTCCAACAAAAATCGGGTCAGGTTTCGTTGTTGGTGTTTCCCCAAGATAAAACAATCTTTCAGCAATTTTCTCAGCGTGCTTCATCTCAGTTATAGCTATTTTCTTCAATTCTTCTTGCACTGCGAAGCCTTTAACTCCGCTCCATTGGACGTGTTGCCACATGTACTGTATTGAAACTTGCAGTTCTCTTGCTATTGCCTTATTCAATATTTCCAACAATTTTTTAGACGCCATTTTTTTATTCCTACTATTTTTATCATTGCAATGAGTTTTTAGCGCTCTTGTTATATTAAATTTTCTTCCCATACACTTGATTAACTTCTTCTCATTAAACTTTTTTGATATGACTCTAAACAAAAGTTGTCTTTTTCTTCAGTTCTTCTATTGCTTTTCCATCTTCGTAAACGGCAACGGCTAATAGAAAAACTATGAATAATTGTAAGACACCTATTAGTGTTAGCGTATCTAATGTTAATGTAAACTGTAAAAGAGACAATACGAATAGTATAATGAAGTTGACAATTATTCTTCTGGTTCTCAAATCCAATTTAACCCTATTTTTGTATAGTTTTATTAGCCTTTTTAAAATTTACGAGAAACCTATTGGAACATCATTTCATTCTCTCAACCATAAACTTTGAACGAATGTTTAGATTTTTGTGTTTTCTTCTGAAAATCTGTTAAGTACCTGTATTAAATTTTTTTAAAAGACTAAAGATCAATTGGCAAACATTCCCAAATAATGTGGGAAATAAGTTTATTTCTTAACATCCCATTACTCTTCTCAAAGCAAGTTGATGCACGTGAAAAAAACCTCAGAATTTAATTACCCCAAAAACATCCGCTTCAAATGCAAAAAATGCGCCTTATGCTGCGGCGACACTGAGGATAGGGTCAGACAAATTCTTTTTTTGAAAGTTGAGGCTGAACGCATATCATTGAAAACTCGTAAAAGTGTTAATCTGTTTGCTGAAAAAATTGAAGGATTTGAGCCTTATGTTTTCCGAATGAAGAAGACTGAAAATGGAAAATGCACATTTCTAAGAGATAATCTATGCATCATATACCAGATAAGACCATTAATTTGCAGATTTTATCCCTTCGAGCTGAAAAAAGCAGAAGACAATAAACATATTTTTGCTTACACTGATGAATGTCCAGCCATCGGAAAGGGACCTAAACTCGGAAGAAGTTACTTTGAAAAACTTTTTGAAAAATCAAAGAAAATAATGAAAGAAAAAGGGAATGAACACTTTTAGTGGTGGGGTAGCTGGGATTTGAACCCAGGATCGCCAGCGCCCCAGGCTGGTATCCTTGACCAAACTAGACGACTACCCCATGCTTTGAATAGACGTGTAGGTTTAAGCGTCTTATTTTCTTTTGCATATTCTCAATATCTGTTTAATGCAGGAAACAAGCAATATAATAGCCTCATCAAGGTTTTCTGCAAACAATATCTAATAGACGCTGAATAGGAGCGCTTGCTTTACTGTTGCAAGAAAACTATCAGAGAAAGGCGGTGAGCCACTGGGGTTCGACATCTAGAATCCGCCGAATCCCTCAAATCCTACACTCGTACCCGCACCCCCCTGAGCGCTGAACGTCCAGACTTAGGTTGCTCTCTCCCGAGCCTAGCCAGGTTCGCCTGGTAAATGTTGGAGATTGCTTCCCTACGGAAGCATCCCACCAACCGCCAGCCCCAAGGGACGGATAGTCTTTGCTTTGGAAATGAGGTTTTCAGCAGCCTTAGATGCCTCAGCCTCAGCTTTCGGCCCGTCGTATAGAGGGTTTACGGTGCAAGGGACCCCTAGCCCCCCGCCTAAGACCCACCGCCAAAACATTCTGAAGGGTATTCAAAACTATAAAACTTTACCTTAAGCAATTATCCTTTTTAGCTTGTCAATAATAGTTTATTACAGCTCATAATCAGCTCTTCCTTCTAATTCAATTGTGTAAACACCAGAATAACAGCCTTCATCCTATTCTAATCTTAGGGTGCTGTTAAGCCACTCCATATAGGCTGGAGAACCCTTAATTATTGGTAACGCGATAATTTCTGGCACCTCATAGCCATGCAAAGCTTTGACACTCTCTGACAATTTCTCAAATAACTCCAGACGAGACTTCAAAAGGAGAACATACTCTTCAGACTTCTCAAGCTTTCCAGACCACCAGAAAAGCGACGAAACAGGACCAATAATGTTGGCGCATGCAATTAGCTTTTCATCGAGTAAACGACGCGCAATCTTCTCTGCCTCCTCTCTATTTGCGGTTGTTACCATTATAACAATGTAAGCGTATTTCAAACGCTTTAACCTCCTTAACCTTGCCAAATCATATTCATTTATGATTGATTATAGCATTTGTTCTGAAGCAGATTGGATTAGGAAGATTAAGGAAACTTCACAGCAAGAAGTCGAGCTCTAGCCAACTCATTCGCAAATGAAACTCTTCAGCCATTATCTGAAGAGCAAGGAGGTAAGACGGTTGGATTGCAAGACTGCAAAAAAGGCGAGTACAAGGCTCAAGAAATTGCAAGACAAAAAATATCAAATTTGAACATAATGAAGCTAGCAAAATCACTGGCAACAAGAATCTATTGTTTTCTTCTTTAAGACCAAAATGCAACCGAAAATGATTAATATGCCAAAAAGGACGTAGAACGGTCCAACTACACTAATAGGACCATGTGCTGGCCACGGCGCATAAATAAAACTGATTCTTGTTATCACCACTGCTGTTCCGAGGATTATTCCAAGCGCAGAGCTTGCAATTAAATTGTTTTTCACCCGAAAAACACACTTGCTATGTTATAAAGTTCTAAATCCACTGTCTTCCTTTTGCCGATAACATCCTTCAGCGGCACTGAAACTATGTTGTTTCCTTTAATGGCAACCATATAGCCAAACTTGCCCTTGTGAACAAGGTCTATTGCAGCTATTCCAAATCTTGTAGCCAATATCCTATCAAAAGCTGTTGGAGAACCACCACGCTGAATATGTCCTAAAACCACAACACGAGTCTCGATGTTGAGGCACTTTTCAATTTCCTTTCCAAGATAATAGCCGACACCGCCGAAGCGTATGTGCCCAAACTCATCTATGCTCTCGCTGTAAACAATTTCTTTTCCATCTTTTGGCTTGGCACCCTCCGCAACTACAATTATACTAAAGTTTCTGCCTCTTTCCTGCCTTCGTTTAATATATTCGCAGATCTCGTCTATGTCAAATGGTTTTTCAGGAATCAAAATAACATCAGCTCCACCAGCTAATCCCGCTTCTAATGCAATCCAGCCCGTGTATCTTCCCATGACCTCAAGTATCATGACTCTTTGATGCGTTTCTGCTGTTGTGTGAAGTCGGTCAAGAGCCTCCGTGGCAATGGAGACAGCGGTCATAAAACCAAAGGTGTAGTCTGTTTCAGATAGGTCATTGTCAATTGTTTTCGGTACGCCAACGCATTTAAGCCCATGCTCGCTCATCTTTTTGGCAACGCTTAAGGTGTCATCCCCTCCAATAACAACAACTGCGTCTATCCCAGCTTTTTTGGCGTTCTGCAAAATTTTTTCTGAGCCTTTTTCATGTTTGAAAGGGTTTGTTCTTGAAGTGCCTAGGATTGAACCTCCACGTGGAAGAATGCCAGAGGCTGACTTCAAATCTAAAGGTAAATATTCGCCTTCAAGCAGTCCGTACCAGCCGTCTTTGATGCCTATAATATCGTAGCCATAATGTTGAATGCCCTTTCTAACAACAGCCCTTATGACGGCATTAATTCCAGGAGCATCTCCGCCTCCGCTTAAAACTCCAATTTTCATTTTATAATTTCCTCCTAAGTTATGCTTTTCCTGAACTACCAAATAAGCGCATTTTACCCTTTACAACTTCTTTCATGGCATCCTTTGCAGGACCTAGAATTTTTCGTGGGTCAAACTCTTTAGGAGAATTAGCCAATACTTCGCGGACTGTTGCCGTGAAAGCGAGACGCAAATCAGTATCAATGTTTATTTTTGTAATTCCTAGAGAAATAGCCTCTTTAATGTGCTCTTCTGGAATCCCCCTCGCTCCAGCAAGCTCGGCACCGTATTTGCTGGCTTTTTCGATAATCCATTGAGGCACGCTAGAAGCACCATGCAAAACTAGTGGCACGCTTACGTGCTTTTTGATGAGCTTCAACCTTTCAAAGTCAAGTTTTGGTTCAGCCTTAAACTTGTAGGCTCCATGCGAAGTGCCAATCGCCACAGCAAGCGCATCCACTCCAGTTCGTTGAACAAATTCTTTAGCTGTATTTGGGTCAGTTAAGACGGCTTCTTTCTCTTCAACCGTTGACTCTTCTACGCCTGCAAGTCTCCCAAGTTCTGCTTCAACACTTACTCCCTTTTGATGGGCGAAATCTACTACACGTTTCGTTAACACAATATTTTCTTCAAACTTTAGGAATGAACCGTCAATCATAACAGAAGTGAAACCAGCTTCAATGCATTTTGAAACTGTCTCAAAGTTTTCGCCGTGGTCGAGATGAAGAGACATTGGCACAGCTGCTGATTTTGCAGCAGTTTTAGCAATTTTTGAAAGATAAAATAAGCCAGCATATTTAATGGCGCTGGGCGTTACAGCGATTATGGCAGGCGATTTCTCTTCAACAGCAGCCTCAACAACAGCTAAAAGGCTTTCCAAGTTGTTTACGTTAAAGGCGCCAATAGCATAGGCTTTCTGTTTGGCTTCAGATAATAATTCCTTGTTTGTTAAGAGCATGTTTCTCACTGCGAATTGGTATTATTGTGAATAAGTATAAATGATTTCAGTTTTATCGTTTCTCTAAAAAATTTAATTAGTTGTTATAAGCTTTTAGCAGTATACAATCAATGGTGGAAACATGAAGGGCAAAGCCGTGGTTTTAATGGGTTCAGAAAAAGATTTGGAGTTTTGCCAAGAAATAGCAGCATATCTGAAGGCTTTAGGCGTGGATTATGTGTTTCGTGTTGCCTCTGCGCATAAGACTCCTGAAAAAGTTTTGGAAATTTTGAAAGAGTTTGAGAAGGAAAAAATTGTTTATATAACGGTTGCTGGAAGGTCTAATGCGCTTAGCGCTTTTGTTGATGCGCACACTGCGAAGCCTGTGATTGCTTGTCCGCCCTATTCAGAAAAGTTTGGAGGCGTGGACATTTATTCTTCGCTCAGAGTTCCAAGTGGAATTGGTTTGGTTGTAACTATTGAGCCTGAAGGTGCGGCGATTGTTGTTGCAAAAATTTTTGCCATTGAAGATAAGGAATTGGCGAAACGCGTAATGGAATATCAAAAGATGAAGAAGCGAGAGATTGAGAAGGCAGATGAGTCTGTTAAAAAACTGAAGCAGTAGTGCAAAAGCCTATGGGAAGTGTAAAAGATCTAGAAATAATAAAGAAACCAACAGAAGAAAAAATGGGTGTTGGCAGATTTCATTTTTCTGATCGTTATTCGGTTTTTGATTGGGGAGAAATGCCTGACCTTATAGATGGAAAAGGCACAGCATTGTGCATGATGGGAGCGTATTGTTTTGAAAGGCTTGAGAAAGAAGGCATTAGAACGCATTATCGGGGATTAGTTGACAAGAATGGATGTGTTTCAAGTTTTGACGAGTTGCATGAACCTTCAAGTGTGATGGAAATTAATTTAGTGAATGTGTACAAGCCTAAAGTCATCATGGAAAGTGGCAAATCAAAGTATGATTACAGTGTTTACACGCCTAATTTGCGAAATTTTCTGATTCCTCTTGAAATAATTTACCGTAATGGTTTGCCAGAGGGCTCTTCAGTTTTTAAACGTCTCGAACAAGGCTTAGTTACGCTTGAAGATTTAGGCTTAGACCATTATCCACAAGCTGGTGAAAGGCTTACAAAGCCCATTTTTGACGTGAGCACGAAGCTTGAGGAAGGCGACCGCTATTTAAGTTGGGCAGAAGCCCAGAGAATTTCTGGCTTAACGGATAGCGAGTTAGACGAAGTCAAGAGTTTATTGTTGCAGGTTGATGATTTGATTACGCGATTAGCCTTTGATGCTGGTTTGGTGAATGAAGATGGAAAGATTGAGTTGGCTTTTGACACGCAGCGTAGGCTTATGATTGTTGATGTTGTGGGAACGCTTGACGAATGTAGATTCACCTACAATGGATTGCATGTTAGCAAGGAAATTGCCAGACAATATTATAGGTGGACAGAATGGGCTAGAGAAGTGGAAGAAGCAAAGAAGAAAGCTGTTGCTGAAGGCTTGGAAGAATGGAAAAGACTGGTTAAAAGCAAACCACCAAAACTTGAGCCCAAATTAAAGGCGATAATAAGCCAAATGTACTTGGCAACGACAAACGAGTTTGTAAAAAAGAAAATTTTTGCTGTTCCGAAACTTGCAGAAATCATTAAAGAATTGAAAAACATTGAATCTTAGCAAATTAAGCGAAGATAATTCTTGTGATTTTATGAAAGACAAAGTGTTTTTCAAGTTGGAAGGGGGCATTGGGGGTTAGCTAATTTACCCGATGAATAGATAGCTTGTTCAATTAAGTTATATTGTTGCTGCCAAGGAAAAGAGAAAAATAAGATTTAGAATCATGAAAAACTGGAGGCTTTTGCCAACTATATGACTGATTATTCTTAAAGACTCAAGTGGCACCTATTGTTTGATTCACTAATCTTGAATAGAGTAAAATTTTTGGATTTCTGTCTTAAAAGCAACCTACAATTCAATCTATATGTAGGGAAGATAATATGCTTCCGAAAAACTGACAGTTCGGCAACCAAATTAAAAACAATCGTCGATAAGTTTTTATTTACGGTTTATTGTCTAAAGGTAAATACTCAATAATAATAATATCGTGAATGCATATGCCAGGAGTTATTGGCGATGGTTAGAAAAGCACGCATACGATTAACAAGCACTGACTATAAGAAACTGGAAGAAGTATGCGAAGAATTGAAAGCCATCGCTCAGAAAACAGGTGTTAAATTGAACGGTCCAGTTCCTTTACCAACCAAGAGATTGAAAGTTCCCGTTTTGAAGTCGCCTTGTGGCGAAGGAACTTCAACTTGGGATAAGTGGGAAATGCGAATTCATAAACGCTTAATTGATATCGATGCAGAAGAACGTGTTATGAGGCGCATCATGAGGATTCGTGTCCCAGAAGAAGTGCACGTGACAATAGAACTTCTCTAATCATTTTTTGCTGTTTTCCCATTTGAATAATGGACATTCCTTACATTTTTCCAAAAACTCTAATCCTTTGCTTGTCGTTTTGAAAAGACGCTTCTTATCCATTTCCAGCAAACCCTTCTCTATCAACGTTCTTAGATAAATTTTAGATTGCGTATAAGAGAGCCCCACATCTCTCATTAACTCCGTCTTTCTTTTCCCTGCAGACGCTTTCTTCAATATCTCAAAAGTAATGTCATGTCTGTCCCGATTAACCATTCCAAACCCACACTAAAAGTTGCCATTCTGAGTATAAGTCTTTTCATTCTTTTCTAGAACAGCTATATACCTAAAAGTTTGTAGGAGATTATAGTAATGATTAAACTTGCCGTAAAGGCTAGTGCCCAATTTTTCTTATCCCATCTAAAAACCTTAAATCCATCAAGTATCCCCAAAGGAATAAGATTGAAAAGTGCTATCCAAGCGTTGAAGAAGGCAACGAGTACAAGCATCACAGCATGTTGTGGAAGAACGAAGTTCAAGGCAAGGAAAATTGCCGATAAGATAATATTTGTTAAGGGTCCTGCTATGGATATTTTTCCTATACGTTTTGTATCTCCAAATCCAGCAATCATCACTGCTCCTGGGGATATAATCTTGAATAGCGGTGTTATTACGGAAATTAGGGTTAGAATTGCACCAATGAATGTTAATCTGAATTCTGCCCATAACCCTATCCGTTGTGCAGCTATCTTATGCGCTATTTCATGCATAAAAAATGATGAAGTCAAAATTATTGCGAAAGCAACTAACATAACGTAGTCAGCGTAGAAGAACCCTAATGATGCTCCAACGCCAACAACAAGTAATGATGCCACTGTTAAATGTTTGATTTCTGTGGTGCTAAAATAGACCTTTCTTCTCTTTGTTGCAACTGGCACATAGCTAACCGTATATTCAAATGGTTCTTGTTTTTGAACAATAATTGTCTTTACTTCTTCCTTAGGTATGCGTGCATATTCCATTCGTGGGCAATCGTGATTTTCTGGCAAGCGATGTTCTGGGCAGAAAAAGTCTCCACAGTAAGGGCATCTAAAGGGCATGAACACCTCTTTCTGACATTTTTGACACTTCAT
>CAYXZM010000015.1:0-43423 GCA_964469615.1 uncultured Candidatus Bathyarchaeia archaeon | reverse complement strand
GATATCCAGACGTTAAAAAACAGTCGTTAGGACCAAGTCTATTCACAAAAGAGTACCCAATAGTCCGTAAATTAGACGAGTTACAAAACATTGTCCAAGATTCAATTAACAGACTGAGTGGCTTAATCCACCACTCTCCATTCTAACTATGCAAAAGCTGGTTTCACATCTTTTCTGGTACTAATATCTTTCACTTAAACTTAAAAACTGATTTAATATTCTTCACGTCCTGGCGTTAGATATCTATACAGAAACGTAATGATACTTCCAAATGCTGTTCCAAAAATGAAAGCAACTGTTTCTCCGCCTAGTTTCCCAACCAGGGCTAATGCACTTGTCACACTTACTATCAAGAACATCAAAGCTATGAAGCCTATTGTTGTTGAAAGTGCGAGTCTTGTTTCAGCCTTAATCTCTTCTGGATTTCCACTTATCCTGTACGCAATAGATTCCAAAATCTTGCCCATAGGCTCAGGGTATTTATTCAAGAGATCTTTAACTAAGTCAAGCACTTTATCTATCGTTTGTTGCTGTGGGCTTGACTCCGACATCTTTTCCTTCTCAGATTTCTCTTTAAAATTACTCATAATAACTCCTAACATTCCATTCTATTCTTTTTGGATATAAATCTTCCAAAACAAATGAGCCCTGATAAGATCTATAAAGACTACCCTAAAAATGGTCAATCCTACGGCCAAGAACAGCAAAGTGCCATATTTGTCCAAGCATGAGCAACTGAAGAGATATCATATCCTTAAGAATGTTCTGTTAGTTGCTGTTACCAGAAAAAGCAAACTTTGAAATGTTAAAAATAGAAAAAGAGGGGATTCGCGGGAGAAATCGCCAGTCTATTCTTTGATACGATTTATGACTTATTACAATAGAATATAAGTTAAAGACAGAAACGTATTTCTATTTTCACAAGCTACCCATAGAAACTAACTTGCCCCATTGCATAAATAAAATAAGGCTTGAATGTGTTTTTGGAGTTGGTGAAGAATTTCATGTGCCGAAACGACCACCAACAGTTCTATGCCCAATTTGTTGTTCACCTGAATTAACCAGCATGGTTTCTGACAAATCCAAATTGCAATTTCCACCTGCCTTAACATGGAAACTTATCGCAGCTAATATTCCGTTCCCGCTCACTCCTGAGGTTTCACCTACAAGTCTGCAAACTACGAATATGTATCCTTGCGTGCTATTCTCAGTTCTAGGATCAAACGTGGTGTTACCGCTGCTCTGCAAGAATGGCCCTTCTGCTATACTTAAAAAATCCAAAATTGCAGAATTCCAACTTAGTTTGAATTGCCAAGCATATAAATCAGCAACATTCGAAACAGATATAGTAATTAAAAAGTCTTCACCTATCTCCCTATTAATCGTTGTTGGATCCACATATAGTGTTGGCATTGAAGCAACGTTCATAATAATATATGCAAGTACTATCACCACGATGATGACTGAGGAAATGACTATGACAGTTTTTTTATGCATCAACTTAACCAGCCTATCCGGTTTACATCTTGTACTAATAATTTTATTTATAACAATTGTTAACAGAAAGATTTGTCCCCTATTTCTACACTATGTCAAGGGCTCAAGATCAAGTTCTTAGGTGAAATAAAAAATCTTTCCATTCCTGTTAGTTTAACTTACTAACTGCCTCTTTGCAGGGGTTCTAGTTAGTAAGGTTTAAATAAAATATGATTTATTTCGTAGTTAGCCTAGTTCAAAAATGGATGGCAGCCAATGTCAGAAGAATTTCGCCACATACTTCGAATAATAGACGCAGATATAGATGGCACTCTGAAAGCCCCATATGCCTTGAAAAAAATTAAAGGAATAAGTCTGAGCTTTGCAAATGCAATATTAAAAAAAGCTGGGGTTCACCCAGATATCCGTGCAGGTTTCTTTACCGAAACAGATGTTAAAAAAATAGAAGAAATAATCAAAGATCCAATGAAACATGGAATTCCAAGTTGGATTCTAAACAAAAGAAAAGATGTGGAAACAGGCAAGGACAAACACTTAATTAGTGCAGACCTTGTTTTAAGAACAAAGATGGATATTGAACAAATGAAAGAAATAAAATCATGGCGAGGCTATAGACATGCTTACGGACTAAAAGTGCGAGGACAAAGAACTAAAACCACTGGAAGATTCGGAAAAGCCTTAGGAGTCAAAAAGAAAGCAATCACCAGACCAGCAGCTGCAGAGGGTAAGTAGTTATGGGTGATCCAAAAAAGCAGAGAAAAAAGTATGCAACTCCACGTTTTCCATGGCGGGGTGATTCTCTCAAAGAAGAACTCAAACTTTTAGGTTTGTATGGTTTGCGAAACAAACATGAATTATGGCGTCATGAAACAATGTTGTCAAAGTTTAGAGGGATAGCCCGTTCACTTATAGGTAAATTGCCTGAAGAACGCAAAAAAATGGAGGGAGAAATTCTAGCACGCTTGAAGAAACTCGGTTTTCTCGCTGAAACAGCGGTGTTGGATGATGTCTTGGATCTAACAATAGAAGATATTCTCGAGCGCAGACTCCAAACAATTGTTTTCCGTAAAGGCTTAGCTAAAACGGTCCATCAAGCACGACAACTAATAACTCATGGACATATAACGATAGGAAATCAAAGGATCACGGTGCCAAGCTATATTGTAACAAGGGAAGAGGAAAACCAGATAGCATACACACCAAAAAGCCCACTTACAAATGCAAGTCATCCCCTACGCCAAACAATAACAGTCGTGGCCACATCAAAAACTGAATCAAGAAAAGCACGAACAGAGGAAGAATCATGAGTAGCGCAAGCAAAAAAACTGAAAAATGGGCTGTTGTCCACATTTACAGTTCCTATAACAACACAATGATTCATATAACAGACATTTCAGGCGCAGAAACCATAGCCCGAACCTCAGGTGGAATGTTTGTAAAAGCAGATAGGATGGAATCCTCACCATACGCTGCCATGCGGTCAGCAACGGCAGCTGCAGACATAGCCAAAGACAAAGGAATAACCGCCATACACATTAAAGTCAGAGCCCCCGGAGGTTCTGGACCAAGAACTCCTGGTCCGGGTGCTCAAGCAGCTATAAGAGCCTTGGCTAGAGCAGGTTTCCTAATAGGGCGAATTGAAGAGGTTACACCAATTCCTCACGATGGCACTCGAAGACCTGGTGGCAGAAGGGGAAGAAGAGTCTAGAAAAGACATGTTCTTATCTTGTTAACAGAAAAATTGAAATAATGCACTAGTATTCTATTGAACGGCACAGTCGTTATTATACACTATCATGGAGTGTCTAAATAAGTGAAAATCGAAGTGCTTGAAAAAGATGATAAAAACATGCGCTTACTCGTTGAAGGAGTAGATGTTCCTTTTATGAACGCTTTAAGAAGAATAGCGATTGCTGAAGTTCCATGTATGGCTATTGATGAAGTTGTGATAATAGAGAATTCTTCTATATTGCAGGACGAAATTATTGCCCATAGGCTCGGGCTTATTCCTCTTAAAACCGATTTGGATAGTTATAATTTACCTGAAAAATGCTCCTGTAAAAGCGAGCTTGGCTGTAATCTTTGCAGGGTTACACTTACGCTGGATGTGGAATCTAAAGAAGGAACAAGAACTGTTCATTCAAGTGAATTGGAGTCAGAGAACC
Organism: uncultured Candidatus Bathyarchaeia archaeon; assembly: GCA_964469615.1. Lineage (GTDB taxonomy): Archaea > Thermoproteota > Bathyarchaeia > Bathyarchaeales > Bathycorpusculaceae > CAYXZM01. The sequence goes on along the minus strand of CAYXZM010000015.1, from coordinate 39,761 downwards.
CTGATATTGTTCCCGTTAGCGACAAGATTCCAATAATAAAATTGGCGAAAGAGCAGAGACTGAGGCTTGAAGCTTATGCAAGGCTTGGAAAGGGAAAGAAACATGCAAAATGGCAGCCTGTGTCAATGTGTACATACAAATATATGCCAAAAATAGAGATTTCTAAAAATTGTGATGCATGTGGAAAATGCGTAGAAATCTGCCCCAGAAAAGTTTTGACAAGAACAGACAACAAGATAAAAGTTCTGAATTTGATGGCTTGCACTCTCTGCCAAGACTGCATTGACGCTTGCCCGCAGAATCCTAAAGCGATAGAAATTGGCAAGGAAGCAAACACTTTTATATTTAATCTTGAATCTACTGGCGCGCTTCTTCCTGAGAGGATACTTTCAGAATCCATTAAAATCTTGGATGAAGAGTTGAAAGAATTCAAAAGCTTGGTCAAGGTGAAAAAGAATGAAGAACGTTAAGAGGACAAACCCAGAACTGATAGAGCTTGTTCGTTTTTTAAAGAAGCAAGGCAGGGAAAATAAGGCAAATATTTGGCCTGACATTGCTGAGCGTTTAGCTAAATCCAGAAGAAAACGAGTAGCTGTTAACATAAGCCGCCTAAATAGATATACTCAAAAAAACGAGATAGTAGCAGTTCCAGGCAAAGTATTAGGTGCTGGTGAAATAAGACATCCAATAACCGTGGCTGCGTTTGCCTTCTCTGAAAAAGCAGAGAAGAAGATAACTGCTGCAAAAGGCAAATGTTTATCATTCTTTGATTTAATCAAGAAAAAGCCAAACGGCTCAAACGTCAAGATAATTGGGTGATAAAGTGAAAATAGCAAACAAATCAGTCACTATAATAAATGCGGACGGGCTTATCATAGGCAGGATGGCAAGCATAATTGCTAAACGAATATTGACTGGCGAAGAAATAATAATTGTAAATGCAGAAAAAGCCGTGATTTCCGGAAAAAGAAAAAGCCGAGTAATGGAAGCCAAAAAATTTTTAGAAGTAGGATATCCAAGAAGAGGACCATTTCACTATCGAAGACCCGACAGAATTGTAAGAAGTGTAGTAAAAGGCATGCTTCCATATAAACAACCAAAGGGCAAGCAAGCATACAAACGGCTTAAAGTGTTCATTGGAATACCAAATGAGCTAAAAGACCAAAGAATGGAAACTTTACAGAATGTTCAAGCGGGAAAGTTGGTGTGCCCCTACTTTACAGTAGGAGAATTTGCAAAAGAATTAGGGTGGAATCCTGGTGAATAATAATGCCAGCTAAAAAAGTTTTAGTTGTCAGTGGAAAAAGGAAAACTGCCATAGCTAGGGCTGTTGCTAAACCTGGAATTGGAAGGATACGTATAAACAGAATTCCCATTGAAATTTTCGAACCTGAAATCGCCCGCGAAAAAATCATGGAACCACTTTTACAAGCTGGTGATGAAGTTTGGAAACAGTTAGACATTGACATAAAAGCCTCAAGAGGAGGCTACATGGGACAAGCAGAAGCAGCAAGAATGGCTATTGCCAACGCTTTATTAAAATGGACCAAGAGCGCCCATTTACGCACTCTTTTTGCCACATATGACAGAACAATGATTGTAGGAGATTCCAGAAAAAAGGAACCTAAAAAATTTGGAGGACCCGGGGCTCGGGCTAGAGATCAAAAAAGCTATAGATAGGGAGGCTGAACTGAATGATCATACCAGTAAGGTGTTTTACTTGTGGCAAATTGGTTGGTGATATATGGGAAGAATTTGCCTTGAGAATCAAGGCTGGGGAGAAGGCGGGCGAAGTCCTGGACAGCTTAGGAATTAAGCGATATTGTTGTAGACGCATGTTATTATCGCATGTAGAAATCATTGACGAAGTTCTGCGCTTTTACGAAGAGGCTGAAAAAAGAAGAGAAGCAAGAAGCTATTATGAGAAATAAAAAGGAGAAAAAAATGTCAACAGTTATTGAAGATATAATCGCCAGAAAAGTTTTCAACACACGTGGAGAAGAAACAATAGAAGTTGACGTAATAACAAACTCAGGTTTCGGAAGAGCTTCTGCACCTGCTGGGGAAAGTCGCGGAAAAGCCGAAATCATCTATTATCCGCAGGGCGGCGTAGACCAAGCGTTGAGAAAAGTTGAAGAGCTTGTAGCCCCAGAAATTGTTGGATTAAACGCTGATTTCCAAGAAGAGATCGATAGAACACTACACGAAATTGATGGTTCAAAGGATTTCAGAGTTATAGGCGGAAACACAGCCTTCGCTATTTCCTTGGCTAATGCAGAAGCAGCTGCAAATTCTTTTGGGCAACTCCTTTTCCAATATCTTGGAGGGCATTTTGCCTGTAGCCTTCCATATCCTCTTGGGAACATAATAAGCGGTGGAAAGCATTCGCATGGAAAAGCTCCTGATATTCAAGAGTTTTTAACTCTTCCCTATAAAGTGGAATCCTTTTTAGAATCAGCTACGGCAAATGTTCAGATTCATAAAAGAGTTGGTGCTGTTCTGAAAAAGAAGGATAAACTTTTCGGCGGTGGAAGAAGCGAAGAGGGAGCTTGGATTGCAAATATTGGAAATACAGAAGCTCTTGAAATTTTGGCTAAGGTATGTGAAGAGGTAGGTCAACAGATGGGTTTTGAATGCTGTTTGGGCATTGACGTAGCCGCATCTTCTCTTTGGAATCAAAAAGAAGAGGCGTATGTTTACCAGAGAGAAAAGAAAAAAAGAGATTCAGGCGAACAATTAGAATTCATTTCAGAACTTATCAGCAAATACAACATTGTCTATGTTGAAGACCCTTTACATGAAGAGGATTTCGAAGGTTTTGCTGAGCTAACAAAAAAGGCTAAAGATTGCTTGATTTGCGGCGACGATCTTTTTGTTACGAACAGTGAAAGGTTAAGTCGTGGAATAAAGATGCGTTCAGCTAACGCGGTGATAATTAAAGTGAACCAAGTTGGCACACTTATGGATGCATGGGAGACGGTTGAATTGGCAAAAAGATACGGCTACACACCTGTGGTGTCTCATCGTTCAGGCGACACATGTGATTGGCACATAGCCCATTTGGCTGTTGCCTTTCAATGTCCAATAATAAAAACAGGTGTTGTTGAAGGGACGCGAATTGCAAAGATAAATGAATTGATACGGATAGAGGAATTTTTAGGGGATAGAGCAAAAATGGCGGGACTTAAAATCCTTTAAGAGGGATGAATGTTTGTCTGATGAAGAAATTAAAGAAGCTAGAGAAGAAGGAAAATCTGAAGAAGCTGAAGTACCTGTAGGTGAAGAACTTTTATTGCCGCAAGATACGCTCCTATCTGCAGGTATACATATTGGAACAAGAATGAAAACAAAGGACATGGAGCAGTTCATATACCGAGTTAGACCAGATGGATTATTTGTCTTAGACGTTAAGAAGACAGATGACCGCATAAAAGTTGTTGCCAAGTTTCTAGCAAAATTTGAACCCACAAAAATTGCTTCCGCCGCAGCCAGACTTTACGCGCAGGAGCCGGTGAAAAAATTCTGTGAAGTAACAGGCGCAAGTCCTATTATTGGACGTTTCATTCCAGGACTCCTTTCAAATCCGTTATACCCAAATCGCATTGAACCAGAAGTAATAATTGTGTCTGATCCGAGAGCAGATTTTCAGGCTGTGAAAGAAGCATCTGCTGTAGGCATACCCGTAATAGCTTTATGCAGCACTGACAATGAATTTTCTGGAGTAGACTTAGTTATTCCTACCAATAACAAGGGCAGAAGAGCTTTAGCTGTCATTTATTGGCTTTTGGCAAGGCAAGTGTTGCGAGAAAGAGGTGAACTGCCACAAGACAAAGATTTATCCTTAACCATTGAGGATTTCGAAGCTAAGATCACAAAAGAAGAGGGGGAAACCTAAAAAGAATGGCGAATGTTCGGCGTGCTGCACAAGCCGGAACCTTCTATGAAGGAACAGCGAACGCGCTGAAAAGACAAATAGAAGATTGTTTTCTTCATGAACTTGGACCAGGAAAAATTCCAGAAATCGTTAAAGTTGGTTCTAGGAATGTTATAGGTTTAGTTTGTCCACATGCAGGCTACATGTTTTCTGGTCCTGTTGCTGCACATGCCTATTATGAGCTTGCTTTGGATGGTAAACCGGATATTTCAGTTATTTTTGGTCCAAATCACACTGGTTACGGTAGCGCTTTGGCCACAGTGAATGAAGGTTTTTGGCGCACACCATTAGGTGATGTGGAAGTGGACAGTGAAACCGCTAACCAGATTGCGCATGAATCCCACATAGTTGATGTTGATGAATCTGCTCACCGTTTTGAACATTCCATTGAGGTACAACTTCCATTTCTTCAATATCTTTATGGTTCAAACTTCAAGATTGTACCAGTTTGCTTCTTAATGCAAGATTTGTCCTCAGCCAGAGAAGTTGGAAAAGCTACGGCAAAAGTTTTAGCAGGAAAAAACGCCGTCGTCATAGCTTCTTCTGACATGACACACTATGAATCACAAGAAATAGCAGCAAAAAAAGATAGACAGGCTCTTGAAGCTGTTGAGGCTATGGATGAAGCCAAGTTTTATTCAATAGTTGAAACGCAGAGAATTACCACATGTGGGTATGGTCCGATAATAGCTTTGATTACTGCTGCCAAAAATTTGGGGGCGAGAGAGGCAAAATTATTATGCTATAAAACCAGTGGTGATGTAATTGGCGACTACTCAAGCGTGGTTGGGTATGCCGCCGTGTGTTTCACCAAATAGTGGTGTAGAATGGGGGTTGTAGCCTCAGCTCCTGCAAAAGTCATACTTTTAGGAGAGCACTTTGTAGTTTATGGTGAACCAGCAATAGTTCTAGCCATAGACAAGAGAGCCTATGCCAAAGTTGAAAACCGTGATGATAAAAGGCTTTATTTTCGCTCAGTAAACCTAAATCTCGCTGGATACTTCGAAAATAAAACTTTCAAAGCAGAGCAATGTGACTCAAAAGAAGCAAAATCAAAGTTTGAACCCGTAAAAGTGGCTGTAGAAAAAGTTTTAGAAAAACATGGAGAAAACGTCGGGTTAAGCATCGAAATTAACTCAACAGTACCAGTTGCCGCTGGTTTAGGTTCCTCAGCAGCCGTCGCGGCAGCAGCAACCACAGCTGTAGGCGCTCTATTAAACGTGAAAATTACAAAAGAAGATGTTTTCCGCATTACTTATGAAGCTGAGAAAATTGTACATGGCACTCCATCTGGAATTGATCCAGCTATTTCAACTTTTGGCGGGATTCTCCTTTTCCAAATGGACACTGGATTTAAACCATTAGAAGTAAACATGGATATCCCACTTGTGATTGGAAACACTGGCGTAGAAAGATCCACCCGTTCTCAAGTTGAGAAAGTTCGAAATATGAGAGAAAAGTACATGCGAGTTATGGATTATATGTTGTGGGCAAGTCGTGAAATTGTATTAAGAGCAGTAGATGCTTTGAAAGAAAACGATTTGGAAACTCTTGGGGAGTTGATGAACATCAACCATGCCCTACTTTATGGTGTAGGAGTTTCCGATGAATCTCTTGAATGGCTTATAAATGCAGCTCGTAAAGCTGGGGCTCTTGGTGCAAAATTAACTGGTGGCGGCGGTGGAGGATGTATGATAGCTCTAGCAAGAAATGAGAGGCTTCAACAAGTTTTAGAAGCAATTCAGAGAGCGGGTGGTGTTCCGTTTATGGCTAAGAAGACTGATGAAGGTGTTAAAATTGAGTACACTTAAATTAACAGTATTAAAAATTGGCGGTTCAGTAATCACAGATAAAAGCGGGGAACCCGTGCCACGAATGCAAGAAGTAAATCGCTTAGCAGAAGAAATAAAAAATGCCAACATTCAAAATCTGATAATTGTTCATGGCGGGGGAAGCTTTGGACATCCATCCGCTCAAAAATACTCCATTAAAGAAGGGTTTAAGAATGAAAGCCAGCGAATTGGTTTTGCGGAAACGCATTACGCTATGACTTTGCTAAATGGCTTTTTTATGGATGCACTTATTCTGAGGGATGTTCCTGCTGTAAGCATAATGCCTTCCTCATGTGTGCTAACGAAAAAAGGCAGAATCCAATGTTTTGAAGAAACTCCGCTCAAAATGATGTTAAAGCTGCGGTTCTTACCCGTTATGTATGGAGATGTTGTCTTGGACTCAGAATTAGGCTTCACCGTGCTCTCTGGCGATCAGATTGCCGTATACGTTGCTACAAAATTCAACGCAGAGCGAATTATAATGGGTGTTGATGTTGATGGATTGTATGAAGCCGACCCGAAAGTTAAGAAAAATGCAAAAATATTCAAGCATTTAAAACTGAAAGAGTTGAGGGAGCTTCTTAATCAACTTAATAAGCCAAACGCTTGCGATGTAACAGGCGGCATGTACGGCAAAATAACAGAACTTTTTTTAGCTGCAGAACAAGGGATTCCCGTGATGATAGTGAATGCCACAAAACCGAACAATATTTACAAGGTCTTAAAAGGAGAAAAGGTGGAAGGTACTTTAATAGAGAAGGAATAGAGTTGACAGCTGAAACTAGAAAGCGCAAGGCAGAGCATATTCGAATTTCTTTACAGAGAAATGTTCAAGCACGGAAAACCACAACAGGCTTTGAAGACATACATTTCGTCCATAAAGCTTTGCCGGAAATCGATAAACAAAAAATAAACTTGTCCACAATGGCTTTCGGTCACAAATTTAATGCTCCTTTAATTGCCGGCGCCATAACTGGTGGAACTTTGGAAGCCACTAAAATCAATTCAACAGTTGCAGAAGCTATAGAGGAGTTAGGTTTGGGCATGGGTGTTGGAAGTCAACGAGCAGCAATAGAAAATAAAAGATTTGAAAAAACATTTGCAATAGCAAGAAAGAAGGCTCCCACAGCTTTTCTAATTGCTAACATCGGTGGTGTGCAACTCGTTAACGGCTATGACATACAAGAAGTTAAAAAAGCAATAGAAATGATTGATGCAGATGCAATTGCTATTCACTTGAACTCTCTGCAAGAGGCTGTACAGCCGGAAGGGCAAACAAACTTTAGGGGCGTACTTGAAAAAATCAGTGAACTTGCTAAAGAATTAGACACGCCAATCATCGCTAAGGAAACTGGTGCTGGGATAGCCGCTGAAGAAGCTAAAAAACTTGAAGTTGTAGGTGTTAATGGTATTGACATAAGTGGAGCAGGAGGTACAAGCTTCGCAGCAGTGGAATATTACCGTACAAAAGGACAAGCAAACAGCTTTCAACGTAAATTGGGTGATATTTTCTGGGACTGGGGAATCCCCACCGCAGTAAGTCTTGTTGAAGTTTCTCAAACAGTAAGACTTCCCATTATAGGTTCTGGTGGAATACGAAGCGGAGTGGAAATGGCGAAGGCTTTGGCTTTGGGTGCCAGCTTGACAAGCTTTTCATATCCATTGCTTCAAGCCGCTGTCAAAGGCGTAAAAGAAACAGTTAATGTGCTCTTGTTCTTGATTGAGGAGCTTAAGAATAGCATGTTTCTTGTAGGAGCGGATTCTATTCAAGCTCTGCAAAAAGTTCCGATTGTTATAACGGCTAAAACTGCGGAGTGGTTGAGATTAAGAGGTTTCGATATAAGAGGGTATGCGAGAAGAGGAAGGAGTTAAACTCTTTGGATATTGAGAAATTTCTTGAAGAGAAAGCTGCTTTAATAAACAAGGTTATCGAGAAATATATTCCTAGAAAAATTTCCGAAAATAGCATTCTATTTAAGATTAATCCACCACGCTACGCACACAATCTAGAAGCCTTAAACAAGGCACTTGCCGAACCAGTCTGGGAATTTCTTGATAGAGGTGGAAAAAGATGGCGTCCAACTCTTTTTCTGCTAATCTGTGAAGCTTTGGGCAAAAATCCAAAAGAGTTCGTTGATTTTGCAATAATTCCAGAAATAATTCATAATGGAACATTAATGGTAGACGACATAGAAGATTCATCTGAATTTCGCAGAGGAAAACCATGCACGTACAAAATTTACGGCTTAGACATAGCCATAAACGCTGGGAACGCCTTGTACTATTTGCCACTTCTGCCACTCTTAGAAAATAACAAAAAAATTTCTCCTGAAAAGCTCTCTAGGGTTTACGAAATTTATGTGCAAGAGATGATTAACCTAAGTCTTGGTCAAGCAATGGACATTGCGTGGCATAGAGACTTGGCAAACGCTGACAAACTGAACGAAAAAGACTATTTGCAGATGTGCGCTTATAAAACTGGCACTTTGGCGCGAATGGCTGCTAAAATCGCTGCTACTCTAGCAGATGCGGATGAAGCACTTGTTGAAAAATTTGGACATTTCGCCGAAAGCGTTGGAGTGGCTTTTCAGATGCAAGATGATATTCTGGACTTGACAGGCGCAGAATTTGCCGAAAAGAAGGGTGGTTACGGGAAAGACATTACAGAGGGAAAGCGAAGCTTATTAGTCATTCACACGTTGAAAATTGCAAACGCCAAGGACAAAAAAAGGCTTATCAAGATTCTCAATATGCATACGTCAAATCAAAAGTTGATTGATGAAGCAATAGCTATAATAAGAAAGTATGATTCTATAGAATATGCACAGCAGCTTGCAAGAAAAATGCTTCAGAAAAGCTGGAAAGAAGTTGAAGAGCTCATTCCTGCTTCTGATGCAAAGAAAAAACTGAATGCTTTTGCAAAATTCTTAATTGAAAGAAAACTGTAAGCCTAAAAGAGTGTTGTCAGTTGACACTTGATAAGAATGCTCAACTCAAGGAAATTATTCGAAAAATTGCCCTACTAAATGCTGTAAAGCATGAGGGCAAAGCACAAGCAGGTCCAGTTATTGGGAAAATTTTAGGTGAGAAACCAGAGTTAAGAACAAAAGTTAAAGAATTATCTGTCTTGGTTAATGAGGTTATTATGGAAGTAAACAGCCTTGCATTAAGTGAGCAGCAGCACATCATTGAGATGAAATGGCCAGAATCGTTTGTAAAAGAAAAAAAGGAAGAAGAAAAGCATCTTCCACCATTGCCTAATGTGAATAAGTATGCAAATGTTGTTACGCGATTTTCTCCAAATCCCGATTGTGTTCTACACTTGGGCTCAGCACGAGCTATAATATTATGTTACGAGTACGCACGATTGTATGACGGTAAATTTGTTCTGCGCTTTGAAGACACTGACCCAAAATTGAAAAGACCTGTTTTAGAATTCTATGACCGTATAAGAGAGGATTTGGCTTGGCTTGGATGCAAGCCAGATGAGGAGTACATTCAAAGTGACCGAATTCCTATCTATTACGAATATGCCGAAAAACTGTTGAAAGATGGAAACTCTTACATTTGCACATGTCAACCAGACCGATTTCGAAAGAAAATATTAGGTAGCAAACCATGCCAGTGCCGCAATTTGCCACCAGAAGAACACCTTGCAAGATGGCAACGCATGCTAAAAAGGGAATACAACGAAGGCGAAGCCGTGTATCGCATAAAAACTGACTTGAATCACCCAAATCCAGCGGTTCGAGACTGGCCAGCATTGCGCATCATAGATGGTGAAAAGTATCCACATCCTCGTGTAGGAAGCAAATACAATGTTTGGCCACTTTACAATTTTGCATGCGGTATAGATGACTATTTGATGGGTGTGACACACATAATTCGGGGAAAAGAGCATTTGACAAACATGGTTCGACAGAAATATATGTATAAGTATCTAGGTTGGCAGTATCCAGAAGCCATACATTACGGCAGACTTAAAATAACTGGCGCTTCTCTGAGCAAGTCAAAAATTGTTCAAGGAATAAGAGAAGGCTTATACAAGGATTGGGATGACCCTCGTTTGGCAACTTTTGCAGCGTTACGAAGACGCGGAATAACGTCTGAAGCCATTAAGAAAATGATAATTGATGTGGGACCTAAAACTTCTGATGTTATCCTAAGCTGGGAAAATCTGAATGCTTACAATCGCAAAATCCTTGACCCTACCACTGACAGATATTTCTTTGTACATAACCCAATGGAATTAAGGGTGAAACAGATTCCTAAAACTTTCACAGCGAGGCTTCATTTACATCCAGAACATCCTGAAAAAGGATTTAGAGAATACATCATAAAGCCTATGGAAAACGAGAATTCAGCTATATTTTGGGTTTCTAAGAAGGATTTTGATTCTTCAAAAGTTGGAACAGTAATACGTCTAATGGAACTGTTTAACATAAAAATCATTAAGGTAAGCAAATATTCTGTTGAGGCGTCTTTCGTAAGCGAATCTTATGAAGAGGCGAAAGCTACTAAGGCACAGTTAATCCATTGGATACCAGTCGGTGAGGATATGCCTTGTCAAATAGTTATGCAAGACGCAACAGTAGCGGAAGGAATCGCCGAAAATGCTTGTAAAAAATTAAAACCTAATAGCATAATACAGTTTGAGAGGTTCGGTTTCGTCAGAATCGACAAGGTTAACATGAAATTAATAGCTTACTACACTCACAAATAACTGGCGGAATACGACATGCGCAAACAAGATAAAATAATTATATGGTCAGCCTACTTCGACTCAACAAAAACACGAAAGGATGGAAGACGAATTCCAAAAAGTTCATGTGTGGCTTCGCCAAAAATTCTGGAGCTAAGAAATGCTGTGGAACAACTTGGTTTAGAATATGAACTTATAATGGAGGCTACTTATCCAAAAACACCATGGCAGAAAACAGGCATGCTTCTTGTGAAGAAAAATGATACGAAAGAACAGCTGATAAAGAAAATTGCAAAACAACTTGCAAAGATTAGGACCGCTACAGCAACAAAATAGAAAAGGCATGTTAACTCTTTTCTTTTTCACCTATTAGGATAGCGTTTATTATTCCATGTTGTCCTGGACGTGAAGTGACTCGAGCTAAACCTAGAGAAGTCTCTATTACAGCACCTTTTGTTATTACTCCTCTGCGGTCATAGTCAACATTTGCAGGATTTTTAGCAACTCGAATAATTTCAACTTTCTCTGTTTTTCCACTTTTTAAGTCGGTTACGCATGCGTATTTGTCGCTTAAAATCTTGGGTTTAATTGTATTTCCTCTGCCTTTAACGATTTTCCTTTTCGTTTCCCCAAGGATTGTTTCTACAGGGAATCGTCCCTCTTCAAATTTTCTTTTCACTCTATAGGCTCGTTTTTTGCCGCCTGAAGGTTTTTTCTTGTGTAGATTACCGTGCCAAACTGACATTTCATTTTTCCCTTTCAATCTCTAAACTTAAATGTTCATTATCACCGTTATTTTGCAATATAAACCTATCCGTTTTATTTTTTTTGTTTAGTAAAGTCTTCGAAAACATTTTTCAGCTCTTTCTTCATAGTAGCCGTATCATGGCTTAAGCCAAAATAATCAGCAAACAACTCTGTTGTTTTAAGCATCGTAGAGCGTCCACTTCTTTCTCCAGCAATCAAGCCCATTTCTTTAAGTAGTTTAATATGACCATAGGAATGATGTCCTCGCACATCGACAACTCTTTTTTGGGATATAGGCTGTCTATAGGCTATGTATGAAAGTGTTTTTAATGGACCAGTGGAAAGTAGTGGTCGAGTTACGAGCTTCTTGACTTGAGGTGTAAACTCAGCCTTCAACTGCAAAACGTACCTTTCATCTCTTAACTCTAAAATTTCAAGAGCAGTATCTCGATGCGCATATTCTTGTATGAGTTTTTTCGCAAGTTTTTTTGTTTTATTTTTTGAGCGAGTTTTCAAAACAGAGCAAAGCTCATTCAGATCTAATGGGCGTCCAGCAACATACAAAGCGGCTTCTAACAGAGCTAAGTCACACTGCGTTTTTTCTGTTGTTTTTTTCTGCTGTTGAGGCGTATCTAAATTAAATGTTTGCTTTTCCACTTTCTGCATTGTTAAAATCTCCAACTGTTATGTATATTTCTTCAGTCTCTTCGTTTTGCCACAAGCTTATCTTTCCATCTTGCGTCAAAAATAGCAACAGAATAAAAGTGCGGATGGCTTCCAGTCGATTTGCTCCCTTTATTAATTTTGAAAACTCGATTATTCCCGTGCCTTTTACCATTTCAGAGAGAGAAATAAAAAGTTTCTCCATCTGTACTTCAATTTCCATAAGATATATGTCCCATTGTGGCAAGATCTCTGAAGGCGTCGGAAGAATAGGCTCCATGGAAGCCTTTTCGAAGTGAACTAGCTTTTCGCCTTTCAAAACATCGTCTAAAACTTCCAACAGATGCTTTATGGTCGTTGACGTTAACTCGTGTCTTAGTGGAAGAAAAAGTGGCGGCGGAAGGAAGTCTTGTGGAGGCTTAGGCGGCATAGGTGGTTCCTCAAGTTTAAGCAAAAGCTTAGATTTCATCAAATATATTAGAGCCGAAGAGTCTAAAACTACGCCAGAGGCTCTAAAATCCACTTGCCCAGTTTTCTCCATTTCCTCGAGGAATGATGTAAGCAAATAGGCAACATTAATATTCCAAGGAGTTAACTTTTCAAGTTTGTGAAAGTCAAAAAGAATATTCCATGGAGGACGTAGATAAAATGGTTTTTTCGTAATCGCTGTAGCCATTAGCTTGGCACCTCAAGGAATTTTGCAGATATAACGCTAGAGACACCATTACGTCCATAAACTCCGTAAACTTTTTGCGCTTTGTTTACCATTTCTGGCTTTAAAGTTATAGCTATAAACTGCGTTTTATCAGAATCTTCTAAAAGCAAGTCACCAAGCCTTGAAACATAGAAGGGGTCTAAGTGGGCATCTATTTCGTCTAGTATGTAGAATGATGCTGGAGTAAAATCTTTAAGAGCTAATATGAACGCAACTGCCGCAACTGAGCGTTCGCCGCCACTTGCTCCACTAACAACTATTGAAGGTTTATTGGGAAACTGGACAATCATGTCAATGCCGCCTGAGAAGGGGTCTTCTGGGTTTTCAAGTTTTAATGTGGCGTTTCCTCCTCCTGTAAGTTTTGAGAAATATTTTCCTAGGTTGCTCTGGATTTTGTCGAAGGCTTCTGTGAAGACTTTGCGTTTTTTCTGTTCAATTTCATCCATAAACTGCGCTATTGCTTGCTTTTCTCTTTCGAGTTCATTAAGCCTTAATGAGAGTTCTTTATACCGTGAAATTTGCTCAGCATAATGTGAGAGGGCTAATTGGTTTACTGCGCCTATTCTTTCAAGTTCAAATTGCATCATCTTCATAGAAGTTTCAGCTTCTTCCACCTGCTTTGGCGTAATCTTTAAGGGTTGTTCGTATCCAAACTGTCTAAGCTGGTTTCTATATTGTTCAACTTGAAGCATGGATGTTTGAATGTTAAGCTGAAGCTGGTTCAATAAGCGGTCAGCTTGCTCATATTCTGAATCAAGCTTACGAAGTTCCTTGTCTATGTTATCTATTTGGGATGTAAAATTTTTCGCTTCTTCCCTTGCGGACAAAACCGTCTTAGAGAGCGTAACTCGACTTTTTTCCAACTCTGCTAACTCTTGCTTTAGCAATTCACGTTCTTGGAGTGCCCCCTCCACTTCCTTTTCAACCATCTTCTGCTGTTGTTCAACCTTTGCAAGTTGAATTTTGGAGTTTTGATATCCAACTCTTAAAACATTATCATACTGCGATTGAAATGTGGAAATTTCTGTTTGAATTGTGCCAAGCTTTTGTCTTAACGTTATTATTTCTTCTGCAAGCCGCTCTCTTTTAACTTCCATTTCTTGAATGTGGGAAGGGTCAGTTTTTCGTCTCAGAGTGGCTAAATTGTTCTGAAGTTTACGCATTTCTTTTTGTATTGAGCTTCTTTCTGCTCTGCGAAGCCACATCTGCGTTTTCTCATTTTCAACCTCATTTTGGAGCCTTGTAATATAATGATTAATTCTTTTAATGTTGAACTTTGTCCTTCTAATACTCCTTTTTACTCTGAGCATTTCTCTGTCGAGAGTTACAATAGCCTCAGAAAGGCGGGTGATTTCCACCCGAGTTCTGTCAATTTCTTCCTCGAAAGAGGCTATGTCGCTACCTCTTCGTGAAAGATGTTGTTGAAGGGCGCTTACAGCTTCATCTAGGCTTTTTATGGCTGCTTCGCTTGGTATAATTGTGGAAAAATCTATTGGAGCACGGTAATAGCCACTTTCGAAAGCACCGCCTACTTCATAAAGGTCTCCTTCGATTGTGACTGTGCGATAGCCTTCATTGGATAGTTTGAAAGCAGTTTTGTCATCTGAGACGATTAATGTGTCGCCAAAGACAAAGTGAATTGCTGGTTCATAATGTTTCTCATACTTTATGAAAGTGGATGCTAAACCGTTGATGCTCTCTCTTTCGGGGATTTTAAACGGCTTAGGATTTATTGTTCTTTGAAGTGGAATTATTTTTATTCTTCCCAGTTTCATTCTTCTTAACGTTTCTGTACATGTGAAGGCTGCATCGAAATCCTTGACAACTATTGCATCAAGCCATCCAGCTGATGCGGCCTCTATTGCCCTTTGATAAGTCTTGTCAATTTTTATCAAGTCGCGTAGTCTACCATATACGCCTGGGACTACGCCCAGCTCACCCAATTCTTCTATACTTCTCAAAGCGTTCTCTTCAGCAGCTACTGTTTCTGCAAGTTCTTTTTGAGTTACAAATTCGATGACTGCTTCTCGGGCTGAATCAGCAATTTTTCCTGCTTCAGCGATTTCTCTTTCTATGGCTTCTTTCTGTGCAATTCTTCTTTCTAGCATACGCTCCAAGTTTTTTAGTTGTGTTTTCTGTTCTTTCTGCACTTTCTCCAGTTCAGCAAACGATTTTTCAAGTTCGTTTAATGTGGATGTGAATCTTTCGCAGCGTTCATTTAAATCCTTAAGCCTTCTTGTGCGAAGTTTGATGGCTGTCTGACTTTTTACATGTTCTGATCTTAAGTATGTGAGCCTCTTGTAATTGTTGTCAAGTTTCTGTTCGATGTCGCGGATTTTCTTGCTATTTTCTCCCATATTCTCCCAAAGTTGAGCAGTTTCGCTTACCAAAGCATCATGTTCAGCTTGTTTTGTGTTTATCTGGTTTAGAAGCCTTTCATACTCGCTTCTATGCTTCTTAATTTTTTGGCGGTTTTCATGAATTTCGTTTCGAATGGCTTGATACTGCTGCGAATTGTTTTCTCTGATTCTCTTTAAGCCGTCAAGGCTTGTTTTTCCTGAGGTTATTTTTGTTGTTAATTCTGTTAATTTTGATTTTAATTCGCCTATTCTTATTTGAACTTTTAGAACTTGTGAACCGCCTTCTTCAACAATCTCTGAACTTAGCTTTCGCCATTCGCCTTCAATCTCTCTTCTTTTTGACCTGTGCTCTTCACGAAGCTGTCTTAATTTTTCAACTCTGCTCCTAACCTTTTCAGCTTGTGAAGAGGCCTCCTCTATTTTCTTTTGTATCTGCGCCATATCGTGCGAGAGCTTAACTGCTTCAAACTTTTTTATCTCATCGTGAATGAAAGTATACCTTAACAGTTCATTGCGTTCTCTTTCTAGGTCGTCTACTCTTTTTTGAACTTCATCTATTCTGCCCATGGCTGTGCGTATGGAAATGTCGGCAGCTCGCAGTTTCTCTTCTGCTTCATTCTTCTCAAAGTCATACTGAGCTATTCCAACTAAATCTTCAATAATTTTTCTGCGTTCTATCGGAGAAATTTCTGTTAGGCGAGTTATTGTGCCTTGTAGGATTATGTTTTGGCTTGTGGAGCTTATTCCAGCCATTGAAAAAATCTCTTGAATGTATGTTCTTGAGATTCTTCTGCCGTTAAGCCTGTAAACGCTTTGACCATTTCTATAAACTTCTCGTGAAACTGTAACTGTTGTCGTGTCTACAGGCATTCGCCCATCAGTATTGTCAAATTGAATGATTACTTTCGCCATTTTCGCCCTTTCTAATCCAGCCTTCTCTGACCCATGAAAAATTAGTTTGGCAGCATTTTCAGCTCTAAGTCTTCTGGTGCTTAATTCGCCTAAAGCGAATAAAACTGCGTCAACAATGTTTGTTTTTCCGCTTCCGTTTGGTCCTGTGATTGCTGTAAAACCTTTATCTAGGACTACTTTAACAGTTTGCGGTCCAAATGATTTGAATCCTTTTAACTCTATTTTTTTGATATAGGGCATTTGGTTTAAGCCCTCGCCATCACGAAGCTTGCGTATCGTTTAAGTTTTAACATACAATCTACATTTTTTAGAATATAAGATTTTAACAAAAGTTTCACTAAATTTTTAACAATCAAAAAACTGTGTTTCAATGGTGAATTGATTGGTTTGTATCATATGACTGTGGTATTATTTGGCTTTCAATCCATGTTTTGCAGCTATTTTTTTGACAAATTCTTTTATTTTCTCATCTCTACCATAAATAAGCAGATAATCATCCTTTTGCATATCATATGAAAGGCCCAATTCTTTCGCTATAGTCTTCAACTTTTCCACAGGCAGTTCCTTCGATGGCTTAATACGAATCCACTTCTCTTCTCGCGGAACCGCTGGAACAAATTTTGTTTCCTTTTCGTCTTCGTTTAGGATTTTTCTGCTTGCTTCGTCTATTTGCTTAAGCCATTTTTCAACATATTCAACTCCGAATATTTTCTGTCCTTCCGAGATAAGATAGGCCTCGACATTTCCCAGATATTCTTCAATTTTCTGGATGGTTTCCCCGCGGGTTGGGTCAGCTTTTAGGATTCTAATCATTGTTTTGGCATATTTCAAATCATTCATAACATCTACTGGAACAGTTAATCTTCTTTTTCGGAATTCGGCAATAATCTCTTCTAGAACCTTCCAAACAGCCAAATATCCCATATTGCAATTCTCCATCAAGTAAATTTGTGTACGACACTATAAAGGGTTAGGTTTTTAATTTGAACAATCTTGTTGGTCGACATGAATTATACAGTGTTGACAGCCTGTCTTTTGGCTGACTTTTTCCTGAACCTCGTGGGCAATTCTATTGGCTTCTTCTATTGGTGTGCCCTTTGCAACTTTAACATGGTAGCCTGCATGAACAATGTTTGGACCTACATATTCAGCCTTTATATCATGTACTCCAAGAACACTCTTCACAGTTTTCGCGGTTGATTCTATTTTTTCCATTAATTCTTTACTGGGCGCTCTTCAGATAAGATAGTGAATGTTGTCCTTCAATAGATAGATGCCGCCTAAAGCTATAACCATCACCACGAATATAGATGCTAAAACATCAGCTAAATAGTATCCTTCCTTTATAGGTGGAAACTCGACTATATTAATGAATACAATTTCATCTCAAACAACCATCTCATTCCCTTATTATTCAAAATTTAGTAGTATCAATTTTTTTCTATAAACCCAAATTACAAGAGGGAACATTATCGCCAAATATGAGAGGTGAACTATTATTCTAATCCATTCTGCGCTCACGGTGTATCCGAACATAACCGAAAATATGGCGCCTATTACACCTCTATGATGAAATGGGCTATTCGCTGGAATGCTTAGAGTATACGCTGGTTCGCTTAGCCAACCTATGTTAAAACCAGTTTCTTCATAGTATTCCAGAAGCTCATGCGTGCCGTATCCAGCTAATCCGCCTGCAAGTAGAATTAACATTATGCTTGTGAAGTAAAAGAACTTTTTTAGGTTAATTTTCATGCCAACTACGAAAATGCCATAAGCCAGCAAAACTGCAGTCAAGATTCCCAAAGACATTCCAGCCAGCGTCACTATCGCGTCAGTTAGCAAAAAAGGTGTAAGAAAAAGGACGGTTTCAAAACCTTCTCTGAAAACAACGATGAACCCCAGAAAAGCCAAACTAATTATTGCTCCTCGTGACGTAGCGGTTTCGACTCGTTTCTCCATTTCTTCTCGAATACTTCTTCCTTTGACAGCCATCCAATAAATCATTGAAGACAGAACAATGACGGCAACGAAAGCTGATACAGCTTCGTACAACAGTTTTAAAGTTTCTGGAAGAGCATCATATGTAAACCAGACGACTGCTCCTAGACTGAGACTGGCAATTATTGATACAAATATTCCATACCACACATAACGCACTAGAATATGTCTGCTTCTTCTTCTAAGATAAGACAATATTATTGCTGTTATTAAGGCAGCTTCAAGGGCTTCTCTGAATGCTATTAGATATTGCCCAAGCATTTACATGCACTTCAGCGGGTCTGTGATTAAACATAGTTCACATTTTTCCATATCTATTGCTGGGTCGAAAATTTTGTGCATTTGACATAATAAGCCCTTAGCGCGTACCGTTTTGCAGATTTCACAAAATTTCTGGATGTAATCCTTACGCGTTAAATCTCCTCTAACTAACTCATCAGCTAATTTCTCTATGAGTTTTGTTATTTCTGGGTCTTTTTCTAGGTTTATGGCTTTGCCGCGCATTTTTCTATCATATAAACTTATAGCTGGCTGGCTTATCCCAAGCAGTTTGGCAGTTTCTATTTGTTTTAGATTGTGTTTTGTTGTAAGTGTTTTGGCTATTATAGCACGGACTGAAGGCAATAAGCATTTTACTGCAACTTCACAAGGGAGTGACATTTATGTTGTCTCCGACTAGTATTGTGTAGAAAGGCATAAATATACTTTATTACAATTGTAATATAAAATACGAGGTGGAAAAGAATGAATTGGCGAAACACAATTCAAATCTCGGAAGGAGTCCATTGGGTGGGCGTCAAGGATTGGAATCGCAGACTGTTTGATGCATTAATTCCGCTTCCAAAAGGAACAAGCTACAACTCATACCTAATCGTTGGCGAAAACAAAAAGGCGTTAATTGACACCGTGAATCCTGGTTTTGAAAAAGAATGGGAAGAAAAAATCAGCAAAATCGCAAATCCCGCCGAAATCGATTATATAATAATGAATCATGCAGAACCAGACCATGCAGGCGCAACTCCATATATTATGGCAATGAACAGCAAAGCCAAACTGATAACAACAACCAAGGGCGCAAAAATGGCGCAAGTCTTCTACAACGTGCCAGAAAACCGAATAATTGCAATACATGACCAAGAAAATATTAACCTTGGTGGCAAAACACTTCACTTTATTGAGGCACCCATGCTTCATTGGCCAGAAACGATGTTTACATATCTTGTAGAAAATAAAATTCTCTTTCCATGCGACTTTTTTGGTTCACATGTGGCTGCTGGATTCTTCGATGATGAGTTGGAAGATTTGCTTGTCCATGCTCAAAGATATTGGGGCGAGATAATGATGCCTTTCAGAGTTATGGCTCAAAAAGCATTGCAAAAGATTGAAAATTTGAAGATTGAAATGATAGCACCCAGCCATGGACCAATACATAGAAATCCCCTACGCATCCAAACAGCTTACAAGAAATGGGCAAATGGAGAAACTAGACAAAAAGCCATTATTGCCTACGTGACCATGTGGAATAGCACAGAAAAGATGATTAAACCAATCACAGACACATTGGCGTCTGAAGGTGTTGAAATTGCCTTGTATAACTTGGCTTTAGCGGACATAGGTGATGTCGCTAAGGACCTGGTTGATTCACAAGCTATCGTTTTAGGTGTTCCAACAGTTTTAGGGGGTGCGCATCCTTTGGCTGTCTATGCAACTTATCTGGTTAAAGCTTTGCGTCCCCCGCTAAAATACGGCGTGCTCCTAAGCTCTTATGGTTGGGGCGGAGCTGCCATAAAACATGTTCAGGAAATTCTGGGGCCGTCAAAAATTGAAATAGTTGGAGCGATAGAGATTAATGGCCCTCCAACAGAAAATGATATTCAGCATATAGTTGAAATAGGTAAAACTCTTGCTAAGAAGATTAGAGAGGAGCCATGATGAGTGAAGACAGAAAAAGAATGTTAAAAGAGATAATAAGGCAGTTGCATTCTGGAGTACCGCCACAGAAAGTTAAGGAAAAGTTTAGGCAAGTTTTAGAGAGAGTAAGCTCCGAGGAAATTGCAAAGATTGAAAATGAGCTTGTAAAGGAAGGTATGCCGAGAGAAGAGATTCAACGCTTATGTGATGTTCATCTTGCAGTTTTCAGAGAGCAACTAGAGAAACAGAAAGCCGATATTCCAATGGGGCATCCAGTCAATATTCTGATGGAAGAGCACAAGATCATGCTCCATCTTGTAGAAAAGCTTGTCGCTGTTGCAAACAAATTTCAGAAAGTCAATGATGCAAGTTATCTTGGCGAAGAAATCCATCATCTGGAACATATAGCAAGAGACTTCACAGATTCAGAAAAACATTACTTAAGAGAAGAAAACGTGCTCTTCCCAATCTTGGAAAAACATGGTGTAACAGAGCCTCCAGCAATAATGTGGATGGAGCATAATCAGATAAGGGAGAAAAAGAAGCAGC
The DNA here is from genome assembly GCA_964469615.1 of uncultured Candidatus Bathyarchaeia archaeon. Classification (GTDB taxonomy): domain Archaea; phylum Thermoproteota; class Bathyarchaeia; order Bathyarchaeales; family Bathycorpusculaceae; genus CAYXZM01. The sequence continues at coordinate 19,438 of CAYXZM010000015.1, read as the reverse complement.
TTAACTATCTTGTCAGTAATTACAATACAGCTAGCTTTCAAGAATTCAAGAAGCAGCTTGCTGAAACGGCTGAAGCCTTAAACAGCATTCTTCCTAGTCATTTTTACAAGGAAAATAACATACTATTTCCGACAGCGTTGAAAATTTTTACAGAGCAAGAATGGAAAGATGTGCGAGAAGAATTTGACGAAATTGGATACTGCTGTTTCACACCTCCACAGTTGGTTGCAACTCCACAAGTTAGTGAAACTAAACAAAAAATTGAAGCTGTACATGAAGGTATATTACAGTTTGACACGGGCTCGCTATCAAAGGAAGAGATTGAGGCTATTTTGAATGTGCTTCCAGTTGACATTTCATTTGTTGATGCAGACGACACTGTTAAATACTTTAACAAGGCAGAAAAAAGAATCTTCGTGAGAACAAAAGCAGTAATTGGGCGAAAAGTGCAATTATGCCATCCACAGAAAAGTATTCACATCGTAAACAAAATTCTAGAAGCATTCAAAAAGGGCGAGAAAGATGTAGCTGAATTCTGGATTACAATGAACAACCGCCTAATCCACATCAGATATTTTGCAGTCAGAAACAGCAATGGAAAATACTTGGGAACAATGGAAGTTACACAAGATTTAACTGACATTAAGAAGATTGAGGGAGAGAAAAGACTCTTAGACTGGAAAGATTAAGCAATTCCTTCCACGCTTATTAGAAACTTTTTGCAGAAACCTAAGGGGTCTATGCATATTAGTTGATTTCTGTGTCAAAAAACGATAGGGGGTAGCAATTTTAGCAGTGTGACAAGCCGTAAAATTGACATCAAATCTAAGCGACATTCTCCAATAATTCTAAAACGTTTATTGCTGAATTTATCCATCTCAAATAGGCGTTTAATGCCGCCCGCAAGGCAACTGTATCCCTTGCATCTACATTCAAGATCAAAAATAACCCTGCCTTCTTTAAACTCACTTTAGAGCGCACAGTTGCAGGTTTCATAATCTCTGGCATCAAAGCCTTAGAGACTATCTCCAGATGCTTTTCTGATGGAAACTTCAAACGCACAACCGCCTTTGCCTTCATCATTTTAACTCCCAAACAAGACGTGCCACATCTAACTTGGGGCCAATCTCGACAAATTCTGGAATAAGCCTAAATGTTATGGTTATATGGTTTAAGAAATTTGATAAAATCTGCATAGCAGCATCATAATTGCCACTAATAGCTTCTCGGCGTGAAACAATTGGAATTCCAAAAAATTCTGCAAACATATTTTCAAGTTTCTCTGCATCGAGCATTTTCTTCGAAGAAGCTACAATTGCAATGGATTTTATTGTTTTTCCTTTTCTCATTTGCACTTCGAAATTCCTTCGCAACCTCTCACAGCGTACATAAATTATTGGCGGAACATTAACTAAACTATCTTGTCTTGCTTCGAAAAACACCATTTTTCCAGTTCCTTCACTCCACCGTTCAATAATAATCACCTTATTAGCGTTAAACTCTATGGCTCTTTCCAACAATCCGTCACGGCTCAATTTACCACGATTTATTCGCACAACACTTGGGAAAGTATATGAAATGTCTCTGCAGAGGACTCTCATATTTTTTGTTGGTCTTCTAGAAGTTGTAAGTAGCACACGTTCTTTTTTAGTCAATATTCAAATCACTTAAAAATTGGAGAAATCCCTATTCAACTTCTTCCTTCGTTTCAGCTTTCATTACTTCCTCGATTGGAGCGCCTTTGGCCACCCGCTTCGCCACTATTCCAAGTTTTGTAGTGGGAGTGTACGCTCCACCAGTAAATGTAAACCCACACTTTCTACAATTCCAAATACCAACACTAACTCTTTTGACGCGAGCAAATCCACACTGGGGGCATCTATGGAATTTCTTCATTTCCGTAACTATTTTGATGTAGCGTTTCCTAACACTAGATCCGTAACGAGGTCCAAGTCCACGTGTGGGACCTACCTTTTTAGTTTTTCCCATTGTTTTTACCACTTTAGTTTTTTACGTATCTCTTCAGCCTTCTCTTTAGCTATTTTTGCCGCTTCTAATATTTGATTTGGTGTTATAGACCCACTATAGCCCTTTTGAATTGCACATATGTTGCCATCATCGTCAATCGCCATTGAAAGTCTAGCATCCATCACTTGTTCTTCTTCCAGCCATGGGTCTACAATGAGCTTCTCATTTATCTTTGCAAATGTAACCGTAACTGGATGCTTCTTTACTGGAAGTGGAGTATATCCGGACTTGATTTTCACTTCGTCATCCTCCATCTCGTAGTTAGGCATCTTAGTATTAATCAATGCAGCCAAAGCAGCTAAGGCAGAAGCATCAATCAAATTTCCGTCATGATTAAGCACATAAACATCCACAAAGACAACAAAAACCTTTTTTCCAGGCTCGATGCACAATTTTTCTAAATCGATGGCTTTAGACTCTCTTATTCCTCTGTCCACAATTCTTGCAAGTTCTATGGAGTTTTCGTCTGGTGGTCCTGGTTCAAATGTTGATGATGCTAATGGCACGAGTTCTGCGTTAACAGTTAGAACGCCTTCGTTTGGCGTGTCTGGAAATGGTTCGCCAGTCTCAATTTTTGTTCCAACCATGACTTCTGTTCTTCCTAGTAATACTCTTGCTGAGCCTTCAGCACGCTCAATTATTCCTTGTTCAACTTTTATTTCTCGGTAATCTGTTAGGCCTCTGTTATCCAACCGTTTGCCTTTAGCGATTAGTTGCGCAATCTGTTTTTGTTTTACACGAGTAACAACTGATGACATTATTCTTCAACCTCCTTGACACCTACATACTTAGCTTTAAGCGCTTCCTTTTGCATTGCATAGATTTTTTTGCATCCTTCAAGAGCTAAATTTACAGCATTCTCGAACTCTTCAAAAGTTAATATTCCATCCATCTGTAGCAACGTTATGGCATTAAAATTTGGCATTAAAGCCAGAGGGACATCAGCTTCTCCCATCTTATCTTCTGTATCCATCAAATCCAATACTATAGTGCCATCAACTTTGCCAGCTGAACATGCAGCCACTAAATCTCTCATGGGAATACCGGCATCAGCCAAAGCTAAAGATGCTGCCGTTATGCTTGCACATCTTGTGCTTCCATCCGCTTGCAAAACCTCAATGAAAACATCTATGCCCGTTCTTGGATAATATTCAAGGAAAATAGCTGGTTCAAGGGATTCTCTGATGACTTTTGACAGTTCAACTTCTCTTCTCGAAGGTGCTGGCGATTTACGTTCTTGAACAGAGAAAGGTGCCATGTGATACCGGCATCTCAACACCATCCTGTCAGGAAGCGCTAAATGTTTTGGATGCAATTCTTTTGGACCATACACTGCAGCTAAAATCTTATTCTTTCCTTGCTCGATGTAAGCTGAACCATCTGCGTTTGATAGAACGCCTACTTCAATTTTTATTTGCCTTAATTCATCTGGTTTTCTTCCATCCAATCTTAAGCCTTTTTTATCAATTAATTTTTCAGATTTTTGACTCATTTCTTCTGTTCCTCCATTTTTTTCTTTTCTTCCTTAAGCATTTGGGTTATGCGGTCTGTTAAACCGCTTATGTGGGATTCTTCATCAATTTTACAAATAGCCCTCATAGCTAATTCCTCTTCCTCAAGAGTTTTTCCAGTAATTAGTATTATGCCGTTAAGTCCCAAAATTATTTGGCAACCAGTTTCTTGCTTTATCACCGATATCATGGAGCCTTTTCTGCCAATTACGCGTGGAATTTTTGTAGGTGTGATTTTCACTATTTGTCCACGTGTTATTTTTCCTAGTCCTGGTTCACCCACTGTCAACTGTGGATCATGTGCTCTATCGTAGGCTATTATTTTTGCAACTATTAAATCGCCTACGTTCAATACTTGCGATAAGTCGTCTTTTTGTGGTTTGAAGGGTCTGCTTAGGACGTCTGATGCTCTTAACATGGCTTGATAAGGAGCGTTTATGTCGACTGTCCAGCCATTAAATCCTACTTCTATAATCGTTCCAATGACGATATCTTCGATTCGTGGTATGTAAAAAGCTCTTAAAGCCACAACATTCACTTTTTTATTGTCATACTCTACAATTCCAATTCTTGACGCATAGAGTTTATTGTCTTCCACATATGTGTTATCGCCAGCTATGTAAGCGCCTTCCGCAATCAAATCTCCAGGAGTTACAAGTTGTCTTCTTTCAAAAAATGTTGGCATGATCTCACACTCCATAATCCAAGTATTTTACGAGATTATTTTTGCTTCTCCACTTCCCTTGGTTATTTCTCCCAACTTTTCTAGAAATGGACCATATAAGCCTGCTGGCATTTCCAAAACTCCATACCATGACCCGTCTGCACGCCATTCTTCCCGTTTTATTGTTCCAAAGCCTTTAATTGTTCCATAAGCTCTTGCAGAATATTCCACGGGTATGTGAACACCAACGGATACCTGTTCCATCTTTAATGGCAAAATCATTCGTAACTCTTTGATTATTTCTTTTGCTTGCTCTTCTACTGGTTTAAAAGGATCTATTGAATAGCGAATTTGTTCTAAAGCATTTTCTATACGTAATGGTGGATGTGGCAAATTTGTTTTTGGGTCAACAGCTTGTCTTGATATGAAGTCTATTATCTGTTTTCTTTTATCCTCAATCATTTTTCTTCGCTGTTCTGTGGTCAGCTGCAAAGTTCCTTTTTTGAGTATTATTTCTGCTATTTTCAGTGTTTCTGTTGTTCCAAAAGCCTTCCGCAGATTTTCTTCAGCTACTTTTGTGCCCTTGTTTGCGTCTGAAAATATTGTTTCTGTGACCAGCACTTCGGTTATTGCCGCTATCTTTCCCATGCGATAATCTAGTGCCTTTTGAGGTTTTACAAGAACTTCAAAATGCTCATTATCTTTTGTCATGCGTGCAACTGTGTATTTTTCACTCATCCTTGTTTCACTTGCCCACGCCCAGCTCTTTCATATATGCTTCGATTTTATCGTCGCTGAGTATTTCCATTTTCTTTGTTGCCGAGGGAATGACAGCTATTTTTATTCTTAGTGGCAACTGTCTTGTTTCTAGGGCTTTCACTAGACATTTTGTTGCAAGTTTTGTTGTTTCTTCAAGTTCCATGTCTTCTTTGTATTCTTCTTTAAGTATGGAAAGAACTGTTTCTCTTCCAGCGCCTTGCGCCGTAGCCTTGAAACCTCTGACTGTTCCGCTTGGGTGAGTTCCAAAGAGGCGAGACCCTGTTTTATCTACACCGCCAAAGATTATCGAAACTCCGAAGGGTCTTACACCTGCATGTTGTGTGTAAAGCTGTTTTATGTCGCACACTCTTTTTGTTACAACTTCTACATCTATGGGTTCGTCGTAGGTTAATTTGTTACTTTGAGCATAAACCCTTGCTTGGTCAATGAGAATACGAGCGTCAGAGCTTAAACCCACGATAGCTGCGCCTATGTGATCGTCAACTTTAAAAATTTTCCATGAATATTCCGCCTCTTCCAATGGCTCAACATTTTCTTCTGCTCCTAAAACAACTCCTTCTGGACAGCGGATTCCCAAAATTGTCGCTCCACGATTAACCAATTCCATTGCATATTCAACTTGAAAAAGCCGTCCATCTGGTGAAAAAACGGTTATTGCACGGTCATATGCCCCTGGTGCTGCAAATACAGACATTAAATTTTACCTCACACTATTCCCTAACTCGTTAGCAGACTTTCATGTAACAACTAAACTAAAAACCTTTTCCTATTATTTTCTATTTTTATTTTTAGTCACTATTTTAATACAAGCCATAATAGTTTCTGAAAGTCAAAGCTTATTGCAAACAGTGCTTGAAAAAAAGAGAAACTGTCGGAGTTGTCTTCACATTAAGATTTATGTTATGAAGTTATATCTATAAGAAGCAATTAGTTTCTCATGTTGCACATGTCATTACATAGGGTTGAATATTATGTCTGGAACTGAAACTTTACTTCCATATATAAAAGAGAAGAAAAATGATGAGCAAGAGCCAACAATAATCGTTGATACCCGCGAGGCTAATACAGCGGCTAAAATTGTTAAGGGACTAATAGAACGCGGTGTTAATGTCAAGATAGCCACGCTAGAAAAAGGCGATTATATTTTGTCCGATGAATGCGCAGTAGAAAGAAAGACTGTTCAAGATTTCGTTTATACTCTTACACGCCGCTATCTCTTTGAGCAACTTTTTAAGCTAAGGGAAGTTTATCCAAAATCGCTAATTCTCCTTGAAGGCTATCTGCCAATTATTTACAAGTTCAGCAGAATCCAGCCAGTCGCTGTCTGGGGAGCCTTATTCAACCTTGCCAAAAATGGCATAGCAACAGTAAACACTAGTTCACACAAGGAAACCATAGATTTTCTTTATGTAGCTGCCCGTCAGGAACAAATTGTAGAAAAAAGAGCACCCACAATTCATCCTATCAAACCTTACGAAACCTTGGCTGATGCTCAAGTATATTTCATAGCAAGTCTGCCAAACATCGGAAGAGAAAAAGCCATATCAATCCTTAAATCCTACCAAACCCCATTAAATGCCTTAATAAGCGTGGACGATTGGACCAAAACCGTTTATGGACTTGGACCGAAAATAAGTGCTAAAGCCAAAGAAGTGTTGAACACGCCTTTCAAAGAGTGAAAACGTATGAACGTGGAGATTGCACCTACACGGAAAATCACCATCTTAGGTTTAGACAAGCGTCCAGTCGGTGACATTAGTTGGTGCGCCACAACCTATGGAGCAAATAGGCTTTACTGGATACACGGCTATCTCCTATGCCTAGAAGTTTACGAAAAATCTTTCGAGCACGAAATAAAAACTAAAGAGTTTCCAATAAGCCAAATTTGTTATGCCGAATTCCCAAAATATGAGAAAATCTACGAAATCGACAAGAGCCTTCAAATTCCAATAGTGAAAGTTTCAGACATGCAAATATTCCAGAAAATATTGAAAGCAATTCTTAACTTCGAAAAAGAAGCTAAGACTTAACTTTACAGTTTTTTAAATAGTTGTAGCCAAGCTTAAACGCTTTAACATTCACAGCTAAATGCCTTGCTGGAACATGTTCCTTCAGCGCCTTCAAAACGCTTTCATTCTTTACTGGCAACTTTGCAGAAGCTGCTAATGCTCCAATCAAAACAACATTTTCAGTTAGAATATTCCCAGCTTTTCTCGCTAATTCTGCTGCCTTAATTGTTACTATGTTTTTTGTGAAACGCCTTATCTTCGCTTCTATTTCATCTGGGCTCGGATACTCTCGCATTTTAGCTGAGAATTCTGTCAGCTGAATCCTTTCGTTGCTCATTATGACAAGTGTTTTTTCAGAAGCAAATTTCAAGCTTCGCAAAGTCTCCAAAGGCTCAAACCCTAAAAGCACATCTGCCTGTCCTTCAAGAACTGTTGGCGCCAAGACCTTCTCGCCAATTCTAACGTGAGAAATAACGGCACCACCACGTTGAGCCATTCCATGAATCTCACTAACTCGAACATTCAATCCCTCTTTAACTGCAGCGGTGCCCAAAATCTCAGCAGCCAAAAGTGTTCCTTGTCCCCCGACACCTGCTAGAACAAAACTAAACTCTGTCATCTCATTCACACTTCCTAGCCTATTTTAACATATCCTATAGCCTTGTAGGGACAAACTGAAACACAAAGCCCACATGCACTGCACAAAACTTCACTTATACGGACCTTGCTATTTTCAACTATCAACGCTGGACAGCCCAAAAGCTTGACACAAGCCATACAATTTGTGCAATTATCAGTAATTTTGTAAAAAGCTATTTCCCCGCCCTTGCGTCTTCGCTCCCTAATAACCATCAACGTGCATGGCGAACGAAAAACTATTACTGATGGACCTGAATAGCTCAATGCTTCTTTCAAAATTGCCTCAGTCTCCTTAATTTTAAAGGGGTCAACTACTTTGACATATTTTACGCCGCATCCTTTAGCAATCTTCTCAATAAGTATTCTCTCAGTGGGGCTTTGCATACCAGTGATACCTGTCCCAGGGTGTGGCTGATGTCCTGTCATCGCTGTGGCAAGATTGTCCAAGACAGCCACAACAATTTTATGATTGTTATAGACGGCATTTATAAGCCCTGGAATTCCTGCGTGAAAGAACGTGGAGTCTCCAATTATTGCAATCGTGCTTTCGCTTATTGCCTTGCTTATTCCTTCAGCAGTACCTATGCTTGCACCCATACATGTCATTATGTCACCTGCATTTAAAGGTGAAGCGCATCCTAAAGCATAACAGCCTATGTCAGTTGAATAAACAGCCTTGTCACCAGCAACCTTTCTCATAATATAGAAGGATGCTCTATGTGGGCATCCGGCACACAATATTGGTGGTCTCGGCGGCAAATCCTTGATAACTTCTGCATATTTTGCATCAATTTCCTCGAAGGTTATTGGCAACTTCTTTCCTACAATCCTAGCTAATCCAGTAGCAACAATGCGAATAGAAAACTCGCCGTCTCTCGGAAAATACTGCTCACCCGTTTTTCCGTAAATCTTGATATTAGGCGCATAGTCTTTCGCAACAGCCTTCACATGCATCTCCAAATAAGGCTCCAACTCTTCCACAACAATTATTTTCCTATGCTTTTTCAAGAATTCTCCAATCATTTTTTCGGGAAGTGGATAAGTCATGCCAAGCTTCAAGATGCTAGTGTCTAAACCTATCAAATCAGAAGCTTCAACCGTATAGTTGTATGCTGCGCTTGAGGAGATTATGCCAAATTCTTTGCTTTTTCCCTCACGTACAATTCTATTATAAGGTGATGTTTCACTGATTTTTTTCGCTTCTTCCAACTTCTTCAAAAGTACACTATGTTTTGGTCTTGAATGGGCTGGAACCATTACCAAACGTTTCACATCTTTGATAAATTTGCCTTTCAAGTTTGGTTTCTTAATTTTGCCATATTTCACCGGTCCTCTTGTGTGGCTCACACGCGTTGTAGTCCTCATCAGCACTGGCAATTCAAGTTTCTCAGAAATTTCAACAGCAGAAACTGTCATATCCTTGGCTTCTTGAGCGTTAGAAGGCTCTAAGCATGGCAAATTTGAAAGCAACGCATAAAAGCGATTGTCCTGTTCATTCTGTGAACTATAACATTCTGGGTCATCAGCAGTAACAATGACAAAGCCGCCTCTCACACCAGCATAAGCCAGACTCATAACCATATCAGCAGCCACATTCAACCCAACATGCTTCATTGCAGAAAGCGCCCTAACCCCACAGTTCGCTGCACCAGCAGCTACCTCAACAGCAACAATCTCATTAGTAGAATACTCCATATACAGGCCTGCTTCAGCAGCAATTTCCGAGATTGAATCACCTATTTCAGAAGCCGGAGTGCCAGGATAAGTTGTAACTACGCCTATACCGGCTTCTAGAATTCCTCTGGCTATGGCTTCATTGCCTAGAAGAAGCGCTTTTTCCTTTGAACTTTTCTTTAAGAGGATATTTGCATCTGGCAATAATTTTCTCTCCAATTAAGAGAAGACTTTCATTCGTTGCCTTTTACATATAATTTTTGGTCAAAAAGAGAAGCAATGTTGAATGAACTGCGTCTAAACCGAAAGTATTATTAAAATGCATAAGTGATAACAGCAGAACTCATGAGGTGTTTGCGATGTCAATAAAGTTAACTTCAGGCAAAGAAATCCCAATAGAAATGCACAAAGCAAGAATGGTTCAGAAAATCTGGTTGCCCCTAGTTGAACAGCGTTTGAAGGCTATTGAAGAGGCTGGCTACAACACTTTTCAGCTTAAAACAAAGGACATATTTCTTGACATGCTAACCGACAGTGGCGTAAACGCCATGAGTGACAATCAACATGCAGCAATGATGCGAGTGGATGATGCGTATGCTGGTAGCATGACCTTTTACGAATTTGCAGATGCCGTGAAAGACGTTTTAGGCTATAAATATGTGATGAATGTTCACCAAGGAAGAGCCGCAGAACACTTAATATCTAAAGTGTTCGCCAAAAAAGGCGATGTGGTTCCAACGAATTATCATTTTACAACAACTAAAGTGCATATTGAATTGACTGGAGAAGCCTTATGTTTAGAGATTTACGCTGACGAGGCATTGAAGACAGCAAGCACGCATCCGTTTAAGGGTAACATGGACCCGCAAAAACTGAAAAACGCCATCAAAAAGTATGGTAAAGATAAAATAGCTTTTGTCCGCATGGAGGCAACAGCTAACCTTCTTGGTGGACAACCGTTTTCTATGGCGAATTTGAAGGAAATCAAGCAGATTTGTAAGGAAAATGGTTTGATTCTTGTTTTGGATGGGAGTCTGATTTGCGAGAATGCTTATTTGATAAGGCAGAGAGAAAAAGGATATGAAAATAAGACTGTTGCAGAAATAGTCAAGGAAATGTGTAGTTATGCTGACATTTTCTACATGAGTGGACGCAAAAATACATGTGTTAGAGGCGGCTGCATAGCAACCAACAACAAGGAACTATTCGAGAAGATACAGCCATGGCTTCCAGTTTATGAAGGCTTCTTCACTTACGGCGGCATGTCTCAACGAGAAGTTGCAGCAATGGCTGTTGGAATGCGAGAAATGGTTGACCCAGACTTGGCTGGATGTGCAATAGAACAAATCAAATACTTTGTGAATAGACTTGTTGAAACTGGAATCCCAGTGGTTACGCCTCCTGGCGGACTGGCTTGCCACTTAGATGCTAAGAAATTTTTGCCGCATATTCCTCAATCAGAATATCCTGCAGGAGCCTTGACAGCAGCGCTTTACCTCGCGTCTGGCATTAGAAGCATGGAGAGAGGAACAATTTCAATGGAAAGAGACAAGGATGGAAAAGAAGTTTTTGCTGACTTGGAATTATGCAGAATTGCGCTTCCACGAAGGGTTTATACTGTATCGCATATTGAGTATGCTGTTGATAGAATAAATTGGCTGTATAAGCACAGAGACTTGATAAAAGGATTAAAATTTGTTATGGAACCACCGGTGCTTCGATTCTTCCTTGGAAAGTTGGAAGCCGTTGATAATTGGGGAAGAAATCTGGCTGAAGTGATTAAAAAAGAGATAGGCGACTATTAAGGCGCTTTTCATAATTTTTATTTTCCTTTGAATACAGGTTTTCGCTTTTCCGTAAATGCTGCTACGCCTTCTTGAAGGTCTTCTGTTGATGCTACTATGCCAAAGCCTTCACGTTCTAAAGCTAACGCAGCGTCTAGGCTCATGTCTGCGCCCTTGTTAATTAGAGCCTTAGCAACTTTGATAGCTACGGGAGCCTTTTGGGCTAGTTCTACAGCAATTTGTCTAACAGTTTCTTTGAATTTGTCTGCTGGAACGACAATATTAAGGATTCCTAATTGTTCAGCTGTTTTTGCGTCAATAATTTTTCCTGTAAAAACAAGCTCCTTAGCCTTTGTCCTACCTATTAGACGTGTTAGTCTTTGGGTTCCGCCCCAGCCTGGAATTAAGCCTATGTTAATTTCCGTTTGTCCCATTCGCGCATTTTCAGCGGCTATGCGAAGGTCACATGCCATTGCCACTTCTAAGCCTCCACCAAGAGCATAGCCGTTTATTGCTGCTATCACTGGTTTTTCCAAGTTTTCTAATGCATAGCAAAGTTTTTCGCCCATTAAAGAAAGTTCTCTTGCTTTTAGAGCATTAATTCCCTTCATGGCTTTTATGTCTGCTCCTGCAGAAAATGCTTTTTCGCCTGCACCAGTTAATATGACTACACGGATGCTTTCGTCGTTTTTGATGTCTTCTAAAGCTTGTAGAAGCTCTTCTACAACTTCTTTGCTAAGTGCGTTTAATGCTTCTGGACGGTTAAGCGTAACTGTAGCTATTCCTTCACTTTTCTCGTAAATTATAAACTTAAATTCCATAAGACATTTCTCCTATTTCTGTGTCCAGTCATAGAAGCCTTTGCCCGTTTTTCTTCCCAGCAACTGCGCTTTAACCATTTGCTTCAATCCTTGAGACGCATGAAATTTTGGGTCTAATTCTTTTTCCAAAACTTCTGCAATAGCTAAAGTCGTGTCTATGCCTATGTAATCCAACAGCATAAGCGGTCCCATTGGCCAGTTTAGCCCTAGTTTTATGGCTTTGTCAATATCATCTCTTTCAGCAACGCCTTCCCAGTAGAGCGCTGCTGCTTCATTTAATGCAGGAATTAGTATGCGGTTTACAATAAAGCCTGGTGAATCCTTCTTTACTAGAACAGTTTCTTTTTCTAATCGCTTTGCTACTTCAAAAATTGTTTTTACTGTGTCGTCTGAGGTTTTTGCTCCTTTAATAATTTCGACAAGTTTCATGAGTTGTGGGGGGTTGAAGAAGTGCATTCCGCAGACTTTCTCTGGGCGTTTGGTTGCTGATGCAAGTTCAGTAATGCTCACGGATGAAGTGTTCGAGGCTATTATTGCGTGTGCTGGTGCATAAGTATCTACTTCACGGAATGTTGTCTTTTTCAGTTCGATGTTTTCTGGCACTGCCTCAATTATCAGGTCTGCGTTTGAAACTGCTTCTTTAAGGTCAGTGGTTGGATGAATTCTTGCGAGAACTTCGTTCATCTGCTGCTCTGTTATCTGTCCCTTGCTGAGGAATTTTTGAAGACTTTCACGTATCATGTTCATGCCATTATCAATGAAGCGTTGTTCAATATCGCGCATACTAACTTCATATTTGCCTATTTGGGCAGCTACTTGCGTTATGCCATGTCCCATTAAACCTGCACCTAGAACTGCAATTTTCTTAACTTCCATATTTTTCACCTTTTGGAATTTACTTTTCAGCTGTTTTGTTAAAAAAGGTTTTCAAAAGAGGATAGAATTTTGCATGGTTAAGTGCTCTACTGTGTTTTTTAAGGTTGAATCATTATTCTGTTGCTTAATTGTTTATTGTAATTGATGATTTGAGAAAATGCTTTATTAAGGGCGGGGCTTATTGCTGTGCGGAATGGAAGGATAGAAATTGAGTGAAGAAATTTCGAAGCTTCCACCACAAGTTCAAGAACGGCTGTTAAGGCTTCAACAACTTCAACAAACACTTCAATCAGTCCTAGCGCAAAAGCAGCAAGTAGAAATTGAACTAACAGAAATTGAGCAAGCTTTAGGTGAATTGCAGAAAATGGCTGATGATGCAGTCATTTTTAAAGCTATTGGCACATTATTAGTGAAGTCAGAAAAGGCGAAAATAACAACCGAATTAAACGAGCGAAAAGAATTGCTTAACACTCGAACTACAGTCTTGGGAAAGCAAGAGGAACGGTTACGCAGTCAACTGAAGGATCTGCAAACCAAACTTCAGCAAGACTTTAGTCCAGTTTCTCAATCTTAGCCATAATCTTTTATTTAGGTGAAAGATGTGGAAGAGTTGGGCATACCAGAGTTAACCAGCGAACAAATTGAGGAATTATGTTCTGTTGCAGAAGAGGCTGCTAGGAAACATGTTTTGTCAAAGATTCCCGAGAAAAGAATAGAAGTATTAAACATAAGTGTAGAGGCTGAAGGCATAAAACCTGTAACATTAACTATTGATGCTGAGGTCGCTCTTTCTCCTATAATGAAGGACTTTGACGTGCAAAGTCTCATTGACGAAGCTATAAAAGAAGCTTTTAGGGCTGCTGAAAAATATTTGAGGTCGCTTAAATGTCATTCATAAAAATAACACAAATTTTGGACGAGTCGGATGTAAATTTTGTTGTCTTATTATGTCACCATAATGCAGACCCTGATGCAATCTGCTCCGCTTATGCATTTGCAAGCTTATTAAAACGTTTAAGACCAGAAATCGAATATGAAATTGGCGTTGCTCAAGGAATAAGTAGGCTTTCCAAGCATATTCTTGAGTATTTACCAATAGAAATTAAAATGCAACCAAACATAGAAAAAGCAGACGCAATAGTGTTGCTTGACACAAATACAATTCAACAGCTGAATAATTTATCTGAAGAGATAAAAAATTCGAAAGCGCCAATAATAGTGATTGACCATCACGCAACTCACCCAGAAACTGAAAAATTGGCAAAACTCTGTATAACAAATGAAGGAGCCTCATCAACATGCGAGATAATATACAGTTTCTTTAAGGAAACGGGTTTTCAAGTAAATGAAAGCGAGGCTAAAGCATTATTTTTAGGCATAACTTTTGACACACGCCACTTCATCCTAGCCAACTCCTCTACATTAAAAACTGTTGTAGAATTAATTGACGCAGGTGTGAATGTTCAAGAAGCATTATCCATGCTCTCGTTGCCAATGGATTTCTCTGAACGTGTCGCAAGATTAAAAGCTTGTAGAAGAGCCAGATTTTTCAAAATTGGTGACTGGATAATTGCACTTTCCCATGTTAGCGCTTACCAAGCCTCTGCAGCAAGAGCTATAATTGACATAGGAGCCCACCTCGCTGTTGTGGCTGGACAGAAGAATGAAAGCCTAGAAATAAGTTTGCGCTGTGCCCGTGAATTTCATGAGAAAACTGGCATACACCTAGGTAAGGATGTTGCCAAACCTTTGGGAGAATATCTCCATGGAATGGGTGGAGGGCACTCTACGGCTGCTGGAGTAAATGGTGTGGGAGACATTGAAATAGGACTTAAACGTTGCTTACGGCTTTTAAAAGAAAAGTTAACTAATCATAATTAAGTAGCTACTCTTAAATGAGCAAACAATTCGCTTAAACCTAGGCAGGCACTAACGACATGGCGATAATTGAAGCAAAAAAGCTTACATATACATATCCGAGCGGAACAAAACCATCAATTAGAGACATTTCTATAAGAATAGAAAAAGGCGAATTCACATTAATCACAGGTCCAAGTGGATGCGGAAAAACAACCCTCTGTCGATGCTTCAATGGATTAGTACCTCACTTCTATCAAGGCAAACTAGAAGGCGAAATAATTGTTTCTGGACTCAATATTGCTGAGCATCCAATTCATGAATTAGCGAAGCATGTGGGACTCGTTTTTCAAAATCCAGAAAATCAACTATTTGCCCTATCTGTTGAAAAAGATGTTGCTTTTGGACTAGAAAACCTTGGAGTTTCCAGGAAAGAGATGCGTAAAAGAGTGGATTGGGCACTGAAGCTTACTGGAATATATGATTTAAAAGAAAGAGCGCCTCACGAACTTTCAGGAGGCCAACAGCAACGTACCGCAATAGCCGCAGTTTTAGCAATGCAACCAGAAGTAATAGTTCTAGACGAGCCAACATCTTTCCTTGACCCATTAGGCGCAAAGAAAATATTTGAAGTGATTTATGAGTTGAATAAGACGCTTGGAATAACCGTTATACTTGTTGAGCATAGGCTTGATTTGACAGCGAAATACGCAAATCACATAATTGTAATAGATGATGGAAATGTTGTTTTAGATGGCAAACCACACGAAATTTTAAGCTCAGAAGAAGCTCGCTTAATAGGAATTGGAATTCCAAAGGCAACACGCCTCTATCACGTACTTCAGAAAGATGGAGTGAAACTTGGCAATACTGTTCCTTTATCCTCTGATGAAATGGCCGCTATGATTAAGGAGAAGCTCAGAACTTAATGATTGAAGTCAAAGATGTCTATTTTACTTATCCCAATGGTGTAGAAGCATTAAAGGGCATAAACCTAACAATTCATAATGGTGAATTTGTAGCTATAATGGGACAAAATGGCGCTGGAAAAACAACTCTTGTTAAGCATTTTAATGGGCTTCTGAAGCCGACTAAAGGAAATACGCTTGTTGATGGAGTTGACACAAAAAAAGTAAGCGTTGCAACTCTAGCCAGAAACGTAGGCTTTGTTTTTCAAAATCCTGACCACCAGCTTTTCAGCGAAACAGTAGAAGAGGAAATAGCCTTCGCATTAAGAAATTTCGGATTCAAAGAAAACATTATAAAACGACGGGTAACATGGGCTTTGAACCTTTTAGGATTAACTCAATACAGAAAAACATCACCTTTCATGCTGAGCGGGGGAGAGAGAAAACGAGTTGCATTGGCTTCTGTGCTTGCATGGAACCCGAAAATATTGATATTGGATGAGCCGACAATAGGGCAAGACTATCAACAGAAGGAAAAACTTCGACAATTCATCCTCCAGATGAGAGCCCAGAGAAAAACCATCATCATCGTAACGCATGATGTTGAATTTGTAGCAGAGTGCAATCCAAGAGTTCTGCTAATGCGAGAAGGAAAAATCTTAGCAGACGGTGAAGCGAAAAAAATCCTCACAGACACAGAAATCTTGACACAAGCATCTGTTGTTTCTCCTCAAATAGCTCAAATCTTCCTTCAACTTTCCGACTTAGGGCTTCCTCAAAACATAATCGACGTTTATGAAGCACGAAAAGTGTTGCTTAAGTTCTTGGAGGCTGTCAAATGAGCGTCTTTGATGGGCTCAAATTCAGAAAAGTGTATTCACCTATTCATAATTTAGACCCGAGAATAAAATTTATCTATGTCTGCGCAATTTTCACTGTAGCAATCATTTTTGGGGAACTTCTGCCTCTAATGATACTTTTTCTCATGCAGTTTCCATTTGTTTTTTTAGCTGGCATTAAACGTGAATGGCTTCGTTCAATGCGTGGAGCAGCCTTCCTTGCTACAATAATTTTCCTAACGAACTTCATCTTCTCATACATAGGAGGGCGCGAAATGACGCAAAGCTTTGAAGGCGCTCTTGCCATGACGATGCGCTTTTTAGTGCTAATAGAGTCTTTCTCCATTTTCTTTCTAACCACATCACCAGATCACTTAGGCTTGGCTCTCGAGCAGACTCGCATACCATATGAATTCTGTTTTGCTTTCACAACTGCTGTGCGTTTTGTTCCAGTTCTAGCCGAGGAAGCTCAGACTATTATGGACGCACAAAAAGCTAGGGGTTTAGAGCTGGAGCGTGGGAACTTTCTGAAAAGGATAAGAAACTATATTCCTGTACTCATCCCCTTAATTATCAGTGCAATTCGGAGAAGCCTCGAATTAGCTGAAGCCATGGAATCTCGCGCTTGGGGCGCAACCGAAAAGCGCACAAATCTATATAGGCTAAAAATGCACCGCAACGACTTTATTCTCATAGTCGTAACAGCTGTAATTTTGATAATCGCAATCTATGTTCGCTTACAATTTGCCATTCCATCTTTAAGTGAGCTTTTAAAAAGAATACTTTAAACCACAAGGCTTTTAATCTAGGCGTAGTTGTAAGGGTTTTTCGGGGCATGAAAAAGTTGAAATGGTTGAAAGCAGCCGCAGAGGAAATCATCGCTGGCATTAGAAACTGCATCGACGAGCTTAACATAAAAGAGGTTGAACGGCTAATCGAGCTTTTGCTTGAAGCAAAAGACAAAAAAATCTTCATAATAGGCATAGGGAGAAGCGGATTTGTTGCCAGAGCCTTCGCTTTACGTCTGATGAATTTGGGCTTCAATGTCTATTTCTTAGGAGAAACTATCACGCCTGCCGCTGAAAAAGGAGACTTGTTAATAGCTATTTCGGGCACAGGCGCCACAAAAATGGTTTTAACCGCAGGCGTAGCTGCAAAAGAAATCAACGCAAAAGTCATCGCCATTACCTCGTTTCCAGAATCTCCGTTAGGTCGAATGGCTGACCAAGTTATAACAATTAAAGGAAGAACAAAGATTGGTTGGCCAAGAGAGGAGGATTACTTGGCTAGGCAAATTATTGGCGAGCGTGAACCCTTAACCCCGCTGGGAAGTGTTTTTGAGAATAATTGCATGGTTTTTTTGGATAGCCTTGTTGTGGAATTGATGCATCGTCTTGGGCGGACTGAAGAGGATTTGAAGCGTAGACATGCAACGATAGAATAGTGACGTTTTTGGAGTGTGATAAGGATGCGCGCTAAATGGAAAAAGAAGAGGATGCGAAAACAGAAGAAAAAGCGCCAGAAGAGACGGGCAAGATATAAGTAGATTTCTGTTTTCACTTTTCTTTTTTTAGTTGCATCAATTCTTTTTTGAATGTTGTCTTTCAGTTAAAATTTTAGATATTAATCATAGTAAAGATTAAGCGTGCATATAACTTATTAAGACTCACTACACACTATATTCTTGAAAAAAAAACACACCACACCATAACCAGAAGAGGATTATACTAATGAAGGAAAAGTCCACGCCAGAACAAACAGAAGTAGGCATAATAATAAAAGAAAATGGCAAAAAACCAACAGTGTTCAGAGAAGTCTATCCAATAAAAGAGCCTTATACCTACGCGGCAATAGTCAAAGAACCAGAAACTCAAAAAACATTCTATGAAATCATAGAACCAACGTTGCAAAAAGAAGAAGCAAGACGGTTGCAAGAAATAAAAACTTTCTTAATGGAAGAAGTTGACGTAAACCTAAAAGAAATAGAAACAAGAGAAAGAGCAGAAAACTATCTAAGAGAAAAAACCAAAGAAATAATCAAAAAATATCACATAAAAGTTCCAGCAGAATCCATTGACAAACTAGTATACTACCTAACAAGAGATTTCATAGGCTATGGAAAAATAGACCCTCTGATGAAGGATCATTTAATTGAAGATATTTCTGCGGATGGTGTGAACATACCGATTTATGTCTGGCACAGGCTTTATGAATCATTACCTACAAACATAAAATTTGAGGAGGAAACGGAGCTAAACTCGTTCATAATTCGCCTAGCATATTTAGCTGGAAAAAACATCTCTATTGCATCTCCTATTTTAGATGCGTCGCTTCCTGATGGTAGTCGAATACAATTAACTTATGGGAATGAGGTTACAAGAAGAGGCTCAACTTTTACTATTCGGCGTTTTAGAGTTGACCCTTTGACAATTTCAGATTTGATTGCTTTTAAGACAATATCTTCGGAAATGGCAGCTTACCTTTGGTATATCATAGAAAATAGAGCCTCTGTTCTGGTTGCTGGAGGTGTTGCCTCTGGAAAAACAACAATGCTTAACTGTCTTTCAATGTTCATAAAACCCGAAATGAAAATTGTGAGCGTAGAAGATACTCAGGAGCTTAATCTTCCACATGAAAACTGGATTCCGTCGGTAGTGCGTGCAAACTTCAAAGGCGACGCCAGACAAGGCGGCGACATAACGCTCTTTGATCTGCTGAAAGCAGCAGTTAGACAGCGCCCTGACTACATTATTGTCGGCGAAGTGCGTGGTGAAGAGGCTTACACGTTGTTCCAAGCCATGGCTACAGGGCACTTGGGCATGTGTACTATCCACGCGGAGTCTGTTGAATCCGTGATAAAACGGTTAGCTGCTGAACCCATGAATATTCCTAAACCGCTTATTGCAATGACAAACGTCATTTTAGTTATGGAAAGAACCGAAGTTAAAGGTAAACCTGCAAGACGCGTGCGCATCGTGTCTGAAGTGAAGGGTATCGATGCTCAAACAGGCGAAGTTCTAACCGAAGTTTTCCGCTGGAACCCTCAAT
>CAYXZM010000014.1:0-5367 GCA_964469615.1 uncultured Candidatus Bathyarchaeia archaeon | reverse complement strand
ATTGGTCGAGGAGAAACAACTGTAAGGTCTGGTGGCGACTGGTTTTTAGTTGCTGGCTATCATCAACCAATAAAATTCATGCTTTTCGGAGACCCATCACTACGCGTTGGAGGATTAGCAAATCGCCCGCCGTCCGCTAGTACTCCCACGCCAGAAGATATAACAATAACGGAGGGAACCACGTATACGTTTAATGTTGCAGACTATGGATTCACAGATCATGAAAGGACATCGCTTACTTATAGGTGGGATTTCAACGGCGACGGAACATGGGACACCAGTTGGATATCATCACCTACAACCTCTCATACTTACAGCGACAACACTAGATGCAGCGTAAAAGTTCAAGCTTCCGACGGTGAATACCAAAGCAGCATCTGTTCCCGGCGCCTCACAGTTCTAAATGTAGCTCCAGTTCCAAGCGCCTACACATCTCTACCCTTCGGCACAGGAACACCTCCATGCTATGTAGTGGAAGCGGAAAAACAGGTTCGATTTGAAACATACATAGATGACCCAGGAAGCGACACGTTCACCTGCTCTTGGGTTTTCGGTGAAGGAGCTACACCTCAAACAAGCAGTGAAAAAAATCCAACAGTAACTTTTGAAGGTGAACCGCCAGCATTTATAGGTCAAGGAACGCTTAAAACATACAACGTCACCCTTACAGTGATGGATGATGACGGCGGAATTGGAACCTATCGCTTAACCATGCAAGTGGTTTATCCCAGTTTAATGGACCGCCTTGGAGGCATATTGGGCATCATGGGCATAACACTGGTTGTGATCTCCGCCACTGTAGCGGGCACTTTAGTTTGGCGTACACGTCTGAGAGGAAGAGGCGGAAGAGAACACCAACGACCACCCTAGAAAAAGCCATTTTCTCCCTTTTTCAATTCAAATAAAACATTCCAAAAAATCTAGAGGAGGCTATCAATTTTAACGAAGAAAATCAGCATGCGCATGCATACCAATTTTCGCCGTTCGTATATCTCGGCCAGTCTAAACTTACACGATAAATTCTGTTAACGATGATTAAACGAACATTAACCCAAACTGAAAAGGCAAACAAAATCACGATGGTTGTATACATTAAAATCCTCGTTTAAACTCTCGGAATTTTCAGAGTTTTAAAATTAGTCGCAATTGAGTTGCAATGCTAAGAAAGGTTCGAACCCTCAGAAAGCTGCTATATTTCCTATATTAACCTCTTTTTCGGGATATTGATACCATTGAAGAGCCAATATAACGAGCTATATCTACTTGCCCAAGTTGTCATGACATAGCGCTGGTATTAAGTGATTTTTTTATGAAGGAAGTTAGCTTATCGAGTTCATCTGTGCTAAAAAGTCTATACTTTGTTATTTTGCTGTTTTCCAAAGGTATGATCTTGTTTATTGATTCTTCCAGGGTTTTCCATTGCGTGAATTTTGCTGTTTTGTCTTTCACAAGTTTTGAAGCATCCACTACTTGTATGAAAGTTACGGATTCATCCATTTCAAATGGTTCGTTGTTCTTGGAGTTGTGAATATAGCAGTGGGCTAAAGCAGAGGTTAGAAATTTACCGCATATTTGTGTCGGCTTGACATTCGATTCCTCAATCTCAACTATTATTTTTATCTTGTTTTTCTTTAGGATCAAAAGGTCAACATTGCAGTATTCTGTTTCTCGAGATTTCTTTGCGATGTAGAATAGAGGGATGCGTTGCTTCCCACCGCATGCTTTGTCTCTTATCAAGCTGTATTTAGGTGGCAAGGCGTTTTTGAACATGTTCCCTATTGCTTCATGCATAGAGTGAAGTCCTGTCTTCATTCAACATCACCACGACCATTTTAGCGGAATTTGCGCTTTCTTCCTTCATAGCTTCTTACTGGCACAGTCTTCCGTCGCATGCCTGGTTTGCTTCTTTTATGTGACCGAACTGACACGATGCTTCCTTTCCATGTTTCACTAACATACTCCGGAAATGACATCTTTTGGTCGGGAGTAATAGACTCATAGAACGACTTACGCTTCTTAGGAGCCACTATTTTTCACCTATTGTTCCAGACAGCCTGTAGATGGAAAAACATTGTGAATTAACAATTTAGAGTTACAGTTCATAAATAGCATGGCACCAACAATAGGCTTTATTTATGTTAAGAGACACTAACGGAATCTGGCAAAATAGAGGCTTTAGCTTTAATTGTCTTTTATGCCAAAGTTTATAGTTGTGCCACTTAATAGTTATATGGGTGAAATTTTGGAGTCTGTTAAAGAGACTGCTGAAAAAATAAGGAAACTTGAGGTTCGAGGTGCGAGAAACATTGCTATAGCGGCTATAAAGGCGATTGAGACATTGGCTAGTCAAACAAAAGCCGAGGAGAAGGATGAGTTTCTTTGTGAACTTTTGGAAGCAAGAGACATTTTGTTTGCTTCTAGGGAGACTGAACCTTTGATGAGAAATGCGATTCGATGGATAATAAGCCAGGTGGAAAAAAGCAAAAAGAAAAATGTGAACGATCTTGTGAGAATTGCTTCGTCGGTTTCCAAACAGTTTCTTATGATTCTTGAAAATTCTAAGGAAAAAATTGCTGAAATAGGTGCAAAAAGAATACCGAATAACTCTGTTATACTAACGCACTGTCATTCTTCAACGGTAACATACCTTTTAAAAAAGGCTAAAGAAAAAGGGAAATCATTTGAAGTTATTTGTACTGAAACAAGACCTTTTCATCAAGGAAGAATAACCGCAAAAGAGATGCTAGAAATAGGCGTAAAAACTACTCTGATTGTAGATTCTGCGGCCCGCTTCTTTATGAATGATGTTGATCTTGTCCTTGTGGGAGCAGACGCTATAACATCAGAAGGGAACGTGATAAACAAAATTGGTACAAGCACTATTGCGTTGATAGCAAAGGAGGCGAGAACACCCTTTTACGTGGTTTCAGAACTCTTAAAATTTGATCCTGCAACCATGTATGGCGATTACGAAAAAATAGAAGAGCGAAGCCCAGATGAAGTTTGGAAAAATCCTCCTCAAAATTTGATTATACGAAATCCAGTGTTTGATGTGACCAGACGTGACTTTATCCATGGGATAATCTGTGAAGAAGGAATAATTTCACCGCATTCAATAATAGAAGTAATACATAGAAAGTACCCGTGGGTTTTTGAATAACTGGAAAATTAATTCATTTTATGATTTCCAAATCTGTAATGCTACCTCAAGCTCCTTATGGGTTCTAGCATATTTTTCTAGCGATATTCCTTTCATAGCCGCGTCGACCGCCTGACGCATCGCCATCGCGCCTGCTATTGTCCCTTGTGTATGTCCATGAATGCCTCCGCCAGCCTGGATTACAAAGTCTTTCCCGAAAAATTTTACTAAATTTGGGATCATTCTTGGATGTAAGCCGCCGGAAGCCACGGGCAAGCATGGTTTTATTCCATTGATTTTCATCTTTAGGGCTTCAATGTTTTCTTTAACTTCTTCCTTTGTTTCGCGCATTTTTCCAACAACGGTGCCCACGTGCAGCTGATCTACGCCTATGATTCGGGCAATTTTAGCAATTACTCGCATTGAAATTCCATGTTTGGGGTCTTTGGTGAACGCTGCGTGTCCAGCTCTATGTCCATGGATTACGAGGGAAAGATCTTTTTCACGTAGCGTTTGTAAAGCGGAAAAGCCGCATGTCAAAATGTCCACCATAACGTATTCGCCACCTTGAGCTAATACGAACTCTGCCCTTCTAATCATTTCCTCCGTTTCTGCGGTGATGTTAACCATGTAAACCTTTTTTTCACCAGTTTCATCTTCAGCTTTGTCTCTACTCTCCAAAGTTTTTACGACACGTTCTTCAAATCTATTGAACTTTTGACTGCTCAAGTTTTCGTCGTCTTTAACGATATCACATCCGCCAACCCAAGCCTCATATGCAACGCGCGCATGATCTTCGGTTTTTAATCCAAGCTTTGGTTTGATGATGGTTCCTACAAGTGGGCGATCATAAACTTTAGCTAGCTTGCGAATTCCTTCAATTCCAAATTTTGGACCTTTAAAACTCTTAATGAGCTTAGATGGAAACTTGACATCATTAAGCCTTAGATTCTTTATGGCTCTCAATCCAAAAATGTTACCTGCAATGCTGCTTAAAATGTTGGGCATGTTGCCATGTTCGAAAAGTTCAACGGGATAGGCGACCTTCACGCGGTTACCGTCTATTTCAAAAACGCGGGCAGCAAGTTTTCTCACATATTCTTTTTCGGTTGTAAGCTCCGTCCATGTTCCTATAGAACTTTCTGCAGCAACACCACCCGCTACCTCTTGAATGCTTATACCTTTTGGTTCTACATAAAATTCACAGATTAAATCCTCTTCAAAAGTTTTGTATTTTAAGTCCACAAAGTCTGTGTATCGCAAGTTGTTAACCCTAAGCGTTTATATTGTTGCCCTTTCACTTAAAACCTTTAACCGTTAAACGCCTCGTTTAATAGATGTGCACTACAATGAAGCTTAAGGCTAAGTTGTTGAATATTCAAGCTGGCGGAAGAAGAATTGCAATAATAGATGAGGAGACAGCAGCATTCTTGGGTGTGCATTCTTCAGATAGAGTGAGAATAAGTCACAAAGATAGACAGATAATTGCCATCGTGAACATAGCAAGCGGTTTCCCACGTAACCAAATAGGATTCTACACGGAAATTTCGAAAATGCTTGGGATAAAGGATGGAGAAAAAGTTGAAGTGCAACACGCCTACATTCCTGAATCGCTCTCTTATGTCCAGGAAAAAATACATGGCGAAAGACTTGACGAAACTAAAATTAAAGCTATAGTTAAGGATGTAGTGGAGCATCATCTTAGCGATGCTGAAATTGCAGCTTTTGTGACAGCTCTTCACATTCGAGGCATCAGCCTAGACGAAATCGAAGCTTTATCAAGAGCCATGGTTGAAACCGGATGCACGCTTAGCTTGGATAAAAAGCAAATCTTGGACAAACACAGCATAGGCGGCATACCTGGCGATAAAACAACAATTCTAGTAGTTCCAATAGTTGCAGCGGCTGGCTTCACCATTCCTAAAACTTCTTCGAGGGCGGTTACTTCTCCCGCTGGAACCGCGGACCGCGTTGAAAACTTGTGCCCAGTAAATTTGACAATTGAGGAAATAACAGAGGTTGTGAATAAGACAAATGGCTGCATGGTTTGGGGCGGTGCACTGGAATTGGCACCTGCAGACGACCTCTTTATCCAAGTAGAGTATTCTCTCGGCATAGATCCGCTGCTATTGCCTTCGATTCTAAGTAAAAAGAAAGCCATAGGCGCTACTCACGTTGTCATCGACATTCCAACTGGAAGAGGCGCGAAAATTAAGACAATTGGAGAA
>CAYXZM010000013.1:0-29595 GCA_964469615.1 uncultured Candidatus Bathyarchaeia archaeon | reverse complement strand
GTGGTTTCGAAACCAATAGCGAAAAAAGCAAATTCCTTCTCAGGCTCTTTTTCAGCCATTTTAACTGCATCACTAACGCTGTAGACTACATGAACATTCGCTCCTTCAGCCTTCGCATCCAAAAGAGACACCCTCGAACCAGGAACACGCAAAACATCACCAAAACATGTAATAGTCACATCTTTCAAGGCTAATTGCACGGCTTCATCAATTTCTGAAGCGGGAACAGTGCAGACTGGACAGCCAGGTCCAGCGATAACCTCGACATTTGCTGGAAGTAGGCTGCGTATCCCAAAATGTGTAATAGTCCACTCGTGGGTGCCGCAAACATGACAAATTTTGACAGATTCTTTTTCTGGTGCGATTTTATGGATTTTTTCTACTATCCGCTTTGCCAAGTCTGCATTTCTAAATCTTAATTTTTCAGCCATTTCTCTTTCAACTTATCTTTGTTTTTGCCGAATTTCAGCCTCAGCTTCAAGAATTTCATTCCATAAGCGCAATGTTTCTTGAGCTTCATTCTCATCCAGAACTTGTATAGCATAGCCAGCATGAACCAAAACGTAATCGCCTATTTTTGCATTTACAAGCGTTATATTGACTTCCCTTAGGACACCTTCCCCAAAATCCACTTTAGCCCTATCTTCGCGAATGCCTATGACTTTTGCAGGAATCGCCAAACACATACTCATCAATAATAGCCAGAAAATACACGCCAATAAATCAATTATGGTTTAAACCTTGAAAAAACCACCAACAACTGCTTGACCAAAAGATACTCCGCCATCGCCTGGAGGAACAATTTTGTGAACGAGAAACTGCAGACCAGTAGCCTCCGCTATCCTTCGCATTGTTGAAGCTAAGATTTCATTGCATGCAGCTCCTCCAGAAAAGCCTATGGTTTTAATGCCGTTTTTTGATGCTTTTTCTATGGCTAATGTAGCTAAGCCTCTGGCTATGTATGCATGGGCAGAATAAGCCAAATCTGCAACTGAGTGTTTTTGTCTATTTTCAAATATTTCCGAGAGTAAATGCGTAGTGTCTAGTGTGTTGCCTTTTATTATTGGTTGCAGATTAAGCACATCTTTACCTTTTAATGCGGTTGATTCAAGCTTCATAGCGGGTTCGCCTTCATACGTGCGTTCATAGCATATGCCCAAAACTGCTGCAACGGCGTCAAAAACTCTGCCGCAACTTGTTGTTTCAATTATGTTGCCGCCTTTTTCGAGCTGATGTAAAATTATTTGGATTTCGTCTTCGCCGTAGGGAAAATGCTGCTTGTTTTCCAAAAGCCAATCCTTAATGTCTACTTTTTTGTAAAGTATGCCAGCAGCCATTCTCAGCGGATAATGGGTTGCTAGGTCACCTCCTGTTAATGGTTGCTTTTCAAGATGGGCTATTCGACTAAATTTGGCAGATTCTCGCATAGCAAGGATTATTTCGCCGCCCCATGCTCCGCCATCAATCCCATAACCATAGCCATCACAGCACACGCCCACAATTTCTTTCACATTATGCTCTGCCATTAAAGCCGCAATATGTGCATAATGGTGTTGCACTTGCAATAGTTGCCAGCCGTTTTCTTCTGCTAAATCCCTTGCAAGTTTTGTTGTTGTAAATTTGGGATGCAAATCGCATGCAACGGCTTCAACTTTGCTGTTTGTCAAACGAATCAAGTGCTTCGCAGCATTTTCGAGAAAATCTCTTGTTTCAACATTTTCTACATCGCCTATGTGCTGCGAAATGAAGGCTTTATTTTCAAGTAGAATGCATGCAGTGTTGTTCAATTCTCCGCCTAAGCCTGCAACGCAGTGCTTTGCCTTTTCCTTAAGAATTATAGGCGCTGGTGCATATCCCCGTGAACGCCTTAGGAAAACTAGGTCGTTGCCATGCATACGGGCTACAGAGTCGTCGCATCTGTGGGCTATTCTGCGATTATGAAATAGGAAATAGTCAACAGTATCGCTCAGCATTCTTAGTGCTTCTTCATTGTCCTTTATTATTGGCTGATTGGGTGGATTGGCACTTGTCATCACGAAAGCAGGGTCATCTACTCTGTCAAAGAGCATGTAATGCAAACCAGTGTAAGGCAACATAACACCAACATTGTGCAAGTTTGGTGAAATCAGATTAGAAAGATAATAGGCGTCATTTTTGTTTAGCAATACTATTGGGCGAGCATAAGACGCGAGAAGTTCTGCTTCGCTTTTGCTTATTTCTGCAAAAGTTTTTATTGCATCTAGGCTTCGTGCCATGATTGCGAAGGGTTTTTGACTTCGATGCTTAACTTTCCTAAGTCTGATTAATGGCTCGTCTTTGGTTGTTGAAGTTGCTACGTGAAAGCCGCCATAGCCTTTTATAGCAACAATGAAGCCTTCTGAAAGTAGGCTACCCGCCTCTCGAATAGGGTCCTTCTGTTGGATTAACTCGCCATTTTGTGTAGCTAACCATGTTTTGGGTCCACATTTTGCATCTGCCACTGTTTGTGCGTGAAAGCGTCTGTTCAGGGGTTCTGTGTATTCGGTTCGGCAGAAGTTGCACATTGGAAAATCATGCATAGTGGTATTCTCTCGGTCATATGGTAGCTTATCGATAATTGTGTATCTTGGACCGCAATCAGTGCACGTGATAAAGAAGTATTCGTATCGTGGGTCTTTTGGGTCTCTTAATTCCCTTAGGCATTCGTTGCATATGGCAATGTCAGACGGAATAACAGAACCCGAAAGCTCCACTTCATCTAAGCTCTTATGAATGGCGAATTTCTCATATCTTTCTTTGCCCTCAAGCTTTACTGTGATAATATCGTAGATTTGTGAAAGTGGGGGCTTCTTCTCTTTTAAATCGCACATAAAATTTTTGATGTCCACTTCCTCGCCTTCAAGCAATATTTCTACTCCAGCATCACCTCGGTTCCTCACATACCCCTTCAAGCCGTTTTTAACTGCTATTCGATAGATGAAGGGGCGAAAGCCTACGCCTTGAACTATGCCAGTAACGTTGACTTTAACACGCACACTAGCCATCTCTTCATTTTAGAAACAAACTATGTCTCTTATACATTTCGAAATAGTTTAAAGCTCAATTTCCCAAATGAATAAACACAAAATTCTTTGAGACAAAAAAGCTGAACTAGTATAAGCTTTCTTGGCTTCTTGTTACTCCTTTTAGAGCACTTTTCCGAGAATGCTAACAGAATTCATTGGTAATTCTATGAAAATCAGCGAACCAACATCATTGGCTCTGATCATTCAGAGAATCTTTTTTATAATTTTCTCTGCTATTCTTACAGCCATGCAGATACTTAATTTGTCAACTGCTGTGCCTAAAAATAAATATTCAACTGAAGAGTTGATACGAAGCTTTCCATGCCAAATTCCCGAACAAGTTAAAGAGAACATACTGAACTTGGGAGTTGTAAAAAGACACGTCATTAGCTATGCTACTTCACCTTTAAAATCGGAGACCATTTTGAACGAGGCTGACCTCACCAATCTCTGTTTAGAGGCTTGCGAAGACGCTGTCAAAAACGCTGATATATCCATAAAGAATATAGGCTATTTCATTATGACTTATGACGTGAACCCCTTTTTATGTCCAGGTCTTAGCCAACTTTTAGTCAGAAAACTTGGTTTTAACCCTTACATCAAATATGTCAATGTTCAAGGAATGGCTTGCGCAGCCTTTACGAAAGCCTTAGAACTTGCTGAAAACTATCTTGCCACGAATCCTGAAGATTATGTTTTACTTTGTATTTCTGGAGTGAATTCATACTGGTTCCATAACCAGATACGTGGCATAAAAGAACTCATGGAAATCAACCAGATTAACCAGATAAAAAACAATGCTAACAGGCAACTGGAGCTAAGAAAATGGATTGCAACCATGGAGTTTTTCCTCTTCGGAGACGGAGTAGCCGCTGTCATCGGAACAAACAAGAGAGAAGGATTAGCGGTTAGGAAAATTGTGGAAGTCACAAATCTTGGAAAAAAAGATTATTTAGCTGGCTATGCCAGACTTTCAACCTTAAACGAACCCTTCAAGTTTGGACTCTATTCTCACTTAGATAAGAAAATTCCACAATTAGGCATTAAATACACGGACAAAGCTCTAAAGCGACTGCTTGGAAAAAGCTTTGCAAAAATTACAAGCACAGCGAAGAAGTGGGCAGTTCACACGGGTAGCGAAAAGATACTCAAGGCTTTAGCTGAGCACAATGGAATTCGACATGAAAAGATTAGTGAATCGCATAAAATTCTAAGAGAGTATGGCAACTTAGCGGGGGCAAGCCTGCCATTCATCCTTAAACAAATAGTTTTGGATAACAAATTTTCAGAAGGCGACATTGTTTTGATGCTTGGTTATGGATGGGGTTTTTCGGCATCCGCTGCAATGCTCGAATATGAGAAATAGTTTGATGGTTCTCTGTCGTATCATGGTTGTGGAAAAAATTACAACTTCATACTTAGCCACTGCAAGAAGTTTGGCAATTTTGCTGTCCATTGCGCAAGAGCCGACTACTGCTACTTTTTGATTTTTTCAACAAGCAAAATGTTTCCTCCATTTTCAACGCTCTAAAGGTAAAGAGAGAATGGTAATAAAAGTCATGAAGACATATACACTTGCTATTCCTTTGTTGGAAAGTTCTTTCTGCTTCTATTTTCAATGGAAAGTTTTTTATTGTCATCGTATGTAATGGTTGAACAGTGGAATTTATGGCTAAATGTCCTAAATGTAAGAAAGAAGTCGGTAAGCCTAAGAAGATTTGGAAGATGGCTGGAAGAAAAGACAAAAGTGGCAAAAGAACTGAACTCACAATTGGACTCTTTGAATGCTGTGGAAAATCGTTCAGATCCGTTTTAAACAAAAGAAAAATCTAAACTCACTAAACGCATCACCTCCTATCCTTTTTCTTTTTTACTTATTTACAAGTGAACATTAGAAGCAGTCACGATTTGTGATTACGGCATGTGCGTTGCCCTTTATATCTACCAGTATGATTCTCTTTTGGCGAAAATAGAGGGAATATTTTTGGCAAAAGAAGAAATATACATAATTCAGAAGGAAATTAGTGAAAATGTAGTCATTATGCTGACCACTTTTTTCCAGAACATTAAACTGAAGTGTTCAGCCCGCTAGCAATGTAAGAAGGAGAGAAGATGACATTCCTCGGAACGCTAAGACAAGAATTTTCATTTATTAAAGGAAACTATGCAGTTTTGATAATAAGCTGGATAATGGTAGACTTCGCCATGGAACTGCCAGCCACTTATTATGGATTGTATGTGCTCGAACTTGGCGCTACTGCAACAATTCTAGGTGTTATAGCACTCTCCCAATTCCTAGCATTGGCTTCTCTCCAGTTTCCAGGAGGTTATTTGGCTGACAAGTATGGAAGAAAATGGCTCATCTCAACAATGACTTTCGGCGTAGCCCTCAGTTTCATACTTTACGCAATCGCACCGTCATGGCACTTCATACTTGTTGGCGCAGTTTTGATGGCTATATTTAACTCAACTTATCAGCCGGCTTTGAATGCAATGATTTCTGATTCGTTGCCTCCTGAAAGAAGGGGAATGGGATTCAGCATAGTCATGCTCATAGCCAGTGCTTCCACAACGCCAAGCCCAGCAGTCGCCAGCTTGCTACGGGCCAGCTTCGGTTTAATCAATGGCATGCGGATAGCTTATGGCATTGTTGTAGCCCTTTTTCTAACTGCAGCATTTTTCAGATTCTTCTTCCTAAAAGAAACTATTGTAGGCGCCACAAAACCACGTTTGAATGAGATTATACACAGCTATCCAACAGCTCTAAGAGAAAGCTTTGGCGTGTGGAAGAAAGTGCCTAAATCAATGTTCTATCTTTTCATTTCATTTTCTATAGCTATTTTCGGATTCTCTTCTACAATGCTTTACACGGTTATCTATGCTACAAAAGTACTTCTCATAGACGAGGTGGTGTGGGGTCTCATCCTTGCAATTGTGCCAATCACAACAATTATTCTAGCCCTACCAGTAGGTAAACTAGTCGATAAGATAAAAAGGAAGACGCCTATTCTCGTCTCTATACTAATCTTTGGATTGGCAATGCTGATTTTCGTGTATGGAGACTTGACAAGAGTTATCATATCGCTTATCCTTTTAGGCGCAGGGCAAGTAATGATGAATGCGTCTTTTGGAGCATTGCAAACCGATTTGACCCCTAAAGAGCAGCGTGGTAAAGTGAACGGTTTCATCAACTTCGCTAATTACATAATCATGGCTACGGGCAGTCTGCTGGGCGGATACTTGTATGAGCATGTTTCTCCTCAAGCACCCTTTATGGTTGCCATAGCAGCAGTTGTGCCCTCGTTCCTGCTGACATTGGTGTTGGTGAAAGAACCAGAGAGAAAAGAAGAATAGCTGAAAGAATTATTTGGATGCGTGAAATAGAAAAGAAGGAATATGGATTTTTGTTTATGGTTGCTTTTGCAAATAGTTTGCTATGGTTAGTTTTTGTATTTCACTTGTTCCTTCATAAATTTCAGTGATTTTTGCACATCTGTGAAAACGTTCCACGTGATAATCTGCTAAGTAGCCATATCCGCCGAAGATTTGTATGGCATCATCAGTAACTTCCATCGCGACGCGACTTGCATAAGCCTTAGCCATAGAAGTTGCAACAGGGTTCGGTTTTTCCTTGTCATAAAGCCAAGCAGCCTTGTACATTAACAGTCTTGCAGATTCAATTTTTATTGCCATTTCAGCCAGCTTGAAGGATACACCTTGAAAGTTGATTATTGATTGTCCAAACTGTTTTCGTGTTTTTGCGTAAGCCAATGCTTTTTCAAAGGCACCTTGCGCCATGCCTACGGCTTGTGCTGCCACTGTGATTCGTGTCCCGTCGAAAAGTTCCAGCGTGTAATAGAAGCCCTTGTTTAATTCGCCTACAAGGTTTGTTTCTGGCACTTTTAAATCGCTCATGCTAAGCGAGCCTGTTACGCATGGTTTTATGCCCATTTTGCCATGCAATTTTGTTGCTTCTAAACCCTGCATTCCTTTTTCTGCTAAAAACAGGCTTTGTCCACGATGCGGAGGCTGCACATTCGGGTCTGATTGGCATAAGATTATGAAAGTGTCAGCTATTGGAGCGTTTGTTATAAATTCTTTAGCGCCATTTATTACCCATTCGCTTCCACTTTTTACTGCAGTAGAATCCATGCGTGTTATGTCGCTTCCATGCTCAGGCTCAGTGAAAGCAGCAGCGGCGATTTTGTCGCCTTTAGCAAGCGGCGGGATGTATTTTGCTTTTTGCTCTTCAGTTCCATGCTTCAACAAAACGTCAGGAATCATTAAATTGCCCAAAGAAATCGCCACGCCTAAGCCTGGGTCAACGCGGCATAGTTCTTCTACGACTATGCAGTCTTCGAGGACGCCGTAGCCTTGTCCATCGTATTGTTGTGGTATGCGCATGCTTGTGAAGCCTAACTGAGCAGTTTTTTTGTATAGGCTTAAGGGGAATTCTTCTTTTTGGTCAAATTCTAAGGCAAGTTCTGGTGTGAGTTCTTTTTCTGCAAATTCGCGCACAGCACGCTTGATTTCTTGCTGTTCTTCGTTTAATTTGAATTCCATTTCGTTTCTCCTCAATTGTTTTTGGAACTTATGCTTTTTGTATTCGTAGTTCATTAATCTTGTTTTTCAAAGAAGGAACAATTTTGAATAAATCTTCAACTACAGCGTAATCTGCAAAGCTGAAGATGGGTGCTTTAGGGTCTTTGTTTACAGCGATTATTAGGTCGCTGCTTTTCATGCCTAAAACATGCTGGAAGGCGCCACTAATGCCCAAGGCTATGTAAAGCTTTGGTTTGACAGTTTTTCCTGAACTGCCCACTTGCCTATCGTTTGGAAGCCAGCCTTTATCTACGATTGGGCGAGAGCATGCGAGGATAGCGCCTAAGGTTTTGGCTAATTCTTCCATCAAGGGCATGTTTGCTTGGTCTTTTATGCCTCTGCCTATGCCAACAAGTTTTTCTGCAGCCGTTATGTCTACTCCGCCCGGTGGTGGTAGAACGTATTGTATGAAGCGTTTTTCTGTTATTTCCTCTGTTAAAGGTGAGGGAATTTCTGTTATTTGTCCATTTGCTGGTGGTTCGGGTTTTTTAGGTGTGAAAGTTGCTTGGCGTATTGTTGCCATGTAGGTTTCAGCTTTGCGTGCAATTGCTTTAACGTTTACTTTTCCACCGTACATTTGTCGTGTTACGATGAACGTGTCGCTTTCAAATGCGATGTCTATGCAGTCTGTTGCGAGCGGCGTGTTCAATGCTGCAGCTAGGCGTGGAGCTAATTCTATGCCGTAGCTTGTGTGTCCCATTAGAACGAGTGAAGGTTTGTGTTCAGTGATTAGTTTAGTTAGGATTCGTTTGTAGGCTTCAGAGTTAAAGTTTTCAAGTTTTGCATCTTGGATTAGCAGAACATTTTGTGCGTATTCTGTTAGGGCTTTTGCTTGTTCTTTAACATTATTGCCAAGAATCACGGCATTCAATTCTGCGCTTGTTTTTTCTGCGATTTCTTGTGCTTTTGTGAGCATTTCATATGTTATGTCGCGTATTGCGCCTTGCCTATGCTCTGCTAAAACGAAGATTTTTGCCATGCTATATCAGCCCCCTCGACTTGAGAATATCGGCAATTTTTGCAGAGATTTCGTCTGGTGTGCCTTTGAGGAATTCTGCTTGCTTCTCAACTGGAGGCACATAAAGCTTGTCAATGCTTATCCATGAACCAGCAACGCCAACATCATTTTCACTTAAGCCAATATCAGCCAAACTTAAGACTTTGACTTCCTTCTGCATAGCTTTGCGAATGCCCATTATGCTAACATAGCGAGGTTCATTAATGCCAGTTTGAACGCTAACTAAAGCTGGTAAGCGTACTTCAAGCTGTTCTTCTATCCCGCCTTCAAGTTCACGGTTCACTTTTGCTATGCCAGCCGCTAATTCAAGTTTTTTTGCCATAGTCACATGTGGAATATTGAACATTTCCGCGAGAATAGGCCCCACTGCGGCGTTGCCATCGTCGCCTGCTTGCATGCCCGTCAAGATTAGATCGTAGTGTAAGGTTTTGATTACGCTGTGCAATATTTTTGCGGTTGCATAAGCGTCTGAGTTTTCAAATTTTGGGTCTGTTAAGCGTATAGCTGTGTCTGCTCCGCGTGCAAGGCACTTGCGCAATGTGGATTCACTGTCTTGGGAGCCTATAGTTATGGCTGTGACTGTTCCGCCCAGCTTTTCTTTTATGCGCACAGCCTCTTCTAATGCATAATCATCCCATTCATTTATGTCATAGACTAGACCAGTCTTTTCTACTGCTTTGCCTGATACATCTATTTTTAGTTCTGCTTCTGCTGTTTCTGGTACATGCTTAACACAAACGATTATGTCCACGTTATATTACTCTCCAAATACTTGCAGAGTCTTGTTTACAATCGCATTTCATATAATTTTTGCTTACAAAACACTTATTCATACATTTCTTAACGCATCTCTAGCTCGTTCTCTTATTGTATTATTAATATTAAGCCACATGTTACGAGCTATCTCCATATGAAACAGCTTCATTCGGGTATTTTCTATTTTATTGTGTGCATGGAAAAGGAGATATATATGACTAAACAACAAAATGTGCTTTTATGGCAAAGAAAGAAGAAAGCCCATTCATTCCAATCGTGGTAACGCTAATTGCTGGCATCTGCTGGGCAATATTCATGCTACTCCACGTTCTATTCTGGTCAACAAACTTTGACCTATTCCAAAACATCGCCATAATCCTAGTCTCCATAGTCGTAGCTGGCTGCATAATCGGTCTCATGTGGGTATTTTGGCTCTTCAAACGCGAATAACAGAAAACTCTTCAAGAAACAGCTCTTCTGCACAATTTTCTAACAAAACTCTAAACATCAATCTATTTATAAGGGGGGACCTACACACTCCAAGAACAACTAACCACTAAACTCCCAACTTCTCCCTTATCACAATACGCTTCTCATCCGAAAAAGGACCAAACTTCTTAATACGCTCTGTAAACATACCAAACAACTCAGCAGCCTTCTTATACACAGGCAAAGGCACATAACTATAGCGAACACGCATGCTCTCAATGCCATAAGCTGCCAGTTCACGTCCCATCTCGATCATCCGCTTCTTCGTAAAACGTTCATCAATCTCCTCACTCCCTTCAATAACAAGCACGCCATCAGCACCAAAAGCAAAAGCATAAAGCAGATGCTTAACGCCTAAAATAGCCGTAGAAGGAACAGCAACAATACGAATATTCTCAGGATAATTCGTCCTATCTAAACCCAAAAAATCTAAACCCGTATAACCAACATTCCTGTCAACAAACGCTACAATCCGAATTTCACCAGCCTCCTTGTCCGCAAGCACACCACGCAACTGCGCAAACAACTGCCTATTTGTCGAATTCCTAAAATCAATAGCCTCCTTAGGACAAGCAGGAATGCAAGCACCACAGCCAACACATTGAAAAGCGCTAACCACAGCCTTACCATTCTCCATACTAATAGCACCCACAGGACAAACAGGCACACAAACCTCACAACCATTGCATAAATCAGCAACCACAAAAGCTTTCTCAGGACTAGTCGTAACAAAATCACTCTTCAAAAACAAAGCAGCCTTTGCAGCAGCACCTAAACTATCAGAAACAGTATCCCGCACATCTTTAGGGCTGAGTGCACAACCACAAGCAAAAACACCAGTAACAAGCGAATCCACAGGATCTAACTTCGGATGCTTCTCCGTGATAAACCCATCCTCACCTATAGAAACCTTCAGCTTATCCGCAAGCTCTTTCAAACCGCTCGGCGCAACCATAGGTGTGGCCAAAGCCACCATATCAAACTCAGATTCGCCCACCTCACCCGTCAACGTGTCCTCAGCCAAAACAACAAGCTTGCCACTACTACTATTCTTATAAACCTCAGCCACCTTACCACGAATGAAGACAACACCAGCTTCCTGATCCCGCCAATACAAATCCTCATAACCCTTACCAGTAGCCCTAATATCAGTATAATAAATTGTAACGTCAATACCAAGCATTTTCTTAAGCACAAAAGCTTGCTTCAAAGCATACATGCAACAAATCCGACTGCAATAAGGAATATACTTTTTATCACGCGAACCAGCGCAAAGCACAATCGCCATGCTCTTAACATCACCACCATCAGCACGCTTCACATAGCCACCTGTGGGACCAGTAGCAGAAACAAGCCGCTCCAAATCCATCATCGTAATAACATCTTTGTAAACGCCATAACCAAAAGTTTCCAACTTTCGCGCATCATAAAGCTGATAACCCGTCGCCAAAATAATCCCACCAACGTGAAGCTCAATTGTTTGCCCTACATCATCAATGTTTATGGCTTTAGCTGGACAAAGCTGCTCACACTTGCGACATTTTGTACATGCATCAAAATCTATAACATAAGCAGACGGCACTGCTTGTGGAAACTCGATGTAAGCAGCCTTTCTCTGCGACAAACCCTCGTTAAACTCGTCTGAAACCACAACAGGACAAACTTTTGCACACACACCACAACTTCTACACTTCTGAACATCCACACCACGAGGCTTCATATACACCTTAACATAATAATTGCCTAGTCGCCCACTAACCTCTTGCACTTCAGCATAAGTAAGCAAATTAACATTAGAATTCCGTCCAACCTCAGCCATGCGCGGTGTAAGAATACATTGTGCACAATCCAAAGTAGGAAAAACTTTTGTTAATTTTGCCATGTTGCCGCCGATGCTGGGCTTGCGTTCTACCACATGAACTTTGTAGCCTAAATAGCCAAGCTCAAGTGCAGCCGTGATTCCAGCAATGCCGCCCCCCACAATGAGAATTTCTCTTGAACCTTTTTCGCGTATAGTTTCTAAAGGCTCAAGCTCCTTACTTCGCTCGTAACCACCTCTAATGAGGCTTATAGCCTTCTTTGTTGCTTCTGGCGATGGATGTGGACCCATAACCCATGAGTCTTGCTCTCGAATATTTACAAATTCGAGCATGTAAGGGTTTAATCCAGCTTGTTCCAAAACACTCTGGAAAGTAGCAAGATGCATACGTGGTGTACAGCTGGCAATAACGATTCTGTCCAAATTTTCCTTTTTTATTGCATCCACAATCGTTTCTTGGGCTGGTTTCGAACACAAATACTTGTGATATTTTGCTACAGCAACTCCTTTCCAATTCTTAACTGCTTCAACAACCGCTTTGACATCTACAACATCGCCTATGTTTCCGCCACATTCACATACAAAGATGCCGATTTTGGGAGGCTTCTTTTCCATTAGCGGCAATCTCCATTTTCCATGGTTTGTTTTAATTGATTCACGGGAAAACGCTTTAATAACCTTATGCTCCCGTTCTCATTAAAAGTGATGTTGAAAATGAATGCTCAAGAGCTTGCCCAAAAGCACAAGCTTTTAGAATGTATTCAATGTGGAACATGTACTGGAAGTTGTCCCGTGGCAAGAAAGGCTAACTTGAATGTAAGAAGGTATATGCGGGAAGTCGCTACCCTTGGTAAGCTGAGCATTCACCCGCAAGATGAGTTATGGAGTTGCACGACATGCTCCACATGTGGCGTGCGATGCCCAAAGGAGATTAATCCATACGAGTTTTTAATCGATATTCGTAGCATGGCTGTTGAAGAGGGGCAAATTGCACCAACCATTCGCGATGCTCTAGAAAGCATATTTAAGAATGGCAACCCATGGGCAAGAATGCGTAACAAACGTACAGAATGGACCCAAGGCTTAAATGTTAAGCATGTATCGCAAGGCGCAGAGATTCTCTATTATGTGGGTTGCACATCCGCTTATGACCCGAGAATCCAGAATGTTGCAAAAAGTCTTGTGCAAGTCCTTGAAAAAGCTGGGTTGAATTTCGGCATTTTAGGTGATGAAGAGAATTGCTGTGGAAGCGAAGTCTACGGCATGGGCGAAAAAGGATTATTCGATTTTCTTGTTGAGGAGAACATGAAAATCTTCAATAAATACAACATAAAACAAGCAGTAACAAGCTGTCCACATGGTTTTCATGCTTTTAAGAACCGCTATAACCAAACAAGCTTCGAAATTCAGCACCACACTCAACTGCTGTCGAAGCTAATCGAAAACGCAAAGCTCACCTTCTCAAAAGAAGTAAACAAGAAAGTCATTTATCATGATCCATGCTTCTTGGGCAAACAAAATGGCATTTACGAAGAACCACGAAAAATCATCGAAAGCGTGCCTGGAGTCAAGCTCTTGGAGTTTGATCGTTCAAGAGCGAGAAGCCTTTGCTGTGAAGGTGGTGGTGGAAGAATGTGGGTTGACATTCCCGGACCGCGTTTGGCGGAGATTCGTGTTAAAGATGCTGTTGAAGCTGGTGCGGAAATATTGGCTGTAGCGTGTCCGTTCTGTCTCTTAACAATTGAGGATGCAGTTAAAACAACAGGGAATGAAGATAAAATTCAAATTATGGACATAGCAGAACTGCTGACGCTTGCTTTGTAGCATAGCATTTATTTTTAAATAACCATGCGTCTGATTATTTTTGCTTAGCTGGTGTTTAGAATGGAGAGTTGGGATTTGATTATTATTGGTGCTGGAGCAGCTGGTTTAGCCGCTGGAATCTATGGAGTGAGAAGTGGGCTGAGAACACTTGTATTGGAGGAAAAAATTGCTGGCGGCACAATGGCTGATGCTCCATTAGTTGAAAACTATCCTGGTTTCCAGAGCATAAGTGGAATGGAATTGGCACAAAAAATGGTTGCCCATTGCAGAAAAGCAGGTGTAAAGATTCACGAGTTAGAAAGTGTTACTGGTTTGGAGCTTAACAGCGAGAAAAAGATTGTCAAGACTAACAAAGGAGTATATGAAGCAAGTGCGGTTATTATTGCATCTGGCTCGCATTATCGTGAAATTGGGGTTCCAGGCGAGAAAGAGTTTCGTGGAAAAGGCGTGAGTTATTGCGGAATTTGTGATGCACCATTGTTTAAGGGTAAACGAGTGATTGTTGTTGGCGGCGGCAACTCAGCATTAATAACGACACTTTATTTGGCTGACCTTACATCTGAGGTCAAAATTGCCCATCGCAGAGACGCGTTCCGTGCTGAAGAAGCTCTTGTAAGGGGATTAGAGACTAAAAAGAACGTGGAAATTTTGTGGAATACAGAAGTAAAAGAGATTAAGGGCGAGAAACTGGTTAATAAGGTAATATTGTTTAATAACAAGACTGGGGAAACCAGAGAATTGCCTGTTGATGGTGTTTTTGTTCAGATTGGTGAAGCGCCAAACAGTCAGCTAGCCAAAGAAGCAGGGGTTAATGTTAATGATGAAGGATATGTTAAGGTTGACATTTTTCAGCGGACAAATATTCTGGGAGTTTATGCGGCTGGCGATGTTACGAATCATCCTGTGAAGCAAGTGGGGACGGCTGTTGGGCAAGGCATAACTGCTGCTTTGGAGGCTTATGGTTTTATTAGACGCCCATATTATAAAAGGTAGGAATTGTTACAAAAATATTATATTATTCGGAGTTCATTTTCAAAGTTTCTAAGCGTTAATCATCCGTTCATTGTGATTGAAAGAACAGTAAAGATGGGGAAATGTGGAATGGATGAAAAGTGCGTTGCCGCTGTGAATATCAATCAAGACTATTGTAGTCGATGTTCAATTTGCCATTCTGTCTGTCCATATGAAGCAATAAAACGAGATGCGGAAACGGGGAAAGTGGAAATTGATTTGCAGAAATGTCAAGTCTGTGGAATATGCTACAGCGCTTGTCCTGTTTTTGCCATAGAGATTGTTTATTACGATTATGCAAGTTTAGTAAATTATGTCGATTGTTTAAGAAAAAAGATTAAAAGCGATACGCTTGTTCTGATGTGCCGTGGAAATTCTCCTTCAACGTGCGAAGTTGAGGAGATTCTGGCAGAGCAAGGCTTAAGCATAGAAGGTTATGTTCCATTACGTTTGCCGTGTTCTGGACGTGTTCCAACAGAGTTCATCTTCAATGTTTTGAGGACTGGCATAAAAAATGTTGTTTCGATTCAATGCGAAGATACTTTTTGCCGTTTTAAGGAAGGCACCAAGATTAATACGAGAAGACTTTTTTTGGGTAGAACAGTGCTTAAAGAATTAGGATTCAGCAAAGATGCTGTTAGAGTTGTGAAATACTCTAGGAAAGTGGTTTATGAGACTGAGAAATGTGTGGGCTGCGACAAATGCGTATTCATATGTCCATACGCTGCGATTGAAGCTGAACCATTTGCAACGCCGAAAATACTTTATGATTATTGCATGGGTTGTGGCGCCTGTGCTCTAGTGTGTCCTCATCACGCAATTCAGGTTAAAGGTTTCGAGTTTGAAAATGTTCTGAACCGTTATACACAAGCGGCGAAAAAGCTGAAAACAGTAGGCAAACGACCAGTCATTCTAGTCTTCTGCTGTCAATGGTCAGAGTTCTCAGCTTTAGATGAAGCAGAAAGCCTCATTTTTAATAAAAACGCTTTTTCTTTAGAAGTCCCATGTTTTAAAGCACTTGACCCCGTTCATATTGTAAATGCGCTGCATAATGGCTTTGACGGAGTAATGGCAGCAGTATGTTCTCCAGAAGACTGCAAACTTCAAGAGGGCAAAGATACAGCAGAGAGAAACATGAATGTTCTTAAAGACATCTTGAAAAAGATGGACTTACTGGAGCGCTTTCAACTTTTTGAGGTTTCACCGCGATGTGTTGGCGATTTCAATCAGAAACTCGATGAGTTCTCCAAAAGAATTGCCTCAATGCCACCATTTAAACTTGTGAAAGCGGAGGCTAAACCACATGTATAAAATACTTGCTAACAAGGAAGTTGCCCCAAAAATCAAGTTGTTCGAAGTTGAAGCGCCTCAAATTGCTGAAAAAGCTAAACCTGGACAATTCGTAATAATTGTCATAAATGAAAAGGGTGAGAGGATACCGATAACAATTGCTGGATATAATGTAGAGAAGGGATCAATCACTTTTGCTTTCAATGAAGTTGGCAAAACAACAAAGCAGCTTGGTCTTCTAAATGAAGGTGATTGTATATGGAACATTACTGGACCCCTTGGCAATCCGTCTGAGATCAAAAATTTCGGAAGAGTCCTATGTGTTGGCGGCGGAGTGATGATTGCACCGATGCTTTTACAGGTTAAAGCCCTGTGTGAAGCTGGAAACACTGTTACAACAGTTATTGGTGCACGCATAAAGGAGTTGCTTTTTTACGAGAAGGAAATGAAAGCTTTAAGCAACGAATTTTATGTTGCGACCGATGATGGCTCTAAGGGATACAAAGGCTTAGATTTCTTGAAGAAAATTTTGGAGAAAGATAAGTTTGACCGTTGTGTCGCCATGGGACCAGTTGTTATGATGAAGAATGTCAGCGAAATCACAAAGCCTTTTGGGATTCCAACAATTGTGACTTTGACACCTATAATGGTTGATGGAATGGGAATGTGCGGCGTCTGCAGAGTCACGGTTGGCGGAAAAATGCAGTTCGGTTGTGTTGATGGACCAGAGTTTGATGGACACAAAGTGGATTTTGACGAGTTGATTAAGAGACAGAGGATGTTCCTTCCAGAAGAGCGTCTAAGCTCACTTCTGTGGGAACTGCAAGGAGGCTGTGGTTGTGACAGAAAATAAGCCTAAATCGAAGATTAAGAAAGAGGCTGTGCCGATACCGAAGCAGAAGCCGGAAGTTCGTAGGCAAAACTTTAACGAAGTTGCTTTGGGATATACTGAAGACCAAGCAAAGGAAGAGGCAAACCGTTGTTTGCAATGTCCGAAGCCGCAGTGCATTCAAGGCTGTCCAGTTGAGATTGAAATTCCTGCTTTCATTAAATTATTGCGAGAAGAAAAGTTTGAAGAGGCTATACAGAAAATTAAAGAGAAAAATAGTCTTCCAGCCATCTGCGGTCGCGTATGCCCTCAAGAAGAACAATGCCAAAAGTTCTGCATCGTTGGTAAAGTTGGTGAACCAGTAAGCATCGGCAGACTGGAAAGATTTTTAGCAGACTGGGAAAGAGCAAAAGGCATAAAAATTCCAGAAAAAGCGCCACCAACAGGAAAAAAAGTCGCCGTTATTGGCGCCGGCCCTGCTGGTCTTACTGTTGCTGCTGATTTAGCAAAGTTTGGGCATAAAGTCGTAATTTTTGAGGCTTTACATCTTCCAGGCGGTGTTCTGGTTTATGGTATTCCCGAGTTTCGATTGCCAAAGAGCATTGTTCAAGCAGAAGTAGATTACATTCAGAAGTTAGGTGTAGAACTTAAATCTGGCTACCTTATCGGCAGAACTTATACTATCCCCGAGTTGCTTAAGGATAGGGGTTTTGATGCTGTCTTCATCGGTTCTGGGGCTGGTTTGCCTCAGTTTATGGGTTTGCCAGGCGAGAATCTTGGGGGGATTTATTCAGCGAACGAGTTTCTGATTAGAGTTAATCTGATGAAAGCTTATGCGTTTCCACAGTATGACACGCCAATAAGAATAGGTAGGCATGTTGTTGTTATTGGCGGCGGCAACGTAGCCATGGACTCGGCTCGTTCAGCTTTGCGTTTAGGCGCTGAGGAAGTCTGCATTGTTTATCGTCGTTCTAGAGAGGAGTTGCCCGCTCGCAAGGAGGAGATTGAAAATGCTGAAGAAGAAGGTATTGTCTGCAAATTTTTAGCTACCCCAACAAGGTTCATTGGAGATGAGAAGGGTTGGGTTAAGCAGATGGAGTGTATCTGCATGGAATTAGGTGCTCCAGATGAGTCAGGAAGGCGAAGACCAGTTCCAGTGAAAGGCTCAGAATTTGTCATGGACACGGATACTGTTATTGTTGCTATTGGACGGACGCCTAATCCTATTATTCAAAGAACTACTGAAGGGTTAGCTGTAACGAAGTGGGGAACAATTGTGGCGGATGAGAATGGCAAAACAAGCATTGAAGGCGTTTATGCCGGTGGCGACATAGTAACAGGCGAAGCAACAGTGATAAGTGCTATGGGTGCGGGAAAGAAGGCGGCAAGAGCCATACATGAGTTTTTGATGAGGAAATAGGCTCTCTGAAACTGTCTAGCCCCCCTTATAAATAGGTTAAATTGTGAGTTGATTGGCGAATAAGTGTAATATAATATCCTTTGTCATAGTATTTTATGTTGGTGAAGCATATATAATTGGCTTAACTAGATTCTTATTCAAATGTCTCGGGAAAATAGTGGTTTCGGCATCCTTCAGTCTATTGTAGGCTCCTGGTACGAATCATTGAAAAATCCAGAGCAGAATCAAAAAATGGTTCTGAAAGAGTTAGCTGAGACATATAGCAAAACTCGTTATGGACAAATTCACCATGCATCAGAAGTTGAAACAATTGCAGATTTCAGAACTAATTTTCCAATAATAGACTATGAAGGATTGAATCCCTATTTTGATGAAGTAATCAAAGGCAATTATGAAGCGATTCTTCCAGAACCAGTCTTATGCTGGGTAATGACTAGAGGCTCAACAGGCAAAGCAAAAGTTTTACCGGCAACTGAAACACACATAGAACAAATTTTTACATGCGGAGCAAGAGCACTAGTAAATTATGCTTTGAGAAAACGGGATTATGAACTGTTCAGTGGACGAATTCTCAACCTTAACTTTCCATCTAGCGTGCACAGTATGAATGTCGCTGATCAAGAAGTTAGGTATGGGTATAGCTCTGGCACTTATGCGCGGCTTAATCCAATGCTTAATGAAGTCAGTCTTGTGCCACGCCAAGAAGAAATTGATGCTTTAGGTTCTGGCATTACTAGGCGTGATTGGGAGAACAGGTTTGAACTGGCTTATCAGAAGGCAATGAATGAGAATGTAGTTGCCACTATGGGCGTTACGCCTATCATATTGGCTTTTGCCAAATACATCAAGCGAAAGCATGGAAAAAAGCCTAAAGAGTTGTGGAAGTTTCATGCTCTTTTCTGCACAAGCGTCCGCAAAATACAATTCAAATATGCTCCAAAACTCAACAGATTATATGGAAATGTTCCAGTTGTCGAAATTTACAGTGCCACAGAAGGCGTTTTTGGACAGCAACTTGACAATTTACCTTACATTTCGCCAAATTATGACAAGTATTTATTTGAAGTTGAAACAGCCAATGGAATTAAAATGCTACATGAACTTAAACGTGGTGAATGGGGCAAACTGATAGTTTCTTCCTGCATGTTTCCCAGATACGACATAGGCGATTTGATTGAAGCCGCTGGGAAAAACTATTTTCGTGTAATTGGAAGAGACAAGCTTCTAACTAGAGTGGAGCATAGGCTTTATAGACTGTTTTTCGGCTGGATAATCTAGGCTCGCGGATATCTTCTCCTCGCAGTAGTCATTGCGTAAAACGCACCAAGTATCAGCAACACTCCAACCACAATAATGAAGAAAGCCCACAAGACCCCTCTAGTAACCTCATTTATAAGTCCAGTTACTTGCAAATAAGACATTAACCCTATAATTATTAGAACTATTCCGCCAATGAGTG
This sequence comes from uncultured Candidatus Bathyarchaeia archaeon, assembly GCA_964469615.1. Lineage (GTDB taxonomy): Archaea > Thermoproteota > Bathyarchaeia > Bathyarchaeales > Bathycorpusculaceae > CAYXZM01. Next base: position 10,034 of record CAYXZM010000013.1, on the reverse strand, counting down.
GCCCTATAAATGCATATTCGCCTTTCTCATGCTTCTCTCCCTTCTCACGTTTTTCCTCTTTTTCATGCTTCTCAGCTTTCTCATATTTAATGTGCCTTGAAGGCGCTGGCGCTGACGGTTGTGAAACAGCTGCAACTTCTTTTAATGGAGCTCCACAGTTAGGGCAGAAGCTCATTTCTTCTTTAACTTTGTAACCGCATTTTTTGCATTCAAGCATTTTTTCACCTTTTTAGTCAGCCAATAATATTATTGCATTAAGTATTTAAGAAATGTTATAAGCTTATGCGATTAGAATAGTTAACGGTGAAAAAATAAAGGGATGGAGATGGGTTTTTCACAAAAATCAAGAGATGGCTTTATTAGTGCTTTTTCTGCAGGCGTTTTCCTAATATTGTTGGGCGTTTTCTTCATTACAACACCAGGTCTTTTTGATGGCGTCGTAAACTTTTTCATGAATTTTGACATCGTTCGCGTACACAATTTTCCAATTGGAATTGTTCTGCCAGCACCAAAAAATCCTGCAGTGCATGTGACTGTCTATTCTGCTGTTTCACAGTTTTGTTTTGCGTGGGGCATATTTCTCATAGGCTTGTTTATGTTGAGAGTCTTTGCCAATTCGCCATTAAATAAGAAAGCACAAACAGCTTCAGACATTGTCTTTTGGCTTGGAGGCGGTTGGCTTGTGGGCAATTTTCTTAACGCACAAACAACACATAAGGAATGGTTCGCGTTCTGGGCTGCAGTAATCATGCTTATTGGTATAACATTGATTATTAGAGCCATCATTCTAGCAGTGTTCAGAGAAATTACAAGTCACTAAACCTTAACTATATCATATCCTGAAGCCTTGCGCAATCTATTCATAATAGCTAAACCAAGCTCTTCCGTTGGCATGCCTTCAGCTATTATGATGTCAACTTTTTCTAAGTCAAATTCTCTAAGAAGCATGAACAGATTTCTCGCGATTGCTGCCATATCGCTTCGACTTCCAAGAGACTTTACGACGTTAGCTCTATAATTATGCACAGTTTCGTCTGTCGCAAGAACCCCAACTTTTTTATTATTATGCATGTAAAAATCAGTCAGCTCTTTTATCTTGCTTACAACAGCGGCAATTTCACCCTCAACAACAACCAAATCCGCATTTGGAGCATAATGCTTATGCTTAACACCAGGCGAACGCGCCTTCTCAATTGGTAAAGCTCTATCAGCAACAGCGACTGGATTAAGCTCTACTTTGCCAAGAACTTCCTTTAATACTTCATATGACGTCCCACCAGGACGCAGAATTTGCGGTGGGTCAACTGTCAAATCTAGAACTGTGGATTCCACGCCTATACAGGTAGGTCCAGCATCTAAAACAGCATCTATTCTTCCATTAAGGTCATCTAAGACATGCTTGGCTGAGGTTGGACTTGGTTTCCCTGCAAGATTTGCGCTTGGAGCGGCAATTGGACAACCGCTTTTTCTAATCAGTGCTAAAGCAACATTGTGTTTAGGCATTCTAATAGCTATGGTGTCCAAGCCAGCAACCGTTACGTCTGGCACAATAATTGAACGCTTAAAAATCAAAGTTAAAGGTCCAGGCCAAAACTTTTTCATGAGTCTTTCAGCTTTAGGCGGTACATTTTTGACTAATCTTTGAATGTCTTTTGCATTTCCGACATGTACTATTGGCGGATTATCAAGTGGTCGCTTTTTCGCTTTGAAAAGAGATAATACTGCCTTTGGATTTAGTGCATCTGCGCCTAAGCCATATACTGTTTCTGTTGGGAAAGCCACTAAACCGCCTTTTTTGATGAAATTTGCTGCTATACAAATCTTTTCAATATCTGGCTCTTGCGAATCAACTTTTAACAATAGTGTCTTCTTCATCTATTACTGCATCTCTTTGACTATTCAATTAGAGCCAAGCCTAGACATTTAAACCTCTTCAAAAAAGAAACAAAGAAAAATTTGCCTAAACAACGTAGTAGTCTATGACTTTTTTCATGCTTTTAGGAGGAGCTTGCCTCATAGCAAGCTGTTTTAGTATCCTTATCATTTGGGGCTGAAAACGTGCAATATCAGTTAAAGTCACCAAACCAACAAGACGTTTATTATCAACCACTGGCAATTTTTTAATCTTCATCTGAAACATCAATCGCACGGCTTCCTCCAAATCCATACCAGGTTCGACAACGACTAATGGGCTGGACATAACGTCTTTCACTTTAGTTTTAGCTGCATCCTTCGATTCTGCAATCACTCTTTTAAGCAGGTCTCTTTCAGTCAATATACCCATGGCTTTGCCTTTCCTAACACCAATTAAGCACCCTATCTCAAACTTGTTCATGACATCGGCTGCCTCCTTAACCGTTGCATTCTCATCTATGGTCATTACTTCTTTCACCATAACATCTTCAACTTTTAAAGTTGCGCCTTCCTCTTTTTTCTTTTCAGACAAGCAAACCACCAGCTTCTCTATTGTTTCAAAAACCCTTATATAAATTGGTGTGCAGAATCCTCCATCACAAATTGGACAACTTGCGAAGAAGCGCTTCAACATGTTTGCTCGTTGGAATTTTTGCCCTCTCAAATTTTTCCTTAGGCTTAGTAAATGGTCTAGTCGCATCCAAACCCATTTTAGCTGTTAATCCCGTTTCTTGATCTGCAGAAGAATCCAATGTCGAACCACGCACATTACTTATTATAACCAAGTCTTCGCTGGCTTGAAAACGAGTTGCAATAGCCCATTCCACATCAGAAGCATTACACACATCAATGTCAGAGTCAACAACAACCGCGTGCTTCAAGCTTGGATGCGCCGCAAAAGCAGCCAACAAAGCATTCTTTCCATCGCCGTCAAGTTGCTTTTCAATGGATATTATGGCGTGAAGCCATCCGCTTCCGCCAACAGAAAGATTAACCGCATAAACTTTGGGAACAACTTTCGAAACAGCCTCCCAAATCAAAACTTCATGCGGCAAACCCATCAAGAGCCTATGTTCAGCTCCAGAAGGTAAAAGACCATGATAAACATAATCTTCACGATGCATAACTCCAACAATGTCTACAACTGGCTGCATCCTTTGAATGTCATAGGTTCCAGTTATGTCCACAAAGGGTCCTTCAGCAACTTCCTTCGTTGCAGAGATTTTGCCCTCCAGAACCAATTCAGCATCAGCCGGTGCATACGCATTCACGTTTTCACATTTTACTAAGTGAAGAGCATTACTCATCAGCATGTTTGCCACTTCGAATTCATTAACGCCGAAAGAAACAGGTGAAGAGGCTGCCAGCATAATTGCCGGATGAACACCAATGGAAATTGACACATCCAAATCATTTTTAGCTTCTTTTGCCATTTGCCACAGTTTAAAAAGATGACGCGGAACCAAACGAATTGCCAAATGCTTCTTATCTAAAACTTGAAGACGATGTACCGAAACATTCTCAACGCTTCCATCGACACTTTTTGCATAGACAACGGCAGAAGTGATATATGCACCAGCATCCTTTTCAAAATGCCTTAAAAACGGAATCTTGGACAAATCATTTTCAACAACTTCATTCACTGCTGCATCCTCAACAATTTTCGGTTTTCTTGGAGAACGCCATGCTTCAGTTAATCTTTGATAAAGTTCATTTTGACTTATGTTGAGTGCATCACAAATTCTCTTTCGAGTGCCACATATGTTGGTAACAACTTTTGTTTCATAACCCTTTACATTTTCAAATAACAGAATTGGACCGCATTTCTCAAAGCCCTTCATGACGGATGAGATCTCGAACTTCACTGATAACGCATCTTTTACATGTAAAACTTCCTTTCTTGCTTCCATCTGTTTAAGAAAATCTCTAAGACTCATGCTGTAGCACCTTCTTTCTGTGATTCTGCATGCACAACTTTTTCAATTAACTTCTTGAAAATCAATTGAGCTTGTATTTCGTCAATTTTTTCCAAATAAACCGAAACAAGAGCTATTTTACCTTTTCTTGAGGCAAAGTACTCTGCAAACATGCGGGCGGAAATAGCGTTTCTATCTCCTAAGAGAATAGATGATGACGGCGGTCCAAGCAAATCTTTTGCCTTCGGAACAGCAATCGCAAGCGTCCCAAGTTTGTCTTCATTTTCGCTTAGCAAAATTAAGCACGCGTTCTTTGTTTCCACATATACCGCAAGAAAATGCATATTCTGCTCAAATATCTCTTCTTTAACAACTTTTGCACGTTCCATTCACTCGAATCTCCATTGTCTATTAATAGCTTCATGATTCAATATTTATCATTTTCAAAATAGATAAAGCCAACTACTAAAGCATGCCTTATTTGTCAAAATAATCAAGAGATAAAATTTTTCAAAAAAGTTTTTCAACTGCGGAGAAATCCCAACGGCTATTTTCTGGAGAAATTGAAATTTCTTTAAAGTTTTTATCCAGCTTGACTTTGCCCAGAACCACTATAGAAATATCTTTGAGAACAGGAGTGAAAATCTTTAGAGTTTTTCTCAGATAATCGATTTCATGTAAAATGCCTATCCCGAGAAATTTTCTTTCAGCATTATACAACGCCATAAGCAAACCTTCTTCCTCACCTTTCCGCATTACAAAAATTTTCTTCTTCGTAAAATCTTCAACCTTTTTTAGGTTGTCCTTGTTAATCCAGCGTCTTCTACCGATAACTATGGCAATTCTATCTCTGAGTTCCGCAAAGTGTAAAGGTTTCATCCCAAGGAGTTCATAAATCATTCTTGCCTGCTTATTACTCTCGGACACTCTGCTTAAACCAAATAAATCATCATCTTCAATTCTCAACCAGCTCAAAGGGAGAGACTGCACTTTTGCATTGTTCAAGTACTTAATATACCCAAGCTCCCTCAAGTTTCTGCGTTTTTCTTTATTTCTCTGTTTTATGGTTGAAGGAGACTCTATAACAACTGGAGCAAACTTGTCCAGAGCATTTAAGAGCGGAGCCAATTCGTCTTTTTGTTGAATGCAGAAAATCATGTCTGGGGCGAGTTCTCTAACAAGCCGAAGCTTATAATTAACAGCCTCTTCTCCCTCAACCCAACCATCAGTATTTATAATAACAAAATCAGGATTGTTGCTTAAAATTTCCTTCTTTAACGAAGTTAATCCTTCAATAACTTTTTCAATAGCTGAGCTAGGCGAAGTAACACCGACAAAAGAAGCATTTTTTGTTTCAAGATTGAATAAGTCCATTACTGGTTTTGTTACGAAAGTATAAGCAACTGTACATGGAGACCCTATGTCAGACTGACCTAAGTCTCCATCTAAAATTGCGACTTTCTGTTTTTCGCGCAATAGCCTATTTATTAGGTATGTACAGAAACTTGATTTTCCAGAATCAACTGTGCCCAATACAATTACGATAGCTGGTCTTGTTTGAATTTTGAAAAGCTCTTCAAACGATTTAACCCAAGAGGGTGGAATAGTATTCCCATCGACTTCTTCAGCATTTGCATTTTCTCCCAAAGAAATGTTGAACTTCGCTTTTTCTTCCACTGCAAAAGGTAATCTCTTGCCTTCGCGTATCACAATCTTGCTTGCACTACCGATTATAGAGCCGAATACCTCCACCTTGCCAGAGGCTATGATCACAGAGGCTGGGCCGTCAACTAACAATGTTCTGCCTTTTTCAACCTCTTTTTCCATTTGTCTTTCTCCTTTGAAATGTTTGTCCGTTTCTTCCAGCAATTCTTATGGCTGACACTATGTCTCTCAGTCCTCGCCTATGCTTATTTTCGCTTAAGCATCGATCTGTTCCAGCCTCGCTAACACTCTCTAATATTACGTTTGAAGGTAATGCATTGTCCAAAGCACGTAAAAGGTTTTCCCTATACAAGGGAACTCCGTCACCAACTTTTACCGCAAGTGAAGTTAATTGGTTTTTCTCAAAATTTCTCAAAATGCTCTTTATCTTATCCAATGTTTCCTCAACGTTAAAACAGTTTTCTGTTTCAATCACTTTCCCATCAGCCAAAACCGCCAAACCAAAAACTTCACCTGGATCAACGCCTATGACGACTCTTTCATAGTATTCTTTCCCATGAACATGTTGTAATGCTTCATTTACCAGTGCGGCTAGTTCTGTTTCATCTTGATACGCCAAGACTTTTTCATGTTTTATCAGATGTTGCTCCTTTTTTGTGGTTATGATAACTTTAATTTCCATTGGAATCGGCTCATCTGGAATTAAACTTATAAAAGGAATATTCTTCTTTTTCAATTCATTTACAATTAAGTAATAAGCCTTTCCTGAAATTGTCGCAACAGCAATTTTTGCCTTCATATTGCTTTCCTATTTGTTTGCGTGTAGGCACACAAAGCAAATTATAAAACTCGCAACTTATATTTGTTGATGTGAATGCGTTGGATATCAAGATTCCCACAGACTGCGAGTCAATTGACAGGATTCTTGAGGGAGGAATCCAATCTGAAAATGTGACTATGATTTATGGAGAAGCTGAAACAGGAAAAACAACTTTAGCTATGCAATGCGCTGTGAATTGTGCAAAACAAGGTAATAAAACGTTATTCATCGATTGTGACGGTACATTTTCTGCGAGAAGGCTTTCCCAAATAGCCTTAGAACCATTCAGAGAAATTGCAGAACTGATAATATTAATAAAACCGCATGATTTTCAAGAGCAAACACTGGTTATAGACAAGTTAACAGACTATATTACTAAAAACTTTGGACTCTTAATAATCGACACTGCAACATCGCTTTATCGCCTCAAAATAGCAGAATCTCCTCAGAAGACATTTGAGCTCAACCGTGAATTAAATAGGCAAATGGCATTAATAGCGCAAATTGCCAAAATCCAGAAAATAGCAGTCGTAATGACAAGCCAGGTAAGAAGCGTTTTTAATGAAGCCCACGTAAGCATAGAACCAGTAGCCACAAGGGTTTTAAAATTCTGGTCTGACACAATAATCCACATGAAGCCCACTAAAAAACCACAAATAATTCAGGCAATTTTGGAAAAAACTCCAAAGAAAAACCAATACCCCGTGACATGCCATTTAAAAATAGAGGAAACAGGAATACATGAGTATTCAATTCCTTGATGGTTATGGAAATGAACGTCATACAACTCACTATTGAAGCATTAAAGTTCATATTTCCAGCATATTGTGCAAACGCGATACCAGTAGTTGCTGGCGGAGGAAGCCCAATAGATTTTGGAAAAAAATTTTTTGATGGAAAACCAGTTTTTGGAAGAAACAAGACTTTTCGAGGCTTCTTTTCTGGATTGGCTGTTGGAACAGCAGTTGGTTTAGTAGAAAGTGCGTTTTTTCCAGAATATCACATTCTGTTTGGTTTCGTTTTGTCCTTAGGGGCTTTATTTGGAGACTTGACTGGAGCATTTATAAAGAGAAGACTCGGGCTTGCTCCAGGCGATTTATTACCAGTAATTGATCAGGTTGACTTTATAGTTGGAGCAATTCTGTTTTCATTTTTTCTCTCAATTCCATTCCTATCTTTAGAGCTTGTTATAGCAGTGTTGATCATAACTCCTCCAATGCATTTGCTAACAAATTTTGCAGCTTACAAACTAGGTTTAAAGAACCAACCTTGGTAGAATCTTATCCGCCAAGCTTCATCTTTATTATGGCTTCTAGGAATATGTACGCTGTCAGTAGAAGAACAACCCCTACTATAAACATCATGTACGCTTGTCTTGGCTTGTATGCATATTTTGTGCTTTGGTATATGGTTAATAATCCTATGGTGCCGAATGCGAAGAGAATTGTGGCGACAATGCTATCAGATATGAATTGTTCTGAGAGCCGTGGATCAACCAAGACAAAGAGCCCCCCACGATAGATTGTTGGATACGGCTTCACAATTAGGTTGTATAAGCCACCTCCAAACAAAAATATCGAGAAGGCTATCGCTAGTATCGAAAGAGCAAAAGTTGAGGGTTTCGCTGTTGAAATTTTTCGGTACAATTTGTTAAAGGAATAAGACAACGATGAAAGTTTTTTCTTAGCTGTTCGAGACATCTTGTTTTTCTCCACTTTTAATCAAGTATTCTGCCACTTCTTTAGCCCATTCTCCTGTTAAAGAGTTTTTGGCAACCTCGCTTAAATACTCTTTCCAAGAAACTTCACATGCTTTCTTCCAAATATCATATTTTTCAACAATGTTTTGATAAGCTTTCAAATGAAATTCGCAATAACCTTTTTCGCTGGTTTCTCTACTGCATATTTTGCATTGCAATTCTCTTCCTCCTCTCCTCTTTCAGTGGACATTTCGGATTAAAACACAATGTCCAAGGGCGTCTTTCTCTTGATCTAATAAGAACTGTTGGCCAGCCGCATCCTCGACAGTTTTTGCCTAACGGTCTTAAAGTTCCTTTCTGCGGAAGTGGGAATGATGTTTTGCATTGTCCTTTGAAGTAATTTGTGCATCCGATAAAACGTTTGTTTGTTTTTCTGGAGTATAATATCATTAGTTTTCCATTGTTGCATATTGGGCAAATTCCAATAATTCTTTCCTCAAGTTTTGCTCTTTTTAGGGCGGTGCTTAATTGTTCACCGATAATTTTCTCCTTACTTTTTAGCTTCTCTGTTGCTGGTTTAAGTATTTCAACAGCCTCTAAAAGGATATTTTCTCTTTTTTCACTATTCATCTGAATCTTGTTCATTTTCTCTTCAAGTTCCCGAGTCAACTTTAACGAGACAACAGTGGGGCAATACTTTTCCAAAACATTAACAACTTCAAAACCTAAATCTGTTACAATCATTCTTTCGTCTCTAATATATCTTCTATCATAAAGAGTCTGGATTATACCAGCTCTTGTGGCCTTTGTTCCAATTTCTGCCTCCTCCATCTTTTTGAGAAGACTGCCTGGATTGTACCGCGGTGGGGGTTTGGTGAACTTGTCCTCTAAGATTATCCTTTTTACGTTTATTTTCTGTCCTTCTCCTATTGAAGGCAAAGGAGTTTCTTCTGTTCTTACATAAGGCTTATAGAACTTTAGCCAGCCTTCCTCCAGAGTTTGCCTTCCCCTTAAATAAAAATGGTGCCCATTTACGTTGATGCATGCTCTGATGCTTTGCCGAATTGTTGGTTCGCCAAAAACCGCCATGAATCTTCTGACTACAAGGTTCCAAATGTTTCTTTCAGAAACTTCTAATTCTCTTTCAGGCAAATTGCCAGTCGGGTATATGGCTGGATGGGCTGGGTCCTCTTTCTTTCCTTCATTTGGCTTCAATTCTGTTTTTGAGAGAAGTTCAGCTGTAAGCTTGCCGTATTCGGAGGCTCTGTTTAAGTTTTTTAATATTGCTTTATAGTTTATTGCTGGCGGGAGCTTTTGGCTGCTGGTTCTTGGATATGAGATTAGGGCATCTAAGTATAAGCGTTGAGCAATGTTTGCGGTGCGCATTGGAGTGTAGCCGAACAATCCGTAGGCTTCGCTTTGCAAGGCACCCAAATCAAAGGGTATTGGCGGTGCTTGCTGGAATTTTTTTACATCAATTTTCTCTATTACACCGTTTTTTTCCTTGCAAGCATCAACTACATTGTTAGCTTCCATTTTGGTTTCGATAATTTTCTTCTCGTACATCGCCTCAAAAATTGAATCAGCTATTTCAATTTCTGCTTTTATGCTCCAATAAGGAGTTGGCACAAAATATCTAGTTGCCTTTTCTCTGGCAACAAGAAATTTAAGAGTTGGACCTTGCACTCTTCCAGTGCTCAATGTTGCATATTTTCCACTCCACTCTCTTGCAGCTATTGTTAATGCTCGGGAAAGGTTTACGCCGTAAAGCCAGTCAACTTCATGTCTTGTGCGTCCAGCTTCTACAAGGGCGAAATCCAGATGAGGCAACATTTCAGCATAAGATTTTTCCAATTCCTCTTTGGTCAGGGTTGAATACTTCATACGTTTTGAAACAGTTTCCTTATTGACACATGCATATTTCAATATGCAGTATCCGATGATACTTCCTTCAATGTCATAGTCGCATGCGTCGATAAATGTGTCAGCGTTTTTAGAAAGTTTTGTGATGGTTTCAAGC
>CAYXZM010000012.1:0-18122 GCA_964469615.1 uncultured Candidatus Bathyarchaeia archaeon | reverse complement strand
GATAACAGGCTTTTCGGGAATAGCTATTGAAGATTTTGACCAGGATGGAGCCTTTGAAATCGCCCTAGCCGTGTTAGATGGTCAAGTCTGTATAGTTAAAGAAACTCAATTTGACTGGAGTCCGCCAACTTCGCCGGTAAGTATACTCGAACCCAGTTGGAGCCGCGCCGCCCATGTGTCAGATGTAGTCTCTATGGCTTCTGGAGACCTTAACGGCAACGGAATAGACGACATATTTTCAGCCGACTACAACGGGACCATTTGCGCTTTTTCCGGCGAAACAGGCGAAAAACGTTGGGTCTCAAGTGTGTCCTTTGCGCCACTTTTTCTTGCTGCTGGACGTATTAGGTCATATGAGCCCTTCGATGTTATTGCATGTGGAATGAACGAGAGCGGATACGGCGTGGTGGTGGCTTTGGATGGGACCGATGGAAACCAGTTATGGAAAACCACATTGCCTCGCAGATACAGCTACCAGCCTTATCCCGGATATTACATTTGGGAGAATATTATTCCAAAAAGTCTAGAGTTTGGAAACCTAGATGAAGATGCAGAAAGCGAGATAGTTGTTGCTGGAATAGGCATTCTAATTGGAGAACCGCCTGGGTTTGTTTTCGCCGTTGATAACGATGGAAACTTGTTATGGTATCGATACTTGGACTTACCAGTCTTAAATATGGAGCTTGCAGACATTATTGGGGTTGAAGGGTTAGGCTCTGACGGAATAACCGACATTATAGCCTTAACATTCGATTCCAACACTGGCAAGAACTATGTGGACGTTGTAAACGGTGCAGACGCCTCAATAGTGGCGCATGTCCAAATAACACAGTTCTTCACTCCCATATTTGCCTCGGAAATAGGCTTCTTTAACAGTGATGAATATCTAGATATTGCGGCTTTAGTGCCAGGCATTAGTTCAGATGAGTACTCTTACTGCTTTGCCATAGACCTCTACAACAGCGTAATGAACGGCACATATGCTAGGCTTCTATGGGATGCGGTGGTTCCATACGCAAAGTCCATAGCAGTTTCCAATCTCGACTCTTACGCTGGGGACGACGTTGCAGTACTTGCATGGATGTCCGAAATCGTTGTATTCAACGGAGCAGATGGAGGAGTCTCGTGGAGATTCAGCAATCCAACAGTTTATCCCATTCCATTTTCGCCTCACCCTGAACTTTCCCTGTACAAGGAACATGCACCACTCTTGGTTGGAGATGTTAACGGCGACGGAACTAACGAAGTAATACTCCTCAACTGGGCTAAAGTTTACGCGGTTTCACGGAGGCGGATATCCTACTTCTTCTATAAGACGATAACTCCATGGGCTACCAGTGATTTTTCCAGTGGGATTACCGCCTATACTATGGGAAAATTTGACGGCGACGCATATCTAGACATCGCTGTTGGAACCCTCGACGGCCGCATCTATACAATTTTTGATTCCGTAGAGGTGGCTGAATACCAGCTTCAAATATCAACTACCCTTGGTGGAACAACCTCTCCAACTCCCGGAACTTACACTTATGCTGAAAACACCCAAGTAACAGTGACTGCATTTCCAGAGACTGGTTACCAATTTGACCATTGGCTTATTAACAACACCATAACCAGCACCGAAAATCCCATAACAATAACAATGGATGCAAATTACAATATAACCGCCTATTTTAGAACAATACAGACGCATAGCCTAACAATAGAAACAACAACGGGCGGAACAACATCGCCTTCTCCAGGCACATATGTTTATCTTCACGGCGAAAAAGTTTCTGTAAGAGCTATTCCTGACACGGGCTATTCGTTTGACCGTTGGATTTTAAGCAACGACACCACCAGCACCAGAAACCCAATAACCCTCACAATAGACACCGATTATACTATCACAGCCTACTTCAGAACCGCCACGGGCGTGATACCACACGACGACCTATACATAAACGAGGATACTGTTCTGGCTTCGGGTTTCTACAACCTTGAGGACAATTATGAACCAGAGGGCATAATAATCATAAACGCCAGCAACATCGTGTTAGACTGCAACCACGCTGTGTTAAACGGCAGCGGATGGGGAGTCGCCATAGTAAACCACGGCTTCGACAACGTTACAATAAAAAACGCTATAATACAAAACTTTGACTATGGAATCCTATTTTACGAGTATACAGAAAACAATGTGATACTGGATAATAAAATATCGCAGTGCATTGAGACGGGTATTTGGTTCTGTGATTATTATGGAGAGCCTGTAGGCAATAACATTACTATTATGCGTAATGAAATCAGCTCATGCGAATATGGAATTGAATTGGATGCCGTCAGCAACATCAATGTAACACTTAATAACGTAACCCTTTGCCGTTATGGCGCTGGAGCTACTGGTTACTCTGGCTCACTTGTGTTTACAAACAATACTTTCGTCTACAACGAAAATGGATTGGCTACAGGCGGACCAAACTGTATCATAATGTATAACACCCTAAACTCGAACAGTAAATACGGTCTCTACCTATCTAGAGCAAGTGACAGCCAAATCGTTGGAAACACTATAGTTAATAATACGCAAATAGGCATGTACCTCTACTGGAATTGCTCTTACAACATTGTTGCCGGAAACACTATAACCGATAACCAATTGTACGGAATTCTTCTCCGCTATGGAGACTTCAACGAAATAGTTGGGAACACCATCCTCCGAAACGGTCAATGTGGCATCAACATTTCATACGTAATGGGAACACGGCCAAATTATTACCTATATCAGTCATTAAATAACACGTTAGCCGCCAACACCATTAACTCTAGCCTCTACGGCATTGCCTTAAAAGGCGAAGCAAGCTACAACACCATAGTAAACAATACAATAGCGGATAACAGCTACGGCATATTCCTAAGCATAGACCAATATGAGTACACTCCCTACGGCAATAAGATTTACCACAACAACTTCATCGACAACACAATCCTACAAGCGTATGACGAAGGCGCAAACGCATTTGACAACGGATATCCCAGCGGCGGGAACTACTGGAGCAACTACACAGGCGCTGATAATAATGGCGATGGAATAGGCGACACACAATACATAATCGACACAGACAGCCAAGACAACTACCCCCTCATGAACCCAAACAGCTGGCAACCCTACAACACAGAAAAACTCACACTGCTTGGCAAACAAAATGGCGTTATAAATCTAGAAAACTATAACACTATCGTCCTTACACAAATTTTCTTCAAAGGCAAAAACAATAAATCACATTAAAAGGCGTAACTACAACAAAATATGATTAAATAAGAATATAGTCTTCCGTTAGTGTCTCCTAACAGAATCAAGTTTACGTCAAAAATGATCAAACATTGATCTGTCCGTGGTTATGCTTAAATATAATTGGGGCTTTATGATGAGGCAGCATCATGTTTATTGAATAATTCAGGAAAATATACTGCTTTTTTAGTTATTTCGATAGAACAAGTTCCTGTCTTCTTACACCATTCTTCACATTTTCTGGCTGTTTCCCAGTCCAGATAACCAAGACCGCATATCTCACACTGATAAACTGTCTTATTATCCAATTTTTTCTCCCTAACCAATCGAATTTACCTTCGCCAAACATAACTAACAAATTTTACCTAATATTCTTTTAGTCATCGTTAACAGAAAAACGTTGCACGCACATGCACGTTCATAATCGTACAGTAAAAAAGATGTTGCGAGCGTGCCAATCTGAGTTTTCCGCAAGAAATAAAAGCTGAAATAGAAGACATAATAGACGATTATGTGAACAGGGAACCAGTTTTGATTTCATATGTAATTTTTAGAAGATTTAGTGTGATGGTCATAATGGGTGTTTTAACTTTATCGCTTGTGGCAAATAGTTTTGCAATGGTGACTAAAATAGACGTCAAGATAGGAGCATATTATTACATTTGGTGGGGAATACCCTTCAATAATCACTGGGAGCACGGTGTCAAATATACTCCGTTTTTAGGTAAGTATAATTCCAGCGATTCGTTGACTGCAGATAGGCATATTCTGTGGGCAAAGCAGCATGGAATTGATTTCTTTGCAGTTTCCTGGATGGGTAAGGGTACTTGGGTAGATTGGATGAACACTCCCGATGGTTCTTGGGATTTCGATGAAATTGACTGGAACCTTAACTACAGTTTTCTGAAGGCATCACACTTGCAAGATTTCAACTTTTGCCTAATGTATGAAACTGATATTATCCTGAGCAATGCAATTGAACATGAAAAGAACTTCACCAAAATTTTCATTAATGACATGATGTACGCCGAGAACTATTTTGAGCATCCAAGTTATTTACGAATCGATGGAAAACCAGTTCTGTTCATTTACAATCTGCAATACATGTACAACGAGTTGGAAAACAATACAGTAATACAACTTCTTGACTTTTTGAAAGAAGAAATAAATGTTTATCTGGTTGGTGATCTTGGCCGTACTCCTCCACCGTATAACGTAGTAGACTTTCTGTATTCTTTGGATGCTGTGACGAGTTATTTCTTTGCCCACGCAAATGCCACAGAGGGTTGGCAGAATATAATCAAATACGCTGAAGAGCACTATCCAAAATGGAGTTTAATGATGAACTCCCATGAAATTAAGTTCATTCCAAACGCCTATCTAGGATATGACAACACAGAACACTGCGAATGGAAACAAAGCCAGAACATGTCTTGCACTCCTATAGTGTTGCCTCTCAACAAGACCATGTTTGAACAGATGTTAAACATCTCACTCAACAACAGAGACGAAAACCTGAAAATCGTTATGATAACTTCATGGAATGAATGGCTCGAATCCACCGCAATAGAACCATCCATGGAATTTGGAGAACTATTTCTTCACACAATTTACCTAATCCCAGAGTTTCCATCAGCCCTAATTCTGTCAATATTCATGATAACAACACTGCTAGCGGTAATAATATGCACAAGAAAACATACTTCCGTAAGGTGACCATTTGAAGGTTCGCATTTTTTATTTTAGCTACAGAATGCGTGATTTTGTACAAGTACCAATAAGGGCTAGCATTTCTCCATCCTTACCTATTCATGCATTAAAGAGTGAAGCCTGCAACCTGAAAAAAGTTCGCGAGGATATGATTGCGCTGTATCAGTTTAGAGAAGATGTTGTAAATACGATATTACGCGAATTCCATTCGCCACATGTTTCTCCAAGCAAGATATCGTACGGATTGGAAGAAAGCCAAATTCCTACGAAACTGAGATATGGAATTTGGACTACTATTTCTACGCTCAAAAAAGCTGGGCTTCTTAAGGTGGCAAATTTACGGGCTCTGATGCTTGTTGAAGCATTTAAAAAGATGAGGGTGAAAGAAGATTTGAAATTGGAAGACTTGAAAATGGATAAGTGTGATCTGTTCATGGCAATTGACATAAATTGGATAGAAAAATGCCCAGTCTGTAATTCCAGAAACGATTTTATCATCGTTGAGGAGGTCCCAGTTATGGACGGTCCAACACACTTGCATGTTCTTTATAGGTGCTCGCGTATTCTTTGCCGTGAACGTAGAAACACTAAAAGCTTCTCTGTCTGCTTTGACCATCTAAGAGAACTTCCGCTAACACTACCATGGATTTGCGGTTTATATAATGACAGACTAGAAAGAAAACGGCGCGGTTCGCAATTCCACATCATTACCGAAGATATACAAGAATCATGTCCCAAATGCGGTGCAACTGATGTCTGCGTATGGGGTTTTGACAAAGATAAGGTGAACTATGAATGCGTCAAGTGTCACTGGAAATGGACCTACACGCGTTAGTTGGGTGTCATCTTTTTCATGGAGTATGTTCCACAATAGAAGATGTGAGTAAGATAGAGGACAATTCTATAAAAGAACTTGTAACCTCCTGAAGAATATTGATATTATTGGAAGTCACTCCTTAGAAAGGGCTAGTTCGGGAGATTTCGCCATCAGTTCTGGAGTTCAAATCCCACTCCGCCTGCGTTATTTTAGACGTGAAAAAGAAATTGTCATTTGACTTTTATTACTGTGTTTTAAGGATGCTTATGAGTTTTGGCATAAGTTCGGTGCCATGTTTTAAGATGCCTAAGCTTCCTTTTTTGCACTCTTTTTCAGAGAATTTAGAAATGTTGTCACCTTCAATCCTATTGCCGGATATGAGTAGTGGAACTGGATGGTCACTGTGTGCCTTCATTTTACAAGGTGTTGCATGGTCTGCTGTTACGCATATAATGTAGTTTTCCAGCCTTATTTTTTTTAGCAGAACCCCCAAAAAATGCTTGTCAATCATTGAGATAACGTCTTTTTTCATATTGAAATTTCCATCGTGAGCGGGTTCATCTGGACCTTTAATGTGTATATAAAAGCAGTCATAATGTGGTAGTTGCTCAACAAGCTTCATCACCCTTAGTGTATAATCTTTTTTTTCGTCATTGGAAGGAGGGGGGATAGTAATTATGTGCATGCCTGTCAGCTTGGATATTCCTTTTTCAACAGGCATTTCTGTGAAAGAAACGAAATCAACATTATATTTTTCGTTAATATTGAAGAATTTTGGCAAAACGTGTCCTCCATCCCTAGTTAGTATGACGTTTGCCTTCAATTTTCCTTCAGTAACTCGCCTTTTGTTTATATCATGTTTATCCAAAACTTTGTGGCTTTTCTTGACGAATTCGTTTACAATTCTTGCGGAAATCTTTGCTTCTTCAGTTTCATCCATAGGTTTGCATTCTTTAAGCACAGCCTTAATTTTGGCTTCTGCTACTCCAACTCTCTCTATTCTGGAATAAGCTGGGTCTGTGTTTGTTATCTTGCTTGAAAGAGGCTTCCTTTTGCTTCTGATGACCAAAACTGCTCTATATCCAATAGTGTTTTTGAATTCAAAATCTGCTGGATAAGATTCTAATCTTACCTTGTCATTTACAGCCTTAGTCAACTTTTCAGCTTCTTCTGTAGTTAAGTCTCTTCCTGCTCTTCTGTCAATAATCTTGTTTCCACGACCTAAAGTTGCAAAGTTGCATCGCAAGGCTAGGTCGCCATTATTCACTGCCATATTTGCTCCAATGGCTTCAAGAATTCCTCTACCTGTACTGTATTTAAATGGGTCGTAACCTAGAATTGACATGACGGCTACATCACTCTGTGGGGCAATGCCTTTTCCAACAGTGTACATTAATCCTGTTTTCCCGTTTTTTGCAAGAAAGTCCATGTTAGGTGTTTGGGCAGCCTCTAGTGGAGTCCTGTTTCCAAGTTCTTTGACTGGCAAGTCGCCCATTCCATCTATGACCACATAAATCAACTTTAGAATACTCTCTGCCCCCATTTACTCGTATATTCTGTTATTTTTGCACTTAGAGTTTTTAACAGCTTTCATATTTTTCAGTCGCGTTCACAATATGAATGTTGGTCTACCTGAAATACCAAGTCTTTTCTTTAGTCTCTCAGAGATTGATTAAATTGTTGAATTGTTAAGAAAAAAGAAGATTTTGATGTTTTTAATCGTCTTGTGATCTGAAGGTTGTTTGGAATGTTAAGTCTTCCGAAGCGCTACCCATATTTGCTGTAAGGTAGAATCTAAGATGGACAACCTCTCCTGAAAATAGCTGTACTTTGCTTGGAGTAGTGTCATTTTCTGGTTTGAGTCTCACCCCGCCATCATCTACATTGACCAAATACAGCTTCCACGAGGGATTTTCATATTGGATTGTTGTGCCATTGTAGGATGTGAAGCCATAAGCTGCCCACGTGACATTTACCTTTGTATTACCCTCGTTTTTTAGGTAAACATCCAAAGTTTTCACAGAATCTCCAGAGGAGACATTAAAATCGCCCCAGTTATGGCTATAAAGAATTTGTGTACATGAAACGTCTGTATAAGTCTGTATTTGTCCATAAGGTATTATGCGTGCTTGATTGTCAACAGTTTTTGTGTAGTATGTGATGGCTAGTGCAGAGGAAAGTATTAGAATAATAAATAGCATTATAATCATGCCTAAATGTATTTGCATGCTACATACAGTTACATATTTTTTCATTCGCTCATCTCTCAAATTATATCCACAAGGAACATAGAGGATTTTCTAAAATGTTGAACCTACAAAAAGTATATTTTAGTGCGTAATCACTAAAGACGTACAACTTGTTACAAAAAGCAACATCTTCAAGCGTTCACTGTCCAAGTGATGAGTTGTGAAAATAAGGTATGCAGAAGCTCCTGATGTCAAAAAGTTAGTCGACGAAATCGCTGAAACCCTAGATTTTTTCCACGTAGTATCACAATACGTTTTCTGCATCCGAAGCAAAGGAACAAAATCAAAACGCACAATCGCTCGCATCCACGGATTGGGCAAAATCTGGCAAGAGGTTCTTAATCTTCCCTCTGCATATGTTATCGAAGTCATTTCTGAGCGATATGATGAATTATCTCAAATAGAAAAAGAGAAAACTATAATTCATGAACTTTTACATATTCCTAAGGGCTTTTCCGGTGGCTTTCGTCCTCATAAAGGATACGTGGATAAAAGAACCGTGGAACTTTTACATAAAAAATTGCAGAAACAAAGAAATAAAAACACAAGTTAAGCGCACAACTTAAATGATAAATATGTTGGTTAAAGTTTTTAAGTCGGTAGGTAAGTGAAAAAGAAACCACTAGCAGTTTGTATTTGACTACTCTCTGGGTGGAAAAGATGAAATACACATTGAAAAGCCTCCAGCACAACGGAATATACGTTGCACCATACGAGTACAAAGGTTTCTCCATAAAAATCAAAGGCAATTCGATAAAACTAGATCCCAAAAGTGAGCAGATGGCAATAGCATTGGTGAAGAAAGAGCAATCAGCAACGCCTCCTGATGGAATCTTTTACAAGAATTTTTTTCAAGATTTTCTGGAGCAATTAAAATTGGAAAATCCTTCTCTGCCCTTTTTGCAACAATTTTACGTCGAATACATGGAGAAAATAAAGAATGATAATGTTAACTCAAAGGCACCAAACGAAAAACCAATAGAGATTGATTTTTCCGAGATTTCACAGTATCTGGAAAAAGAAAAAATTATGAAATTGAACATGAATAAAGAAGAAAAGAAGAAACTTGCAGAAGAAAGGAAAACTCGAAGGGA
Source organism: uncultured Candidatus Bathyarchaeia archaeon (assembly GCA_964469615.1). Taxonomy (GTDB): domain Archaea; phylum Thermoproteota; class Bathyarchaeia; order Bathyarchaeales; family Bathycorpusculaceae; genus CAYXZM01. The sequence goes on along the minus strand of CAYXZM010000012.1, from coordinate 8,981 downwards.
AGCACTAAAAGAAAAATTTGGTTACGCAATTGTAGATGGAAAAAAGATAGAGATAGCCAACTGGACAGCAGAACCTTCATGTCTCTTTTCAGGAAGAGGAGACCACCCAAAGAGAGGAAAATGGAAAGAAGGACCAAAAGAAGAAGACATAATTCTTAATCTTTCTCCAGACAGCCCGCGACCTTCAGGCAATTGGAAGGATGTTATATGGGAACCAGAAAAAATGTATATAGCTAAATGGCAAGACAAGCTTTCAGGCAAAATCAAGTATGTTTGGTTTTCTGATTCTGCTTTTCTTAAACAGATGAGAGAACAAGAGAAGTATAAGAAGGCTGAGAAACTAGGCAATGTTATTCCGAAAATTGAAGAGCACATCACCAGGAATTTAAAGGTTAAAGATGATGAAAGAAGGAAAATAGCTACTGTTTGCTGGCTTATTTTCGCATTAAACTTAAGGGTCGGCGATGAAAAAGACCCTGGAGAAGCTGATACTGTGGGAGCTATAACTTTGAGGCCGGAACATGTCAAAATAGACGGTGAAGTTTTGTATTTTGACTTTTTGGGAAAAGATTCGGTAAGGTGGATTAAAAGCATAAAAGCGCCCAAAATAGTGATCAGCAACATAGAGCATTATTCCAAGACTTGCAAGGAATATCTTTTCGAGGGGATAGATTCTAAAAAAGTTTCTAGTTTTCTTTCGGAAAAAATGAACGGGTTAACAGCAAAGGTATTCCGGACATGGAGAACCACACGGGCTGTTAAAGATTACTTAGACGGTTGTGGTGTCAAGAAAGATGATGCTGTGCACGTAAAACATTTTCACGCTAAAATGGCTAATCTAAGTGGTGCTGAAATAGCTAATCATAAGAAGAAGATTTCACCGAACTTTGATGAAAAACTAGCCAAGAAAGAGGCGAAGCTTAAGGAACTTGAATTTCAACTTGAAGAAAAAAGGAAACAGGGAAAGAAGACAGACGCTATTCTTAACAGAATTGAAAAGGCAAAATTTGACATTGAACTGACTAAGAGAACAAAAGAGTACAATTTAGGAACTTCATTGAAGTCTTATATTGATCCGAAAGTGTATGTGGAATGGGCTTCAAAGATAGATTATCCTTTGGAGAAGCTTTATCCTAAGACTTTGCAAAAGAAGTTTCTTTGGGCTTTGAAGAAATTATTAAAAGATAAAATTTCATAGTTTCTGCTTGTAGGTGTTTATCGCTTTTTCTAAGGCTTCGAAAGCTTCTGCTAGGTTTGGCTTGTCAGGATTTATGCTACCGAGACCTAGTCTAATTTTGTTTGACTTCTCTAGTTTGCTGTCGCTTTTGAAAAGGAAAAATGTGCCTGGCACCGGAGCTAAGCTATAATTTGGAATTGTATATTCGTTTATCCATTTATAAGTGTCTTTTATTGGCATTTTTATCCAATAGGTTACTCCAGCTTTATTTGGAAAATGTTCAAAGTCTTTTTCTATCAGCCATTTTTCTGTTTCTTTTTTCAGTTTCGACCATTTTTGCTTATGCCTCTCGAGAGTTTCTCTGCCCTTTGTCAAAAGTTCTGCCGCAATGATTTGAACGATGTTTGAGCTGTTTCCGACAGTGTTTAAAACATCCATGTATAATTCCTTCACAAGATTTTCATTCGCAAGTGCAACACCAAGTTTCAATCCTCCTAGACCATAAGCCTTTGAGAAGCTTGTTGTGACTATACCCAACTCTTGATTAACTGAAAAAATAGTGGATATGGCGTTTCTGTCGAATTCAGCGTATATTTCGTCGCATAAAACGTAAAAATTATGCTCTTGAGCCACATCCATAATTTCTTTCAACTCGCCTTTGTTGGCTATTGCTCCACTAGGCGCGTGTGGATTGGTTAATACAAGTAGCCTAGTTTTTTCTGAAACAAGTTTTCGAAGCGTATCTGCATCAAGTCTATACGAATTTTTCTCCTTTCTTTGTAATCTTTTCAAACGTGGAAAATGTTCTTGCACTTGCCGCAATAATGGTTCGTAAGTCGGATATTCTACTATGGCTTCATTTTTCTTGGCGTTTTTTTCTGCCAAACATCTTATTATTCTTGCATTTTGCCCTGAAGCACCTTCGCTTGAGATGAAAACATTCTCTTGATGGACATTGTATCTTTTGGCTAAATGTTTAGTGGCTTCTGGATTGCCGTTGGCATAGTTAATGCTTAAGTCAATCTTGCCCAAAGTCATGTTGTATTTGAAGTAGCTTAGCCCACTGGAGCGAAAATCATAATGTACTTTCGAAGAATGAATGAACCAATCCAAATATAGTGATGGATGTCGCATGTTATATGCCAGCTTTTGTTAAGTAACCTAACACTTCGTTTTGAATATGTCTTTATGAGGTGATGTTAAAGCTTGCGTATGGACACAGTGAAAATTAATGAATTGAAAGGCGGCGTAATCTTGGAGATAATCGTGATGTCATGTTCTAGAGAATTTAAAGTCGTGATTGAAAATGATGAAATTGTTATTCTCTGTCTAGAAGAGCCTGTTAAGGTAAAAGTCAACAAAGAGTTGGTGAGAGTTTTCGAGACTTTTTCGCACTGAAGTAGAGCTTGTTTCTGGTTTTACTTCCAAACAGAAGAAGCTGTTGTTGAAGGGTTTAGGAAAAAATGACGTTGAGCATGTTTTATTAGCTAAGTGACGTTTCCTATTCTGTTTTGAGTTTGAATCGCAGTATTGCTGCTATTCCACCAAAGGAATTCTTTAGCATTTGTCCTTCTTCTGTTTCGCCAGATATTATCTCAACATCAGTGTTCGTTGGCTCTGCCATTTGAGCAAAATTCTCTATCAATTCAAGTTTTTCAGCAATATTTAAGGCTGGAGCATTACATTTTGGACAAGGTTTTCCGACAAGGCTTTGTTCAAAACTTGTTAATGTTTGGTTTTTCATGGTTTGTTGCTCTTGAAAGTTGCATGCATTACACTTAACAGTAACGCGAATAATGTCTAATCCTTCTGAGAGTAGTAATGTTCTTACAGCACCAGCTTCCAAAGCTTTTCTGACTTCTTCTTCGCCATATGTTACCATTCCAGTGTCATGTCCAATTTCGTAGAGAAATTGCTGCATTATCTTTTTTTCTTCTATGTAACGTATTTTCCGCATAATCTCTGGAGCCTTGCCAACAACTTCCTTCACTCCTTGCTCATCCACGTAAGCTGTGTCAATTGTATCTATAACCTTCTCCTTCAACATGTAATTTAGAAAATCGCCCTTTTCAAAATCATATTTTGTCGGACCTGGACCAGCTATAATTAAGCCTTTAAAGTTTTCAATTGGCAGAAACTCTTCATTGGCATGTTCGCCTACTCGTCTAAAATATTCTTGAAGTTTCATGTCTCTGAGTCTTTCATATCGTCTAGCTGATTGTCCACCTGCTCGGGTTTTTCCAGGAACGCCTGATGTTATTTCTCTGACTATCTGCAGTCTTCTGCCTTGAAGTGTTGCAAGCGTGGCGGCTGAAGAGTCTATTAAGAGTATGCCATACGTCTCTTTTTCTCTCAAGAGTTCTTGGAGATGCTCAGTGTGGAATCTTGAGTTGCATCTGTATAGGTATATGTGTATAGGCTCTGGCGGTATAATCACGTATGTTTCTATTCTTTCGCTTCCAGCACCGTTTTGTGGGATTGCGCCACAAAATATGACAAGTCCATTTTCTGGGGTTTCTTTGAAAAGTTTGAGGCGTTGTTGAACTTTGACGATGGCATCTTGAACGTTTTTGCGAGTGGTTGTAGACTTTATGTTTGAGGCTGTTCCATACTCATCTCTAAGCATGTTCATGACTTCGCTTATTTGTTTTCCCGGTGGAACATAAAGTGAAACAAGTTCTGTTCCTCGTCCTTCTTTGTTAGCTAGCATGTTCAGTGTCTTTTTTAGTCTGAACAGTTCAAGTGAAGTCCTTTTTCTGTCGCTCAATACTTTTCACTAATTATTGTTTTGGCATTAAGCTACTTTACATGGCATTAAATAAGAGTTTAGGAATAAAAATTAGGGCGTTTCTAAAACTTCTTTCAAGAATGCTTTGTATGGACCCAATTTTCCACCGTAATTGCCTGCTGAAATTTTGACGACACCTTCTACACTTGCAACAGCTTTTATGCCTTCACCCATAGCTCTTTTAACTGCCTCAACAGTCAAACCGTTAATGACAATTTCATAAACACTATTCACATTTTCTGGCAATTGCGAATCTGACACAAGTGTTTTTAGACTTGGGCAGAAGGGATGATTTGTTGAAGCTTTAAGCTTATACTTAAGCGAACCAGCTTTTGACCCAGAACGGCAGACTCCGCCTGGAAATGGCAAAATGACTTCTTTTGCCTTATTTTTTATAGCTTTTACTGCCTCTTCTGCAGCTTTTAGTCCTGAAGCTTTGTCTTCGGCTAGTATTAGGAAGTTTCCGCCAGCTACTGCTTCCGCAGCGCCAAATGAATCTTCTACTATGAAGTTGCCTTCCATCACTGGGATTTTCCAAACTTTTCTGTTTCCAACTACAGCTTTCTTTTGGAATCCATCACCAAACAGTCGTATGCTTCTACCTACTTTCAGCTTTCTTTTTGCATTTGGCATGGCATCAAAAGCCGCAGTTGTTGGGCAAGTCATTATACACTGTCCTATGCGCAGTATCATCTGATTTTTCAATTCAAACCTGTTGTGGTTATATATTTGGATTAGTATGCCTACTCGGTTGTCTGGAGTTTCGGTTGCTGGTACGATGCCTTCTATACTTGCTTCTGCTGGAGACATAATCACGCTTGTTGCAAAGCCTGTTGCAACTTCCGCTGCTGTCAAAGCCCACTTTTCACTATCTGCTGTGATTAGCACTCTTCCAGCCCACAAAGGAAACATTTCAGCGAAAGTATCCACAATCTCACAGACATTTCCATTTTCGGCTTTGTACGAGAAAATCTTTTCACTCATACTCTTAGCCCTCTTATGTTAGACTTACTATAAAGAAAGCAGAATTAGTTTAAATGCCTTAACCATATAAACTTCAGCCATAACAACTTTCCTCAAACCAAAAAATCCTTAAATCTTGCTCCAAATAACCAAAAGGTATCGGGCCAGTAGTCTAGCTCGGTAGTTTCGTCTTTTTTGGTGATTTCTTCCGAACTAGCCCTTTCTAAGGAGTGACTTCCGATATTCTCAATACACTCTTGAGCTTAAATAAATAATATGGAACTATCTTGTATTTTATGTTGATGTAGGCTATTAACAAACTAACATACTCTAATAAGCATAGAAGATTTCTCCGTAAATTTTATTTGAAATCAAAACCATGATGGTTATAGAGGCTGAGAAATGTTGAAGAAAATCGCTTCAGGAATATTACTATCTCTTCTTTTAGTAAACACGTTAACTCTGGCGTTTATCATTAAACTAGTTGAAGCAGAGCCTAAAACCATAGTAGTTCCAGATGACTATTCAACAATACAAGAAGCCATAAACGCAGCAAACTTGGGAGACACAGTATACGTTAGAGCAGGGACATATTATGAAAATATAGTTGTGAATAAAACTTTGTCCCTTATCGGAGAGGACAGAGAAACAACAATTATTGATGCTGGTGGCGCCGCAACAACCATTGAAATAGTATGTTCATCTGTAATTTTTAAGGGGTTTTGTGTAAGAAATGCGTTGTCTGGAATTGAGATAAGGGGAACTGTTGAGAACATTATTCAGAATAATATCGTGACAAATAATAGAATTGGAATATGGATTCTGACTGCATGTCGAGCTAGTTATGGGGAGAACCACATTATAGCAGATAACATTGTAGCAAACAATATGTATGGTCTAAGGTTAAGCGGTTGTGAAAATAATAAAATATTTGGAAATAAAATAGAAAACAACACTGAAATCGGCATTGACCTTGAAATCCATCCAACACAAATTCCTGAAGGAAGAGGTTCACACAACAATTCATTTTTTTATAATAATATTCTGGGAAACCAGATTGGTGTTCGGATTATAGGGAAAAATAACAAACTTCATCATAACAATTTTATCAATAATACGAAACAAGTACAGGCACTTGTCATAGAATCATATAACAATCTATGGGATAACGGCTATCCTTCTGGCGGAAACTACTGGAGTGACTATACTGGTGTTGATTTGTATAGCGGTCCTTATCATAATGAGACTGGTAGTGATAGTATAGGTGATTCACCTTACGTTATTGATGCGAATAATGTTGATAGATATCCGTTGATGAATCCTTGGGGCACTGGAACGCCTGTTGCCATTTTTAGTTGGTCTCCATCCGTTCCTAAGGTGGGTGAGCTTGTTACTTTTGATGCTTCAGCTTCTGAGCCTATCGGCGGGGAAATAATTAGCTACGAGTGGGATTTTGGCGATGGAAGCTGTGCCTCTGGCAAAATAGTAACCCATAGATACGCTATCATAGGAACTTTTGCAGTCACATTGAACGTTACCGACAGTGAAGGCTTATGGGGCATTGAGCAAAAGCAAATAGAAGTTAAGGCTCCACCCCCACCATTAACAGTTACAATATCTCCATCGTCAGCCTCAATATTAATGGGTCAATCAGTAACCTTCATCTCAACGGTTTCAGGCGGATACACGCCATACAGCTATCAATGGTTCTTGAATGGTAATCCAGTTTCAGAAGCCACATCAGAAAACTGGACATTCGCACCATGCACAAGCGAAATATTCTATGTACGCCTTAAAGTTACAGACGCTAAAGGAAACACTGCCCAATCAGATGCAGCTCGTATAGTTGTATCAACAGTCCCTGTTGGAGGCTACAGCATTCCATTACAAGCTTCCATAAAAACAGACACAATAATACCCCACTTACTATTGCTAACAGTCTTAACAGCCACATTCATAACAGTTAAAAGAAAAATAAAAAGAGACCAAAAACAAGCAAAAATGAATTAGAATAACAATACCTACTATCCCCTAATCCTGAATATAAAGAAGGAGGGAACATAACAAGGTTGAAGAAATTGCAGGAAGTTTTGGGAAGGGCAAATGTGATTATATGACATGGTATTAGCTGTAAAATCGAAGTATCCAATTCAAAGTAATGTATGTTAATCTTTCATATATATAGGGAATATTCAGAATGTTATGGCATTTTTGTCTCCCGCAAATTCCCCCTTTTTCTTTGCTTGTCTGAAAAGATTCAGAAAGCTTTTGCAGATCTGATTGCCGGTAATGTTTCTGTTGTGAATAGTGTTAGACTGATGTATAGCGTAGACAGTGTAGCTTGGAAAAAAGCTTTATTATGGTATCTCATGCTTTGTACAATTCGACAGAGAGGTTTTGGAAGAGATGAGAGTTAGAAAGATTACAGGAATATCATTAATTGTGTGTCTATTAGGAATGTTATCTTTGCCATTTAATGTTCAGCCAGTTGCGGCAGACGCGGCGGTTGATTGGTGGCCAATGTTTAGCCATGACCCGCATCATACGGGATATTCGACTTCAACGGCGCCAAACACAAACCATACTATATGGAACTACACAACAGGCCATTGGGTATATTCTTCTCCTGCTGTTGTTGATGGCAAAGTCTATGTGGGATCAATTGATAGTAAGGTTTACTGTCTCAACGCTTCAACAGGAGAGCATGTATGGAACTACACAACAGGCGATGCTGTGTATTCTTCTCCTGCCGTTACCGACGGTAAAGTTTACTTTGGATCACAAGATAAGAAGGTCTATTGTCTTAACGCTTCAACTGGAGAGCATATGTGGAACTACACAACAGGATGGAATGTGCCGTCTTCTCCTGCTGTTGTCGACGGTAAAGTCTACGTGGGGTCACTGGATCACAAAGTTTACTGTCTCAATGCTTCAACTGGGACGCAAATATGGAACTATACAACAGGTAACAGCATATATGCTGCTGTTGCTGTCGCCTATGGCAAGTCTACGTTGGATCATATGATTTCAGATTTACTGTTTGGATGCCGTAACTGGAGAGCATGTATGGAATTACACGACTGGCTCAGGCATACGTTCTACTCCTGCCGTTGCTGACGGTAAAGTCTACTTTGGATCTACAGATAGAAAGGTTTACTGTTTGAACGCTATAACAGGGGCGTACGTTTGGAGCTACAGAACAGGCGACGGTGTATTCTCGTCTCCAGCCGTCGCCAATGGTAAAGTCTACGTGGGATCAGATGATCACAGGGTTTATGCCTTTGCAACTCCCGTTTGGTCTACTGACTCCGTTGGCAACCCAAAGACCACATTTGATTTAACGGATAATGTCTACGTAAGTGGGCAAGGCTTTACTGTGGGCGCCAGCGTCACAGTCTATTTGATTCCAGATGGAGCCGACGCCTTACCAACTAATGCTGTTGCAATCGCTTCCACCATGATCAATAGCACTGGAAGTCTTCCAGTTACTTTGGTGTGGTCGCAACCGTTAACATTAGGAGAATACGACATTTGGGTTGACGCAAACCAAAATGGAGTTTTCGATGAAGGAGATATCTGGGCAAACCAATCCGTTGGCATCTACGCGTTAAATGTAATCCCAGAGTTCCCCACTTTGTCATCGATACTAATCATACTCATCACACTTGCAACTGCAGCACCCGCTTACAAGCAAAAGTTTTCAAGACCAGAAAAAAGCACAACAACGTTAAACCTCGACAAAAAACAACGCAAAACCTTTTTTCTGCAAACATGTTTCTAAGCGCACCAAGCGGCTATAACGGTAACAAAATCTTCAGAGAACGCAGGTAGAACCCCTAAAACAAATCCTGCAAAAGTGTCCGGGGTTCGGCGTAACGGGCGGGGTGGGATTTGAACCCACGACCACAAGCTTAGGGGGCTTGCGCCCTATCCGTACTAGGCTACCCGCCCTAACATTTTTCTTAAAGACTAGAATATTATAACCATAGCGCTTAATATTGCCCAAGCAATCTGGAAAACCTCTTCCATAAAGCATAAGATTAGGTGATAGGG
>CAYXZM010000011.1:0-30205 GCA_964469615.1 uncultured Candidatus Bathyarchaeia archaeon | reverse complement strand
GGCAGAGATGTTGCGCTTCTAAAAATCACGAATCCAGCCATTCCAGACACAGGCAAAAAAGTGATTTACATAATCGGCAGGCAGCACTCCGCTGAAACTTGCAGCTCTTACATGCTGCAAGGAATGATTGACTTCCTTATTTCAGACAATGAGGATGCACAGAGAATGAGAGACGCTTTTGTCTGGTACATCGCGCCTATGGTGAACCCAGACGGAGTCTACCTCGGCAAGTCAAGAGGTACTTCAGAAAATAGAAACGCTAACAGAGACTGGATGAATGGTGAAACTGTTGAGATTAACCTCATTAGAGAGCATATAATCTTAATTGACACAACCTATGGAATAGATTTCTTCATCGATTGGCACAGCCAAATGGACGACACCAGCTGGTACAACTACGTATACTCACCGCCAGAAAACACCTTCTTCAGCATCTTGTCCGCATGGACAGATTTCGACACTCAGTTCGCCTCGACCCCTGGCACAGGCTCTGAGAACGACTGCACTGCAAGACAGTACATCTCATGGAACATTATCTACGATCCCATGTTTGTATTTGAACCCACACCTCACCTCTACACATGGACAATTTCCTCTTTGAGACAGCAAGGAGTCAACGTGGCATACGCTATAAACCAGTACTTCCCAGCTACGCCAGTCACGCATACAATTGTTGCTTCTGCCGGTGTTGGCGGGTCGATAGATCCTTCTGGTAGCGTGGTTGTAAATCATGGAGAGGATCAATCGTTTACTATTACAGCTGATACGGGCTACGTGATTGCTAATGTCTTGGTGGATGGTTTGCCCGTTGGCCCCGTAACAGGGTACTCCTTTACTAACGTTGTTGCTGATCACACGATTACTGCGAGCTTTGCGGTTGAGACTTTCACTATAACTGTTATTCAGGGCACTAATGGCGTCATTAGTCCGGGCACGACTGTTGTGACTTATGGTGCTACTCCAAGCTTTACGATCACGCCTGACACTGGCTATCAAATAGCTGATGTTCTGGTAGATGGTGTTTCAGTTCGTGGTGATGTAGTTGATGGCGTGTACACTTTCCCTGCTGTTACTGCTGACCACGAGATTACCGCGTCTTTCACTCAGGATCAGTACACCTTGTTCATCACCATCGTCGGTCAAGGCCGCGTTGATGTTAGTCCAACTGGACCCTACGTTTATGGGACTCTTGTGGAGCTTACTGCAACTGCTGATCTCGGATGGTCTTTCTCTGGCTGGGACGGAGACTTAACAGGCAGAACAAACCCTGCCACGATAACCATGGACCGAAGCAAGTCTGTTACAGCAACGTTCCTTCAAATCCTACTCGTGGATTCAAACTTTGACAACAGCAACGACCACGCTGATTTGCGGGCTGATGGTCCTGGTCAAGATTGGTACGAGAGCAGAAAGGACGGGGTTAACGGTCCCACTTATCTTACTCTAGATGAATCCAATGTGGCTGGCAACACCGGTAAGAAGGCGAAGATCACTGGTACATTGAGTTACAATACCTATCTTTCGCAACAGTTCAACGCCCAGACAGGGACATTCACAGTTCAATTCGACATATATTACGATGCGCTACTGAATAGGGCATCTGGCGAAGACCGAGGCGCATTCATCTGCATCGGTTACGAAGACCCAACTGGCACGAATGGCCCATGTTCCACGGGAAATGAAAGGTTTGTCTATCTTGCAATCGTTAAAGATGGTGGGGCTCAAACTGGACCCGTTGCATTGGTATGGAAAAACCAAGCTGGGACGAGCACTTCAATAGGCAACGTGAACCTTGATCAATGGTACACTATGAAAATAACTGTCAAAGTGGCCAGCAACTTATATGATGTGCAGGTCTACGACGGCTCCACTTTAGTGTTGGAGAAGCTTAACATTCCCGCGGCCACTAGCGGCATCTCACCCACTCACATCTGCTTTGAGTCATGGAACGATGGTGCAGCTACTTTCTACGTAGACAACGTTTTCGCTCCAGCTGAGCTTGCAAACCAGAACCCCTTCACCCTTATCGTGCTTCCAGACACACAATTTTACAGCCAAAGCTATCCAGCTATCTTAACCAACCAAACACAATGGATAGTCAACAACGTAGAAGACATGAACATAGTATTTGTTTTGCATGAAGGAGACATAGTCAACAGTGATGTTACAGCCCAATGGCTCAACGCAAATGCAAGCATGAGCTTGCTTGACAGTCATGTTCCGTGGGCAGTTTTACCTGGAAACCATGACGGCACGGATGTGGGAGGCCTAAGCGAAGATCTGACCAACTACAACACCTACTTCTCATACAGCAGATTCAGCGGGGAAACATGGTATGGAGGCGCCTACAACAACATCAACACAAACAGCTTCACACTCTTCTCAAGCGGAGAAGACGACTACATAATCTTCAACTTTCAATACTACCCAAGCGACGCAGTCCTCGCATGGGCAAACGAAACAATAGCAGCATACCCAAACAGAAGAGCAATAGTCGTAACACATGACTACCTTAACACAGACGGAACAAGAACAACCGAAGGCAACCACATATGGAACAACTTCATCATCCACCACGCAGACCAAATATTCCTAGTGCTCTGCGGTCACATGCACAGCGAAGCCAAAAGACAAGACACCGTCAACGGACACACAATCTACCAAATACTCGCAGACTACCAAGAAAGAACAAACGGCGGCAACGGTTGGCTAAGAATACTCGAATTTCACCCAGCGGAAGACAAAATATACATCAAGACCTTCTCACCATACCTCAACAGCTACGAAATAGACGCGGACAGCCAATTCACAATATACTATGACATGACAAACCCAAGCTAACCACCTTAGCAGGCGCTAGGCTTCGGTAGACTGAAACAAAACGCAACTAAACAATCATTTCCTTTTCTTAAATAAAATAACTAGTAAACTAATCAATGCATAATATAGACGGCGAAAATATTGAGTTTAACATCTAAAAACTGGTTCTGGGCCCCTTGACATTTCTCGCAGCCTTGACAATACTCTCCAGTGTAACGCTTAACGCCACAGCGGCAGAAAACAATCTAACCATATTATCTCACACTGGCTACCTTGACCCACAAGGCAATTACCATGTCGTAGGCGAAGTGCAAAACATTGGAAGCCAAACCGTCAACTTCGTCCAAATCGAAGCCACATTTTACGACCCACAAAACCATGTCATAGACACCCGATTCGACCTAACCATGCTGTACACAATACTGCCAGACAGAAAATCACCCTTCCTCATTGCTCTACTTGACGTAGCCCAATCAGCAAAAGTCCATCACTACAGCCTCACCACTTCATTCCTACTCACCTCGCCCATCCCCATAGGCCTCCAAATCCTATCCCACAACTCCCAAACAGACACGCAAGGACGCATACACATCACCGGACAAATCAAAAACATCGAAACCAGCAAAGCCCACAACATCAAAATAGTTGCAACATGCTATGACGTAAAAGGCAAAGTCGTAGCAGCAGCACTAACTGACCTAGATCCTATTGAAGACGACTTAAACCCAAACCAAACAAGACCCTTCGAAATCATCATAAACCAACAAAGAGCACCCTTAATATACACATATGAATTAACAGCAGAATCCCTAGAATACGCCATAATCCCAGAACACCCAACACTCACACACGCACCGCTACTAACCGCCATCCTCACACTCGCCCTAACAACTCATAAAAACGTAACCAACAAAAACCACAACACAAAAAAACTCCAAAACCCATAACTAGAACCGCCCCCACAAAATAACAAGGAGAAAAAAGTGAAAAAACCCATCACATTAAAGCTATTCCTAACCATATTCCTACTAGCCTCCACAACCATCATAACCTCAACAAACTTCATTCAAACCACCATCACAAACAATAATTTTGAAGAATGCACCGCTGTAATAGTAACAGGCACCGCAGCCAAAGACGGACGAGCCATACTAATGAAAAACAGAGACACAAGCGACACCACAAACAAACCAATCTACTACCCGCCAAAAGACGGAAAATACGGCTACATCATGGTTAACACCTACTGGATGGGAATAAACGAAAAAGGCCTCGCAGTAATGAACACGCAAGTAAGCGCCTTAGCCTTCGGCGGCAGTGGCTTAGACAATGGCGCACTAAACCGCTGGATAATTGAAAACTGCGAAACCGTCCAAGAAGTTTGCTTTGAACTAAATAACACTGATAGCCCCATAGGACCTGGAAAACGGCAAGGCGGAACATGCGTGGGAGTAATAGACAGGTTTGGCAAAGGAGCATTCATTGAAATCAGCGGCATAGGTGCATACGCCCGCTTCATCGTCAACGGCTTCGACTCCCAAGCAAACCACCCACGAAATTATCCGGGCTACGCAAGCGGACCAAGCGGAAGAGACAAATACGCCCTAGACATAATGAACGCAATATACGCTCAGAAAGGCTACATATCATGGAAAGACGTAGCCCAAAACGTCTCCAGATACGTCAGAAACAAAGAAAAAGGAACCAGCAGCTTCTCAATAAGCGGCGAAATAAGCAACACAATAACCCAAGCAGCAATGGTCGCTGTAAGCGGAGACCCAAGATACGACGGCAAACTCAACTGCATGTGGGGTGAATATGGCAACCCACCAATGGTAGGCTTGTTCGTTCCATCAATACCTTATGCTGGTCAGCCTCCACCCATTCTCAACAGTTTTTGGAACTATGTTTGGGAAAAAAGAACTCACTCCCAAGACCCAAGTGGATATTACGTCCCCTCAAAAGTACGGGAGATACAAAGCTACACCTTCTTCGCCGAAGACATTACCTTCTGGAAATACGATGAATTAGCGACTTCAATCCCTGATGGATTATCAGAATCCGAATTAAAAACACGTTTGCAAGAATACATAAATCAAAACGTTCAAACCGCCGCACAACTATACATAGCAGAACCTCAAGTCACCCACCACACCGTCACATACAATGAAAATGACTACAAAATAACAACAGTCAGCAACTCCACAATCTATGCCTTCCAAGCCTTCACAAACCCAAACATCGAAATCAGCTTCAACATAACAGGACCGCCAGAAACATCAGGCTTCTGCTATGTCACAATACCAACAGAACTATGGAACAACAGCTTCACCGTAACCATCGGCAACAACACATACACAATAAGCAATCCACCCCGATATGGCAACAATACATTATTCAATCTCACATACAACCATCCCAACCAAGTGAAAATTACAAGCGCAAACTCTTTGCCACCGTGGGACATCAATCAAGATGGCAAAATAGATATTTTCGACATAGGCATTGTCGCCATTGCATACGGATCAGCTCCAGAATCCCCAAGATGGAATCCACTAGCAGACATCAACTCAGATGGAACAATTGACTTTTTCGATATAGCAGTAGTCGCTAGGCACTATGGAGAACAATACACGTAGCATTTGTTTGAGTGCCAAATCCTTTTCTAATCTTTCGTCAAACAAGCACGCACTATTATTCCAAAAAATCAGATAAAAAATCACTGTTTTTCTTAAAAATATCGCTAGAGACAACATGGAACAAACGTTGCAAAAACGAATACCATACATAAGCCAAATTCACATATCGCTAATCGCAGAATCGCAACAATAGCATGCATGCACGCCGAGAAGAATATGCTCACCATTCAGCAAGATGATTACTCGCAAAAGCACCCATCCATCTCAGCTATTTCACGATAGAAATAAACCCTATTTTAACAGGTATATTACCTACACAAAGAGATTACACCAGTCAAGAGAGAACAAAAATGTTCAAAAACCAACATGCCAGAATTACAGGAACCACCGTTACAATTAGTTTAAAAACTACCGTCATCATCTTAGCTACAACCGCTCTTTTCCTTCAGGACCTCACAATAATATTCAACGATGCCCTCCACAGCGAAACTACAAGCCACCTGTTAGCAATACCACTCCTATTCGCTTACCTAATCTACCGAAAAAGGAACATGCTGAGAGCAGTAGTGCCCATTGAAAACAAACATGAACCAAAAGAAACACGCTATCTACCCATTATCACTGGAACACTACTCTTAACAATCGCCGTGTTGCTTTACTGGTACGGCTCCCACACTTTTACGCCTCTAGAATATCACATGTTGACCCTGCCAATTTTTGTTGCAGGCTTAACCCTGATCATTTTCAACCCACAAACCCTAAGGCAACTTGCATTTCCAATATGTTTCCTCATATTCCTAATACCGCCCCCATCCGAAATTCTCTACGCCCTAGGCGGAACCCTTTCCGTAGTAAGCTCAGAAGCCTCCAACGCCATTGTAAACGCCTTTGGCATACCTTCAACAATAACAAGCGAGTATGGCAACCCAACAATAATAGTAACAAGGCCAGATAACACGGCAATACCCTTCACCGTAGACATAGCCTGTTCAGGCATCTACAGCCTAATCGGCTTCCTAATATTCGCAGTCTTCATAGCCTACATAATCCGAGACAAACCATGGAAAAAACTCGCCCTAATCCTAATAGGATTGCCACTCATCTACTCACTAAACATCGCCAGAATAACAATAATCCTCATACTGGGCTATCATTATGGCGAAGCTTTAGCTCTCCAAGCATTCCACCTACTAGGCGGCTGGATACTAATATTCCTAGGCACACTCTTACTGCTAACAATATCAGAAAAAATATTCAAAACCAAAATATTCACCAGCTCTGCACAAAAATGTTCACGATGCAGCCAACCAAAAACCAAACAGGACTTCTGCCCTTATTGTGGCAGAATCCTTAAGCCGTTATCCATGAAAATAAGCAAAGTCGACATAGTAAAGATAGCCGCTATAGCAACAAGTGTAATAGTTCTAATGTCCATTCAAACCCCAGTTTTCGCCCTAACAGAAGCCTCTCCCATAGTTGTAATTGACACTCCTTCAGGTCAGCAAGTTTCCACAACAATTCTCCCGCAAGTCCCAGATTACACATTAACTTTCTGGTACCGCGACACAGATTTCGAGGAAAAAGCCAAACAAGACATGTCACTAGCCTACTTCTACTCACCCACCAACCAGTCGAAAGAGCCAACATGGGTGGCAATTGAAATCGCCTCCACACGCTCATCTCTCCACAGATGGGAAACCTGCCTTATAACATGGCCATTATCAAAAGGATACCAACCTAAAGTAACCCAAATCGAACTGAGAGACATTCAATTAACAGAAAATCCGCCGATAATAGGCCGCTACTTCGCATTTCAATACGTAGCTACAAATGAAACACAGGCAGTGCTTTACTGGTACGAAACCGCAATCTTCACAGTAAACTCAACCTCACAACAAAAACACGTAAAAATCAGTGTAATAACATACCCAGAAACCATAGAAGACGTGCCAAACATTAAGAATCAAATGATCACCATAGCAACAGCAATCGCAAACTACTGGCAACCAATCAAAACATGGTCGCAAATAACAATGATTATCTCCCAAAACGGCGCAAACCTTGCAGCAGTAACAAGCATAATGCTAATCGCCACACTCATATTCAACCATATAGAAAACAGAAAACAAAAGAAAACTAGTACAAACGTCTACCAAAAAATATCCACGCAACACAAGCAAATAGTAGACGCTGTCCGCGAAATCGAAAAAACTGTAAAGCCAACACTTGACGATTTAGCAAAAACAATGGGTAAAAGCATAAGCAAAAAACAACTTCTACAAGAACTCTCTGAACTTGAAAAAATAGGCATAATAAAAAGCATAATAAGCAGTCAACAAGATGAACCAATAAAAACATGGAAAACACAAATAATCATTAAATAACCAAAAAACTGAAGAAAACAAACAAAAGAGAACCAATATGCAAAAGCCTCAAAAATCCCAAACTTCGAAAAGGCACAGAGTTAGCCTCGCAAAGGCTACAGGCTGGATTCTACTTAGCCTAGGAGCTGCTGCTCTAGCCGGTTCAATACTTTACAGTTCTCAAATCTCAGCTTTCATAGGTCTAGGCCTAATTTTCTGGGGGGCAATACTAACTTACATTCAAACTGAAGAATACATAAAACAAAACTTGCTAGATGCAACTGTACTACCCCCGCTTATAACACTAAACCAAACACTACAAGAACTAGATTACAAGGGCAAAGCCATATACCTACCGCCAAAATACTTCAAAAACCCAGAAACAACCAAAGCCTACATACCAAAACAAAAAGAAGGGAAACTGCCCACACCAGAACAAATCCAAGAACAAGAAAACAAACTCTTCATCGAAAACCCTCAAGGCATGCTAATAACACCACCAGGCGCAGAACTAACAAAACTCTTCGAAAAAACCCTTGAAACAAACTTCACCCGAGCGGACCTACAATATCTGCAACAAAACCTTCCAAAACTCTTCATTGAAAACCTAGAAATCGCCCAAAACTTCGAAATAGAAACAGAAAACAACAAAGTCCACGTTAAAATAGAAAACTCTACATACAAAAACCTCGCAAAACTCAACACCCAATTATCAAACCTATACACCAGTCTAGGCTGCCCCCTAAGCAGTGCCATCGCATCCGCCCTAGCAAAAGCAACAGGCAAACCAATAATCATACAAAACCAACACATAACTGAAGACGGTAAAGACATAGAAATAGAATACGACATAATCCAAGAGGAGCCAACAGAAAAATGACATTTCCACTAGACTTCTGGGACATAAGCCTCCTACTAGCAATAACAGCCATAATCCTACTCATCACATCAGAACTCATCTCATCATATTACGGAAAAATAAACATAATCATCAACAAAAAAAAACTGAAAAACACTGCACAGACCTTCTCATTCCTCTTTTTAATAACAGTTACAATACGAATAATCAGCATAATCTCCACAACATAGAATAGCAAATAAAAAAGACCTCACAATTGGAACATATCAACTTTGTCAGTGCGCGCTTCGCTTTCATTAGGCGCACGTGGGATCTTTACAGTCAAACGAAAAGGGAAATGGAAGGAAGAAACAAACATAATTCAGCATTCTAATTTTCATTCTGGTAATTATTCTTATATCTAACGAAATTGATGTTTTTCTGAGGCCTACCTTCAATTGAGCACCGATTCAGCAAAGAAAGACATAGACCAAATAATAATCGCAATTATTAAAGAGAAAAAACCACAAACCATAGAACAACTCCTAAGCCTCGCCAAAGAGAGACTTCAAATTCCCGAACAGAAAATAATTGAAGCGATTCTAAGATTACAAAGCAGAGGAAAAATGACCCTGCTGAAACAACAGCAACCAGACTCCTCAAAATTGACAACATACCTGAAAACGGAACAAACCCATTGGTATTGGATAACAATAGCTATAGCAGTCCTAACAGCCGCAGTAGTGTTTACAATTTCCGAAGAGTTCTATCCTTTGGTCTATGTAAGATATGTTCTCGGCACAATCTTCGTCTTATGGTTGCCAGGCTATTCCTTCATAAAAGCGCTATTCCCAACACAAGTTCCAATTAAAACATCACAGAAAAGCCTAGACACAATAGAACGCATAGCATTAAGCCTCGGCATGAGCCTCGCACTCGTCCCAATAGTAGGCTTACTCCTAAACTACACACCATGGGGCATACGCTTAACTCCAATTGTTCTAAGCTTACTCGCGTTAACATTAATTTTCGCGACAGCAGCCGTAATAAGAGAACACCAAGCCCAAAAACAAAAAGAAAAGCAAACGTAACGGGACATTTCCATGACAGATGAATTAATCGATGCTGCAGAAACTTCTACCCGCGGCAGCTTCTTCCTAATGTCAGGAACAGCCACATCCACAATAATCCTAGCAATCTCATCCATCATAATCGCAAGGCTGCTTGGCCCAGACCTTTACGGGCTATACAGTCTGGCACTTGTCTCACCTCAACTCCTCTACCTATTCACAGACTTAGGCATAGACCAAGGCATAATAAAATTCACAGCAAGCCTCCGCGCTAAAGGCGAAATAAACAATTCAATAAGCATAATTCGACAAGGACTACTCATAAAAGCCCTCACAGGAACACTAATGTTCATAATAAACTATACCCTCGCAGACTACCTCGCTTCCTTCTTATTCCAAAGACCCGAATTAGCTTTTTACATCAGAATAGCATCTACTTCAATACTTTTTCAGGTCCTATTCACAACCGCCTCCTCTGCCTTCGTAGGTCTAGATAAAACGGAATACACTGCACTAACCACAAACATAAATGCAATCGCCAAAACAATCATACAAATCACACTAGTCCTAATAGGATTCAGCATTGCAGGCGCCATAATAGGATACGTAATAGGCTATGCAGCCGCAGCAATCACAAGCATAGCTATTCTCCTTCTCATACTCCGCCCAAAACAAAACCCTACAAACAAGGAGAGATTCGCAGACAATTTCAAAACATTAATACATTACGGAATTCCTCTTTACATATCAATTCTACTAACAGGGTTCATCCCAATTATCCAAAGCATCATCCTCGCCTTTTTCACCACAAACGCTGACATTGGAAATTACAAAGCAGCAACAAACTTCGCTGTCCTACTAACGGTTGTAACAGTGCCAATTTCCACAGCGCTACTTCCAGCATTTTCAAAACTTGAATTATCAACAAAAGAAAAAATAAAAACCTTCTTTAAACTTGCAAACAAATACACCGCACTATTAATAGTGCCCATAACAACAGCAATCATAATATTCTCAAAAGAAATAGTTCAAATAATCTACGGCTCAACATACGAATCCACACCACTATTTCTAGCAAACTACAGCCTCCTATATTTCCTCGTAGGACTAGGCTACCTCACCCTAACAAGCTTCTACAACGGTTTAGGCGAAACAAAAACAACCCTAAAAATAAGCCTCATATCCTTCATAACCCTAACAATCCTCAGTCCAATACTAACACAGACCTACGCCGTAACAGGCTTGATCACCGCATTTCTAATAGCCAACACAGCCGGAACAATATACGCCTCATACACTGCAAGAAAAAAATTCAACATAGAATTCGACTCAAAAGCATTGACAAAAATATACACAATCTCGTTAGCATCAAGCATACTTCCCATACTAATCCTTCAAACAAGCTCCCTACCAAAATACCTCAACCTCACAACAGCCGCACTCCTATACCTACTAACATACATAACACTCATACCAGCAACAACAACAATAAACCAAACCGAATTAGCAACTGCAGCCCGCGTACTACGAAAAATCAAATACTTAAAGCCGCTAATCAACCCACTAATCAAATATCAACAAAAAATTCTACAGATAAACAACAAACCCAAAGCATAGCAGGCAACCAAATTTCCTCAAAATACTGATAAGCAAGCGCGAATAGGTGTGGAAGTGATTTACTATTTTTGATAGGACTGACTTACACTATTCCTTGCTGGGTTAATCATGTTCTTTCGAGCAAGACCAATAGAACGAAGAATTATTCTTAATAAAACTGCAACCTAAGAATTCGCCGCGAGCGATATTGTGGAAAAAACAGATTTCTAGAAGATTCTTCCATACATGCTTATAAATTCGGAGATGTAACTAAAGCGGTGGAGATAAGGATGAAGAAAATAACCCCTATGTTAATCGTGGCAGGTATTCTCATGCTATTAGGAGCAGTCTATGCAGCTTACCCATCGCTAGCATCAGGCTACGCAGTTGACAGCAACTTTCATGGAATTAATGTCCCGCCAGGCTCCGACGTGGTCGTCGCTGCATATACGACAGACATGAATGTGTACCAAGTGACTTTCATATGGCGTTACCCCAACGATACAATAGCATTTGGGCCTGAAGTTGACAATACAGCCGAAGCAGGTGACCCGTACGAAGGTAACCCAGTGAACACCTTCAGCTCGACCCACACAGTGTCAGTGATTGGAGATTGGGGAGTGCAGGCACTGTTCCAAGGTCCAGATGGTAAGACGAAAGAGGGCATAAACTTCGTCGTACAAACGAAGGCAACTTCGTTCTTCGTCATACCTGACATCCCGGTGCTAGGCACCATTGGATCGCTCGCAGCAATGCTCCTAGGACTAGGCCTATTCATCAAAAGAAAAAAGTAGATGGGGAAATTCCTCCATTTATGGCCTGCGACGGCATTACACATGTGGTACTTTCTAAAATTGATTTTTCCGGATCTCAAAATGAACAATTGATATGAAGTTCTTGAACCATATCGAATCGACATTTAGGCTCAAGGTGTTGAGTATTCTTTTATCTTTTTGGGACGTAAACCTGTGGTTGGCAATTACTGCCATCGTTCTCTTTATAACATCTAAACTTATCTCACCATACTATGGAAAAACAAACATCCTAATTCAAGAAAAGACTAAAAGATGTAGCATTAACTACGGCACCACTATTCCTAATAGCGATTACCTTACGAATCTTTAGAATATTAACATCAACATGAAAGTAGACTCAGAGGCTCTACAGATAAACAACAAACCCAAAGCATAGCAGGCAACCAAATTTCCTCAAGACACCATAAACAAAATTCATCCATACGAACAGAACAAAATAAAGCCACTATTGATCATAGGCCACTGTAAACGTGGATTCTGAATACATATTCTCACTTCTCAAGACTTTTGAGCTAAGCTAAATAAGAAAACAATTGCAAAGGCTCAAAAGCCTTGTAGGAAACAAAAAATGAGAAAACTCATCATCGCCATAATCCTTCTTCCCATAATCACGTTTTTGTGGCTAATCGGATGGAGCATGTTCTACATAGGCTCCGACCTTGTTAAGAATAAAGAAACTGGAGACGAACATACCAGTAACGAACAAATAATATTGCCACCCACAATAACTCAAAAGCCCGATGCTGGATAGATCATTTTTGAGAGCAATTCCGCCCAGATAAAGCTGGCGTGCCCTCAAAACATAATCGAAAACATGAAACTTCTAAGCTCAGATGAGCAATCTATTTAGGTTCTATAACATTACTCCTTAAATCTTTATTAGGAGCTTTAAGCAAGTTTTAAGAGGAGAAAGGAATGAATAGAAAAATATTCTTAGCCATACTTGGCATAATAATATTTGCAGTTGCAATGCCAGTTGCAAGAGCGCAACTTACCGTAACAATTGATGTCAAAGACTCCTACGGCAACAGCCTCAAAGATGGAACAGTAGCCTTAAACACAGCTGTCACCGTTCACGGATACTACAAAGACAATAACGGGGGCAAACCTGCTTTCGCAAAAATGCAAGTGTACTTCGACGATGGAACAGGGAAAAAACTTGAGGCAAACCTTTACTTAGGATATGTCAGCAGTGAAAGCACAACAATCAAACCTTTCACAATGACAAAAATGGGAACCTACGAGTTCAGATGGGACTGTACAAAACAAGGGTCAACAACAACCGCCACTTTCAGCACTCTTTGCAGAATTGAAAGAGGATTAGACTACACGCGCATATTCGTCGTACCAGAACCTGCAACCATTGCCGGGCTTCTAATGGCTTTGTCAGCATTTGGCCTATTTGCAATAAAAAGATCCAAAAGATAAATGCAAAAACAATAAACAAGACATTAACCTCTCTGGCAAGTGCATCTGCTAAGGAACATAAGACCGCAAAACACTATTCGAAAGCGGATCATTCCCAATAACTTTATTTGTATCATTTACAGCCTCACTCAAAGATAATTTTCGCAAATAAAGAGCATCAACAAGATACGAAACTGCCTTATCCGAATGAGACAACAAAACCGGCCCATTCCATCCTACACATCCAACAGCACCTTGATTAACAAATTCTTCAAAAAGCTTCAGATCACTAGCCCCTTCACATCCCATGACTATTACAATTGCACCTTCAAATTTCCCTGCCATACACCTCTTCACAAAACCCCAATTAACCGCAAAAACATGCTGCGAATCCTCAGACGCATAAGCTTCTTTAACCAGCCGAAAATACTGCTCTTGCACGTAGCCTTCATTGGAATATGGTTCCGCAGTGAACAGGTAAAGCTCATTACCAGTTGATAGCGCACTGTGCATCCGAAAAACAATTAACTTATAGCCACTCTGCAACTTCTTTAAAAAATCCACTGTTATTTCCTCTCCTTGGTAAACATCAACTTTAAAGCCCGCCTCCTGTAAAGTTTTGTTAACAGATCTTGTGAACCCCAAATTCGGATAACTACTGTACAACGCATCAATCAATGCTGCTCTAAGTAAACTGCCAGTCAAATTAACTTCAGTCTTTTGGTTAATATTCGAGCTGGAACCTGCAAAATAACCAAACGAATAGTAAGCCACTACAGCTATTGAAGAAAAAATTATCACAAAAGTGAGTGCTGTAGAAATTATTCTCTCTCTTTTTTTATGACGAAAGATTTCCTTCTTCATCCCTTCAGGTTTACCCTTAACCCCAACACATTTTCCGAACCAAAACATGTTATTCACAAAACTAGCCTGCTCGGCGAAGAAACTTTCTACAGTAATTGATTATAGGAACTGCAACCAGCATACCCAAAATCGTTACACTAACCATTGGCACATTACCCACACTCAAAGGTTCAGAATCCACCACGTATCCACCCACAGTCACAGACTTATAAATTCTCACACGTATCTTGCACTCGTTATTTGTGTAGTTTCCATCCATCCAATCCACAATCTTAAAAGTTAGCGCAGCGCCCTCCCCAGTATAGTAAATCGTGTATGTATGATTCGTGTCTCCATTACTGAAAGGCCCCCAATTCACATCCTGTCCATCAATTTGCAGAAACGAGTGCCCATCTGGAGCATGAAAATGGTTTACCCAATCCCAAGAATCTAACCCACTAGTAGTATAATATTGCGCGTCAGCCACCAAATTATCGTCCCAGTTGTACCACCATACCTCATCAGCGACTATACGGTAAAGTTTCCCATACTGCAATGTTGGCGAGGTAACCTCCACTCCAGAGCTCAATACATACGTATTCCATATCAAAACTTCATCTGCCCTAACCGGCAACACAGCAACAACCAAAAAAACCATAAAAAACATGATTGACAAAAACATTACCAGCTTTCTATAAGCCATCATAACAATCACCAACATAATCTAGATACGTGATCTCCCTTTCTGAATATATAAAATTTTCCATAAGCACTTTCCCAGACACCACCCATTTAGAGATGCAAAAACACGAAAACTATGCGTCTTTCATTACTCTATTTGCGCGCGCGTTAAGTCATGCTAGTAAAAGACTTGGAATATTAGGCTATGGGACAAAGAGAAGCCAGACAAGATAAACACACTGGTGAAGAAGCCAAATCATTAGTAAAATAAGTTGCCCAACAGATAAAAAACACAAAATTAGCGTGTTTGCTCATGGTAAAGAAACTTTTCGAGAAAATCATCATTCCTGAGGCTGTATACAAAGAGATAACCGCCAAAGAACCTGAAAAACTCGTCTTTGACAAGCATACGCGCTAAGATTCTGTTCCAGATAGGGTTATGTCAAAACTGAAATTTGTAATCCCTACTATACCTTGCGAAATTGAAAGCATCAACGTGGCGGTTATCACCGAACCTGCGTGTATTGTTTGCCCTTCACGGTTCCAAACTAATTTTATATAGTTAGAAGCGTTAAGTGGACTCCAGTTTTGAGTTGTTAGGTTCAACGTCAAAGCCACGTTTCCTTCATTTCGAAGGTATACGGTGACGTTTTTTATTTCGCCAGGAGACAGCATACCCCAGTTAATGGTTGAGGTTGCATTTGTGCAGTTGCTGTCCCAATATACGGCTATGTTCACTGCTTTTACTGTCCCAAAACTTTGGACGCTTCTGCTGCTTGACAAGAGTCCAAACACGACTATGCTGGTTGTGACTCCTACAGCGGCAACAGCTAACATCATGGTTGCAAGAAGTTTTTGTATGTTCTCAAACATTATTAATTTCCTCAATCTTAATCGTGAATCGTTTGTCTTAATAAATATTATTCAATATGTGTTCAACACATATACACAAAGTTTATTAGCAATGGAAGATCATAGATAACATATAAGTACGCAAAAAGACATATCGTATTCAAGTCTAACCTGAAAACAGTTCAACACAAATACAGTTGGAGAAAAAATGGAAAAAACCCCTAAAAAACTCACTGCCTTGGCTTTAGCATTGGGTATAACCATGCTGTTGGCCACAGGCACGGTTCCAAACTTAACCATTGGCGAAAAGGCAAAAGAAACAGTCTTCGCTTTCACTTCCAGCAAGCTCATTAACGTAGGAGGAGACGTTTCACTCACAGAACAGGAAAATCGAATAGTCTGGAACCCTCATGTTGTAGGTCTCACAGGCGCCTCGCATTGGAAGACCACATTCAATAACGAAACACAAATAACCCTGCAAACAACTGCAGACGAGGCTGGGCACATCGCGGCTGGTGCCTGGTGGACAACAAGCTTCAAATCAAACTCGAAAATACAGCTCCACACTTCAGAACCCATAAGAATTGTGGCAAGTTTTCGTGTCAAGATTTTAACCGCCAACTACGAAAGCGAAAGCAAAAGCGCATGGTTGAGAATAGCCTTAGCCTGTGCTGTTCAACGAAGTGACGATTCAGTTGTCTACACTGAGATGGACTTTTGGGACAGCCCTAAAGCGCTTGAGCATGCATCAGGAAATATCAAAGAAGGAGGCGATGTGGTCTACAAAGGCGGAGATGTTGTCGAATACAAAATCGATCAAGCTGCATTGGGTGAATGGATAAATTATTCACTTGACTTGACACACTTCACGGATCGGGCATGGTCGCTTAAGGCTGGAGACTCACTTGAAAGCGTGTACATTGTGGTTGAAACAATGGGCGCCGCCGTCGATGTTTCATTGATTGTTGATGACTTTTGGATAACACTTTTTGAATGATCTTCCGAGAAAGGGTAAACACTGCTTCTAATAAAACCTGAAGATGTTGGAAATACTGGAAGCATAGTTTTTGCAGCGAAGAAAAACCAACTTACAACATCTTTGGCTCTAAGCTTGGTTTTTCCATTGTGCCGATTACTGAAAGTGATTGGTACTTCTTTAACTGTGAACCCATGCCTCTTTGCCGTTACAAGGGCTTCAACAACCCACTCGAAACCTTTGCATCGCGTGAAATTTGTAATAACTTCTGTGCATTCTCTGGAATAAACCCTAAAATTGCCAGTGTACTCATGGACAGAATTACCAAAAAAGACCCTGCAGAAAATATTAGCAATGAGGCTTACTAATCTTCTAGTTGGACTCCAACCGTTTATATGCCCTTCATCAACATAGCGGCTTCCCTGAACAAGATCAGCTTTTTCAGCAGCGCGTAGAAGTTTAGGAATCTCTTTCGGGTTGTGAGATAAATCCCCATCTAGTGTTACAATAAATTTAACGTCATCCATTGCAAGAGCAGTTTTTAACCCTTCCGAAATGGCTGAGCCTATACCAAGCTTCCCAGTTCTACGCCGAACCACGATGTTCCCATATAAGCCATTCAGCGTTTCCGCTACTTGCGCCGTCCCATCTGGACTGGCATCGTCTACAACTATCAGTGTAAAATCGTAGGTCCTGAGCAAATTTTCGATTTCCATGATAAGCTTCGGAAGGTTTTCAGCTTCATTATAGGTGGGAATCACTATGCAAAATTTGCCAATCAAAACTTTCCCTCCAGCATCTTGGCTTCCACGTACTTTGTCGACTTTATACTTGGCCATATGCCGTATTGGCGACCGAAAACATGATCCAAAATGGACAACGTGAATATTGCCACTTCAACCACGATTGCGCTTAATAGATAACCCACTTCAACTGGTCTTTCAACAATTTCGTCTGTTATTACCTTAAGCACTAAGCTTGGTTTGGACAAAATCATTGTGTCTAAAACTTTCGGGTATTCACCAGTGAATTTTTTTGTCTGGAAATGTCCATAGAGCCATCTTCTCCTCTGGTTCACATAATCCGCGAGATTAGAGGGTAGAAGATTGTAGCATACTGCTTTCGGAGCAAAATGTATTAAGCCTTTCTTTTTGGCTATGATTGCGATGTAAGAGTCATCCGCGGCGCATTCTTCAGGAATAAGAGTTTTCACGTCGCTTCTAATAGCCATAAACTCTCCACTGCAATGGGCTGCTTGACCCATGTCGTTCAGCTTAGTCATAAGCCGGCCCCAAAGCCTATAGGTCATATTAGCCAAATAACCCATGAAGGCTCGAGGTGAATTTTGAGGATCCTGCATTGGGCGGCCACTAACTGCTGAAACACGTTTATCTCTGAAAGGTACAAGAAGACTGAACAAGGCGCCGTCAACTGGATGGACATCTCCAGGAACCAAAACTATACAGTCGCCAGTGGAGGCTGCAAAGGCTTTATTCAACGCTGAAGCCTTACCTTTTCTCTCTTTTTCTTCAATGATCCTCACTTCATTGTGTTTGGCCATAAGCTGTTTCACAATTTTGACAGTTCCATCTGTGCATCCTGAAGCAACCACTATGATTTCGCGGGATGAAAATTCTGAAGGAATCTTTTGATGCACCAAATTCTCAATCAGAGGCCCAATGGATGTTTCTTCATTGTAGACGCAGATAATTATACTTAGTTTCATGCTCGAACCGTATCCTCCCAGGTTTCACGTAATTTTTCAGCCAGTCTAGCATAGGTGCAGTTTTGGTGAACAAATCTTGAGCCTTCTTCTGCCATTTGAGCCGCATCTTCCGGCGTCTCTAAAATCAGTGAAACCTCTTCAGCCGCTTTTTCAGCGTTGGTGGACAACATGAAACCGTATGTTCCACGTAGAGGCGTATCTGATGACATTCTAAACGCAACCGGTGGGGTGCCACATGCAAGGCTTTCTTGCACGGCTCCATCAAACCAACCGTCAACGTCGTAGACTTGAATGGGTGAAAAAGTCAATGCTGCATCTTGGTAATACTTAGGTAGTTCAGTTTGCGGAACGTAACCGTGAAATGAAATGTGATTCTGAAGCTGCAGTGAATGGGCAAGCTGTTGACAATGGGGTAACCCTGGGCCGTCGCCCACAACATCCAAGACAACATCTTTTTTGCGTAAGAGATTCCGTAAAAGATGTAGTAGGATGAAAGGCGATTTCTCTCCATAGGCTTTTCCTGGTTTGGGGATTCTGCCAACATATAGTAAATGGTTTGATTCACTTTTTTTTCTGCATCTGAAAATCTTTTGGTCAACGCCTGGAACTGGTATTCTCACTATTCTTTTTGTGACGCCTAACTTTCTGTAGAGACTTTCTTCTGGCTTGTAACTGTAGATGATTCTGTCAGCTTTTCGAAGTGTTAATAGAGATGATAGGTAAAGAGACTTTCGCCAAAAACTATTGTTGTAACCGTGGAGCTGCACTGTTAACGGGCGCCTAAGTTTTTCCTTAACAAAAACGGCAGTGTATGGAAAAGAAAAGAGGTAATAATGGTGAAAATGTACAAGGTCAGGCATATCCTCTGATGCCTCCTGCTCAATCAACTGTGGATTATGGTCGTTGCCGAAACGTAGAAACGGTGGGAGACGAAATTTCACTGGGAAAATTTTGAGCATGCCAGCGTCATTTAACCTATAAACCTTCTTAACCTTCACTTTTTGGTGAAACGTGTATAGAAGTGGTTCCCATCCTTTCTGCCTGCAAAAACGCATGTACTGAATTGAAAAATGTTGCCTAGTCAACTTATCCTCAAGTGTCCAGCCGCTGAAACGCTCATCATGAAGGAGAAGCATAAGAATCTTCACGCCTACCACCTCAATTTTTTAACTAAGTAATGCCATGACAAAGCAAGCCAGCTAAACGTCAAAAACGTCATGCACAGCAATCGTGTCCACCCTAATGGGCCATCAGCAAAGGCACTAGCTGCATTAACCGTCCAAGGAAAAGGAAACCAAAAGAAGGCGATTATAGGCACATGCACAGCTACGAAGCTAAAAAGCAGCGCCCACAGTAGCTGAACTTTCCCAAACTCTTGAGGATTCTGCAGTAAAACACTTAAAGCGAAAAAGCCAAAAAGAAAAACCAGATTTTGTTCAGAAACCCAAACACGTGTAGTAAACAAGGTTAGCATCAGAAGCAGTGACCATTGAATAACCCGCGTGAAACCATTTTTCTTGCCTCCATTTTTTGGATACGAACACTTTGAAAACAATACATAAACGGCAATACATGCTGGAATCCAAAAGTAAATGAAAAACAGCGGCAACTCAATAGATTGACCTGCAAAGTAATTTGCAAATGTTAACAAGTTAAATGGGCTAGCTGCTCCATAGGGGAAAGCTGCTTGGCTATCATAAGGCGTGTTCGTTGTCGTAACGTGATAAATAATAGCATTCTGCAAATTTGAAATAGGCCAATTGAACACAACCATTGGAGTGAACGTTAGAAAACTCGTGAAAGCAATTGTAAATAAAAGAAACAGGATGGCTTTTCTTAATTTTCCTGTGGATTTGTATAAAACCAGCGAATATAGTGGAGCAAGCGTCAACGGAAACACTTTAAGAACAGAGGCAACGGCAAGATACATGGAAGAAAACTTCCAGTTACTATAAAGGCTTTGGATAGACAATAAAGTGAAGAATAACGCTAGGATGTCGAACATGCCCCAAACAGTTCCAGTTGCAATGATGAAAGGGCAGAATAAAAATAACATGAAGGCTTTTGAAGCTGCTTCCTCATCTATCCTTAATTTCAGAATATTATACACTAAAACGGCAGTAGCCAATTCTCCCAACAAGGAGGGAATCTTTAATGCAAAAATGTAAGCGTAAAGATTGTTTGGAGCTACTGCAGATGAGAGCAAATACATTAGGCCACAGATGAGACCCCATGGGGGAGGATACCCTATTCCTGGAAATGTCCCATAAAGACTAGGATGCGGCGTTTCAGCAAACATTTGCTGAAGAGTATATTGACCATATGGCGTTATTCCCTTCGAAACAGCAACTCCTACTGCCATAAAAATTCTCATGTCAAATGGGTGGCTCAGAAAAGGCGCTAGGATTAATCGCAGAAACAAACCAATAGCTAAGTAGCCACGTTTTGGCAAGTTTGCAAGCAAAGATTTTGTTTGAACCATAGGGGTCAGGCTGCCTGTTAAGGCTTTGTAGTTATTATTTCATGGAAAACGTATTAAATATTATGTATTAATAATTAAGACACCATTCCAAGACTTCAAAAACGCATCATCCATTCAGTTTGAATCCACCTCAATAGTCACGCTAAAATTTGTTATCACCTTTACTGCTGAATCGACAGTCAAAACCAAAATTATAGCCACGGTCTCTCCAGACTTTATAACTGCTCCAGTATAGTTCCATTCAACCCTCAAATAATTCGCAGCCTCAGCTGGATTCCAATTATAAACATTCAACATGAGGACTGTGCCATTTTCTCCCTCATTTCTAACGTAAACCGTAACGTTTTTTCTTTCACCTGGAACTAGCATTCCCCAGTCTATAGATTCAACGCGATTCAAACATTTTTTATCCCAGTAAACATCAATGCTTTTGCCAAAACCAACAGATTCTGCAACAGTAACTTCATCTAGGTATCCATCACCATTTGAATCTGCAAACTTGACCACAGAAGCGTGAC
Organism: uncultured Candidatus Bathyarchaeia archaeon; assembly: GCA_964469615.1. Classification (GTDB taxonomy): domain Archaea; phylum Thermoproteota; class Bathyarchaeia; order Bathyarchaeales; family Bathycorpusculaceae; genus CAYXZM01. The sequence goes on along the minus strand of CAYXZM010000011.1, from coordinate 8,579 downwards.
CGAACAAACTCCAACTTTTGTAGTTTGCCACCAACCTAGAAGCAGCAAGAGTGGCTGGTCCGCCAAGTCCAGCAATGATCAATACCCACATGCCATGCTGAGCATCATAAAAAAGCAGAACCACACCGTAGTCAGCACTTACTCTGCCTAAGCCGTCACGTTCAATCCTGTAAGAATGCCCAGAAGATGCAACATAAATATAATCTACCCCACTCCCATCCTTGTCAAAGTAAACAGGCAAAACCCTAGCACCACTGGCATTCCTCAGATTATTATAATACCAAGTAACCTGATTAACACCAGGACCACCAACAACTAAAAGATTTGTGTCCAACGATGGAAAGTTAACCTTTGCAGTGCCAGGGTCATAAGATGAAATATAATCATCTAAAGTTGAGGATGGAATGCCACCCACTGCGTCCAAGCCAATTTGAGCCGCAGCCATTATGGCGCCCATGACATCCATGGTGTGAGCGCCACCGCAAGGACCATGCCCAACACTCGAAGCAACAACAACAGAACAATTCAACAAACCACCAGAAGAAACAAAAGGCTTCGAGAAATCTCTAAGAGTGTAAACTTCAGAGCCGGGTGCACTTGAAAACGTGACTAGAACAATCTGCGAGGCTACTGCTAAGAACAATAACACATAAACTTTGAACCAACGCTGTCTTTGAATAATTTTCTGCTTCAAAGCTTTCCACTTCAGCACTGAGCATGCTGAAATAATTCCAAAAAATACCGAACCCACATCACTCGACGCATATTGCACTCCCGAAACCTCCTCAACGAGTGTAAGAGAATCCAACAAACCATCGCCATCACTATCATAGAACTTGATGATCACAGCAGAACCCCGCAGACTCCAAGAGTCAAATGAAGAAAAAACCTTGCAAGAAGCCCAAGTACCAGATCCGCCCAATCCAGCCAAAATCAAGACAAAACGCCCTCCATCAGGAAACATCAGAACCACACCGTAGTCAGCACTTACTCTGCCTAAGCCGTCACGTTCAATCCTGTAAGAATGCCCAGAAGATGCAACATAAATATAATCTACCCCACTCCCATCCTTGTCAAAGTAAACAGGCAAAACCCTAACACCACTGACATTCCTCAGATTATTATAATACCAAGTAACCTGATTAACACCAGGACCACCAACAACAATCAAATTTGAAGAGACATCCCGAAGCTCAACTCTTGCCGCCCCGAAATCATATGTAGAAACATAATCATCCATAGTTGCATCCAACATGCCACCATCTGCCTTTAAACCAAATTTGCCTCCCACCATTATGGCGCCCATGACATCCATGGTGTGAGCGCCACCGCAAGGACCATGCCCAACGCTCGAAGCAACAACAACAGAACAATTCAACAAACCACCAGAAGAAACAAAAGGACTTGGAAGGCCCTCAAGTCCAGCAGAACTTCCATGAACTCTAACAATCAGCCCAGAAAAACCAAAAAACAGCAGATAAACCGCTAAGATCATCAGCAGGGACCGCATAACCTTTACTGAATTGAAGTTTATAGGTGAACTGCCTACTTGCATGAGGGGACCTCAAAGTTTGAGTGTTCCAAAAATGGAAGTATCGCATGTCTTAATAAACCTTATTTCATTCTCGTCCAACAGAAATACGCTTAATAATTGACAAACATCTTATATGCAACCATAATGTTCGAGGCTTGTGGAGGTGAAATTTATTGAGTAAGGATCAAGCAATCGGTACAACAATATGCATAGTGTGCGCAATAGTAGGCGCACTGTACAGTGTTGGATTGTTTTACTTCGGCAATCCCCTTAGTAGCTGGTCACTAGAATTTTGGCTCATTGCGATTCCAGTGTTTCTTGCGCTTATCGCTATATTGGGTATTGGCGCATGGATAGGTTGGACTATGGCTACAACACCACCGCCAAAACCAATAGAAGAAATAACAAGCGAAACTGAAGAGAAAACCGAAGAAAAAGGAAAAAGTCAACAGTAAGCCCAAACTTGTAATTCACAATTTTCCCAAGTGTTGACGGCTATTCAGCCAGCAAATTTAAGCTGCAGCTGCTCCACACCTAAAGGGAAGCATAAACTTTTCAATCATGCATGACGTCTCCAACAAAAAAGGATTCTCAACATGACATAAACCGCTTCTTCACTTTGGGCTTTGCTTGAAAACCTCTTCAACTTTTTATATCTGCTGATTTATCTCAAAAACCCTTTCACAAAAAATAAAAATAAAAGTCACCCTTCATACTCTTTCTCACATTTTTCGCGTTCTTTGATTATTTTCTTCAGCCGTCCATCTTCAACAGCCTTAATAACATCCTCATAACTCGTAACGTCAATAATACTCGGCTCACCATAATGATACCACTTCATCTCGTCTGCAGCAGGCTTCATAGTTTCAGTGGGATTCCAATGAGTATCATACCATTCAATTTGACGCCAAACAAACGTCGCTAATTCTCCATACTCGACTAACTCATTTGCCTCATCACCGTAAGGACACTTATACTTGTTCTTAACTTCGCAAACCTTGCCTTCAGCGCCTCCCAATTCCTCATAAAGCCTAAGCTCAACGTACATCATCTTATGTTTTCTAACAACTTCAGGTCTTCTATAATACTCGTACATTCTTTTAGTAAAATATGGAGGCTCTGGCTGTTTCATTTTCTCATTGATGTCCCTGATGTCTTCTTCTATACGTTTTATGTCTCCCCTAAGCCTCATAGAATCGGGAACAATGCAGCCCCAGCAAGCCTTATCTCCATAATTTTCAAGGTCTTCATTAAACCCTTTAGCGTCAAAACCTTCCAAGCTTATGTTTTTCCTCAAACATGCGACCCTGAAACGTTCACACTCCTCATTGTGATTCTTACCACCTTTAATGAAGTTCAAATCTGCATCATTTAGGCCAAACGGCTTATCCTGCTCTTTAGACCATGGTTCACTGAAGAAGTAATCCGCATATTTTTTCATCAACTCTAAAAACTCCTTGAAAATTTGAGCCGCAGGCTTTCCAGTTTCTCCGCTAAGTTTTTGACAATACTCCACTAAAGGTTTGACAGCTGCCTTAGGAATTTTCTTTTCGATGCTCATTTCTGCCGCCTTTAACAGAGGATAACAGCATTGGTTTTTCATCAGTCCAATCTTTCACTATTAAGCCAAAGAGGGAGGGCTTTTGAACTTTAAAAGTCCTAGCTTCAACTTTGCCTTGCTTGGCTAAACTGTTTAGAAGCCGATCAACATCAATTAGCACATCTTTCTCTTCAACCTTTTTACGCTCACCTCTGGTTAAAGCCAAATCCTTTAACAAATTCCGCAACATTTTATCCAAACTCGTAATGTACTTGCCACAAATAGTGAACGTGTCAGAAAACCCAATGTTAGCCTCATAAACCTCAGCCCTCACAATGCGAATCAAATACATTGCAACACGGCCAACTAAAATCTCATCGGCTAAGCCCTCTAAACCATACTGCCCCATCAGTTCAGAAACCAAACCATCATAAGCCTGCTTCTCAACGCTGCACTCTCCGCCTGGAACAAAACTCTCACACTTTGCATTCAAAACGCACCGGTCACAAAGCATAAAACCACGCCTAAAAAACCCATGCTTCAATGCACTCACTTAGTGCCCCTCCAAATCAGCCACATAGGCCCGGACAATTAAGACCTTACACTTACAAGCCATCTTAAGCTTTTCTACATCTAAAACAGTTGTTTAACTTTTTCTCATGTATGCAAAATTCAGAGTTTAATTGTTATCTCTGAAGGTTCCATTACATGGAGCTTCGGTATTTGCTGAAAATGCTTCTTATTGTGGGTAACCACTGTAAAGCCTTTGCTGAGGGCTATGCACCCTATGAAGAGGTCTCTAAAATCGACACTTTTCCCTTCAGCTTCCATCTCTGCTAATACCTGACCAGCCAGCTCTGCAGAACCATCATCAAACTCTAAAAGCTTAACAGTTGAAAGAAAACCCTTCGCAGAAGCAAGATTGCGTTCAACATCCTTTGATTTGTATGCTCCATAAAAAATCTCGAACGCATTCACAGTGGTTGTTGCAAGCTCAGCCTTGGCTTCAACTTCCTTGACAAGCTGCACGTCTACTGGTTTATTCCGAAAAAGCCCAATGATAACCGTTGAGTCAATAATTATTCTTTTTGGAACTTCCAACCTGACCAGCCCTTTCTTAAATTCTTAAGAATATTCGCCTCTTCCTTTTCACTCATACTCCACGCCCCAGCAAAATCGCTTACCATTAACTTTTTTTCTTTTAACCAGTACGCCATAGCCTCGTCGAGAGATACAGGACGTTTCAACTTAGTTTGAAGCTCGCCAGCAACCTCGCAGAGCCGCTCATACATTTCTCGGCTAATCTTAACAGTTTTAGACTCCGTCACTAAAATCACCAAGAACATAAAGTTACAAAGTAACATTTAACACTTTCGCTAAGAAACAACTTTCCTAACCCAATCGCCACTTTCATTCTTCTTCAAAACTTCAACCAAAGCAAGCCTAACATAGTCGCCATCCTCCACTTTAAACAGCTCCCTCAAACGCTTAGGAACCGTAACCTTTCCACCTTTAAACACTCTAACCACAAACTCTTCCACAACAACCACCAATAACCAAACAACAAAAAGCAACAAGCATTTAAAAATTACCAAATTTGCATTTGCGTACTCAGCCATTTAACTTTTCACAAGCTCTCTTAACGTTCTCTCAATACACTTAAGCACTATATTAGCTAACTGATTTATCATAAAGCGCTTAAAACTCTTGGCAACCTAATCTAACGTCTTTTTAAAAGCTTTTGTAACCCGTCCTTCAATGAAACTTTAGGATTATAACCAAGTTTTTTCTTAGCTTTTGAAATGTCTGCAACACTATGCTTTATGTCGCCTTCTCTAGCTTCAGAATGAACAATCTTCACACCGGTTTTATTTGTAACTTCCAAAAGTGCACTAGCCAACTGATTTATCGAAGTGGCAAAGCCAGTTCCAATGTTAAAAATCTCTCCAACCGCGGCTATTCCACACTTTAAAGCAAGCATATTCGCTTCCGCAACATCTTGCACATAAACAAAATCCCTCGTCTGTTCACCATCACCAAAAACAACCAAAGGAAGATCCTTTGCCAAACGATTCAAAAACTGTGTTATAACACCACTGTAATCGCTGTAGACTTGCCTCGGACCATAAACATTAAAATACCGCAAACAAACCGTTTTTAAACCAAAATTCTCATGAAAAGCCTGCACATGATTTTCCGCAGTCAACTTTGAAACCCCATAAGGCGACATAGGCCTTGTGGGACAATCCTCCCTTATAGGCAAACGCTCAGCCTCACCATAAACCGCACAAGAAGAAGCATAAACAAAACGTTCAACACCACACTCCACACAAGCCCTCAACAAATTCAAAGTCCCATTAACATTCACATCATTAGTCAAAACCGGATCCCTAAAAGATCCAGGAACACTAACCAAAGCAGCCAAATGCAAAACAGCATCCACACCACCAACCACATCCCTAACAACACGCACATCCCTAACATCCCCACGCACAAAACGAAAACACCCATCCACAACATGCCCACTAACATTCTCCAAACAACCACCACTCAAATCATCCAAAACAACAACCTCAAAACCCCCACCCAAAAGCCAATCAACCACATGACTACCAACAAACCCAGCCCCACCAGAAACCAAAACCCTCACACAACCACCCAACAACCAAAAAAACAACCACCCTCAAACCTTTAAACATAACGCCCACAACCACAACAAAAAACAACCAAACCAAACAACACCACAAACCTAAAAACCCACCACCACACCTAAACACAAAAAAGGAGGAAAACAAATCGTTCGCAATCGGACACTTCGCCTCCGGATACATTCTCAGCAGATTAACAGCACAAGCAACAAAAACCAAGATTAACATCCCACTCATCCTAACACTTTCAGTAATCCCAGACATCGACATACTACTAACACCCATCATTGAACACCGCGGACCATCCCACTCAATAATAACAGCAACAATAATTTTCATTCCAATATTCACCATATACCACAAAAGTGCAATTCCCTACTTCACAGCCCTAATTCAACACTCACTCCTAGGCGACTACATTGCAGGCGGAAAAGTACAACTCTTATGGCCAATGACATCACAACCATACGGTATAGAAACAAGCATAACAAGCCCAACAAACATAACATTAGAATGGCTAATTTTCATAACAGCAACAATCATAATGTTAAAAACCAAAGATACACAAAAACTGCTTCAACCCCACAACTCCAACTTAATCCTAATCATACCAACATGCACTGTGCTTCTTCCCACATTCTTAGCCTTCCCGCTAAATGTCCCAATAGCACTAATGCCGCCACACATCATATACCTAATCCTTTTCATCACATCAATACTAATAGACATAAGAAAAATCGCAAAACAAGCCTTCAATAAACATTGAAAAAAATTAGAAACTGTCACATAGTTAAAATACTGGTTTATAAAATGAGTCCCTCACCAATACAAGAAAAAGGCTACACACCATGCAAAAAACATTAATCTTCACCGAAAACCACGAAATCCTCAGGTTTATCTCAGAAAACAACATAAAAATCCTCAACCTATGCCACATCCCAGAAGATGGAAAATTAAAAACCTTAAGTTTCTATGCTGAAAACAAGGACAAAGTGCTTGAAATCTTGGAATTCGGCGAAAGAGTCGACGGATCAAACCTGTTCTCCTTCATTGACACAGACAAAAGCGACATATACATAACACCTAAAATTTCCAAAACATTCCCCAACCCTTTTTCAACCATTCCCACACTGAACATTTTATGCGACTATTTAGATGAAAATGGAAAACCATTACACATAGCACCAAGGAACGTATTAGCAAGAGCTGAAGAAAAACTGCATTCCTCAAAAGGCATAACACTCAAGGCTCTAGCTGAACTTGAATTTTACATAATAGCAAAGCAAGAAAATGAACCACTTTTCAAAGGAGCACCAGACAGAAACTATCAAGAATCTTCCCCGTTTGCAAGATTTGAAGAATTGAGAAACGAAGTTATAGTCACAGTGGAAAGCATGGGAATTTCAACAAAGTATGGACACAACGAAGTCGGTCAAATATTCACTAAAGACAGCCTTTTCATGGAACAACAAGAAATAGAACTAACTCCACAGAATCTTGCAGATACGGCGGAGAACATTGCAATTGCAAAATGGGTCATTCGCAACGTCTGCACAAAATACGGCGTTTCTGCTTCATTTTCCCCTAAAGTAGCTCTAGAACACGCTGGAAATGGAATGCACATCCACTTATGCGCCGTGAAAAACGGAAAAAACATAATTGCAAACCCAAACGGAACCCTAAGCACCGAAGCCCTAAAAATGATCGGTGGAATATTAAAATTCGCCCCAAGCCTTTCAGCCTTCGGAAACCCAACACCAGTTTCATACTTACGGTTTATTGCACGCAAAGAATCTCCAATGCACATTTGCTGGAGCGATCGAAACCGTCTAGCCTTGATACGCATACCCTTATGGCGGAGCCCCAAAATAGAAAATGAAAAAAGAGACAATTTTAAAGAAACCTTTGAATATAGAGCACCAGACCCATTTGCAAACGTCTACCTATTATTTAGTGGAATAGCTATTGCTATAAATTATGGATTAGAAAACCCTGAAGAAGCATTAAAAATAGTTGAAAAATTGCACACTGAAGAAAGCGGCAAAAGAAAAAGACTCAGAACTTTGCCACGTTCATGCAACGAATCAGCAAAAAACCTTAGAAAAGACAGGCGCTTCTATGAAGCAAACGGCATTTTCCCAAAAAAACTAATCAACAAGACTATTGAGACGTTAAGAGCATACAACGATAAGGATTTATGGAAAAATTTAGCCGACAAACCTGAAAAAATCGACAAGATACTAAGACAATACTTGCACTACAGCTAATCGCATAAACCATCCATTTCTTATCCAATAATGTGGAGCATCTCCAGCAGCACTGAACAACCCTTTTTTAACAGCAATGTGAAGGTTAACCGCTATAACCGCTATTGAAGCCAAGGCAAAGTAAAGTAAACTACACCAAAACGTGCTTCAACAAAAGAGAACAAAAACGCATAGTTCACCCAAATTTGACCGAAACCGGCAAGAGCAACGAATAAAAAACATAGGGAACAGCCACTGGAAAAGGCCAATCAAAAATAGAGGTTAACAGGCTTAAAGCTACAAAGACGTTAACGGCTAACAATGTGAACAGCTCTGGAGGAAACAACAGAAACCATCCTTGTTTAAACTAAGGCTTTGCCAAGTATGCTTAAACTTCTAACTTGGATACAAAATAGATTGTTAACTATGGCAACTATTCCAGCACAGAAAAAACATAGCAACGGCTACAATCAACTTGTAGTTGCAAACTGCAGGATTAGAAAATCGGCAAGTTAAATGACGCCAATATCTTCAGAAAACCTAAAGCATTTAGAATATTGGTGACCCCACTGAAATCACTGACCAAAAGCCTTAAGTGTTAAGTTTTAATG
>CAYXZM010000010.1:0-32806 GCA_964469615.1 uncultured Candidatus Bathyarchaeia archaeon | reverse complement strand
GAAACCTTCAATGTTGAAGGAAATTTTGTATTTTCCATATTTTGTTTGTCGGATAACATGGAATTTTCTGAGTCTTTCCGTGAGTTGTTCGCTTAAAACTTGTATTCCAGAAGCTATGTCTGGGTTGTTTATGGTTACTGTTTGTTTTCCTCTCTTTTTTATGGTTGCTGTGGTTTCGTCTACGATTTTGGGAAGTTCTTGTCTAATGTAGCGGTTTATGTCGTTTCTTGTGGAGTCTGAATATTTCCAGCTTATAGGCAAGATTCTTGTTAAATGCCCCGTTTTATTCCATGTTCCAAAATGCTCTTTAAATATCTGTGGAGTTAAACCAGTCATCACTCCCATTCTTATTCGGTGTTTCAAATGGTAAGTTTGTCCATAGTATAAGCTCATCTGCACACCTTCATCTAAAAGGTTAAGCAATGTTCCGAAAACAGATTGAACTACACTATAACGGTTAGCTAAAGCTCTTTCAAGGTCTAAAACTATTAGATGATAGACTGTTTGTTTTTTGTCTTGTTCTCTTATAAGTCTGTTTAATGGTTTGTTGCTTAGGTTTTCTATCGTTGCCGTGTGAGGTGCTTTTAGGAATTTAAGCAGTATTCTCGTTTTGTTATGTTCTGTGGGAGCTATGAGCCATGGGCTTAATGGTGCTGAGGGCGGTTCTTCTTTTATTTGTGCTGAGATTATGCTGTATTTGACGATTTTAACTATTTGTTTTGTCTTGTAAAGGTCGTCTAAAATTGTATAAACTCCAGAGGTGTTTTGAGTGAGTTTAATCACAAATTCGGAATTATGGCTGTTCTCCGTCTTTTGAGTGCTGGAGTTTATACAATTTTTGACGGAGTTTTTGACGGAAAGGTTGTTCTGCATCATGTTTCACCATCCATAAGTTTTAGGCTTCTCCAGATTTTTCGAGTTTTTTTATGTATTGGTGGATGGCGTCTCGTATCAAGGCGCTTCTTGAAGTTTCTTTTTCCAGAGCTATTTGTCCAAGTTTTTTCCATGCGGATTTAGTGATTACCATAATGACTTCTTTTTTGTCTGTTGAACCCGATTTTCCTTTTTTCTTTGCCATAGGATTCCCCGAGATATATAGGAAACCGTAATGTTTATATTTTATGGTGTAAAGTATATTTACATGGTGAGATAAATGGCAAAAAAAGAATTAAACCTTCTAAGCAAAAAAATCAGAGCAAAAATTCTGCAAACACTTTTACGAACAGAAACACCACTCCACTTCTTAGCACTCCATAAAAAAGTTGAACCAATGTCCACAAGAACCCTATCAAAACACCTAATCATCCTTGAAAAAGAAGGCTTAATATTCAGAAAAATTGAAGGCAGAAAAATCGTTTTTGAACTCAACAAACCCAAAACCATCATAGAACTTAGAAAAGAATTTTTTGAACAACTTGTTAGCCTTCTCACAGTCTATGGAAACATACTAAATGAGAAAACAAATGCTATAACGCAAAACTACCTAAACACAATAAAAGAGAGCATTGAAAAGCCAGAAGTAGAAAAAGTTTTCATTAGAACCATTGAATATGCAAAATCCGTTAAAATTCCCATCTCTAAACCCTATGAACCATTAGAATTTACGGAAACAAAAACAATAAAATGTGAGTATTGTGGAGAACAACATCAAATTTCAGAAGATATGCATGGTTTCTATTATGAATGTCCAAAAGAAAAGAAGATAAAACGCATAGAGAAACCGAAAGAACCAAACTTAACCATAGAGCCTTTAAATCTTAAAAGAAAAATGAAAGTGAATAATCATGAAAGCGAAAACGCAGAAAATTGTTCTTAATGGAAACGGCTCTTATTTGGGAATGCAGAAAGGCTGTTTCATAGTGAAAGACAAGCGAGGCAACATTAAGCGTTATCCCATGTTTGAAAGCGAAATCGGAGAGATAATCATAACAAGCGGAAATTACATTAGCTCAAGCGTTTTAGCGTCTTGTGGCTTTTGGGAAATTCCTATTGTTGTCATGACAAAGAACCTGAAGCCTGTTGCTGTTTTGCGTAGTCTTGATGATGATGAGCGTGTCAAGACACGGTTAGCTCAGTATGAGAGTATCAAAAACGGAAAAGGTGTTCAAATTGCAAAACAGATAATCCTAAGCAAGATTGAAAGCCAAAACATCATTTTAAGAAGGTATTCTCTTAGGCAACACGACTTAATGTTTTTCAAAGCCAAAATCGAAAGCCTAAATTCCAATAGCCTAAAAGATATCCGCAAACGGCTCTTGCCCATTGAAGGCAAAGCTTCAGAACACTACTTCAATGAAATCTTTAAACTGTTTCCAAAGAGTCTTAGAGTCGATAAACGCAAAAGCTTCAAGGCGTATGATGGAATCAATAACACTTTCAACTTAGCTTATACATTGCTGAAATATAGGGTTCATTCGGCAATTCTCAAAGCACATCTTGAGCCATTTCTCGGGTTTGTTCATGCTGAGGCTCACAGCAAACCGTCTTTGACTTGCGACGTGATGGAGATTTACCGAAGCCTAATAGACAACTTTGTTATTGAGTTTAGCGAAACAATGAAGCCTAACGATTTTATCTTGAAGTCTGAGTGGTTCTCTGTTAATAGGCTTGGAAAAAGACAAGTGCTTAACAGAGAAAAGACTAAAGAGCTGACGCAAAGGCTTAATGATTATTTTGAAAGGAAAGTTGAAATTCCACGCATTAAGCATGGAAACAAACAAACCTTAGAAACCCTAATCAATGAAGAAACCATGCTTCTCGGAAAATACCTTAGAAACGAAATTCCACAATGGAAACCCAGAATAACCATTCCCAACTAACCATCTCAATCTTTTTAATTTCTCTAAGAAGGAACTGCCCATGCTCTATAAGTTAATGAACTAAATAGTGCGTTCCAAAAGCTTATGTCGAAAACAAATTGTAATTGTTTGGTTTCTCCAGACGACATATACATTGTTTGTTCTTTTTTTCATATTTTCCCGCTCCCTCTATTTCAGCATAAACAGTAACCCATCCTTCACCGCCATTATTTTTCACACCTACATCAATATATGCAACATAATTCAAACCTTGAAATCCATCATGTCCATCTAAAAGAACTATCTCTGGTTTTGGTTTTGGACGCATAAAAAAGGGTAATACGACAACCAAAGCGATAATGATTACTCCGATAAGAATACCCACTGAAACATATAAAATCGGCTTTATTTTGTTTTTTAAATCAGGTTTAGGTTTCTGAGATTCAGAATTTCGTTGAATCATCCTTTCCCCTAACCAGTAAAATACCTAATTAAAGATAAAGTTTTTGGGTTGGGTTGGGTTGGGATAAAAATTTTATTCCCAAACTGCAAATTGTCTCTCTGTGGAGGATAGACCCCCCTTATATATAGGTTGAATTTTGGCTTCTAATGTTTTAATGATAAGCTTGCTTCGGAAAGTCTTAAGTGCATAGTCATAGAGAAACAAGTGAGCCACAATGAAAGTTGCGGTGTATTATGGTCAAAGAGATATAAGGATTGAAGAGCAACCGGTTCCAGAAATAGGCGAAGATGAAGTTTTAGTTGAGATGAAAGCTTGTGGAATTTGCGGTTCAGACCTTATGGAATGGTATCTTAAAGCTCGTGCTCCTCTTGTCCTTGGACACGAACCCACAGGGATAATTGCAAAAAAAGGAAGTAGAGTCAAAGGGTTCAACGTAGGCGACAGAGTATTTGTTCATCATCATGTTGCATGCCTAAAATGCCACTATTGCCTGCACGGCGATTACACTTTATGCAAACAATTTCATGAGACAAATATTAAACCAGGCGGCTTTGCAGAATACTTCAAAGTTCCACAGCCAAACTTGCAAATAGACACTTTGAAAATTCCTGAAGCTTTGTCTTTTGATGAAGCCACTTTAATAGAGCCTGTTGGCTGCTGTTTAAAAGCGTTAAAGGAATGTAGCATTCAAAAAGGTGATGCTGTTGCAATAATTGGTGTTGGGGCTACGGGAATAATTCACATTGCCTTATCCAAAATATACGGTGTCTCCAAAACAATTGTAAGCGACTTAATAGACTATCGTCTTAAAATGGCAAAAAAATTTGGTGCCGATGTAACTGTTAACCCGAAAAAGGAAAATTTAATTGAAATTGTCAAAGCAGAAACTGACGGGATAGGCGTAGACGTTACCATAGTTACTGCGCCAAGCCTAGAAGCATATAAGACTGGCTTGAAAATTTGCCGAAAAGGCGGAAAACTCTGCGTTTTCGCTCCCACAAAGTCTAGAGAATATTTGCAGATAAGCCCAAAAGAACTTTTCTTCTCAGAAATCCAAATAATCCCATCTTATTCAACATCTCATTTAGAAACAAGAATGGCACTGGAGCTAATCGCCTCTGGAAAGCTGAAGGTTAAAGATTTGATAACTCACCGTTTTAGGCTCACAGAAGCAGCCGAAGCATTTAAAACAGCATTAGAAAGTAAAGAAAGTCTGAAAGTCGTAGTTTTGAACAAGTGATGCATAATGAAGGCAGCAATGTTATATGGTATAAAAGATTTAAGAATTGAAGAAATCACAAAGCCTGAAGTAAATGCAGGCGAAATTCTCGTCAAAGTCAAAGCAGCAACAACATGCGGCACAGACCTTAAAATCTTCCAAAGAGGCTACGTTGAAAAAGTCATAAAACTTCCAACAATCTTCGGGCACGAATGGGCAGGCGAAGTTGCAGAAGTTGCTGAAGGATTAGAATGGCCAAAAAAGGGCATGCGTGTCCGTGCAGGCAACAGTGCACCATGCTTACATTGCACAATGTGTCAAAAAGGCAAGTATAATCTTTGCGAGAACATGATTTGGCTTTGGGGTGCCTATGCTGAATACATTAAAGTTCCAGCGCAAATGGTTCTTGTGAACATGCAGGAAATTCCATCACATGTCTCGTTTGAAGAAGCAGCGTTAACTGAGCCTTTGGCATGTGTTTTGCATGGTGTTGAACAAGCGAGAGTGAAGCTTGGCGATTCTGTTGCGATAATTGGTGCAGGACCAATAGGGCTACTGCATCTTCTGACTGTTAAGAAAATTGGGGCAGAGAAAACAGTTGTTATTGACCTTGTGGATGAGAGGCTGATTTTTGCTGAAAAACTTGGAGCAGATGCAACTGTTAATGCTGGAAAGACGGATGTTGCAGACGCTGTTCGCAAGCTCACTGGTGGTTATGGTGCAGATATTGTAATCGAAGCAATAGGATTGCCAGCAACATGGGAACAAGCCTTAAAACTTGTCAGAAAAGGCGGAACAGTTCTGGAATTCGGCGGATGCCCTCTTGGAACGGAAATTAAGGTTAATGCGGAAATGCTTCATTATGGAGAAGTAACAGTTATGGGCGCTTTTCATACGACGCCTTTGCATTTCAGAAAAGCTCTCAATCTAATTGCTTCAAAGACGATTGACGTTAAGTCGCTTATAACACGCAAAATGAGTTTGGAGGAAATACAAATGGCATTTGAGATACTTACCACTTCAAAGAGCGAAATTAAAATAGCCATAAATCCGTAATTAGGTATTGGGATTATTTTCATGGTTGAAGCTAACGGATATATTCTAAGAGTTGCCAAAAAAGAATGGGTCGAACAAGTTTTCAACTTTGCAATTTATTATACCAGCGGTCGCAGAAACTGGAAGATAGGTCAACGCATATTGTTTGTGCATAAGACCAGTATGGGTGACGCTTTTGTAGGTTATGGTGAGATAGGCAACGTTTACACTTCTGATGAACTTTCAGAAGAGGAGAAACGCGAATGTGAGAAATGGGGATGGAAAAAAGCCTTAGAATTCAAATATGTTATAAGATTTGACAAGCCTTTGCCTGTAAAAGAAACTTTTCTTAAAGATTTGAAGCTTCACGGCAAGTCTCTTCATACTTTTCCACTTAAAAACACGCAAGTAAATGAAATAATACTGCAAGCTTAGCCTTTCACCAAGAGCAAGAAATGAATGCTCTTATTCTGAATTTCACTCCCATTTTTCTGGCAATCTCTTCTATTTTCGCGATATTAACTTCAGGAATTGCTACAGCAGTTATTTCCACTTCAAAAGCTTCCTTTGCTTTTTTTATGAACTCTAGAATGCTTTCGAAAGCATTGGTGAAAGCTGGTCTGCAAACATGTGCATAAACTTCGCTATCATGTGCATTTAAGCTTACGCTTATCTTATCTACACCTACTTCCTTCAGCTCTTTTATGACTTCACGGTTCTTGTTTAGCAATAATCCTTGACCGTTAGTGTCTATTCTGATGCAGACAATTTTGCCATAATTCCTTCTTATCCACCAGCACACTTCCAAAACGCAATCTAATCTTTCCAATGGTTCGCCAAAACCGCAAAATACGATTTCTTTCCAATTTTTCAGATTTATAACTTTTTGAAGCTCGTCTATCACATGGTTTATAGAAGGGTCTTCTTCCAGTTTAAGTTTAAAATCACCTACGCCATCTTTGAAATTTCTTATGCAAAAATAACAGTTGTTTGGACATTTGTTAGTTATGTTCAGATATAGAATGTTTCCAAGCCAGTAGACAATACTTGTTTTTTTCTTATGGGGCATAAACTTTTCCTTGCCAACATTATTGTTAGGGAAAGAATTTAAATGCTGATTTCTGTTTAACGTGTTGCTATTGTGAGGAGCGAGAAAGGATGGTTAAGTATGTTTTTGTTACAGGCGGAGTTTTAAGCTCGGTTGGCAAGGGAATTTTAACTTCTTCTATTGGTAAAATGCTTCAAACAAGAGGTTTAAAGGTCACTGCTGTGAAAATTGACCCTTACGTGAACGTTGATGCTGGAACAATGAACCCGTATATGCATGGCGAAGTCTACGTTACAGATGACGGCGGTGAAACAGATTTAGATTTAGGATGGTATGAGCGTTTTCTTGATTTAAATCTTCAAAAAGAGAACAATATTACTACTGGTCTAGTGTATAAGGCGGTTATTGAGAAAGAGCGGAGAGGCGACTTCTTAGGAAGATGCGTGCAAATTGTACCGCATGTGACAAACGAGATTAAACATCGTATTCGCACTGTTGCAAAAACTTCAAATGTTGATGTAGTTTTGACAGAAGTTGGTGGCACAGTCGGCGACATTGAAGGCTTACCTTTTCTTGAAGCCATTAGGCAAATGCGCTTAGAAGAAGGATACGAAAACACGCTGTATGTGCATGTTGCCCTTGTCCCCATTCTAGATGTCACAAAAGAGATGAAAACAAAACCATTGCAACATAGCGTTAACGAGTTGAGGCGCATCGGTATTCAACCAGACATTATAGTGGCAAGAAGTTCAAAAATGATAGATTCAGAGGCTCTGCGAAAAATCGCCTTGTTCGGCACAATTCCAGAAAACGCAGTTTTCTGCTCCTATAATGTCAAATCAATCTATCAGGTTCCACTCATTTTGGACAAGCAAGGAATGGGTGAATTTATCTGTAAGCGTTTAGGCTTTGCAGACTGCAAACAAGATTTCAGGGAATGGAGAAAATTTGTAGATGCCATTTTAAATCCTGAATTTGAAGTGAAAATTGCCTTGGTTGGAAAGTATGCGGGTTTAACTGATAGTTATGTGAGCATGAATGAGGCATTAAAGCATGGAGGTGCAGCATGCAAAGCAAATGTTTGTATGGATTTTATAGAAGCAGAAAAGTTTGAGCAAAACCCAAAAAGTGTAAAAATTCTGAAAAAATTTGATGGATTATTTGTTCCATATGGCTTTGGTCCCAGAGGAACTGAAGGAAAAATAATGGCGATTAAATTCGCAAGAGAAAACGACATTCCATTTCTGGGAATATGCTACGGTTTCCAACTTGCCGTAATAGAGTTTGCACGCAATGTATGCGGCTTAAAAGACGCAAATAGCACTGAAATTAACCCTGATTCACCTAACAGAATAATAGATTTGATGCCTGAACAACGTGGAATAGAGATTAAGGGAGCCACAATGCGTTTAGGCGCTCACAAAATAGTCATTGAACCAAACACTATGGCATTTACACTTTACAAAAGCGGCGAGATATATGAACGTCACCGCCATAGATTTGAGGTCAATTTAGACTATTCGGACACACTGAAAAAAAATGGTTTAGTGTTTTCTGGGAAAAGTACAGACGGTAGAAGAATGGAAATTTTAGAATTGCCAGACCACTTCTTCTTTTTCGCTTCGCAATTTCATGGAGAATTCAAAAGTCGTCCTGGAAAACCAGACCCAGAATATTATGGTTTCGTTAAGGCGTGTTTAGATAAAAAGCTAGGCAAGCCTAAAGCTGAGTTCTAGTAGACTCGACGATGAGGTCTTAAAAGTTCTTCCAGTAGAGACAACATTGTTGGGACTTTAGCTACAATATCTGTGTAGGATACTATGCCAACCAGTTTGTCATTGCTCATAACTGGTAGCCTTTTGATTCCCTTTTTCGCCATTAGTTTAGCTGCTTCTTCTATACTGGCTGTTTCGCTTATGGTAATTAATGGGCTTGTCATAAGCTGTTGCGCAGTTAAAGTTTCAGGTGCTAAACATTGCTCAACCAGTCTCCTCAAAATGTCACGTTCAGTTATGATTCCAACAGGTCTGTTGCCTTGCACAACTATTATTGAGCCTATGTCATACTTATTCATGATAGCTACAACTTCCTTGACGCTTGTGTCCAAGCGCACAACTCTTGCATTCTTTGACATTACATCCCTAACAAGGACTATGCCTGCCAACTCATTTTTGCCTCCTAGACATGCTAACCTTTTGAGTTTCTGTTCTTTATGTGTTTTGCCTTGTCTAAAGGTGATGATGCATAAAAAGGTTTATGACTGAATACTTTTGCATATTTCGCATAGGAATTCACTGGGCCAAGCAATTGTCGAGAAAGATGTGTGCAAGATGGATGAGTCTTCAATAATTGAAGAATACCGCAACCGATTAGAAAATGCTAAGAGTTACGGTGAAGTGTGGGAGATAGTCAAAGATAGCGTTGCATTTTCTTTGCGCAAGCGTAGAGGTGGAATGATGCTTTTTTTAGATGATTTGCCAATCCAATTGGGCGCTTACCATCCATTGGGAACTAATAACATTGTGCTGAATAGGCGATTAGTTCAAATTGTTGAAGCTTCAATTAAATCGAAACGCATAGTTAACGGATTAATCTATAATCTGCTTCTGCATGAGTATTTGCATGCTTTGGGCAAATATTCCGAACTTGACGTTAGACGACTGGTTTATGTAATTGCAAAAAAGTGTTTTGGCGAAGACTATATAGTTACTACTATCGCAACGAAAAGCCCTTGGGCTTTACTTAAGGACATTCCACTCGAAGCGGCTAATACGCCTAAAAGGGTTATGGAAATTGTGAAGGATTTTGAGAAAACGGACAAATATATAGTCTGAAAATTTTATTCTAAACACTTTATCTTTTATTTTTTCTTTTTCTGCGCGAATTCAGACTCCTCTTCTGCACCCAAAAGTATTCTCAACGACTTCACTTCCTCTCTAAGCATACTTATTTCGCTTTCCAAGGCTTTAGCCTTAGAATCAGCCATCTTCTTAAGCTCTTCAATTTCCAACACAAGATTTCTTCGCTCAGTCTCTAGGGCTCTAATTTTCTCCACTATGCTTTTTAGGTTGCTCATGGGCTTCAACCTTGCTGTTTTGCACTTATGTATCTGATACGGAGCACTTAAGATTTATGCAAAGCCCAAATCATTGAATGAATTAAATAATTTAATCGAACTTGCACAAGATTTATCCAGCTAATACTTACTAATATGAGCATTTAGGGAGGAACTTGTGTGTCCATAATCGAGGTAACCGTGAAAAGTCAGAAAGGAAAATGCGCTTTTGGGCATAAGGTTGGTGAAAAGATAATTTTTGATGGCAAATCTGTGAAAGGCAACATTTGCTACAGTGCATTGATGGTTTTGCTTCCCAAAGTGTACGCTATGCGTTATGGTGTAGAATTTCCATGGGCAGAAGACAAAAACGTAATAACTAATGCTTGTCCAGACGCAGAAAACCCTGTAGTGTTTGAAATTCGGCGTGTTAAAAAATAGAATTGTTTTGTGCATGGTTGGATGCAGTAACTATTTATTAAGATAAAAATTAGGAATAGTTAATTAGCGCCAAGCAGTTCAATGATTGGAGAGATGTGACAATGAAAGTTACAATAATTGAGTGCCCATTTGGCGTTCTGGCTTTTGACGTGGAAAGCAGGTTGGTAGAAAAAGTTTTATTTTCTAAAAAACCACTGAATGCAGCTACCTCTATAATAAAAATTGAGAATGGAAAAATAACTGACGAAATTACAGAATTAATTGGTAAACTCGGAAAAAGTGGTTATGACATTTTCGTTTTTGAAAATGCAAGCCTCGCGAATGAAGTTCAAGGAAAATTTGGAGTCAAAATCGAAGTTTCTAAGCCATCAGAGGCAGGTGAGATGCTTCGTTCCAACATGGAAAGGTTTGCAATTGAAGCAGGTTTCGCCAAGAATCCTGAAGATTTTGCTTTATGGATGCATAGCGTGGCTATGGAATTGGCTAAGTTGCGGATTAGAGGAGCAGTTGAGAAAAGAGACTTGATAATTGCTCAAGCGATACAGACTTTGGATGATTTGGATAAGACTATAAACTTGTTTATGGGTCGTGTTAGAGAATGGTATGGTATACACTTTCCAGAACTTGACCGTTTGCTAGATAAACATGAAACTTATGCTCGCTTGGTGCTAAACTTAGGAAACAAAGACAACTTCACATCTGAAAATCTTGAAAAAGAAGACATTCCAAAAACAAAAGCCGAGCAGATAGCAAAAGCAGCAGCAACATCTATGGGTGCTGACCTAACAGAACAAGATTTGACACAAATTCAAGCTTTTTGCAAAAACGTGCTTGGCTTATATCAGCTCAGACAAGGCTTAGATAATTATTTAGAAAACGCAATGGAAGAAGTGGCGCCAAACATAAAAGCATTAACAGGCGCATTGCTTGGAGCACGTCTAATAGCAATTTCTGGAGGCCTAACAAACCTCGCTCGGCGACCTGCAAGCACAATACAAGTTTTAGGGGCTGAAAAGGCTCTATTTCGTTCTTTGAAAACTGGAGCGAGACCGCCTAAGCATGGAATAATATTTCAGCATCTCTATTTGCATGATGCTAAAAAGTGGCATAGAGGAAAAATTGCCAGAGCTTTGGCTGGAAAATTAGCCATAGCCGCTAGGATGGACGCCTTTGGAAGAAGATACATGGGCGAAGAATTGAAAGCTGATTTGGAGAAGAGAATTGAAGAGATTCATGAAAAGTATGCTGAGCCACCGCCTATACCAGTAACGAAGCCTAAAAAGGAAAAAAAGAAGTGGAGAAAGGGCAGACGTGGACGTTAAGGTTAAGCCGCATCCGCAGTTTTCGGCGATATATCAAGTTACGCTTGAGGATGGATCGCAAAGACTTGCGACAAAAAATCTGACTTTAGGAAGAAACGTGTATGGCGAGCGGTTGATACGTGTGGAAGGCGTTGAATATCGTGTTTGGGATGCATTTAGAAGCAAATTGGCAGCAGCAATTCTAAGAAATGTGAAGATTGTGCCGATAAGCCCAAGTCATAGGGTTCTTTATTTGGGCGCTGCTTCTGGTACAACTGCAAGCCATGTTTCTGACATAGTTGGTGAAAAAGGTCATGTTTACTGTGTGGAGTTTGCTCCTAGAGCTATACGTGAGCTTGTGAATAACGTTTGCGCCTATAGGCTTAATATGTCTCCAATACTTGAGGATGCCCGTTTTCCAGAAAGATACGCCATGCTAATTGGCGGAAAGGTTGATGACATTTATTGCGATATTGCTCAGCCAGAACAAGCTAAAATCTTGGCAGATAACGCTGACCGCTTTCTCAAAAGCTTTGGTTGGGTGATGCTTGCAGTGAAAGCTCAAAGCATAGACGTGACTGAAGAGCCTTCTGAAGTTTACAAGCGCGAGGTTAAAGTTTTAGAAAATCGAGGTTTTCATATTGAAGAGGTTGTTCCTTTAGAACCTTATGACAAAGCCCATGCCATGATAGTTGCTCAAATCTGATGAATACATGCATCAATTGATAGCATTTTTCTGTATGAAAGTTATAGAAGATAAGTATACTTTATATCTAACGATGTAATGATATTTTTTGTGAACTTCGATGACTCATGGGGAGATGGAGAGTTTAAAGGTCACCGAAGCAGCGCTTAAGGATGCTGGCTTTGCAGTTTCTGAAAGATGCTGTTCTAGGCCGAGTTGTTTTGATTTTGCTGCAAGGAAGACTGATAATCTCGTTCTTATTAAAGTTGAACCAGTTGTAGATTCATTTTCCCAGAGTGACTCATCGGAGTTAACGGTTATATCTGAATGTGTGTCGGCTGCTTCGCTTTTAATAACTGAGAAAACTCGTGAAAAACCCTTAGAAGATGATACTGTCTACTTGCGATATAATGTTTCAGCTGTTACTCCCAAAACTTTCGAAAACATTGTAATCAATAAGACAAACCCATTGATTCAAGCGGGTCCAGGCGGCTACTATGTTGAAATCGACTGTGAAACTATAAAACGTAGAAGGCAAGAGCTAGGTTTCTCTGTGGGTGAGATGGCTAAGATGATAGGTATATCTCGAAGGACTCTTTATGGTTATGAACGGGGAATGGCTAAGGCTTCTGTTGCCGCTGCGTACAATTTGATTTGGGCTTTGGGTGTTCCTGTTGCTAAACCCGTAAATGTGTTTGAAAAGTGGAAGAGTCAGCGGAAATGCATATTTACAAAGGCTAAACATGTAATTGCAAGGCATAGGTTTCTTCGGAGAATTTTAAGGAAACTTGCTGGATGTCGCATCACAACAGTGAAGAGGGCGCCTTTCGACTTTGTGATTAATGTTCCAGAGGAGAAGATGCGGATTATCGGTGGTGTGGCAGACATTAAAGAAAAAGGATTAGACAGAAGAGTGGACGAGATTGTTAGTGTTAGCAAAATTGTTAAGGCACATCCACTTCTCGTAACGGAAAGGCAAGAACTGGCAAACAGAGATATTCCATGTATCAGTAGCGAAAAATTCTCCAAGATTAAAGACCCAGAAGACCTAATCTCTAATGTTTAAATAAGCTTTTTCTGACGTAAATCATTCTCTGCTTCAGTCTTTTTAGCTGGCTTCCACGATTTTCTGACAAAGTTTGGATATTCTCCTTGTTCTTCCAGACACTGCTGTAGAAAATTCATTGTTCTGGGGTCTGATGGGTACCCACTGCCAAAATCTCCATATTTACTAGCTATTTCTGCGATTTCTCTGTCTCTTACCACCTTAGCAATTATTGAAGCTGCTGAGACTATGGGATATTTTCTATCAGCCTTGTGCTCAGAAACAATTTCTACTCTGAATGGCAGGCACTCCAAAATGTGCTCTTTAAATCTCTCTTCAATGACGTCTGAGGCGTCAACGTAGGCTATGTCTGGTTTAAGCATTTCTATTATCTTCGCCATAGTCTGCGCTTCTAAGCGATTCAGCTTGTGAAGTTTTCTGCCTTTTTCAACAACTTCGTCAATTTCTTTTGGTGGGAGTTTTATTATACTGTGTTTTTGGGCAATTCGTTTTATTTCTATGGCTAATGTTTCTCGTCTATGTGGTGATAAAAGTTTTGAATCTTTGATGCCTAATTGAGTAAGCTTTGGTAATTTCTCTTCTTCTACTAAGACTCCTGCAATGACTAATGGACCTATTACAGCGCCGCGTCCTGCATCGTCAATGCCAGCAACCAACATGGCAAATCCTTCTTTTCTCAAGAAAAGGATATTTTAATTTCAAAGTTATAACGCTTTATTCTTCACTTAACTGTGCAGTGTCAATTTTAAGGCTTTAGGCAAAGCTAAAATTGATACCTCCTATCGCTTTTTGGTTCAGAAAACGGTCAATACGGATAGATCTCTCTGAGTATTTGTAACTGATTTCTAATAGGCTTCAGATATGTTGGCAAAGCCTAAATTTTCGACTAGTATTACTGTATAAGCAAGTGTCTGCTAATGTCTGGAAAGGGAATTGGCGAGTTTACAGATAACCCATTTGAAAAGAATGGTAAAGTTTTGGTTAGCAAGGTTGTTGCAGACAACCGTTATTTGAAAGCAAGCATTGAAAAAGCTGTGGACCTGATTGGCGGATTCGGCAAAGTTGTTGAGAAAGGCGATGAGATATGGTTGAAACCAAATTTCAATACTGGTGACGCTCCGCCCGGCTCTAGTGACCCAGAGTTTGTTAAGGCTGTTATAGAATTGTTATTTGAACATGGTGCGTCTAAGGTGATTTTAGGCGAATCTTCAATGTTTTCGCTTTGTACATGCAAAGTTTTAGACGAAACAGGCATGCTTCGCAAGGCTAAAGATGCTGGAGCTGAGGTTGTGCCTTTCGATGAGGGTGAATGGGTTAAAGTGGACATTAGAGGCAAATATCTCAGCAAAGCAAGTTTGCCCAAAAGGGCTTTGACAGCCAAAAAACTTGTTTATGTCTGTTGTATGAAAACGCACAGATGGGCAAAATTCACTTTAAGCCTTAAATTGGCTGTGGGCTTTATGAAGCCTAGTGAAAGGATGATGTTGCATGCAAGAAATTTGGAGGCGAAGATTGCAGATTTGAATTTGGTGGTGCACCCCAATCTGATAATTATGGATGGAAGAAAATGCTTCATAAGCGGCGGACCAGCATGTGGCGAATTGCGCTATCCAAATGTCATACTTGCTTCTGGAGATAGAATAGCCACAGATGTTGAATCTTTAAAAGTGATTGAAAGCTTTGAAGATGCTAATTTAAAAGATGACCCATGGAGTTATACTCAAATACGCAGAGCTGTTGAACTTGGAATAGGAGTGAAAAGTGAAAGGGATTATGAAGTTGTAGAAGCATAACCGTTCGTTCTACAAAATATGTGAAACTATTTCACTTTTTCGAAGCGTATTATGTATACCAGTTGGTTCTCATCCCATTTCCCATGCATTTTTCGCCATTTCTTTTTGAACTCTTCAATAGTATAGCCTCCTTCTCTTTTTGCATCCTCCTCATCAAAATACCTCAGTTTTTTTCTTTCTATAGAGTTAATGCGCAAGTCTGCGATATAGGGTTCCCAGATGACTGCACGAACTATTGCTCCAGCCTTAATTTTGGGATTTGGCATGCTTAATGTAGAAGTTTGAGTTTTGGAACCTTCAAGTAGAAGCTTCTTATCATCACTCGTGAAGTAAAGTTCACATGGAACTTCTTCCACTTCTTTAATAACTTCTTCAATTGGTTTTTCTGGCTCTTTAGCCAATTTTTTGATGACTTCTGCTCTTTCTTTTGCTGGAAGCCGTTTTTCAGCCAGCTTTTTGATAACATCCACTTTCTTCTCTGGTTCTTTTAATGAGCGCCCCACCTTAACCGCTGTTTGATAATCAATTTTTCCTTCAGGCACCTGCCTCGAAATAGTTGATGGTGCCACATATTTTTGTGCTTCTTGTGGAACAACTTCAACTGTTCGCATCCAAAGAGAAACGGCATTGTTGCTGACTCCTATTTTCTTGGCTATTGCAGATTGTGAAGGATACTTTTCTGGACAATTTTCCAAGAGATACTTACAGACTTTGCCTTTTTCAATTGCGCTAAGCTCTTCTCTTTGAATATTCTCAATAAGGTTTATCTGAATTACTTCATCATCAGCATATTTCCTTACAATTGCTGGCACTTTTTCAAGACCAGCCTGCTGCGAAGCTCTATACCGCCGTTCACCCACAACAACCTCGTACTCATTATCCACTGGTCTCACAATTATCGGCTCCAACAGTCCAACTTCTCTTATGCTAGCTGCAAGCTCGTTAAGCCGTTCAATGTTCATCCCCAACCTTGGGTTAAGCCTGTTGGGACGAATTTTTTTGAGTTCAATCTCCTTGATTGCTTCTGACATAAATCTTCACACTCAAAATTATAGCTAAAGCTTTTATAGACCTATATAAGTGGCGACTTTTTCAAGTCCGTTCAAAGCCATTTCAAAAAATTCGTTTCTTGAAATCCCAATCTCTTCGCAGACAAGGATTCTTTCTCTTTCTGCTCCTCTCGCAAAATCTTTATCCTTAAACTTTTTAGCAACAGTCTCAACTTTTACATCAGCCAGTTTTTTAGAGGGCATAACCAGTGCACATGCAACAAGCAAACCAGAAATGGCATCAGAAGCTATTAACGCCTTTTCCATGCGATTTTCCGGCATAATCCCTGTATATTTGTGATTGTGAGTTTTTATTGATTTGACAATTTCGTCTGGAATTATGCCTTTCAAAATTTCCTCTGCTAAAATACCGTGTTTTTCAGGCATGGCTTCAGTTTTTTCATAATCAATGTCATGAAGCAAGCCGAGTAATCCCCATTTATTTTCGTCTTCGCCGAAATAGTTTGCTACTTTGCGCATAATGGCTTCAACAGCAAGCATGTGATAGATAACATTTCTTTTTTTGACGTTTTTGTTAACCAAGTTAAGAGCTTCTTCCCTCGTTATCAAATCACGTCACCTATACTTTTCTGTAAAAGGCAATTATCCTTTATAAATTCCCCATGTCGTTATTCAAATTTTCCATACATCTGATCTGGAACTAATATGTCTGGATATTTTTCTCGCAGCAGCAACCTTGTAGCAAAGCATAAGTGGCAAGCGTCAGCATAAACCTCTTCATGGGGCAAACCAAACTTTTCAACCAATGCCACAGGACCACCACGAACTAGCGGTTCAAGAATCGGATTTTCATATAGATTATACTCTTCAATTATTTTTGAGAATGGTTTTTGCCACGCATTGCCAATTGAGATGCCTTGACAAACATGCACATGTCCAAAAGAGTCGACATGAACTCTTTCTTGTTTAGTGAAATTTTCGTATGGACACTTTTTGAACTCACTCCAAGGCTTTTTGCTTGCTTTCTCCGCCAGTTTTAAGAATGCTCTGCCCTTGTACATCAACTCCCATGAATCAACTTTTGCTCCCTCAATTTCCTTAGTACCAGACGCTTCAGAAGCTGGACATTTGACTGAAATGACTCCAGCCTTAATATTCAGAAGTTTTGCAGCTTTTGCAGCGTTTTTAACTTCTTCATTTATCCAGCTTTCCCCATGATAAAGATCACTGCTCAAACTTAACTCGACATTTTTGGTTTCAGCCATTGGAGAAAGCCATTCCACAGCATCTCTTGAGCTAGTTGCCCAATAACAGTTTGAAAGAATTTCCACACGAAAACCGAGGTCAACTGCTTCCTTTACAGTTTTAACCATTATTGGATAATATAGGAAGGGTTCACCGCCCTCAATTGCAATATAATTTACGGTTTCCAACTTTTTCGCTTCTGACAAAACATTTCTCACTTGATCAAGAGTGAATGTGCCTTTTCCTTTAGGGCTCCCCCAAACAAAGCAATGGTCACATTCCAAATCGCATCGATACGTCAGAAGAAATGGACGCCTTTTAATTCCAACCATAACACCAACTAAACATTAGTACGATAATGAAATTAAAGCTTAGGATACTAACTATCGCCCATTGTGGAAAAGCTGAAAACACAACCGAAAAAGAAAAATTCCTAGCATATACTCACTAGATTGTTAAAAAGATGTTCCAGATGGAGCTTAAAATAGAGAGCGCTTCGATTCAGCATTTGGATAGGCTTTATGAAATTGAAATGGAATGCTTTGACAAGGAAGCCTTTACAAAACAACAAATTGCCTATCTATTAACAGATTATAATTCTATAAGTTTAATAGCAAAAGTAGACAATAAAATAGTAGGTTTCATTATTGGCATGATGCATTATGAGAGAAATGCATTAATCGGACATATACTTACAATAGACGTTTCACCCACCTATCAACGTAAAGGAATTGCGCAGAAACTTCTGCAAGAAATTGAGAAAATCTTTCAAGAAAAAGGCTCAAAAGCGTCTCATCTTGAAGTGCGAGAAGATAATATTGCCGCTCTAAAACTTTATGAAAAACTTGGATACAAGAAAATTGCGAAGCTCAAAAACTATTATGAAAATGCCCATGGAATATACTTAAAGAAGGATTTAACTTAGCTTTAACATTTTCAGCCTTGTTTTCTCGTCAAACACCCTTTGCAGAGACACTCCTACTGCTTCAATAATGGCTAATTCTGCTGTTACACCAATATGAGAATTCTTCATTAAGTGACCGCCAAAAGCCTTGCCCTTTTCATTAGCAACAACGATATGCGCATGAATTACAACTTCTCCCTTTTCATCAACCGCTATGTTTCCCGTGCAAGAGGCTATTTCCAAAGGGCAATCCAGCCGAATAGACTCGTATTTTCCCTCTTTATAGTATCCTAGGACTGCTTGGTTCAAGGTTCCAATGAGAAAGAATACTCCTGCTTTTATGCCGCATTCTGCTGCTCTCTTCTTGATGGCATCAGCTAAATCTTCTCCTTCATGCAAACGGGAAAAACATATTCTTCCAACAGTACCCTTCATCATACCATCTCGCCTTGCTTAGTTTTGATGCAAACTCTTAAAAGCATTTACGGACAAAAATTGTAGTTGTGAAGATGTTTTGACAAGAAAAACGAATGGCGAAACAAAAAGGCTTGTCAAAGCCATAATAGTCCTCATTCGCAACACTACATGGAGATGTGGCAAACTAGAACGACTCATAGTAAAACATCTTCATAAAAGAAACTCTAGTTTTGGCAAACCAGAAACGTCAATTAAGGATATGCTTCAGAGCTTCCAGTTATCTGGCAAGAAAAAGAACGAGTTTTTAGACGCAATAAAACGGTTGGAAAGAAGGAATATAATAAGAATCTTGCGAATCGTAAATTAGCGCATGACTGTGCCTTTCCAAATTCAGGATTTCTGAAGCAACTTCTTCGCGTTTTCAATCCATTTTTCAGTGATTTTCGGCGAAATCTTGAATTTTGCAGCTAAATCTTTCGCTGAAGCATTTGCCAGATCCTCTACACTGTTTATGCCAAGAGTTTTCAGTTGCTCAGAACGCTTCGGTCCAATGCCCTTTACTTCTGTAAGCCCTAAAGCTGGTGAAGGTGCTGCTTCTGTTGTTACTTCGATTTTCTCTTCTTTCATGGGTTCTTGAACTGTTTGCGTTGGTAGTGTTGAGGGTGATGAAGAAACTTCAATGCGTGCTGGTTGTAGTTTCGGTCTCAAAGTGTATCCAAGTCCTATGAAGAAAAGTCCAAGTACAGCAGTTGTAATGGTCCATAATACTTTGAATTCAACTTGATATGCGACTACCATGGCAGTCAAAATGAAAAATATTATTGCTACCGCATAGAGCGCATAATCTGACCGCATATCTATTTTCTCCTTAACCATTCTATGTTCTGCAAAAGAGTTTAAATAATTTTCTGAATATCTCAAACAAAAAAGGCGAAAAATTGGTATTTTTATGGTTATCTTCAGCCTAATTTAGCTTAATCACTCTATTTCAGCAATTTTTCTTCTGGCGGTGGCTGCTTTATCAAGCCATGTTTCATCAACAGTTGTGTAGATTCTCTAGTATTCTTAATAATCGCCGAAGCCCTTTCATACAATTCTTGCCTGCTAAGCTTGACTCTAGCTACACCTTGCTCTATTGATTTTAATGCACATGCTACTGCTTCCCTTGGGAAAACTTCCCATTCCTCCATTCTCGGTAATATATCCTCCTCATGCATTCCACGTTCTTCCGCAAAATTTGCAAGCTCCTGAGCTGCAGCAATGCACATGTCATCTGTAACAGTTTTAGCCTTCACATCTAAAACACCACGAAATATCGCTGGAAAACCTAAACTGTTATTCACTTGATTCGGAAAGTCGCTTCTGCCAGTAGCTATTATGCGAGCTCCTGCCTCCTTTGCCTCCCAAGGCCAGATTTCAGGTATAGGATTAGCACAAGCGAAAATTATGGATTTGTTCGCCATTGTTGCAACCCATTCCTTCTTTATCGTGTCTGGTCCTGGTTTTGATGCGGCTACTACTGCATCTACGTCTTTGAAAGCTTCAGATATGTCGCCTCTTCTATCTTCTGCGTTTGTTTTCTGTGATAGCTCGTATTTCCATGGGTCCTCTTCTTTGGTAATGTCTTTTCTGCCCGGGTAGATTATGCCTTTAGTGTCTACGAGCATTATGTTGCCCGGCTTCATTCCCCATCGAATCAGGACGTAGGCTGTTCTAAGGTTTGCTGCACCAGCCCCTATCAAGGTTATAAGGCTTTCGTTAGGCTTTTTGCCAACAATTTTAAAGGCGTTTATTAAACCTGCCAATATTACTGTGGCTGTGCCTTGTTGGTCATCATGCCAGACAGGTATTTGCAAGCGTTCCCTTGCCTTTTCCAAAACATAGAAGCATTTTGGCTTCTCGATATCTTCAAGGTTTATTCCGCCAAAGGAAGGTTCAATAAGCTCGCATGCTCTGACTATTTCGTCTGGGTCTTTAGTTCGTAGACATATGGGAAAACCATCTACCCCACCCAAATACTTGAACAGTAGAGCCTTGCCTTCCATTACAGGCATAGCGGCTTCGGGTCCTATGTCGCCTAAACCCAAGACACGAGTGCCATCAGTGACTACGGCTACATAGTTCCAGCGGTTTGTAAGCTCAAAAGATAAATCTTTATTTGCTTGAATATCCTTGCATGGTGTGGCTACACCTGGTGTGTACCATATTGCGAAGTCTTTTGGGCTTGTTATTGCGCATTTGGGCATGACTTGAACTTTTCCTTCATAAAACTTGTGCATTGGAGAAGCAAGCATTGAAGGTTTTTTGGCTTTTGCCAATAATTCTTCTACTGTTGGTTTTCTTTCTTCTTTTGATTTAGACATAACTGTTTTCTCCTTGTCGTGATGCTTTTTAGTATTGAAGCTTTAAAGGTTACGGTGAATATTAAAAGAAAACTTCAAAGAAATTCAAACTAAGGAGAGCAGCTTCATTGAAAGAGGAAAAAATACCAGAGGTTTATGATAATCCTTTCTATTATGATATTGCCTTCAGCTTTAGAGACATAAGCAAAGAAGTGGATTTCTTTGAGCAATGTATCAGAAAATTTTACAAAGTCAAAGTTAAAAAGGTTCTTGACATAGGCTGTGGACCAAGCCCTTACATGCTGGAATTAGCAAAACGCGGTTATGCTTTCACTGGCTTAGACCTAAGCAAGCCTATGCTTGAGTACTCTTTAGAAAAAGCAAGAAAAGTCGGAGTTAAAATAAAGACTATTCATGCGGACATGCGCAACTTTAAGATTAGAGGAAAATTTGATTTTGCCTTTTGTATGCTTGGCTCGATAGAGGTGGAATCAAACAAAGAATTTCTCTCCCATTTAGACTCAGTTGCAAAATGCTTGAAGAGTGGTGGAATCTACTTGATTGATGCAGCAGTTCAATTTGACTGGACAAGAATAGGCAGTGAAAATTGGACTGTGATAAAAGATGAATTAATAGTGAATGTTTCATGGTCTGCTACTCCAATAAACCATGTTGAGCAAAAAGAAATCGAAAGAATAACAATTGAAGTCATTGAAGGCCGAGGAACGAAAATTTTTAGAACCGAGAAGACTGGCAAAATTATCTTTCCACAAGAATTTTTAGGCTTAGTTGAAAAGAATGGAAAATTCGAGTTCATAGGCTGGTTTAACAATTTTGATTTAACGCAGCCACTAGAAAAAGCAATGAAGTTTAATAGACCGATGACAGTGCTTAGAAGAAAATGAGTGGGGTTATTTTGGCGAATAAAACCCGCATTAGTATCTTCTTTGCCTGTATCCGCCTCTTCTTTCTCTTCCGCCGAAGTCTCTTCTGCCGCGTCCCCTGAAGGGGCGTCTTTGCTGTTCATATACTTTGTTTGACAGGTTGTTTTCTGTGTTCACTTCACCTTCTAATGCTTCTTTTGCAACTTCTAATGTGCCATATCTGCCAATGTTTAAGCGCATGTTGCCTCTGAAAAGAGTTACATAACCATTGCCTACATTTATTGTGTCGCCTTCGTTTATCTTCCCAATGTTATCGTCCCAGAGGGTTAGGTAAACAGAACCTGTTTCATCGCCGATTAAAGCATCGCAAACGCTGTGGGGTGCTCCATCTCTTCCTGCAGCAATGTTTCTGACTTCACTTTTTGAAACCACCTTTGCCTTAACGTTTACTGCTCTTGAAGAGGGGGACAATTCAGCTACTTTCACATCAACTGGTTCTCTATTTCTTGAAAAACCTTCAACAGCCAAACTTTTTCAACACCTTACATATTTTTGACAAAAAACATACACTATACTCAACACTTAAGGCTTTTGGTTTCTTTCACCATCCTTAAGTCTTGGACCTTTGCCTTCCAAAATATATGGTAATTTGCTTGTTTTGAAAACCGCAAGCTTGTCTTTAAATTCGGCTAAATATGCTAAAACAAGTCTTTTGCCTTTTTCAGTTAAAGCGTAAACTGGAATTGTCACGCCTAGTTGCAACAATGCTTTTTTGCCGATTTTTGTTCGAAGGGTTCTCGAAGCACTTGCACAAGCAACATCTGCTTTGGCTATATGTGCCACATTTGCATTGTTCACGCAAGTATTACAAACAGAAAAAATCAAAACATCCGAATTTGCATTTTTCTCAAATATTCTTATTTCACTTATAGCCTTTGCTTGAAAACCAGCAACACTCACGGCAACACGTCTAAACCCCAAATCAACAGCCCGCTTAACACCTTCAATCTGGTCAATTCGTGCTTTCACCTTATCTAAAATAAAGCCATCTTCCGCTTCCACACGCTTAATAATTTCGCTTATGGGCGAAGTTTTGATTATGCCAGTTAAACGTGCTCCGATGGCTTGCACAAGACTTCCATTTGCTGTTATTACAGTTCCTGCGCCCTCACAAACAACGACAGCACAATCAATAAGTCCCTTATCCAGCCAAATATGCATCATTTCAGATGCTCCATACGCTACAACTGGCTTAGCGTCGAAAAGGCGATTCTCACAACAGAAGCCATAACCTGCAATTTTCATTTCCACGCTCTTGCGCACAGATTCAACATCAATGTGTTTAGTTCCATACAGACTATCATGCAATGGGCAATACTCAACTAAAGGCTCGGTTAAAACTTCTATGCCCTTCTCTGAAATTCGCACACGGGAGCCACAACAATAGATTTCATGTTCGCCTTTGACATACACCGCTTAAACTCTCGCATAATAAACAAAACTCATGAAATTATTTTTGCTGTTCCTTATTCACCGTTTCGTTAATTTGTTGCTCCATCATGTGTCCATGGCAATGAATCATGGCTTTTTTGACTCCTTGAACTTTTAAGGCTTCATTTTTGATGTCCATAGCTAATTTGAAGGCAATTGGACAGAATGGACTTGAAGGGACAAAATCCACTTTAACAACGCCTGTCTCTTCTTCCTTAACATTTGTAATCATGTTCATCTCAGCAAAAGTCAAACCAGTTTCTGGGTCAACAACTTTGCCAACAGCTTCGCGAACTTTATCTTCTAATTCTGTCAAACCTTTACACATCCACAAACTTTCCTTGAATAAGAAGAGAAGCACAATATAAACTGTTTCACTAAAAACTTGAAAGTGATTGTGGTTCTGATGCATTTGGAATGGGAGCGTTATGGCTGAGGAATCATGCACATTTTGTAAAATAGTAAAAGCGGAACTTCCTGCAAGCCGTATTTATGAAGATAATAAAGTTCTGGCTTTCTTGGATATTCGACCTTTAAATAAAGGACATACGCTTGTGATACCTAAAAAATATTATGAAACCATCTATGATATTCCAGATAAAGAAATCGGGCATCTATACAAAATTGTTAAGAAAATTGCTGTTGCGCTAAAGAAGAGCGTGAATGCATGTGGCATTACAATTAGTCAGCATAATGAAATAGCTGCGGGTTAAGATATGTTTCACTTGCACGTTCATGTAATCCCTAGGTATGAAGGAGAGAGGCTACCTAGACGCGAAGAAGCGCTTGCACTTCTTGAATCCAATAAAGAAAACTAGAAGTTGTTGCAGAAAAAATCAAGCTGTGCATGAAAAACAAGCATGGCATTTAAACTCTTCAATAAGGATTTAAATCCTCTAAGAATATATGTTGATTCAGTAATTTAGGAAATGTGAGAGCCTTTAGTAACGTCTACAGTTTTCTTTTTTTGATACATGCGCCAACTTAAAGCCATAGTTCTTGGATGCGATGCCTTAACCTCATCTAACCGAGAAACAGCAGTATAATGTGGGGCTTTTGACACAGTTTCAGGATTTGTGTACGCTTCTTCACTGATTTTCTGCATAGCTTCAATAAAACGGTCAATCTCCTCCTTTTCAAAAGTTTCTGTAGGCTCAATCATTAAAGCCTCCTCAACAATTAATGGAAAATAAATTGTAGGTGCATGTAATCCGTAATCAAG
This sequence comes from uncultured Candidatus Bathyarchaeia archaeon, assembly GCA_964469615.1. Taxonomy (GTDB): domain Archaea; phylum Thermoproteota; class Bathyarchaeia; order Bathyarchaeales; family Bathycorpusculaceae; genus CAYXZM01. The sequence continues at coordinate 8,387 of CAYXZM010000010.1, read as the reverse complement.
CAGACGCTTAGCAATATTTAATGCAGAAACGCCAGTCTCCTTCTTTAAGGATTTAGCGCTGAAAACACATTCATGCTTCACTGGTTTCTCACTATTATAAGGAAGCGTCAAACCCTTAATCTCTTTAAGCTTCTTCTTAAGATAGTTGGCATTCAAAACCGAGATTTCCGCCACCTCCTCTAATCCTTCATGCCCCAAACTAAGAATGTACGCATAAGCCTTTAACAAAACCGCAATGTTTCCATAAAAACTTTTTATTTTTCCAATGCTATACGGCTTATTATAATCTAAATGGTAACGCTCACTTTCACGTATTATGCGGGGAACAGGCAAAAACTTGGCTAATTCCTCTAAAACACCAACTGGACCTGCCCCTGGACCACCTCCACCATGGGGCGTGCTGAAGGTTTTGTGAATGTTTATATGAACTATGTCGAAGCCCATGTCTCCAGGTCTAGCCTTACATAACAGTGGATTTAGGTTTGCACCATCATAATAGAGTAATCCCCCAGCTTCGTGAACAATTCTTGCTATTTCATCAATGTTCTTTTCGAAAATGCCCAGCGTATTCGGATTGGTAAGCATCAGCCCCGCTGTTTTTTTGGAAACTGCTGCTTTCAATGCGCCTAAGCTAACGCAACCTTCATCATCGGATGGAACAACTACAACATTGAATCCGCTCATGGCTGCACTCGCAGGGTTCGTTCCATGAGCAGAATCTGGAATAATAATCTCGGTTCTTTTTCGGTCTTCCCCATTATATTTATGATATGCTCTCATTAGTAATGTTCCCAAAAATTCTCCTTGAGCACCAGCGGCTGGATGCAAACAAACCTCATAAGTGCCAGTCAGCTCGGCAAGCCAACGCTCAAGCTTGTAAAGAATTTCAAGTATGCCCTGCACTGTGCTCTCGTCTTGATAGGGATGAAGCATACTTAAAGTTGGCATGGCTGCAAGCTGATCATTTATTTTCGGATTGTACTTCATTGTGCAGCTTCCAAGAGGATAAAATCCAGAATCAACCCCATAATTCATCTCAGACAAACGCACAAAGTGGCGCACAACCTCTACCTCAGAAAGCTCTGGAAGACTAGGCTCAACTTTGCGTTGCATGTTCTCTGGTATGACTTTGCTCAAATTTCCCACAGCATTTTTGACTTCTTCTTCTACTTCAGGAAGAAAGTGTCCCCTTCGCCCCTTTCTTCCCAAGTTAAAGATTACTTGTTCATTCCAACAGGCTTGCCTAAACATTCTTTCACCTTCTACCCAAAATCTTCTCTAAAGCCTCTGCTAGATGCTCAATTTCTTCTTTCGAATGCATTTCAGTTACGCAGTACAATGCGGTTTCGCCAAGTTCTGGAAACTCTTTTGAAACATCTTTGCCGCCATGAATTTTATGTTGCAGAAGCTTGCCATGAGCCTCTTGAACATTAAATCCAGTTTCGTCAAAATTGACAGTGAATTCTTTAAAATGTGCAGATTTGAAAACAGGTGCTTTGACTCCATCAATTTTTGAAAGAGAACGCATGGCATAATTAGCTTTATACATTATTGCTTCACCAAGCTCTCGAAAACCTTGAGGACCAAGCAAAGCCATGTAAACCGCAGAGGCTACAGCGCATAAGGCTTCATTAGAGCAAATGTTAGATGTTGCTCTCTCCCGTCTAATATGTTGCTCTCTTGTCTGCAAAGCCATGCAAAAACCTTGACTATTGCCATCAATGGTTGTTGTCAACCCTATTATACGACCCGGCATCTGCCTAATCAAACTTACATCATCACGGCACGCAAAGATTCCCAAGAGTGGACCACCAAAATTCATAAAATTCCCTAGTGGCTGTGCCTCACCAATTACAATGTCCGCATTATATTCTCCTGGAGGCTTTAGAATCCCCAGCGAAGTTGGATCAACACCAGCAATGAAAAGGGCGTCATGGGCATGTGCCACTTTGCTGAATTCTTCTACTTGTGTTTCAATAAAGCCCAAATAAGAAGGATTTTCAATGTAAACAGCTGCCGTTTTCTCAGAAATCTTTCGTTCAAAATCCTCAAGACTTATTTGCCCAGTTTCTTTATCATATGACACTTGCTGAATGGCTATTCCAGCTGGTTCGGCATAAACTTGCAAAGTTTTAGCCCTTTCTGGATGAATAATTTTAGGAATTAGAATTTCCTTTCGCCCTGTTATACGTGCCGCCATGCGGGCGGCTTCGCCTAATGCAGAAGCCCAATCGTACATGGAACAGTTGGCAACATCCATGCCTAGTAATTCGCAAATCATGCTCTGATATTCAAAAAGTGCTTGAAGTATGCCCTGTGAAATTTCTGGCTGATATGGAGTGTAAGCAGTGAGAACTTCGCTACGTTGCACAATCTCTTTCACAACAGCAGGCACATAATGGGGCCAACATCCGGCACCCAGAAACATGGGTATATCTTTGCATGTCGTATTCTTTGAGAGTAAGGCTTCAACATGCCTTTTGACTTTAAATTCCGATAAGGCGTTAGGAAGGTTTAGTGATTTTTTTAAGAGGTATTTTTTGGGAATATCCGCATATAATTCATCAATGGTTTTTATGCCTATTTCTCGCATCATTTCGCGTTTAGTTTCTAGTTGCGAGTTCGGTATGTATGGATGATTCTGCTTTTCCAATCGTTTCACCGCATGGAATTAAACACTAAATAAGTGTGGCTTCTTTAAGCTTTTTTAGATTTTAGAAGAATCAAACATTTCTTGTAATGTCTCCTTACTTATAATTCCATGAGAAACAAGAACTCGCAGAGCATAGACAGAAATTGCAGCGTCAGATTTTCCACAAGAATAAAACGTTTTCCATCCTCCATCTTCACGTTGGACATGAACAAGCGCTTCAAGAACTCTTCTAACCCGCATGTCATCTAGATTATACATATAATTCGGAAATTCATCAAAAACTAAATGCGTTAACTCGTAAGCATCATCAACAGTTTCATGTTTGACCTTTGCTGCAAGACCCGCTATTCTTTCCTCAAAAATTCTCCTCGCTCTCACTACTGAAGGATAATTATTACCATAAACCGTAACTAAAAAATTGCCTATCCCAACAGTACTATCAGGGTCTAACTCTTCTAAGCCATCTACTGGCGGCCATCCACCGTTGGACAGCTCGGTTTTTTCCAAGAAGGACAGCGCCTTTTTGAATGCTTCTGATTTTTGCATTCCCAATTCTCCTAGAAGCTTTGCAATTTGACATGTGTACCAAGTTACGCTCTTTGTTGTTGATTCCCATGTAACCCACTCAGGCAATGCTATAGCTGGATTTTCGTGCCATCCTCCATCCTTTTCTTGTTGCTTTAAAAGCCAATTAACAGCAGATGTGACAATATGCGAATGCTTACTTACTCCAATTTGGATTAATGTTCTAACAACTCTGCACGTAATTTTGACGGAGCTCGATGCATTGAATTCTAGATTGTTTGGAAATCCTCCATCATTATTCTGTAATGAAATCAATTGTAATAGATTTTCAAAACCCACAGAAGTTTTGATGCGGTCTATAATAGTCAAGGCTTGCAACACAGAAACAGGGGAACCTTGATTTAAGATGAATGGAAAAGGATTTCTCTTCAAATTCATCATTCATTTCAACCCTAAACTAGTATTGTATTCCTTTTGTAGTAACCATTTCCTTCGGATGTTTAATGTCCACAATTTCATTCACAAATTCTGCTCGGTCTATTAATTCTTTGGGTGCATATCTTCCAGTCAACACAACATCAGTTTTCTTTGGAATTCTATCTAGAAACTCTAAAACTTCTTTCACGTTTAGAAGCTTGCAATAGAGAGTTAGATTAATTTCGTCCAGAACAATCAGATGCGGTTTCTTTTCTTTGACGATTTTCTGAGCAAATTTTAATGCCTTTTGAGCCAAATTTTTGTCTTCTTCGCTTAATCTACTAAGTCCATGCCATCCCTTTCGTCCAAATTGATAAATCTCATAATAAGGAGCTAACATATGTCTAATCTTGTATTCGCCAGTGTTTTTCCACCATTTTAGAAATTGAATCACGATAACTTTGCGTTTATGCCCCACTGACCGCAGTGCTAAGCCTAAAGCGTTTGTAGTTTTTCCTGCACCTGTTCCTGTGTAAAGGTAAATGTAACCCATTCTATTTCTCCCTTTTCGCATTCTCTTTTTTGGTTGATTGCTATTATAAGTTTTAAATAGGTTCATGTCCTCATGTTTTCTTGGAGAACTTTCGCATGAAATATGAATATGAAGAACTACTGAAAAGAGCTCGTTCCCAAATTCCAGAAATCACTTCAAAACGTGAACGCTTAGAACTGCCTAAATTACGTTGCTCGATGATAGGTATGCGCACAATAATTTACAATTTTAAAGACATTGCCAACGTCTTGGATCGAGACCCGCAGCATTTATTAAAATATTTGACTCGTGAATTAGCTACTGCGGCAACAATGCAAGAGTCAAGAGTCATTTTTCAGGGAAAATTTTCGCAAGAAACTTTAGAACGGCTGATACAGAGGTATATCGAAAATCTTGTCATGTGTCCTATTTGTAAGCGTCCAGACACAAAGATTGTAAAGGAGAAACGTCTATCATTTCTAGTGTGTCAAGCGTGCGGAGCACGGTCCTCTGTGCAGCAACTTTAAACTTGAGGATCCAAAAATTGGAAGCATACATGAACATTAGGAAAGTTGGCAACAATGTGCTTTTAGCCATTTGTGATGCTGAAATTCTTGGCAAAACATTATGCGAAGGAAAAATCGTTTTTTGTATAAAGGAAGAATTTTACAAGGGCACAAAGGTAACAATCGAAGAGGCGGTGTCTATGATAGCAAATTCAACAATAGTTAACATGGTTGGCAAAAATGTTGTAAGTAAAGCAATTGAAAGTGGCTATGTGCATCCAGAGGCGGTATTAAACATTAATGGTGTGCCACATGCACAAATACTCAAAATCTAGCATAATCGATTAAGTTTTAACAGCTTATCATAATTGTTATAAAGAACATTTGTTGATTGCATTCAACTTGATTGGAGCAGTAATCGGATTTATCAAGGCGTAAATATACAAATATACTCGTTATCTCTGGTGTTATTCTTGCTCCACTTGCTGAAGAATAGGTATGAGAATAAGCATGCTTTTAAAGAAGATATAACATCTCATTAAAAGAGAGGCATTTGAGGTGCTTAGTTGGGCAAAAAGAAAGTATTGACAGAGGAAGAACTGAGCGAGATGGTGCTCCCATCCACAAATGATATCTTAGGAATAGCCATCAAAATGCTTGGCTTTGACCGTGTTCTAGTTAAATGTCAAGATGGACATGAACGTTTATGCCGCATAAGAGGAAAAATGAAGCGGCGTGTTTGGATACGTCAAGGAGATGTTGTCTTGATTTCTCCTTGGGATTTTCAATCTGATAAGCGTGGTGATTTGATCTGGCGTTATACGAAAGCTCAAGCTGATATGCTTCGCAAGAAAGGTCTATTGACAATTTAAATTTTGTCTGTTTATTGGTTGGAGAAAACTGTATGTCTTTTAGGAAAACTGTTGATAAAAGGCTACGAAAAAAGGAGAAGAAATACGAAGTTGATCAGTTGATGAAGGAGAAGCGAAGTGAAGAATATGAGGCTTTAGAAGAAGTTTTCGACCGCTCAACTCTGATGGTGGTTTACGATTTTTTGAACAAAGGTACAATAAACGAAATTCACGGTGTTGTCAAAGCTGGAAAGGAATCACGGGTCTATTGGGGAAAAGACAAGCAAGGAAAAGAATTAGCAATCAAAATTTACTTAACTGGCTCAGCAGAATTCCGCAAAGGCATGCTCAAGTACATTGAAGGTGATCCAAGATTCAAAAATATAAAGCACGACACACGCTCGCTAATCTTTGCTTGGGCTCAGAAAGAATTCAAAAATTTGGAATTGGCGACGGTTGCTAAAGTGAAGGTTCCGAAGCCTATTGCCGTTAAAAATAATGTGCTTATTATGGAGTTTATTGGAAAAGACGGCGTAAGCGCTCCTTCATTGAAGGAGCAACCGCCAAAAAATCCGGAAAAAATCTATAAAATCCTGTTGGAATATTTGAGAAGACTCTACTCAAGAGCAGAGCTTGCCCATGGTGATTTGAGCGAGTATAACATAATGATTTGGAGGGGTCGTCCAGTAATTTTTGACATGTCGCAAGCTGTTCTACTTTCACATCCCATGGCAAAATTTCTCTTATACAGAGACCTGAACAATTTGAACAAGTTTTTCAGCAGATTAGGCGTTAAAGTTCTCTCCGTTGAAGAGTGCTACCGGAAGGTTACAGGTTATGGCAAGAGCTAGCACATTTCTGAAAATTCCCAAAGAGCGTGTAGGTGTACTAATAGGTCCAGAGGGGAAGATTAAGAAAATCATTGAGAACAAGCTTTCAGTTGAACTTCAAATAGATAGCGAATCAGGCGATGTTGCAATTATGCTGGCTGAAAAAGCAGAGGACCCATCCTTGCTTTTTAGAGCAAAAGATGTTGTAACAGCTATTGGGAGAGGTTTCTCTCCAGAGTATGCGTTTCGTCTGATTCGTGATGACGAAGCCATTCTAGATGTTATAGATTTGCGAACTTTTTTCGGAAGATCTGAATCTGACATTAGACGTGTTAAAGGTCGAATAATTGGCATGAATGGCAAAACCCGTGGAATAATAGAAGAGTTGACAAATACACATGTGGCTGTTTATGGGCATACAGTAAGCATAATTGGAGGCATTGAGGAAGCGCACGTGGCAAGAGAAGCTATACAAATGTTGATTGATGGAAACATGCACAGTGCAGTTTATCGGTTTCTGCATAAAAGACGACGGGAACTAAAGAAGAAAATGCTTGAACTTTGGGAAAAACGGCCAGAGGAATAAATCTGAATCGTGATAAGCTCTTATTAAAAGGAATAAGCGTTAAAATAAGAAAAGCTAAAAATGCCCTTAGACAAATTGGCTATAATGCAGCAAATGTTTCAGCTAAAGAATTCTATGATTATATGACTGGCGAAATATTTTCCAAAGATAAAACCACATTGCTGGATGTTTTAGGCAACGAGTTTCTGATGGTGCATGAATTGGTGGAGATGAGCGAGTTAAAAAGGATGTGGAGAACAATTGACAAAAAAGTGATTATAGATTCGCCTAAAACAGTAATTTACGAAGCCCATTTCAAAGCCATTGAATTAGAGCTTGAATATGCAATGTTTAAAAAGGATTATTTTTGGGCTAAAATCAGATTAAAACAGCACAAAGAATCAGTCTTGGAAGATGACCCAAACCTTCCTGAAATACTGAAACCACGGAGCAAAGAAATCTTCAATAGATTCAGCAATTTAGTGAAGAAACACAATAAACGGTCAATGTAGCCGTATACAAAAGCATCAACAAAACTCACATTTTTCAGCGGTTTGACGAATGGCGGGCTCTCCGCACTCAAGATCCCAATCATCTTGGGTTCAGTGGGGCCAGAGTCGTCATCGCCCACCATGCAAAAAGTATGTAAGCCAGAATAAAAAGTTATAGCCTTCGTGAAAGATTGGAATCGTATGCTGAAACATATGCGTGTTGTTCCGTTGGCTGCGGAAAGCCTCGGCGTAAGATCCATGTGCACTTATGCTGAAACATCTGACGTGAAGATTCTTTTGGATGCAGGAGTCTCTCTCTGTCCAAACCGTTTTGGCTTGCCTCCGCATCCACTTGAATTTAAGGCTATAGATAAAGCTCGCAGAAAAATTGCTGAGGTTGCCGCTAAGGCTGAAGTTGTAACTTTGAGTCACTATCATTTTGACCATCACACACCTTCTTATGAAGACTGGATGTGCAATTGGGCGGCAAAAGAGGAAAAGGCAAGGCAGATTTATGAAGGAAAAACCGTTTTGGTAAAAAATTCGAAGGAAAACATCAATTTTAGTCAAAGGCGAAGAGGATGGATGTTCCAGAAAACCAGCGGAAAACATGCAGAAAAGCTTGAGGTTGCTGACGGAAAAGCTTTTATTTTCGGCAAAAATACCATAGTCAGATTTTCAGAGCCAGTCTTCCACGGACCAGAAGATTCAGCCCTAGGATGGGTTCTAATGACTACTATCAAACACAAAGACGAAAAATTCATGTTTGCGCCTGACGTCCAAGGTCCAATGTCAGCTAAAACACTTAAAATTATCAATTATGAAAAGCCTCAATTGTTAATGATGGGTGGACCGCCATTATATCTATCAAGATTTAGGGTTGACGAGAAGCAGATTCTAAATGGATTAGAGAATTTGGAAAAAGTTGTTGAGACTGTGCCATGCGTTATTCTGGATCATCACATTTTAAGAGATGAAAACTGGCGCGAAAAAATAGAAAATGTTTTTGGCACAACT
>CAYXZM010000009.1:0-5437 GCA_964469615.1 uncultured Candidatus Bathyarchaeia archaeon | reverse complement strand
TGTCCACCATAGTGAGAAATGGATACAATTTCTGGATTTCTAACCAAAGTTATTTTGATAAAATCATTGTTCCATTCGAATTCTAAATATTTCTGCTCTGGCGTCAAGATTTCCCCACAAAAATGACATTTCGGCGGTTGTCCCCCTAATTTTTGCTTAAGTCTGTTGAAAATTGGTTCAGTTAAAACATAGGTTTTCATAAAAAATCTATATGAAAATATCAAAATTTAAAGATTGCCCTTATTGTTTAAACATTAATTTTTCAATAGCATGGAAAAATAGCATCAAAAAATACGTTATTAACGCTTTTTCTGATATTCTATGATGTTTTATGATGGATAAAAATTAAATTTCCAGAGACCAGCTCTATTTTGAGGTTTAGAGAATGAAGGCATTAATTAAAGTCGAAAAACATGGAATAAGAATATCAATGCAGAAGCTCAAGGGATTCAAACAAGGCGATATAGTCGAAATTGAGTTCAAAAAAATCTATGCAAATGATGAAGATAAGAAAGCTCTTGAATTCCCTTTCTTTTTTTCATAATTTTGTAAAAAATTAACGCTATTTTGGTTAAGATATCGCTATAGTCTATTATTTCATTAAAAACATGGATTTTTGTTATATTTTGTTACAAAAAAGCAATTTCGCAAGATATTTAGAATAATTTAACCTTAATTCAGTTTTTGATGTAATATGAAAATGATAACTGTTAGTTTGAAAGATGCAGAATTGAAAGCCCTTTCTGAAATCATGCAGATTAGAAACATTGATTGCCTACATCGTGCCGTCAAAACAGCAATTGAGGAATATATCAAAAATTTTAAGGAAAGTGAAAAAGCAGAAGGCTTGCGATGACAGAAATTCAGGGACTTTATGTTATCAATCCAAAAACAAAAAAATACACCCTGCTCTCTACGGGCTTATCATTCAAAACCATAGAAGAAATCACTTCATACCTTTTAAGGAAAATTGCTTATGCCAAATATAAATGAAAAAAGTAAAGAGAGAAGAACAATAAAAGTTTCGGATAGAACTTACAATATGTTAAATTATGGTTCTAAAATTTTTCATATATCAATTGCAGATTTCCTTGATAAAATCCTTAATTCTTATTTAGACTATGAATCTATTGATTTTAGCAAATTTAAGGAAATGTCACCAGTTTTTGAGGAAAATAGGCAAATGTCACCAGTTTCTGAAAATCTAATAGCTGAAGGGTTAAAACTCATAGAGGAAATTAATCCAGAAAAGGCAAAAGAATTGAGATTGAAGCTAAAGAGCTTAAAGTCACCAGTTTTAGACGAAAAAGAGCAAATGTCACCAGTAAAAAATGTGTTAATTAACGATGCGTAGAGTAGAGGAAAGGGGGTTTTGTTACAATTAATTAATTTTAGCAATTACTAATTAATTTCCAATCTGAATGGTTTTTTGATTGGAAAAATTAATTAAAAAACTAATTAAAAATCAGAAAATATCATTTTGTTATAATTTTGTTATGTAAGAGTATAACAAAATATCATCGTTTTAACATTAATGTGTTTATGGCGAAATTCCAGGAATTCTTGTTTATGCTAATGGCAAAGCGGTTGCGTGGTGTTCTGTTGCGCCTAGAGAAAAATATGCAGCCTTGGAGCGGTCTTGAAAGCTGAAGCGTTTGATGATAAGCTTGTTTGGTCTGTTGTTTGTTGCTAAATCGTTCAGGAGAAAGGGAATCACTGTGGAACTTTTAAGGAGCGCAATAAGCTATGTGCACAGTCAAGGTATAGAATTATTGAAGGTTATCCAGTAGAGCCTAAAGAAGGTGTATGCCAGATTCTTTTGCTTATACGGGTTTAGCTTCAACTTTCGGAAAAGTTGGATTTACCGACGTTGCACGTTATTCAGAGAAGTGTCCAATCATTAGATGTGTAATAAAAGAAAGATGACAGATTTATTCGCTCAGATGCGTAATATTGTTTTTTCAGCAAATCCATGCAAGCCTTCTGCAAACTTTGCGATTACTTCAGGCGGATATGGCTTAACTATTCTGAAGTTTTTGTCCAAAGTATCGTCTGGAATAAATTGTTGTAGAGCAAAAGCCTTTACACCCTTCGCTAACTCGCCTATTCTGCTTATGTCTTCTGCATCAACAAAGCTTGGAACAACAGTTGTTCTAAACTCGTAATCCACTTTTCCCGTCTTCAACATTTTAATTGTTTGCAGAAGCGGTGCAGTATCTTTTACACCTAAGCGTTGATATTTTTCCAAAGAAGTTTTCACGTCCAGCGCCACATAATCCACATAGGCTAAACATTCTTCAAGCACTTTCGGGTAAAACCCATTTGTGTCAAGTTTTACTTTAAACCCTTTATCCTTCAGTCTTTTCAAGAACTTTGGGATTTCCTTATGCATCGTTGGTTCTCCCCCAGTCACAACAACAGCGTCAACATACTTCCTACGACTTTCCAGAATCCTAAGCGCGGCTTCTTCGTGCAAAAACGGCGGTTTAGGGTCTGTGACTATTCGCCAGTTGTAGCAAAAAGGGCAGCGCAAGTTACAGCCAGGTGTGAAGAGCACTGAGGCTATTTTTTTGGGATAATCTATGAGGCTTGTTTTTTGGAGACCACTGAACTTCATAGGGCTCTTCACTCATGCGGGAACTTCTGCTACTGTTGCTGTAATTACTGATTTGTCGAAGGTTTTACGCATAGCAAATTCCGCTTGTTTTCCATCGTTCCACTGGTCAACTGGTCTTAAGTAGCCAACAACTCTGGAGTAAACTTCGCATTTTGCTCCACATGTTGGACATTGCTTGTGTTCGCCGTTAACGTAGCCATGTGTCGGGCATATGCTAAATGTTGGCGTCAGCGTGAAGTATGGTAACTGTGAATTCCAAGTAACTCTCTTGATGATTTCTGTTGCTGATTCCCATGAATAAAGCCTCTCGCCCAAATAAATATGAAATACTGTGCCGCCAGTGTAAAGTGGCTGAAGTCTCTCCTGATGCTCCAGTGCCTCAAACAAGTCTCCTTCATAATCTACGGGCAGTTGCGAAGAATTCGTGTAGAAGGGATGAGCATCTTTTGCTAAATGCTTCTCATTAGCCACAATTATATCTCGATACTTCACCTTGTCTATCCGTGCAAGCCTATACGATGTGCCCTCTGCGGGCGTAGCCTCAAGATTATAGATGTTTCCTGTTTCTTCTTGAAAGTCTGCAAGTTTTTTGCGCATGAAACTCAACGCTTTTATGGCGAATTCTAAGCCTTCAGGCGACGCTATGCTACAGCCCAGCAGGTTTAGTATTGCCTCGTTCATGCCTATCAGTCCTATTGTTGAAAAGTGATTTTTCCAATATTTTCCAAAGCTTTCTTTGATGTGGCGTAGATAACGCCGTGAATAGGGATATAAGCCGTTTTCTGTGAAGTTTTCAAGCCCTTTCCGCTTTATTTCTAGGCTATCCTTAGCGATTTCCATCAGCGCTTCTAGGCGTTCAAAAAATTCGTCTTCATCCTTCGCTAGATAGCCTATTCTCGGAAGGTTCAATGTTACGACGCCTATTGAGCCAGTTAACGGGTTTGCTCCAAATAATCCTCCGCCGCGCTTGTGTAATTCTCTATTGTCTATTCTCAATCGGCAACACATGCTTCTGACATCCTCTGGTTTCATGTCGCTGTTTATGAAATTGGAAAAGTAGGGAACGCCATATTTGGCTGTGACCTCGAAGATTTTTTGGACTATTGGTGAGTCCCAGTCAAAATCTTTTGTTATGTTATATGTGGGTATTGGAAAAGTGAAAACCCTATTCTTAGAGTCGCCTTGGCTCATAACATCTGCATAAGCCATGTTGAACATCTCCATTTCTCTTTGCATATCTCCATAAGTTTCATCTAAGACTTTGCCGCCGAAAACAATTGGTTCACTCTTCATAAACTCTGGAATTTTCAAGTCTAATGTCACGTTTGTGAAAGGTGTTTGGAAGCCCACGCGGGTTGGCACATTCATGTTGAAGAAAAATTCCTGAAGTGCTTGCTCCACTTCTTTCTGGTTTAACCCATCATAGTGTATGAAAGGCACAAGGTAAGTGTCAAAATTGCTGAATGCTTGAGCGCCTGCTGCTTCGCCTTGAAGCGTGTAGAAGAAGTTAACTACTTGTCCAAGGGCTGTTCTGAAATGTTTTGCAGGTTTGCTCTCAATTTTTCCAGTGACACCGCCAAATCCTGAGAGCAGCAAATCCCTTAAATCCCAGCCAACGCAGTATGGTCCCAAAACTCCTAGATTATGAATGTGCATGTCTCCTGAAAAGTGTGCTTCTGCAATGTTTGGCGGATAAATCCGTGTAATCCAGTATTTTGCAATAATGGTGGATGAGAGGTAATTGTTTAAGCCTTGCAGTGAATAGCTCATGTTCGAGTTTTCTTTAACTCGCCAATCCTCAATATCCAAATATTGGTCTACAAGGTCAGCAGAGCTTAAGAGTGCAGCTAATTCTCTCATATCTTGGTGCTGCTTTCTATAAAGGATGTAGGCTTTCGCTGTTCTTGCATGCCCATTCTCTATGAGCATCTTTTCAACAATGTCCTGAATCTCTTCAACTGTGGGCACACCTTCTTCTCCAAAACGATTGTTGAGCTCAATCACAACTTGGTCGCTTATTTTCTTGGCTTGTTCACGGTCTCTTCCGCCAACAGCCTTGGCAGCTTTCCATATTGCTTTCGTTATACGTTCTTGGTCAAAGGGTTCTAATCTTCCATCTCTTTTCCTTACAAACTTCATTTTTTCACCTCTTGAAGCACACGTTTAAAATCTTCTGGTTCCTCAAACCGACGGTAAACAGAAGCAAAACGAATGTACGCTATACGGTCAAGATTTTTCAAATATTTCATAACTAAATCACCTATTTCTCTTGAAGTAATTTCCTCTTTGCCGTGGAGCATCAAATCCTGTCTTACGTGGTCTGCTAATTCGTGGATTTGCTCCATTGTTATAGGTCTTTTTTCGCAAGCTTTCTGTAGACCTCTGATAATCTTGTTCAGGTCAAAACGTTCGAGTCTTCCATCCTTTTTTCTGACCATGAGCTCCACGGTTTCCACATACTCGTAAGTTGTGAAGCGTTTTCCGCAGTCTGCGCATTCCTTGCGTCTCCTAACTGTATTGTCTGGTGAATCTCTTGTTTCGAGGGTTTTGAGGTTTTCAGACATGCAATATGGACACTTCATTGTATCACTTCTGTTGTGCTTCACAATTTTAGTGTTTTGTGGCTAAAATAGACGCTACATTTAGGGTTTGGTTATTTAAAATCTTTCCACAACAATGTTGAAATACTTGCCTAGCTTATTTGGAGAAAATATGTTAATGTAAACATAATTGCAGAAAACAAAATATGTCAAAACGAGGTTTTTTGGAGCAAAGAGCTTCAATTTAAAGCCTCATAGAAAGTGCTTAAAATTTTCCATG
>CAYXZM010000008.1:0-8916 GCA_964469615.1 uncultured Candidatus Bathyarchaeia archaeon | reverse complement strand
AGTTTTTCAAATTCTCTCGGCGATTCATAAGAACTGGTAGTCGAATTGAAGAGTCTATACAGTTTGAATCTTATGGGATCTATTTCATCTTTAACACGACGCACTTTTACTCCTTCAAATTGGAAGGTAGTCCAATACTCGCAAGGTCCTATCTTGCCTTGCCTTAGTTCCGCATTAAAGTTGCTGATGTCAATCTCGGTTGCATTGAGCATGAGCATCTGCCAGTTAATCATCCATGGAGAGGTTAGGTTTAGGTATAGTATATAACAGCTTTTGATGCGATTAAGCTCAGCAGTGAAATCTCCATCAAGAAGCCATTCAGCATCAAAGTCGATTACGCCATTTGCATAGTTGCATGTTACATTAAGAGAGTTCAGCTTGCAATAGGTTGTGTTTGTGCATGATTCAACAAAGTCTTTGAGTTGTGGAGGCACGATTTCTGGCAGAATCGGGATAATCTCGTCTTTCATTCGAGTTACATTCGCTGTAAGCGAAGCATGTATGTTTAGCTGTTGAGTGACGCTTGAGTAATCCATGTCTAAGAGCACGTCTTCGACGGCATAGGCGGTGATGTTTGCAATCTTCAAAAACGCTTCAGTTTGATTTCTGAGTTCTGGAGGCATTCTCGGAGGAATTAACTGTAATGCGTTGCTCCATAAGGCTGTCACATTGCTGATTAAGGTTAAGTCAAGGAAGCCCACTTTTGTTACATGGTAATAGTCGAAGGTTAATGATGCATGGTCAACTGAAGACAATGTGGCATTTATTACAGCTTCAATGAGTGAGCGTGATTCCTCTGGAAAGCCGTACATTCCAGCTATTATATGTGCCATCAATTGGGTAAAGTTTCCGTGAATAGTGATATTATAATCTACTCTTGCTCCATCAGGTCCAAACGGAGTCATAGTCGTGTTTAATCTTGTACATTCGACCATGCCCATAGTCATATTATAGAGAGAACCTTCTCCCTGTCCCGGAATGGTGCTGTTATATGCGGAGAGCATTTCTTCGAGGATTGTTTGGTTTATTTTCATTCCAAACCAGTCGCCATATATCACATTAGCGTATCCATTGAATGAAATTTCTGTTTTGTTTCCGTTGAAATGTACGATGACGTCGCTAAGTGGAAAGCTTGAAAGCGGTGTGTGGAATGTTATGTTTCCGTTCAACTCATTATCACTATAATCTGCCATTATCGTGACATCGGTTATGTTTAACGGGAACATTGCAGCAATGAAGGAGGGAAGTGTGGTCTCTCCGTATAAGTCTATGTTTAGTATTCCGTTTGAGTATGTGCCGTGAAGTGAGAGGTTGCTCGAGTTGAATGGATAGATAATGCGTCCTTCAGGCGGCAAATCAACCGTAGCATCAAGGTTGGCGTTTAGCATGCCATTATTGTATTGGGATGCGAAGTTTATGGTTGTAGAGTTAAAGGGGAACTCATGGAATCGCACATAATATGGAAGCATATACACCTCTTCAGGAAGCACTATTATGCCGTAAGCTGAGCCTGTTGTCAAGTTTCCAATTGTTGAGAACCCTGTTGTAACGTTTGCGAGAAGCGGAGAAGAATAGTATGGAGAGAAGACATGTGTAAAATTGAATAGTCCACTAACTCCTACAGTGGCATCAGGATATACGGTAAACTCAAGCTGCATATCATTTAGTGGCGGGTCAAATTCAGTCCAGTTATATCTTCTTGAGAGTGAAGCCATGTTAACGTAGCTCAGCTGAGACGAGGTGGACGTTTCAAATAACTCTATGTCTGACGCGTTTGTGGGATTGAAGTGATTGTAGGCAATCAAAGGTCCTGAGAAGGTGAAGTTGATTATGTGAATGCCAATGCTCAAGTTGGCAATAGAGTGCTGGATATTCCATAAGTAATGATAATCAATTGAGTCATTGCCACCATTTAATTTCTCTGCAAGTCCCGCAATATAAATCAAATATTCGCCTGCTTCTGTGACATTAACTTCCACACCGACTTCCAGATAATCCCACAAGCCGTCACTATCAGTGTCCGCCACACTGTCATAGATGTTGCCAGTTAAGAACGCATGCGACTCAAACTCTGTATAGTTATAGACTGCAGATAGTGGAACCATATGTCTCTGTTCTAACACTATCCATATCCATGAAGACTCTCCCATAGCCATAGCATAAAGAAGCCATATTTCTCCTACGTAAACTGGATTTACGTGTGCATTATAGATTTTTGGACCATAAATTGTGAAATTTATGAAATGTAATCCTGCTCCAAGCTCACTTTGAAATGACTGATATTCGCTTATGTAATCGGAGTAGTTGCCAACAAGATTGTTGAATTGAATTTCGTAAAGACCAGCATCTGTGACATTAACTTCTATACTGATTTTCAAATAATCATACAAGGCATCACCGTCTTCTTCGATTCCCTCAGCCAAAATTGTTCCAGTAAAGAAGGCATAGGGATCAAATTCTGTGTAGCTGTATGTTTTATTTAACAGGTGATCGTATATGGAATCAATTATAATGGGATAGTAATATCCTTCATAAAAAACAGAAAGCCCTACGTGGTGAACTGCAGAAATGTTGCCATGAGAAGCGTATATTATACTGCCATTCAACGAGACGTTTACGGTTTGAACCCCTGGATAAAGGAAAGCAACTTTGGCAACCCCAACATTAACCCAGACGGTTCCGTAAAGAGATTGAACAGAAATTTGATATGTTGCGGGAGCTGTAACGTTTATTTCCACTCCAATTTGTAGGCTGTTGAAGAGTCCGTCAGCATCGGTGTCTATTCCCTCATCAAATATGTTTCCAGTTAATTCTGCGCCGCCCCCGTTAGGAGCGTTCACTTTTGGGATTAGATTTTTTGATAATACTGCAAAAGTTGAGAGCAACAACATACTTATTGATAAAATAGTCAATATTCTTTTTTCAATTTTCATAAGGCCTCATCCTAATTTTAATTCTGACCACAACATAATATAGCGGAATGCTTTATATAACTTTACAAAATTAGTCAACAAGGGATTTAAAACGAGACTGTTAACATTCTGCTTTCGAAACTTGTTCCGCAGAAAAGTCAGAACAGCATTATGCATAATAGGCATTGCACTTGCAACAACTTTCGTGGTCGCAGTGGGCGCAGCGACAATGCGTTATGCAACAGTAATCAAAGAGATGAACTTGCTTTTCAGCGGACAAATCATGGTCGTCAGCAATGACTCTATAGTTATCCAAGCATTCCCAATATATGGTAGCAGACTTCCCCAAAGCCACACTGAAAATTTGCTACAAAACATTGCTGGTGTAGAAAAAACAGTTCCAATGGTATTCATCTCACCCATTGCATTCCAAGATTTACTCAATCTGATGCCAGTCAATTTTACCATGGGAATCCCTGTCGAACATTGGCAGTTAATTCTTGGTCAAACTCCACTGAAAGGTAATGTGGGACATTTTCCTTCAAGCGAAACAAGTAACGAAGTTGTCATTGGCCCCTCATTAGCTGATGAACACGGGTGGACTATTGGAACAAATATAACAGTTGGAGGACGCAAATTAGAAGTTACTGGAATTCTAGACACAAAAGTAGCTCTTCTAAACCGTTGCGTCTTTATGCCGCTCACAATTGCTCAGGAGCTTTACAATTATCGCAGTAGTGTGAACTTAATCATTGTGAAACCAGCTCAAGGATACTCGCAAAAAAATCTTGCAGACATCATAGAAAACCAAATACCTTCCGTTAAGGCTCTGACTGAAGAGGAAAGAAACGACACAGTTCAGCCGATTCTTGCTCAAATCGAAATATGGAACATAGGCATACAAACAGTAGTTTTCCTAATAAGCCTAATACTCGTGATGACCGTTACCATTATGAGCGTTTCAGAAAGACGGAGAGATTTTGCAACATTAGACGCAATGGGTGCACCATTAAGCTATGTTTTCCGCATAGTCATCCAAGAAACTTCATTGATTGGCATTTTAGGTGGAATTTTAGGCATAGCCTTAGGTTCATTAGGTGCTCTTATTTTGGCAAGTCTATACTCAAACATTCCACTTGCCCAGTTCTTTCCAACATTCTACGAAATAATCCCACCCCTCTACATGCTTCAAACATTCACAGCAGTAGTAGCCGTCTGTTGCATCAGTGGAATAATTCCCGCTATAAACGCAACAAGAATGCGAATAGCAGAAGTTCTAAGAGCTGAATACTAATGAAGATAAAAACAGTTGACCTCACAAAAACCTACCATCTGGGTCCATCAGAAATAATTGCTGTAAACAAGGTTAATTTTGAAATTAATAAACCAATTTTCATAGCTATAATTGGGCCTTCAGGTTCAGGAAAATCCACCTTGCTAAATCTTATAGGGCTAAACGACATACCAACTTTTGGCAAAATTTTCATTGATGACGCAGACGCTTTACTTTTGTCAAGCAACAAAAGAAGAAAAATTAGACTTTTACGCATGGGCTTTATTTTCCAAACCTTCAATTTATTGCCAACGCTAAACGCTTTGGAAAATGTGGAATTGCCAATGGCTTTCGCTGGAAAAACACAAAAAGACCAGAGGCAGAAAGCTGTAAAACTTCTTGAAGCAGTAGGTTTAGGCAAAAGGCTCTTTCATAGACCCAAAGAGTTGAGCATGGGTGAAATGCAACGAGTAGCCATTGCAAGAGCATTAGCAAACAATCCTGAAATAATAATTGCTGACGAACCCACTGGTGAGCTTGATTCTAAAACTGCTAAAGAAATTATTTCATTACTTTATGAAGTAAACAGAAAAGAGAAAGCTACGGTTGTTGTGGCTACGCATGATGAAAAAATGATTGATGTTGCAGACAGAATTTACATGATTCAAGACGGCAGATTACGGCTACAAGAATAGCACCATTTCTCTTAAAGCAGTGAGAAGTCTGTGGATTTTATTTTTCCCTTCTCATCTATAATAACCTCAAATTTTTCTGCCCAAGGATGACCTTCCAGATCAATTGGGCAAGTGCCTCTTATAATCCAAACTCCATTTTTCTGCTCAACAGTGGAAACATCTATTTTCTCCGTGTTCTTCCTCTTCTTAAGATATTCCAAAGCTATTTTCTGAGCAGACTCTGTGGAAATATTCTGCATAATATGTTCCTCCAGCAACTCTCCTATTTTCCACAAAACAAAGCATTAAACGTTATGAATGGAAAATCGTTAGCTAAATTAAACATATGCCAAAAAATGCACGCATGTGTTTTGCGATAGGTTCAAATCAACAAACCTACCAAAGTTTATATCGAGTTGTATGAGCGAAAAAAAGCGAATAATATTCCATGTTGATATGGACCACTTTTTCACGGCAATTGAAGAAAGAGAACATCCAGAATATAAGGGTAAACCAGTAATTGTTGGAGCAAACCCAAAAGAAGGAAAGGGCAGGGGAGTCGTTAGTACATGCAATTACGAAGCCAGAAAATTTGGTGTTCGGTCAAGCATGCCAATCTCAAAGGCTTGGAAACTCTGCGCCGAAGCCATTTACTTACCAGTCAACTATGAGCTCTACATTAATGTTTCCAGTAAAATAATGGATATTTTGCGAAAATACGCGGACAAGTTTGAACAGTGGGGCATAGACGAGGCCTTCTTAGATGTAACATCAAAAGTGAAAGATTATCCAGAAGCCGAAGCCTTGGCGAGACAAATAAAAAAAGAAATTTACGAGAAAGAAAGGCTTACATGCTCTATAGGAATCGGTCCAAACAAGCTTGTTGCAAAAATAGCCAGCGATTTCAAAAAACCAGACGGCTTAACAATAGTTAAAGAGAATGAGGCTCAAAGATTCTTAGCTCCTTTGCCAGTGCGTAAACTACTTTGGGTAGGGCGAAAAACAGAACAAAAACTGAAAACATTAGGAATCAAAACCATAGGTGACTTAGCGCATTACGACCCAACAGTTCTTACCGACACCTTTGGAGTTATGGGGACTCAGATTTATTTAATGGCCAATGGAATCGACGAAAGTGAAGTTGAAGAGAGAAGCGAAATCAAGTCTATAAGCCGTGAAAGAACTTTTGAAGAAGACACTTCAGATTTCAATTTCATCATGAACGCTTTAGACATGCTTTCAGAAGAAGTTTGCAATGATGCTTTGCAGCAGAATCTTTACTTCAAAACAATCACTGTCAAAGTACGTTACGACAACTTTGAAACCCACATTCACAGCAAAACCCTGCCTTTGATAACTAATAGGCTAAGAGATTTGAAGAAAACAGCAAGAGAATTAATCCAAAACTATCTTACATCAAACAGAAAAATACGATTAGTAGGATTAAGAGTTTCAAATTTTGCCTCAACAGAAAAACAAAAAACACTCGCCTAACTTATCAATCAAACAACATATTTTGAAGTTTAAAAATTTTGCATTGAAGCTCAAGACCAGGTTTTGTGTAAATCCATTTCCTCAACTTAACTTCCAAAAACAGGTTGCTCCCATAGGCTTCTCTCCATAACTCGTTAAACTTTCTAGGATTCTTCTCGATTATAGCTTGAGCAGCCAACTCACCGCCAAATAGTGCATACATTATGCCTTCTCCCCATATTGGGTTCACATGGCCAGCAGCATCGCCAATTAATATCCAATTAGAGCCAGCAACAGGAATCAGAAATGTTTTAACATTTTTTATGCTTGGAATTAGTGCTGACCATCTAGAAATTTTTCCTTCATAAGGATATTGTTGCTTTATAAACAAGTCCAACTCTTGTCTAAGTCCATAAGAGCGTGATATTTCACTTGTGCCTATTCCTAAGCTTGTATGATCATCTCTAGGAATTACCCAAATGTAGCCTTTCCTATGAGCCAAAAATTTTATGGTAACATCTTCCTTCTCTAAGCCTTTGAGAAAGTATCCACAACAGACGCCCTTGTCAATTCTGCTTAAGGAGCCAATTATGCATCTTCTAACCAGACTGTTAACGCCATCTGCGCCAACTAAAATCTTAGCCTCATAAAACCCTTTTGTGGTTTTAAATTTCCAAAAATTCATTTTTCTTTTGATTGCGATGACCTGTTCTTTGACTAACTCGGAGCCTTTCTTCACTGCCATATCCACCAAAAACTGGTCAAGCTTCAATCTTGAGAAACAGTATATCTTAAATTTGCGGCTTAAAAGACATGTATGCCTCCCAGAAGGCGAAATTAGATGAATTTTATTTTTTTCGCCATGTTCTACTGGAATTTCCTTTAGGAAGGGAAAAAGATTCTGGACAAAGGGCATTATAAGTCCACCGCATGGTTTCTCTCGTGGATGTGTATGGTCAAAGATTATGGGGTGAAAACCATTCTTGGCAAGAGAGTATGCGCAATAGGAACCTGCTGGTCCGCCTCCTACAACGGCAATTTCAATCATGATTATCATTTCTATTTTATGTTCGGATATTTCTCTCTTATTTTTGTATCAGCTATTTTGGCAATCATGGCACTGGAAATCAGCACATATTTGACGCCAGTAAGTTCTGCAAGTTCCGCTGGTTTCTGATCTTGCGTAACAAGCAACAAATTGTTTTTTTTAGCATAATTTACGATTTCCTTGTCTTTTGCTCCTTGTAATCCTATTTCTTGAACAGTTAATACTTCCCATCCCAAAGTTTCAAAATATTCTTTTAGCCCAGCGTACATTTCATCGAGCAAAATCTTCAATAGCACCAACTTCCTTTAGTCATTACTTCATAAACACTTCATATATTTAGATGATTTTATATGAATTATAAGGCAATTTTTATAAGCGAGTACGTTGTGGATAGTTGCATCGTGCAAGAAGAAATTTTTGCACAATAAAATAGATAGGAGTTGAAATAGTTAATGTCTGGAAGAGAGATGCATAAGGCAGTTTGTGCTGATTGTGGAAAGGAATGCGAAGTCCCCTTCGAGCCTGACCCAAATAGGCCTGTTTACTGCCGAGAGTGCTGGTCAAAAAGAAGAGGCCAAAGACGAAGGTATTAGGTTAAGCTTAAGCTAACCGATTATATTCGATGAAAGATTCTCTAACTTTTTTTCTTTCAATAGTGTAAACTTTTCAAAATATTACATGGGCTACGCTACTTTTTATAGCAAATTTGACCTTGCAGAGTTTGAAGATTAACCCTTAATTTGGTGCAATGCTTGCTTAATGTTCTGTACACCTTTTATTTTTCTGTTATTCAGAAGCAGCGTAGGAGTCTTATTTATCCCTAGTATTTTTGCCTTTAACTGTACACTAAACGGGCAGTCAGACAAATCTACAAGTTCATAAGCTATTTTAGCTTCCTCCAAAAGGTCTATCACAGCTTTATCTTCCGAAGTATAATTGTAAATTGTTTCGCCTACTCTGTAAGCGCCTGTACATGGGTGACCACTAATACCTTGACAATGCTGTATGATAGGGATTTTTTCAGATTTTACATATAGAATTAGGCTTTTTCTCATTCTAATCAATTTAATATATGTATGAAATAATTTTTAAGTTTAACTAAGTTCTCTTAATCATGAGAGAGAATTACATGAAATTTAATATCTAGCTTTTATAACTTACTACCTTGAGGTTGATCGTTGAGATACTCTATTATTGCTGATGCCTACGAAAAAATTGAAGCCACCACAAAAAGGCTTGAAATGACAGATTTGCTAGTCGATCTCTTAAAAAACACGCGAAAAGAGGTTATCGACAAAGTTGTATATTTGACGCAGGGCAAAATCTATCCAGATTTTGTTGGTTTGGAGATAGGTGTAGCTGAAAAACTTGCCATTAAAGCTCTCGCACGGGCTTCTGGAAGCAAGGAAAGCGAAATCGAGGAAGATCTGAAGAAAACTGGAGACATTGGTTTAACAGCGCAAAATTTTATTGCAAATAAAAAGCAAGCGACATTTTTTAGTCAACCATTAACAGTTCAAAGAGTTTACGATACAC
>CAYXZM010000007.1:0-25734 GCA_964469615.1 uncultured Candidatus Bathyarchaeia archaeon | reverse complement strand
TGACCTTTCAAAGTTGCTTCATCACTTTTCCAATATCTATACTTAACATGATATTCTTGCTTGTTTCTCTCAGCTAATTCATGTTTTCTCGAATCATCTTTATAGTAAAGGCATAAAACATGTTCGGTTTGTCCCTTAAGAAGGTTCATGTTCACTTTAGCTTTATGAAAACCGTGATTCTCAATTTCATTAGATGCTATTTCAATTAGTTTGTCTTTGTCTTCGCAAAAGAAGAGGTATTTTCCAGTTATCGAGTAATCTGGTTTCTCTTTGCTTAAAAGCCAAATCCAATAACCATCAAACTTAGTCTTCATTTCTTGACAAACTCCTCATATTTACCAAAAACTTGCTTCCATTGATGTTTAGACCGCTTTTCCCAAACTTCAAAAGCTCCAGCTACATGCTTCTTGAAGTCTTTTTCAGAACAGCTATTCACTCTGCAAAAATGTTTTATCACTTCATTGTAGTCGAGTTTTCCCTCTTTAGCAAGTATTCCAGCCAAACCAATATGTTTAACATGGTGACACATGTTGCAGAGAAGGATAAACCCCTCAAGTGTTTGAATGTGGTTTTCATCATAATGTTTCCATATTTCATGAAGATTTATTTTTCCCTCTGCTTCACCACAAATCTGACACTTTCTTCCATTCTTCTTTATAATGTCCTCTCTTATGCTGTCCCAAACTTTTCTAGGCAATAAATTATGAAGAGAAGAATACCAGACTGTGCTAGAGACAAGCTCAATTTCCAGCTTCAAGACTCTTTTTCCCTCTTTGACAAGAATTAAATCCATCTTCAAGCAAAAGGTTTTCTTAGGCATCCACATGGCAATTAGAAATAGATGGGTAATAAACTACTATCAAAGCATGGCTAAATGAAAAACAAAAAGAATCCCATCTTTAGCGGTATTTGGCTATTATGTAGGCTACTATCCCGACTATCAGAAAAGCGATTATCCCCTTCATTGCTTGCTCTAAGAAAAACATTGTTGTATTGAAGTCTGTTCCTATTAGAGTCAGATTACTGAAGACTTGCCAAACAAAAACTAGCATGAAAGCAGATGCAGACAACACAGCAATAATGTTCTTGGTCTTATTAGTTAATGACTTGACAACTTTAGGAGTTTTAGGTTTAACTGGTCTAGGTTTTTCAATGATTTGTTGTGACCTAGTTGGGTTATCTTGATGTGATTCAGTAGGCTTAGTATCTTGTGTTTCTACTGAAGTCTGTTGCTGTTCAAATCTTATGAAGTTAAATCCGAATGCCAAAACGATGTAGAGAAAAACAAACCCTACTATCTGCAAGACCAAGTTATCTCTAGCCTTAACAAGCTCAGAAGGAACACTAGACCTATCACTAATTTCTTGCTGTACCTCAATAAGACTGGTGACTAAAGGATAAAGAACAAGAATCATAGATAAAAGAAGCATAATCGCTAGTATTGTTTTGCCATTCATTAGATTTCCGACTTGGTTATACTGTCAAGTCAAAATTAGTTTTATGAATCCCAAATCAAGACCTAGACTAGAGCTTTCTTCTATTCTCTTTTTCTATGTCTGTTTTTAGGCTAGTTTCTACTCTTTAGAATCATGCGAAAGCGAAAGGAGAGGCTTAAAATGGTCAAGAGGAAATTGTCCAAAAAAGAGAGACCATTAGGGAAAGGCATCATCCCTCAAAGTGTAAAGAGTTTCTTCACTCTTAAATTGATTGTCTTTTCATTTTTTCATTTTCCTGTAAAGAGCTTTTATCGTCCCAGAAACTGTTATAACATGTAAGGTTGCTGACTTATCATTTATTTTCGTTATTGAGGTTAATGCTGTACGAACCATATCAAGAGCGGTATGCACAGTTCGTATAACAGCAAACTTTCCTTCCATATCATACTCAATCAGAGCTAATCCTGTCTTGCTTGCGCCATATTCTCCGTAAAGCTTTGAAACAGCATTCCAAACAGCATTCATAATTTCCCTTGAATCAAATGCCTCGCCAGAGTCTATTTTTACGGCTAGATAACGACGCCTCACGCCCTTTGGCAATCTTTTCCTCTCCGTATTATTCGTATTCCTGGTGCAACGAATCGTGGGCTGAGCTTTTCCCTATTCCTTTTAACGATTGATATTGGGTTTTCTGAAACTGCTTTTATAGCCGAAGCCTCATCCAAGTCGAAGAGAAAAGACAACGCTGCAAGTTCCTTCGGCTTTCGCAATAGCGTTACATCAGAAGCTCCGCTTGAAATGACTATTGGAACACGAAATTTTTTGGCAATAGCTTTTTCTTTTCGCAAGCTTGAAAGAAGCTTAATTCTGTCAGGTCCTTCCAAAGTAAGTATTGGCTTGATGTCTATTTCTAAGGCAGCCAAGCTTTTTGAGGCTAATTCAGCTTCTGCTCTATCAAAGAAGCGTCTGCGAAAATCAAATTGCGGAAAGTTTAGGAGGTCTACGCGGTGGTCTTTTGCTGCTTGCCTTGCTATATTCTTTGAATCGCATATCACGGCAATTATCTCAAACTTCCTTCTAAGTCTTCTCAAATTGCGAACAAGTTCTTTTGTCGTTTTGGGCTTCAAGTCTATTCGAGAAACTAAATCTACATTAGCTTCTTGACTAATGTCCCGCAATCTTTGAATTTCTTCTTCAGCAAAAGTTTGTGGAAAATTTACTCCTATTATGCTGTATCCAAGAATTGAGGCTTTGCTCACCATTCGTGAAAACTGCTCGAAATCTTGTAAATTTGGGCATAAGTGCAAATCAGCGTAGATTTTTTTCATGGAATCAACCCAAATTGTTTGCAAATATCTATTATTTCTTTTTGAGAGTGCTTTTTAAAATGTATTCGAAAATGTATTGGGTCTTCTGTTGAAAGTTTAAGCTCATTTAAATAGGCTGATTGTTTGTCTATTCTAATGTACAAATTTCCCTTATCTAAGTGCTGCGTAATCTCGCTGTTCAATAACTCCTTATCCAGCGTGCTTAAACCAAGCGCAAGATTCTCAAAAACTTTTTGAGCAGCCTTTCCATCCTTAATCCGTGCTTCCAAAAGAACTATTGGATTTCCGTGATGCCCTGTCAAATTTGTTTTCTTAAAATTCACAGTCTCCATTATTTCTGGTGAGAGAATGTTACGCACTGCAGTCAAAACCTTGTCAGCATCTTCGGTTGCATGGGCGAAAACTCGAATATCAATGTACCCTATAAAGGCTTTAGAAAGCAAATAGCACCACTATTTCTAATAACGTTTTTTATCTTTTAGCTTTTCTCTTAGGCTTTGCCTTTCTGCTCTTTAAAAAACTTTTAATGACATCGACATTTTCTTCGTGAACTGTTCTTCTCCTATAATCTACTGGAATTTTCAGCTTCATGGCGTCTTTTAAACTTAATCCCACTTTTTTCAGTTCTTCTCGACTGAAACCCTTTCCAATGCGCTGTTTTCCGCCTTCCTTGAAAACTTTTGGCTTGATTGCCATCATAGTGGCTATTTCTCTCCAATGCCAGCTTTTTTACTTGGTCTAAATTTTTCTGCTCCCCGTCCCTTTCTTCTCAAGCTTCTGACTTTCTTGCCAGAACTTGTTAAACCCCTAAAAACTCTTCCGTGATGCTGTTTTTGGCATATCCAGTTAATATCTTTGTCAGCCTTTATTACTGGATGATGGGGGTCAACCATTATGATTTCAAACCATTTGGAGCGACCATCCTCGCCTACCCAGTAAGAGTTTAGAACCTCAAGATTCGGAAACTTTCGTCCAGCTCTTTCTTCAGCAATTAGTTTCAAACTTTTTGCAGGCTTAAACTTTTTGACGCCCATTCGCTTAGGTCTTCTTCCTGCTCTAGGTCTTTGTT
Organism: uncultured Candidatus Bathyarchaeia archaeon; assembly: GCA_964469615.1. Taxonomy (GTDB): domain Archaea; phylum Thermoproteota; class Bathyarchaeia; order Bathyarchaeales; family Bathycorpusculaceae; genus CAYXZM01. The sequence goes on along the minus strand of CAYXZM010000007.1, from coordinate 21,901 downwards.
TTCTTAAGCCACCCCTTCTAACACGAATACGAACGATAATGAAACCTTGCTTTGCCTTATACCCCAATTTTCTTGCTCGGTCAAGTCGTGTTGGTTTTTCTACACGAAATATTGCTGGTTGCCTACGCCATTCTATTAGTCTTTGGCGCATCAGCTCGTCTACGAAAGATTTTTCAGGAGTTGCCCATGCTTCGGCAATGTATTTGTATGCCATTTTTTAACTTTCACTCCTTAACAGTTTATGGTTCAGCCATTTTCGGCTACATCCCAGCGGACATTTAATCCGCCAGTAGCGCTATTCATACGTTTATGCAGTAAAATAAACTTTTCCAGCAAAACAAAGAGAAAAAGCAAGTTTATTTTTTATAGCCTATTATTTCTTCTTTTTCTAATTCTTTGACGCGCGTTTCAATGAACTCTTTGACTTTTTCTTGGCTGTAGGCTTTTTCCTCTTGTTGCTCCTTCAACTGGTCTTTGATGGTTTTTAGAACCTTTTCCATGTTGAATGGTTTTAGTATGTAAGCGTTTGCACCTTTGTTTAATGCTTCTATGGCGTTTTGCAGTGAAGGATATCCTGTGATGATTATTTTTCGCATCTTGGGTGTTGTATCTTTTATTTTTGCCAAAAGCCTTGTTCCGTTCATGTCGGTAAGCCGAATGTCTATTAGAGCAAGATTGTAGAATCTAGCGTTTGTCTTCTTAATTGCTTCTCTTCCATTTTTCGCTGTGTCAACAGTATATCCTTCATCTTCTAAGATTGTTGCCAGCACTTTTCTTATGCTTTCGTCATCGTCGACGACAAGTATTCTGGGGCGGTCACCCATATTTTTTCACCTCCTTCTAATTTAGGTATCAGCGGAATTGTGATGCTGAATGTTGTTCCTTTTCCAACAGTACTTTCTGCAGAAATGTTGCCTCCATGGGCTTCTATGATTCTTTTGCAAATTGGCAAGCCTAACCCTAATCCCCTTGCTTTAGTTGTGAAGAATGGTGTCCAAATATTTTCCAAAACATCTTTCGGCATACCTATTCCAGTGTCTGTGAAAGTGATTTCCAATTTTCCAGTTTTTTCACTGCTTTTTATTGTGAGCGTTCCGCCTTTTGGCATGGCGTCAATTGCATTTTTTATGATGTTAATAAAGACTCTTTTCAATTTCTCTACGTCAACAATTATCTTTGGCTTGTCTTCTATAATTTTTAATATGCTGATGCCCTTTGGGATTTCAACAAAGGATAATGCATTCTCTAGAATTGATTTTGGAGAGGTTTCCTTAAGCTCAAGTTTTATTTCTCTTGAATAATCCAAAAGGTCGCTGATAATTTTGTTTGAGTATTCAATGTTTTCTTCTATAAGCGTTAACATTTCCTTTATTGTTTTATCAGTCTTTGCGTTTAGTTTCTTCTTAAGATAGTATGTTGCGCCTGCGATGCCTGTTAACGGATTACGCAAGTCATGCCCAACCATTGCTGCTACTTGTCCAATGGCGGCCAATCTTTCATTTTTAATCAATTTTTCTTGGGCTTCTTCAAGTTGGCTTGTTCTCTTTTCAACTAATGCTTCAAGTTGCTGTGAGTATTCCTCAAGTTTCTTCTGCATCTGCATTCTTTCCGTAACGTCTCGTGCTATAACAAGAATGCCATTTATTTTGCCTTCTCTAGTCATAATTGAAGATGAACATTCTAAGTATCGCTCTTGACCAATCCTATTTTTGATTTTTACGTTTGTATAGCCTGGTTTGCCTGCGAGGATTCTTGCAAAATTGCTTAAAAGTTTCGGTATATCTGCGGGAGAAACTACACCTAATTTTATAAAATGTTTCCCAACCAATTCTTTTTTTGACCCGCCAAAAATTTGAATAGCCTTTTCATTTACATCAACGATTCGACCAGATACATCCAGATATATTATGCTGTCACTGGCGTTTTGGAAGATTTTCCTAAATTTTTCTTCGCTTTCACGTAGTACATCTTCCATTTTTCTGCGTTCAGTAACATCCATGGTGATTGCCAACGCACCAATAAAATCGCCATTTTTGTTCCATAATGGCGATGCAGAAACTTGAATGACATGGGGATTACCATCTTTACTGAACATGCAAAACTCATATCTGCTTACCTCCCCTTTTCTTCTATTTTCGGTCTGTTTTTTGATTTCTTGGAAGCCTTTCTTATCAACGAATCTTCGCAAATTCACGCCCAAAAGCTCATCCTCTTTATACCCCAGCATGTTAGCAAATGCCTTGTTCACTAAAGTGATATTTTCCTCTGGGTCTACGACAACTATTCCTTCCATAGCTTTCTCGTAAAGAATCTTGAGCTGCCTATTTGCCTCTTTAAGGTCATTCTCCATGCGAACACGTTCACTGATGTCGCGCACTATGCCAAGAGTCCCAATAATCTTTCCGTTAATAGTTAATGGTTTTGAAGTAACTTCAACAGTGATTATTTTGTTTGTAGCTGTTTTAAGTTCCAGTTCCTGTCTGATTTCTTTGCCTCTAATTACATCAAGAAAGGCTCTTGCAGCTTTTGGAAGGCTTTTCATGGCGATAGCTTTTCTGAATGGTTTCCCTATGAAATCTTCTCGTTTAAACCCTGTCAATTCTTCTGCCTTTCGATTAACAATGAGAAAATTTCCCTTTTTATCCAAAATATAGATTGCGTCACTGGCACTTTCAAATAAGCATTTAAAGGCTTCAGCGAAAGGTCTATTTTCAGAAAAAATTTCGTTCAATCTTTCGTTTGCACTTTCCAAATTTCAATCCAGCCCATTTGAATTCATGAGTATTATGATGTTTTGTTCAAGGCAGACTTTACATAAGCACTTCAAAAACTGTTTATAAATTGCTTATGAAAAGTCAATTCGAATTCTTAAACTCTCTATCTCGAAATAGAAATCTGAGTCAGAGCAACTTTTCACTTCTATTGAGGAAATTTGTTTGCTTGACAAATCAAGTTATAAGTCAGATTTTAAAAGGATAATCTTCATGCTTGGAGGTTGTTGAAAATAGTCTATGACTAACTCTAAAATTGGGTTGTCTATGCTTTACTGTTTAGGTGAATCTTTCAAGAAGATGACAGAGTATCTCACCCGCTCTGAAACAAGCTACATAGAAATTGTTGATGATGGATTCCACACTTTGGACAAGCGCAAAGTCGCTATATTGAAAAATATAGGTGAATCCTACAATTTGAAATATTCCATACATGCACCTTTTGCAGACATAAACATTGCTTCGCCTTCTGCACTCATGCTCAAAGCTATGCTTAAAAGACTGAGAAAATCTATTGCTAACGCCCATAGCTTAGACGCTTATATGTGGATTTTTCATCCAGGACTGAAAACTGGCGTAAGCATGTTCTACCCACATATGGATTGGCTTCAGAACTTAAAAACAATAAAGCTACTGTTAAAAATTGCCAGAGGTTATGATATGCAGATAGCCGTAGAAAACATGCCTGAACCTTATTCTTTTCTAATGAAAAGTGTTGAAAACTTCCAAAGATTTTATGATGAGGTTGATGAAAACATTGGTATGGTTTTTGACGTTGGACATGCCAACATTAATGGGCAGACTGAACTTTTTCTAAAAACTTTTTCAGAGAAGATTGTGCATGTTCACGCGCATGATAATAATGGAAAAGACGACAGACATTTAGGCATAGGTTATGGCACAGCTGATTGGAGGAGTGTTGCCAACTTATTGAAGAAAATATGTTATGACAAAGTTGTAATTATAGAGTCTGTTGAACACATTCACGAGAGTATGCAAAGAGTAAAACAGTTACTCGCTTGAAAGTGGAATTTCTATTTGCATAAAATCCTCTGCAACCAGTGTATTTTTGAAAATTTTCCGTGCTTTCTTCAAAAGTGGACTAGTATCTTCATATCTTGCGCTTATATGCGTAAGAACAAGCTTTTTCACCTTCGCTTTTTTAGCATTTATCGCGGCTTGGGTAGGTGTGGAATGTCCGTCTTCTTCGGCTCTTTTGACTAATTCCTCATCCAAAGTAGCATCATGAATTAGCAAGTCTGCATTTGCCGCAAACTTCACAAAACCCTTGAAAGGTCTGGTGTCGCCTGTGTAAACGATTTTTCTGCCTTTTCTAAGCGGCCCAGTGACATCTTCTGGTTTTATCACTCGTCCATCCATCAGCTTAACCTTGTGCCCATGCTGTAGTTTCGACCATAAAGGTCCTTCTGGAATGCCTAAAGCCTTTGCCTTTTCTGGATAGAATCTTCCGGGGCGAGGCTTTTCTATTAATGCATAAGCGAGATTTGGGATTACATGATTTGCCCAAACAGCTTGAACAGTATATTCTGCTTCGTCGCAAACTGTTCCTGTTTCAAGTATTTCATGAATTTCTATAGGAAAAGTTAAAGCGAACTGCACTGTTTCTCTTACGCTTTCCAAAAAGCGTTTTATTCCCTGCGGTCCATAAACATCCAGCTTCTTTTCTCTGTCAAGTAGAGACATTGTTTGCAAAAGTCCAGGCAAGCCTAAAACATGGTCGCCATGCATATGCGTAATGAAAATTTTCATTTTCTTGTGGAAGCCGCATTTTGCCTTTACCATTTGTCTTTGCACGCTTTCGCCGCAGTCGAACATTATTTGTTCGCCTTTGCGTTGGATAAGTATAGCGGGTAGGCTTCTTTTTGGTGTTGGTACGCTTCCGGCTGTGCCTAGGAATATGATTCGCACGCTCATATGGGCTTACACCTTTTCAAACACTGCAATTTCTCTTGTTAATGTTCTGTGAACATAAGCAAAATGGGACTCTAAATGCTTATAGCCTAAACTTTTGCCAATTTGTGCAATATTCAATGATTTTGGTGCAGCAATACAGATTCTTCCACCTTTACAAATTATTTCGTTGAGCGCTGTTAAAACTTCTTCCACAATCTGCTTTGTAGTTCGTTTAAGCGTGGTTGCAGACCTCCCATAAGGTGGGTCTGTGACTACGCAGCGGATTTTTGTTATGGGCGGTTTGCTTGCATCAGCAACTACTACGCCTTCTGCGTTAATGTTGAAGTGAGCAAAGTTTTTGCGTGTTCCTTTTGCCATGCGTTTTTGAATGTCTAAACCTAAAACTCTGCAACCGATAAGCGCGGCTTCAATGAGCATGCTTCCAGTTCCGCAGAAAGGGTCTAAGACAAGTTCTCCATTTTTGGGTTTGGTTAAGTTTACCATGCATCTTGCGAGTTTTGCTGGCATTGCTGATGGGTGGAAGAATGGTTTTTTTCTTGGGCGTCTTTCAACAAAGGGTTTTGGCGGAATCTCGGCAAGTTTTAATCCGAAAATGAATTTCTCGCTTGTTAATATCCCTATAAATGTTCTATCTGGATTTTTCAGTTTCACCTTTGCCTTCTTTTTCTCATTTAATACAAGTTCGCCCAATTTCCTTTCAAGAACCATGCCATTAATTTTTGAAGCATAATTTTTCACATGCCTTACACGAACTGCAAAGCTTTCGCCATCTTTCAAAACTTTGTTTAAGCGTATGGAATGCATCGCCTTAACTATCTTGGTTGTTTCTGCTTTGCAATTGAACAATTCCAGTGCAGCCATTCTTGTGAAAGCAGCTTTACGTTCTATAGCTTTAACACAGCTTAAATTTGCTTCAAGTCTTAAAACTTGGTCAAGCTTCTCTAAAAGTTTAAAAGTGTAGCCTTCTGCTTCAAGTATAGCCTTTAACTCCGCAGTTGGCAATGTTTCATGTTCACCTGAAAGCAGAAAGAAAAGTTTAGCCACTTTGTTCCTCTCTACTGAATTCAGCTCCTCTTATATATAGTTGAACTTGTTTTTGAATTAAACTTTTGTTTGTTTTAGTTCTCTGCTTATTAGGGGTGCGAGAGTAACTTTGCTTACATGGCTTGGAACGCTGTCTGTTCCAACTATTTCCTCAACTCCTGCCTCTAGAATCCGTTTTTCAGCGTCGCCTATTAGAAGCGGATGAACGCAGGCAGCGTAGACTTTATCTGCGCCGATTTCCTTCATGGTTTTTGCTGCTAAAGCTATGGTGCCTCCAGTGCTGATTACATCGTCGAAAATTATTACAGTTTTTACTTGCACGTTAAGCGTTTTCTTTTTCACGGTTATTTGTCCCGTGTAAAAGTCTCGCTGTTTCTCTAGGTAGTCACATTCGCCGCCTAGAATGGTCTTCGCTTCTTCTGCCAGCCATAATGCGCCGTCATCTGGCGCAAGTGCAAATGCTTTCTTAAATCCTTTCTGAGTGAAGTATTGAGCTAATAGGGGAATTGCTGAAACGGTTTTAGCTGGGAACGGGAACTTGGACAAAACCCTTGCTTGGTGAACGTTAACTGTTATTAGGCTGTCAACTCCTGCTGCCTTGAGCATGCGGGCGACGGTTTCGATGCTTATGGCTTCGCCTTGGAGGAAGGCTTTGTCTTGGCGTGCATAAGCCAGATAGGGCACGACGGTTGTTACTTTTTCTGCGCCGTTTCGTTTGGCTGCATCGGCAATTAATGCTAACTGTATAATTCTTGTATCCTGCGGCGGACTTGCAGTCTGCACTATGACTACTTCTTCATTTTGCACTGTGCCCTCAAGTCTTACATAAGATTCTCCATCTGGATAGGTTTTAAAAACCAACGGCACTGCTTCTACGCCTAAGAACTCTGCTACTTTTTCTCCTAACTGTTTAGACGCTGGTCCTGGAATTATCTTCATATGTTTTCCCGCATTAAGACACTATTTGCCAAGTTTTAGCTTTTTCCAGATACTTTATACTGCTCTATTAGTTCTTTTGCTCTGTCCATGCGAATCTTGCGTTCTTCAACCATTTTTTCAGCAACCAAATCTATCAGTTCGCCTGTTGCCCCCGCAGCCACTGCAATATTTCTTGCGTGAAGCGACATGTGACCGCGCTGTATGCCTTCATGTGCTAATGCACGTAATGCGCCAAGGTTTTGGGCTAAGCCTACAGCGGCTAAAACTTCTGCGAATTCATTAGCGGTTTTTACGCCTAATATTTTTATGGCAATTTTCGCTATCGGATGCGTTCGCACGGCGCCGCCAATCAAGCCAACAGCCATTGGCAACTCAATTGAGCCAACCAAATCGCCTTTTTCATTCTTTTCCCATGTTGAAAGTGTTGTGTAATGCCCGTCTTTTGCCGCGTAAGCGTGTGCTCCTGCTTCGATTGCGCGGTGGTCGTTGCATGTTGCGATTATTACGGCTATTATGCCGTTTAAAATTCCCTTATTATGCGTAGCCGCTCTGTACGGGTCTGCTGCTGCAAATGCTGAAGCGTTTACTATGCCGTCTACGACTTCTTCGCCGCCAACAGCCTCTTTAGGCACAATGCACCATGCACGAGCTAAACGCTTTACAGCCAAGTTGGAGATTATTCGAAGGTAAACACGACCACCTGTTATGCGTTCTATCATTGGTGCAACCGCTTCAGCCATAGTATTAACTGCGTTAGCGCCCATAGCATCGCGACAGTCAACATGCAACTCGGTAATTAGCATAGGTCCTTGTGCCGTGTGGATTACTTTTGCGTCTAAGTCTTTAGCTCCTCCAGCAACAGAAACAAGCACTGGGTCTTGCTCATTCGCCTTCTTCAAAATCTCTTCTTTTACTTGTAAAACACGCATCTTCGCAGCATAAGGGTCTTTTATGCCCACTGCTTGAATCTGTCCAATCATAATTGGCAAAGTGCTACTCGCATAAAAGCCTCCGCCATCACGTGCCATTTTCGCTGCGTAACTTGCTGCAGCCACCACTGAAGGCTCTTCAATAGCCATTGGAATTAAATAATCACGATTGTTTATGAGAAAGTTTACCCCAATGCCCAAAGGTATAGGAATAGCGCCTACAACATTTTCTATCATGCGATCAGCCAAATCCAAAGGCAGAGAGCCTGTATTCTGCAACAAAGCAGCTTCTTCATCACTTAAACCAGCAAAATCCTTAACAAATTTCAACCGTTCCATTGGTTTAAGCTTGTAAAAACCCGAAACCTCAGATAACTTGCTCACTTTTCATCCATCCATAGTTTTTACCTACTACTGAAATCATAAAATCGTTCGCTTTAACCTATTTAAAACTTGGCAGAATTTACGCACTATAGTCAAATTCAAAAGTGATTTCATATAACGCATAAGTTGTTTTATCAGGAGTTTTTATTATTAGGTAAGCGTGTAAGATTGTTGTTCCATTGACGTTGCCGACTAAGTTTTGTACGCCTATATATATAGTGGTGTTACCTGCTAAGTTATAATATGTGCTGTTTTGGCTTATGTTTCCTTCTTCGATTTTGATTTGCCAAAGTGAGAAACTATCGTTGTGCAAAATTATTGTGGCGCTTGTGCAATTAGGGTTCGAGCAACTATAGTATTCTAGTCTAACTTCCCAGCTACTTGAATTATTGTTAAAAATGTTAAGTGAATAGTTCTTGGATGATGAAATATTTGTCGCCATTATTTGGATTTTTGCGCTTGTGTTATCAGCGTAAATATAGCTTACGTTATTTGCACCGTTTTGAAGAATGACTGAGGGTGATCCAACAGTGGAAGAATGTTGTGCTATTTGGGCGGAATGACTTGTGGCTTCTGCTCCATATGGCAGATTTAGCATAAAAATTAACAGAGTTAACACTAAAAAAACACTTGACAGTGCCCTATCGGTATCAACTCTTCTCATTTGGTTTACACCAAGATTATCATGTAGATAAAAAAGGGAAGAGGGAGTTTATTGCTGCACGTCCACAGCGATTGTTATTGTACATGAAATGGATGCACTGGCTCCTGCAGGCGAAAGCGTTTCCACTTTGATATACCATGTCGTTAGTGCTGGTATCTCTTTCCATCCTGTCGTGGATGTTACGCTCCAATAATCACCGCTAGTAGTGTAGTTTAATGTAGCTTGAGTAACATTGTTACTATTAAGTAGATAGAATTTTATGTATGTGAAATTGCTAACCTGCGCGGTCCCGTTTGGTGTTACCGAAACATGTCGCAATCGTATATAACGCGAGCCATTGTATGTGTTGTTTAATCCTACTGCATGTTCGTATATTATCGTAGAGTTTGGAAGAGAGCTTAGGGATAGAGCGCAATATGAGTCTTGGACAACTGATCCATCGGGTGTATCCTCAGCTTCAAAGAATTTTACCCAAGTCGCGCCAACAGTTACTGTAGTTTGCATTGACAAGCTGTAGTAAACAGTTGCACTTACTGTTGCTAGGAGCAATGAAGTTATCAGTAATGTTATGAATTTTAGGCTTTTCTTATAATTCGTCTTCATCTTATTGTTTCACCTCCTTACGCTTCTTTCTTTCTTTCAACGTGTCTATCCAAATTTTTGCGAGCACGTAGACGCTTACGCCTAACACTATGACGCAAGCCAATGCAAGACCTATGGCTGAAACGATGAAGGCTGCCTCCCCCCATGAAGGCTTGAATAGGGCGTATATGCTTGCACCTGCTATTGCTGTGCTTGCGCCTATGGCTATGTACCACCATTTTGGCTTGAAGAACACGTATGTGCCTACCCCAACTACGACTGTGTCGAAGGCAACTATGCCAATGAAAGTGGCTTCCCATGAAATGTGAGGCGTCATTATTAGCGGATAAGCTGCAACCTCTGCATAGTTGGATACGAAAAATGCGGCTAAGGTTAAGGCTGGAAGCGTCACAGTTAACATAAAGACTTTTGCATAGTTCAGCAGCTTCTTCATTATTCCAAGATATATGTTGATTGCTATTATGTTTGCCAAGGCTACAGTTAAGTATAGGATGCTGTACCAAAAGCGCATATACTCGCCGAAAAAAACAATGAATTCCTTGCTTACAAGTAGATGTCCGAAGCCAGCTAAAGCCGCTAGTTGATATATGTATGGTAGTTGCCATGGAAAATGCCTATCAAGCAAGCATGTGAGCAAGCTTACCGCTAAGAAAAGGTCTATGCCCAGCAGTGCGAAGAATTCTGGCTGTATTGGGGAAGGCATTTCGGTACCGCACTCGCAATGTCTTGTTTCTTTTTATTTAAGTCATATGAATTCGGAATCTAAACCCGAATTCTACAGAAGAATATGCGGTGATAGAAGATAAATCTTCTGTCGTAATATTTAATACAAACTATATTTTAATAAAAGGAAATTATTTCCTTGGAAGAGCTGTTGTAGCTATGCCGTAGCGCTTTTGGATTTCTCTTGCTAATGTTTCAGCATGTCCAATGCGATAATTATCTGTGATTACGAGTTTAGGTTTGGAGCGTCTTACATACTCAATCAGTCCATCAAAGTCTGAATGGTCGCTTAAGGCTATGATGTATTCTTTGTCTGCTATTTCACGGCACGGCGCATCGAACTCCCAGCCACTTACGTAGATGCGAAAGGCATCAACATGATGATTGATTTTGCTTTTCGAGTTCATGTGATAAAAGGCTACGCAAGACTCATTTTTTTCCAACAATTCTTTAGCTTCTCTTTCTTCTGAAAGCATCAGACGCCCAAGATCCATGCCATGTCTTTCACAAACCATTGAAACGTGAAAAACTCTTTCAGGAACAACGAATGGCACTTCAACGTTAGCTTTGTGCAAAATTTGCATAACTTCTTGTAGTTTGCCATGATAGCCGAAAACGTAAACTGTGCCATGCTTTAGTCCTGTTTCCACCATTGATATGAGTAAATCTTTAACATCACTGTTAAAAGAGCGTTTGCATGTTGGGCTTCCATAAGTAGCCTCCATAATGAGAACGTCAGCATCCAAAACTGGAGTCCCATCAATTCTAAAATCCCCAGTGAAGGCAATTCTAGTTCCCTCAGCATCTTCAACGAACACTTGAGCAGCACCCAAAATATGATCAGCATAGAAGAATGTTATGTGTTCATCCTCATATTGAACTGTTTTACCATATTCAATGGCTTCCACGAAACCCCCCATTAGAAACAGTGGACCTTTCATAACGTCAACTAAATCTTTGGTGGCTTTTGTCATCAACACTTTTTCACATGTTCTTAAACTTTGTTGCAAACCTACCATGTGGTCAGCGTGAGCATGTGTAACAATTCTTATTGCTTTTGATTTTTCAAAAGCGTCACATGCAACATATTTTCCAAGAAGAACAGCACCGTTATTGGTTATCGTAGCTTTTATAGACAATTATGACACCAGTTAAAGGGCAAAATTGCTAATTAAGGTGGCAATGAACTTTGTTCCCTTGATAAAGCTGTCTATCTTCAAGTTTTCGTTTGGTGCATGCGTATTCGCTTCTGGATGGCTACACCCTGCTGAAACAACAGGGTATCCTAACAAGTTTCTGAACAAATGCATAGGTCCAGAACCAGCACTGATGGGATAGATTACAGCCTTTTTTCCATAAATTTTCTCTGCAGTTTCTGCAACTAACTTCACAAATGGATTATCAATTGGAGTCTTTGTTGGCTCCGTAGAGCCATGCTTTATTATTCTTAAATCTCCAAAACCATGCTTTTTCAAATGCCTCACAAGTTTACGGTAGATTTCGCCAGATTTTTGATTGGGAACCAATCGAAAATCAAGCTTCGCTACAGCTTCATATGGCAAAACAGTTTTAGAGCCCTTACCCGTATATCCTGAAATCAAACCGTTAATAGTGCATGTAGGCTGATATAGCAGCGCTTTCAAAGCTTCCAAACCAGATTTCTTGTGCAAAAATTCCTTCAAACCAAGCTCTTTCTTAGTTTCCTCTTCTTCAAAGGGAATGTTATTCAAGCATTCGATATCTTCAGAAGAAGGGGACAACACGTTCTCGTAGAAGCCTTCAATGGAAACTTGTTCTTCTTCATCCTTTAAGTTGCTCAATGCCCAAACTAAGCGCCAAGCTGGATTCGGAATTATAGGCGCATTTGCAGAATGAACATCCTTTAAAGCGCCACTGGCTTTAATCTCAACAGATAAGACGCCTTTTAAACCTAAATACAGATTTGGTCTGCCTTGCCTATCTGTGCCACCAAATTCCCATATAGCTGCATCAGCAGAAAACCATTTCTTATACCGCTTTATTATAGGTTCAAGATTAGGGCTTCCGATTTCTTCCTCTCCGTCTACAAAAAATTTTATGTTAACTGGCAAATTAGCCATAGTCTCTGATAGTGCTTGGACAGCCTTTAACCTTGAGACAAGATTACCTTTGTTGTCAGATGCACCTCTTCCATAAATTTTTCCGTCAGCTATTTTGCCGCTAAAAGGTTTGTATGTCCATTTTTCAAGCGGTTCTGGTGGTTGCACATCATAATGGTCATAAAAGAGGAGAGTTTTGGCTGATTTTTTAGACATTTTTTCTCCATAAACTACGGGATTTCCCTTTTTGTTACTGAAAATTTTTGTTAAAAGTCCGATTTCCCGCATCATTTCATCCACAAGTTTTGCGCATTCCCTTATTCCTTCGCCTTTTGCTGAAACACTTGGTTGCTTAACAAGTTTGGCAAGGTCTTTGACAAAATCGTCGGCATGTACATCAATGTATGCGTAAACTTTTTCCATTCTCATTTTTTACCAGCCTACATAGTTTTTGGAGCAAGCCAATCAATAAGCCCTCTGGAATTTTCGCATTTAATCTTTACCTTTATTGGTCCCAAAGGTGATTCTGCAACTTCCTTCGAAAAAGAGATATGCCCTTCGAATGCGACTTGCTTGTTTAAACAAAAGTTTATAGTTTTTCCATCAAATCCTTCAAAAAAAATCCCTCTTGCTGCATCACGAATACGTTCTCTGCGAAGCAAATTGTAAAGTTTGGTAAGAGATTCGAGTCCTTCAGCCTCAGCGGTGATAAGCTTTCTCTTATGTATTGGTTGAATTTTGGTTTGGATGTTGCCGAAAATGTTTTCTATGGCTCTTTTAACTTTGTCTTCAGATTCTGTCGGATTAATTTCAGCCTCCACATAAACGCTTATTTCATCCATTTTTCTTCCACTTTCCAGAGAACTTTCTTAATCTTTTCTTTCACAACTTCCAAACTTTCTTCATTAACTATTATATGTTCAGCCATGGCTATAGCGTTTCCCAATCCCACGCTTAATTCTCGATTATCCCTCTCGTAAAAGATTTCCCAATTTTTTGGGTCGTCACTTCTTTGACGACGGTAAAGTCTTTTGAAGCGTGTTTCTGGAGATGAATAAATGGCTATTAGGCTGAATTTTGGAAAATGTTTCTTAAACTCTTCCACTTCGCTTAGGCTTCTTATGCCATCAACAATAATCTTTTGCTCTTTTGCCTCATCAATCTCTTGAATGCTTCTCTTCGCTATTACGCCATTTCCTTCTTTTTGCCGCAACTCGAGCATTATCTTGCCCATGTTTTCAGGACTTGGGTCTAAATGTCTTTTTTCCGCTTCCGCTCTCACCACGTTACCCATTACAACAACACCATAACCAATACTCCTTGCAACGGTTACAACTATTGATTTTCCTGCTCCAGGCATGCCAGCTAAACCTATGACAATTTTGTCGCTCATTTGCAGCCATCCTTTTCTTTTTTAATGTTAATGCTATTTCTTGTTTTGGGTTTAAATGACCACCCATATTATTATTGTTTGCTAAAAACGATTTTTATAGAAAAATTATCCACAAACTATATTCGGTGATTAAATCTTTTATTATTAATGAAGAGAAATGTTGAAGAAAATGTTTTTGAGAACAATGCCTACGATATTTTTAACTTGCATGATAGCATTTTCTTATAACATTCATCCAACAGAATCAGCTCGAACAATAAGCATTAAAGTTGATAGAGGCGTTAATCCACTAACAGCTCCTTGGGGTGATTGGGAGCATTATCACAACTATACTGAGATTATGAATACTCTTCTATTTTTGAATGAAACATACCCTAATGTTGTAGATGTTTTCTCTATTGGCAAGAGTTGGCAAAACCGTGATATTTACTGCATTAGGCTAACAAATGAATCTGCTTTGAATCTGAAACCTCAAATATTCTTTGTAGGCTATCACCATGCTCGTGAGCCTATAACTGCAGAATTAACTTTATACTTTATAGTTGACGCCGCAACTAAATTCGGTACAAACGCAACCATAACTCAAATGCTGAATTACAGCGAAATCTACATAGTCCCAGCGTTAAATGTTGATGGTTTCGATTTATTTGCTGTAAATGATTGGCAAAGGAAAAATGCACGTCCAACAAACGAAGATGTAGACGGTTTGATTGATGAGGATCCACCAGAAGATGAAGATGGAAATGGCTTTATAGAGCAACTTTGGAACATGACAAATGGCAGACTCATCAGATGGGAAGGAATAGACAATGATGGCGATGGAAAATATGCTGAAGACTGGGTTGGCGGCGTTGACTTAAACAGAAACTACGACTTTCAATGGCAATATGGAAGCTCAAACCCACAATCCGAAATCTACAAGGGACCAGCACCATTCTCTGAACCAGAAACCCAAGCAATAAGAAACCTTGTATTAGAGCACAATTTCACCTATGCCATAAGCTTCCATTCTGGAGCCGAGCTTATACTGTACCCATGGGGATGCACTTCTAATCCACCTCCAGATGAAGCTAAATTTATTGAAATTGCACAAGACCTATCGATTGTTACTGGTGGGACGACATATCAGCAAGCAAGTGATTTATACATCTCTTACGGTATATGGGACGATTGGATGTACGGCACCCAAAATGTCTACGCTCTTACATGCGAAATTTTCGAAAACAGCACTTTTGGAGTTAGTAGACCTGGACCATACCCAAATACAATATGGGAAGGCGGAATCAAATATTGGTTTAATCCATTTCCAAGCAGCATCGAAAGCACAGTTCTGCGATGGCTACCAGTGTTCTTTAACATTACAAACAGAGCAATAGCTGAATCCTATCCCTACGATGTAGCCGTAACTGGCATTGATATCAAAAAAGTTGTCGGACAAGGATTCTCCACTAAAATTAATGTCACGGTTGCAAATCAAGGCTTCTTCACAGAAACCTTCAATGTTACCCTCTATGCCAACACAACCTCCATCTCATCACAAACAGTCATACTCGCAAGCAAAAGCTCTAAAACCGTCACTTTTGATTGGAACACCACGGGCTATGCTAAAGGCAACTACACAATAAAAGCCATAGCAGACACTGTTGAAGGCGAAATAGACACAACAGACAACATGCTTATCAATGGACAAATGCTCCTAGCAAAGGTTGGCGACTTTGGCGGTGGAATTCCACCTCAATTCTACAAATGCGACGATGTAGTAGACGGAAAAGACCTAGCATTATTTCTACAATGCTACAAAGGAATAGCACCACTAGAAACTATATATTTAGGCGACCTTGGTAGTGGAGTTCCTCCACAATTCTATGAATGTGATGAAAAAGTTGATGGAAAAGATTTAGCATTATTCCTCCAGTGCTACAAGGGTTTAGGTCCAAATTAAACTGCGCACTTTTCGAAAAATATTGCCTGTAGCAATAATTTGTACAGTATATTTAGATTAAATTATATATAATTCTCAATAATAAATTTGAGGCGGACATATTTCCGTAAAAAACAGAACTTTATTCCAGAAAACTTATTTCGTTTCATTGAGATATCTAGTAAGGAGGAGAGAATGAACAAAACTATTCTTGGAATACTGCTTACGTTGATACTAATTAGCATGTCCTTTGTAGTCAAGATTCAGCCAGCAAAAGCAAGCGGAACTATCTACATCAGACCTGACGGTTCTATAGACCCACCCACTCCTGAAATTGTTCAAGATGGAGACTTGTACACAATTATTGCCGATATTTATGATTCTATTGTAATTGAAAAAAACAACATAGTATTGGATGGAACAAACCACATGATTCAAGGCACCGGAGTAGCAGGCTCCAAAGGAATAAGCTTATCTGGAAGAAGTAATGTAACTGTCAAAAATGTAAAAATAAGCACATTTAGTTATGGCATTTTCCTCTCAAGTTCTTTAAATAACAACATAATTGAATGCACTATAACAAACAATGATTATGGCATAAATCTTGCTGACTCTTCAAACTACAATAACATTACTGGAAACACAATATTCGCAAACATTTGGATTGGTATTTACATCGAATTTTCTTCAAACAATAACATAGCGGGAAACAACATAACAACAAACAACTTAGACGGTCTCAAGCTCTTTGCTGGTTCCTCAAACAACAATATAACTGGAAACAACATTACTGCAAACGGTAACAATGGAATCTATATCCGCATGTCTTCAAACAACATTCTCAGAAATAACCACATGACAAATAACAAATACAACCTCTATGTTGACGGCTCAAGTCTCACAGATTTTGTGCAAGACATTGACACTTCAAACACTGTTAACGGCATGCCAATCTATTATTTGGTCAACAAGCATGATATAACCGTGCCTTTTGATGCGGGATATGTTGCACTCGTTAATTGCACAAGCATGATTGTTCAAAATCTGAACCTTAACAAAAATGGACAAGGTATTTTACTGGCTTACACAGCAAATTCAACTATAACTAGAAATAACATAACTGCCAATTACAGAGGTATTACACTTAGATATTCTTCCAACAATAAATTTTACAGTAACAACTTTATTAACAACACAAATCAAGTCTACATAGTTAACTCAGCAAATACATGGGATGATGGCTTTCCTTCTGGCGGCAACTACTGGAGCGACTATACTGGAGTAGACTCGTGTAGCGGCCCTTCCCAGACAGAACCTAGAAAAGATGGAATTGGAGATTTTGAATACTATATTGATTCAAACAACCGCGATAGATATCCACTTATGACGCAATTTGGAGAACCAACAACTCGATATGTGCCGACGAGGTATCAAACAATTCAAGAGGCGAGTAACGCAGCAAGTTCAAAAGACGAAATCTTCGTGTATTCTGGAACATACAGCGGAAATGTGATTGTGAACAAAACCCTTTCACTTATTGGAGAAAATGAGACTAACACAATTATTGACGGGCTTGGAATTGGAAGCGTAATTTCAATCATCAACACAGACAATGTCCTCATCAAAGGATTTACGGTGAAAAACAGCAATTTAAGTGGCGAGTATGCGGGAATAAGCGTTTATAACGCAAATAACTGCACAATAACAAAAAACACTATCATTCAAAACGGTTTTGGAATATTGATAACCAATTCAAGTTATTGCCAAGTAAGTCATAACAATTTATCCTTTAACATATATGGAATTAAGTTCCGATTAGACTCACAAAATGGCACAATCACAAGCAACATCATAGAAAACAGTACACATTATGGTTTAAACTTAGACAGTTTATCAAATAACTGCTTAATTATCAGCAATTTGCTGAAAACCAACGAATACGGCATCATTATAAATGGGTCAACAAGCGGATGCACAATCTATCACAACAATTTCATAAACAACACTTATCATGTTGGCGGCAATCCAGTTTCCACTCAATGGAATAGTAGCTATCCTTCTGGCGGCAACTACTGGAGCGACTATACTGGAGTAGACTTGTATAGCGGTCCTTCCCAGACAGAACCGGGTGGCGATGGAATAGGCGACTCACCCTATTTTATCGTTACAGGTAATCAGGATAATTATCCGCTTATGCATCCTTGGACAAACATTGCAATCGTGAGCGTTCTATCTTACAAACCTGTAGTCGGTCGAGGTTACTCCTTATATATTAACGTGATTGTTGAAAACCAAGGATATGATGCTGCAACTTTCAACGTAACCATTTATGCAAATACAATGATGATTGGGATGAAGCAAATAACCCTTTTAGGCAGAGGTTCTTCTAATGTCATCTTCGATTGGAATACTACAGACTTTGTTATTGGCAATTACTTCATAAAAGCTAATGCAACAATCGGCTTGGGCGAAAGGAACATCACAGACAACACTTTCAGTGACTACCTGATACGCATAACAAAAGTAGGTGACTTCGGAGGCGGCACACCACCACGTTTCTTTAACATTGATGAAAAAGTTGACGGAAGAGACTTATCCCTCTTCCTACAATGCTATAAGGGAATAGCGCCTCCAGAAGCTATGTACCTTGCTGATCTTGGCGGTGATGTGCCTCCTCAATTTTATAAATGCGATGGAATAATTGACAGTAAAGATTTATCGTTATTTCTCCGGTGCTGCAAGGGATTAGGTCCGTATTAGAGTCAAAAGCCAAGTTTTTATTTTTGAAAACATTTATGAAGTGATAAATTGAAACATATGCGGAAGGGAGTTGACTGTTGCCAGAAACTATAAGAAGTTTCATAGCTTTTGACATAGAAAACGCGTCTGTGATAGAGAATATAGCAAAGGTGCAAAGATTTTTAATCCAGACTGGAGCTGATTTGAAGCTTGTAGAACCTAAAAACGTTCACGTGACTCTTCGATTCCTTGGAAACATTACAATGTCCATGGTGGAGAAAATCTTTGAAGAAGTGAAGCATGTTCAGTTCTCCTCTTTTGACATCAAAATTCATGGAGTCGGCGCCTTTCCATCTTTGAGCTATCCGCGAGTTTTATGGGCTGGAATAAGTGATGGTGTAGCTCAGTTGCAAAGCATTTTCAATCAGTTGGAGACTCGTTTGCGCAGTTTGGGATTCGCGCCAGACCATAAGGGTTTTAGTCCGCACTTGACAATTGCGCGTGTAAAGTCTGGGAGGAATAAGGCTGAACTTGCAAAATTCATAAGTGAGAAGGCGAACTATGACTTCGGAATTGTTAGGGCAACTTGTTTGAGACTTAAAAAAAGTGATTTAACACCAAAAGGACCAATCTACTCAACTCTTAAGGAGTTTTGTCCACAAGAATGATGTGAAAAGGGCAGAATTTATGCAGACACAAATTGAAAAGATATGCGCGAAAGTCTTAGAATTAGTGACACCGAAAGAAAGGGAAAGAGTTAGAATTGAAGCTTTGGCTAAAAGACTGGAAAAGAAAGTTGTTTCAGCATCAAAGGCTTTAGGGGTTAAAACCGAGGTGCGTGTAGAAGGTTCTATTGCAAAGGACACATGGCTTAGTGGAGAACCAGACATTGATATTTTCATGCGAGTTCCAACATCAATACCTCGTAAATCTCTTGGAGAGGTATGTCTGAAAATAGCGAGAAAAGCCATGAAAGATTCAAAGCAGATCGAAAGGTTTGCTGAACATCCGTATCTTGAGGCAATTGTCAATGGTGTTAGAGTAAATATTGTGCCATGCTATGACATAAAGCGAGGAGAATGGTTAAGTGCCACTGATAGAACACCCTATCATACAGACTACATGAAGAAGCATTTGGACAAGCAGATGCGAGACGAAGTTCGTTTGCTGAAGAGGTTTATGAAGGGCATAGGCGTTTATGGTGCAGAAATTAAAATCGGCGGTTTTAGTGGTTATCTTTGTGAACTCTTGGTATTGTATTATAAATCTTTTGCGAATGTACTAAAAGCTTTCCGACAATACAGACAAAGAATAGTCATAGACATTGAGAATAATTACAAAGATAGAGAAAACGAATTGAAACTTTTATTTGCAGAACCATTGGTAATTGTTGACCCAGTTGATAAAGGAAGAAATGTTGCCTCTGCTGTTCAAGACCAAAAACTTTACACTTTTGTAGCTGCTGCAAGATTTTTTCTTAAAAATCCAAGTTTAAGCTTTTTTTATCCTTCAGAAACAAAGATTTTGACTGTTAAAGAACTTGAATGGGCATTGAAGAGACGTGGTTCCACAATTATTTTCTTGACCTTTGGGCGGGTTGATGCTGTTCCAGATGTTCTGTGGGGGCAGCTCTATAAGTCTCAGCGTTCATTACATAAACTTGTTCAACTAAATGATTTTAATATTTTGAGAAGCATTCCGTGGAGCGATGAAAAGACTACCAGCATGTTTATTTTAGAACTCGAACAACGCTTTATTTCATCTGTCAAAAAGCATTTAGGTCCACCTCTTGGAATGGAACGTGAATGCGAAAATTTTCTTAGGAAGCATGTGAGCAATTTGAACACAGTTTCTGGACCATATATTGAAAATGGAAAATGGGTCGTTGAGCTTCGGAGAAAATATACTGATGTAGTTATGTTTCTCAAGGATAGATTAAGGGATGGTGGAAAAAATGCTGGCATAACAGAACAGATTGCGCAGATGCTTCGAAAAAAATTCAAAATTTTTGTTAACAACGAAATAGTTGAAGTTTACAAGAGAAATAGCGAGTTTGCAAGGTTTTTGACCGAATTTCTTTCAGGCAAACCCAAATGGTTAGAATCCGCCTAAACTTAATATTATCAAAGTTAAGCCTAGTAGCCAACAGTAGAATGCGAAGAGATAAAATTTTTTCTTTGCGAGGATTTTCCAAAGCAGTTTTAATGCCAAGTAACCGACAATCATGGCAACAGCTATACCCGCAATAATTTCAATCCATCCTAATCTTGCTGGTGCCAAAATGCCAAAATCTTTGTAGAATGTGTAGCTTATTGCACCGATTATGGCTGGTATTGAAAGTAGAAAAGAGAATTTGAAGGCTTTTTCCTTTTTTATTCCCAATAAGAGCGCAACTGCAATTGTTAATCCGCTTCTTGAAAACCCAGGAATTATAGCTATGCCTTCTGCTATTCCAATTATTAGTGCTGTTAAGTAGCCTACGTCATCTGTTTTCTCTTTTCCAGTCTTTGCAGAGCAAAGTATTATTCCGCAAAGAATAAACGCAATGGCAATGGGCCTCATGCTCTGAAAGGTTTGTTCTACTGGTTCTTTGAGGATAATTCCTATTATTGCTGCGGGTATTGTTCCAACAATTATTAATGGGATAAGCTTCCCATATTCTGTCGTGAAATCTAAGCGAATCAAGGCTGAAAGTATGTTTTTAATTTCTTTTCTAAAGAAAAGCAAGATAACGATTAATGTTCCAATGTGCAAGATAAAATCAAAAACCAGAGAATCGCCAAGACTTAGAAAATTTAAGAAATGCTCAAAAATTTTCAAGTGTCCAGTGCTTGATATTGGTAGCCATTCTGTTAAGCCTTGAATTATGCCTAGAATTATTATTTTTATTAATTGTTCCAAGGTCTTTTCGCCGTGCCTTTCTGTTATTTTCGGTTATATTTAAAAGATTAATTTATGCTAATTCTTATCACTTCAAACTGGTGACCGTATATGAGTGAGTATCCTCTAGGAAGCCATGAAGACCGAGAAATGCTTGTTAAACTCCCAATGGAAAAGTTGCTTGACTGCTTTTTTCTGCAGATTAGAAATCTTTGGCGTGTTGACGGACTATATTTCTTGGGTATAGAGAAAAAATTCAGCACCGAAGCAGCGACTGAAATTGACACTAGTGTTTGGGAAGTTATGGCGCAAATAGAAGCCAAGAGTTCGCAAAAAATATTCAATGTAGGTGAAACTCCAGACGTACCCACAATCATTGACCTTCTGCGCAAATCAAGTTGGGCTTTAGACCAACCTTTCAAAACAATTGAGGTAAGCGCTAATCGAGCTACTTTAAGCATTGACAAATGTAGAACACAGGAAACCCGTTTAAGCAAAGGACTAAGCGAATTTCCATGCAAGAAAGTTCGCTTTGGCTATTTGAAAAACTTTGCGAAAACACTAAACCCAAAAATTGAAGTAAACTGTGTAGTCTGTCCACCAGATAAACATCCTAAAGACTTATGGTGCCAATGGAAGTTCACACTCTAATTGTAAGTCTCCACCACTATTTCAGTTCGTGATTTCTGGAATCAAACCATTAAAAAAAGAAATACTCTATTTGTTTGAAGAAGAATATTTCTGTTTAGCGGCTTTATGCAATCCAAAGGAATGTGTTGGATAATGAAAGTTGCTTTATGAACCTAAAATTCGAAAATGCCCAGTTAAATTGGCGACAAAATTAAATTTTTCAGACGACTTAATAATTATTTTTGGAGAGTACACTTGAAAGATAAAC
>CAYXZM010000006.1:0-44061 GCA_964469615.1 uncultured Candidatus Bathyarchaeia archaeon | reverse complement strand
GTCCTATGTTACTCTGAGTGACATATAAAGAGGTGTGACATAAAATGGAGGAAAAAGGCAAACCAACCGCAATATACTTGCCCAACGGCTTAAACCAGATGATTGAGGCCACCCGTCATAAGCTCGGGATGAACCGCAGCCGCTTCATCCAATACTGCATTCTGAAAACTTTGCAAGAGTTGAATGTAATGTCTGCAAACGTGCACAGTGAACAAGCAACCAGAAACACCCAGCAAGACAGGAGTTGAGAAAATGGCTGATGATGAGTTGGCGCTTGAAACATTACTCGAGTTCATCAACGCTGTTGAGGCTGGAATAGCGGCTGTTAAGCAACGTGTCAAAGAAGCTAAGCAAGTCTACAATATTGAGGCTATAAAGTGGGAGAAGGCGCAGGGTGCAAATGGTGAATATGAGCGTTCTGAAGATGTAAATAGCCCAGACTTCAAAGTTTTGCTTAGAGATGTGCAAGCGCATGGCGGCAAAATGACCGTGGGCAACTATTTTGTATGGTGCTTCAGGAATGACGCTGTTTTGGGTCGTAAACTGAGGAAAAGCAGAGGCTGAAGCTCTATGGCTGAACAGCAGCTTGCTGATGCTATGTTGACCAAGTTCGTTAGTCGCGAAGATGCCTATGCAGTTCAGTTGCCCAAAGGAGGGTATGCTAAGGTCGAGCAGCCTCTGACAAGCAAGGTTGTTCAGCAACATTTAGACGGCAGTGAAACCGTTGGCGTTTATCAGCTTAACACGCAGAGCATGGTTAAGTGGCTTTGTTTTGATTTAGACCCAGAAAAGCTAAACGATCCTAAAGCTTCAACACAAAAACTATTGCAGGCATGCTTTGAAAAAAGCAAAGAAGAGGATGAGGTTGAAAGACCTAGGATTTGGCAGCACAGCGTTTTGCTAGAGGCAAGCCGCTTCCCAGACCCAAGCTATCACATCTGGATATTCTTCGCTATCCCTGTGCCCGCTAAAGTGGCTAGGTGGCTTGGGTTACGCATTCTCGAACTCTCAAGCTTAAGCCCTAAACAAGTTGAAGTTTTTCCAAAGCAGAATGAAATAACAAAGGAGCAACCATACGGCAACTTGGTTAAGCTGCCTTTTGGATTTCACCAAGTGGAACGTAAATGGAGCCAAGCGCTAGACTTTGAAAGCTTTGAGGCGTTGCCCAGCCATGTTTTGCTTGAAAAGTGGGGTTTAAACCTTTCAGAAGCAGATTTAGCAAAAATCTTGAGTTTCGAGGATAAAAGGCATGTTCAGGCTACTTTTGTTTTGCCCCGGGGCAATAAACCTTTAAGAAGCAGGGAAGAGGAGAAGACTGTCGAGTTTTTAGTCAAATATTGGCAGAAAGGCCAACGCAACAAGCTTGAATTGGCATTTCTGGGCTATTGTCTCAAACGCGGCGTAAGCTATGACTCAGCAAGGCGGATTGTAGAGCGTGTTTGCGACTTAACAAGCGATGAGGAGAAGATTTCAAGACTCAGGCTTGTGGCTTACCATTACCAAAATAGGCGGAGTCTCGGCAGTAAGCTGGTTGCTGTTTTTGGTTTGCGTGAAATTGTAAGGGAGACTTTAAAGTGAGTATAGGAGAAGAGCTTGAAAAACTCGAAGCAGAAGAAAGAGCCAAGAAACTTAGAGAGGCGCCTCACATTCTGCATCCTGCAGGCGGCATAACTGAAAAGTTTGTCTATGAACCAGTGGCTGTAGGCAAATACGTTTACAAAACAACAGAAGGCAAAAAAGGCTTTGCATCATTAAAAATTGAGTTTGAAGACGAAGAGGAACAAAGAAAGCCCCACTGGTTTATAGAGGTTGAAGGTGAAAAATACTATTTCAAGACTAAGCCTTCGAAGGAATTCTTGTTCAGCATGCCGTCTATGGAGGCTGTTGAGAAGTGGGTAAAAGGCGAAAAGCAAAGTTTAACAACGGAACAGCTTTGGAGATTGAATGAAGTTTACCTTCGCACTTTCTTAGATTTTCCCCGCGAATTTGAGTTCAGCATTACTCAACTGTTTATCCAGCAAAGTTGGCTTGCCGAGATATTGCCTGTTGTATTCTATTTAGGTGTTAAGGGAGAGTTTGGCGGAGGCAAAACAGTAACAGGCGAGACAGTAGTTTTAGCATGTAGACATGGATATTTCACTGGAAACTTGAGCCCGCCCTTTGTAGCTAGGGCCATTCAAGATCATAAAATAACGTTGATGGTTGATGAGCTTGACGCTGTTGCAGGCACAAAGGATTCCGACCTAAACTGCATTTTTAGGCAAGGTTACAGAAGAGGACTAAAATACAGTAGGGTTAACCCTGACACTCTCGAGACAGAATCTTACGAAATCTTTGGACCTAAACTTTTTACAGTCTACGCGGAAATTGAGGAAGCACTGCAGACGAGGACTATTCCGATACATGTAAGGGAGACAAGTAACCCTCAGTTTCCAATTGTAAATTTGGATAAGGCTGGTTTTGGAAAACATGTTTACACGGAGAACTTCCTTTGGTATTTAGACAACATTTTGGATCTTCGAGGTAACGACATCCACTTAATCAGCGGAGTTGACATGGTTGACACGGTTGACGTGCTTTTTAGAGATAATCACATTGACTTTTCACCTGAACAGATTCGTCAAACATTGTTTGAGAAGAAGAAAACACTAGTGACAGAAGGTCAACTATGTCAACTTAGTCAACTTAGCGGCCGAAACACGGAGCTCATGTTTCTCTGTTTCGCAATTTCAAATCTGGTTAAAGTTGAATGCGACGACAAGATTGTTGAAACATTCACTCAAAAAATTACCGAGGAAAGTGAAAGAACAGAGTTAGGCTACAGAGGCATTCTCAAACAGGTTTTGATGGACCTTTGGAATGAAAAGAAGGGCAACGAGGATTACATGACAGAAGATGGCTTTGTTAAAATCAGCAACAAGGAAATCTATGACAAATACAATCAAGTTTTGAAAAAAGAGTATGGAGAAGGAGTTTCTCCAGTTAAATTCAAAGAATTTATGCTTGAATTTGGCTTTACAGACGCTTTAAACAGAACAAAACTGAAAGTTCCAATTCCAGGCGACTCGGAACCAAAATCTCGACTCTGCAACGTTTTCACTGAAAGAGTTTTAAGAAAACTTGGCGTTGAAGAAGAAAGGCAGACGCTACAGGAAATTCTCGTCAAAACCAAAGACTGGATTCTCAAAAACAAGGATGCTGACAGCCTTATCGACCTTTTCTCTTTGACAGAATATGTTGCAAGTTTGACAGAAGAGGAACCGAGTAAAATTATAAACTTTCTGAAAAATGACGGCTTGCTCTTCGATGTCGGCAAACCCGGAAAAGCAGGAGTAAAATATTGATGGGTGTGGCTGTCGCTTGCCCCTCATGCGGTTCAGATCGCCTCTACAAAGACGGACTAAGATACCTCAGCGACGGCACCAGCGTTCAGCGTTGGCTATGCCGAAACTGCGGCTATCGTTTCACAGATCCCAAAAACAAAGCTAAAACCGGATGGAAGAATCCTCCATCCGGCTTAAATCCACCTTCCGCCCCATATTATTCTTGCCAAGGGAACAATGACCCTGAAAGGCGAGAACCCACCGCTAGAAAGGCGGCGTTAACCTTGGCCACAGTAGAAAAGCAAAATGAAAAGCGGGCAGCGGGAGCCACAAAGCATACAGCACAGCAAGATGTCAAAGGAAAAATCATTGAACTCTTATGGAAGCTTGAAAGGGATGGAAGAAAACAAGGAACCATAGCTAACTACCGTAAAAACCTGATGAAAATGTTTCGACAAGGCATAAACCTTTTGGAACCTGAAGACTGTAAGGCTTGGCTTGCCAAGACGGGGCTTGCAGCAAGCACGAAAAGAAACATAGCCATTATCTTGGATAAGTGGTTTGAACATCTTAGTGTTGCATGGATTAAACCAATATATTGCGGAGAACCTGAAATTCCATTCATTCCTACAGAGCAGGAGCTTGACAGTTTAATTTCAGCCGTAGGCAAAAAGATGGCATGTTATCTTCAACTGCTCAAAGAAACTGGGGCAAGATGTGGAGAAATATCAAACCTACGGTGGACAGACGTAGATTCCGAGCAGAAAACCGTCAGGGTGAAAGGTGAAAAAGGAAGTTATCCTCGGATGCTTCCAATATCTAACAAAGCTGTCGAAATGCTTAAGAACCTTCCTAAAACCGGGGAGCGTCTATTTGCAGATGCGAATGCTATGCGCACTTGCTTTTACGTGCAGAGAAAAAGAGTTGCGAGGAAACTGGGAAATCCAAGGCTACAACAGATATCATTTCACACGTTTAGGCATTGGAAAGGCACAATGCTTTACCATCAGACTAAAGACGTTTATTACGTTAAAGAACATCTTGGGCACAAGAACCTGCAAAGCACACAAGTCTACATACACATTGAGAAAGCCATATTTAGAAACATGGAGCCAGACGACTACCACGTCAAAGTTGCCAAAACACAAGAGGAAATCACCCAGCTACTAGAAACCGGGTTTGAATATGTGCTTCAAAAGGATGGCCTTGTCTTCTTCCGAAAACGGAAATGATTCGCATATAACGGATGCAATAAAAAACTATGGGATTATTTCGCATCCATTATACTTCATGAATTCAAAGGCGCTTTTGCTTATTTTTCCATTTTCACCAAGCTTTCTTATTCGCGGCATTTCTTTGGCTATTGCATCTATAAGATTCCGCACAGTATCGCAAATAACCCCATAAGCTTCTTTGCTCCATCGTTTAGTAAGATTAGCATACAAGCATCGTCCACCGCAAATGCTAAAAATGTCACATTCCGTGCATGGTTCACCTACAAAAACCTTCCTAAGCTTTAATGGGTTTGCTGTGCTGATATGCCCCAAATAGTATTTGTGCATTCCCCACATTGTCGGACATGGAATAATATTGCCGTCAGTCTGTATAGCATAATTTATCCATCCTCCTCCGCAGCGTAGCAAACTCTGCTTTTCGCCAAACAAGAGTGAGTTTGCAATTCCAAGAAATGGGTAAAGTTTCAAAACAGCGCTATGCGCTTCCATGTAATCCACCCAATACTGCACAAGCCTCTTGATTCCAAGATTATAGTTTTCTCGGCTCCAGTTTGCAAAGTTTCTACGTTCAAAATCATTCCAGAAGCCAGCATTTAATTGCCAATGCACAGAAGAAAACGAAAACTCCTTATTATTCACAAGCCATGTTACCTGCTTGTAAATGTCTGTTTGCTCCATAACAGTCATTCTGGCAATCAACTCGCCTTCAAAGCCATTTCGTCTAATAAGCTTCAAATTATTAACAACTTTTCGGAAAGTTTCCTCTCCTCTGTAAAAATCTGTTAAAGCTTCATTACCATCTATGGAGACAAGAATTGTGTGAAGTCGGTTAACGTATTCTGGTTCCAAACAATCCAAAAGCAACCCATTAGTTTGAATCATGAAATATTTAGCCTTAACATTGTCCATAATCCGTTTTATATCGTCTACGCAAAGCAGCGGTTCTCCACCATAAAAGGTTAAGATGCACTCTGGGTCTTGCCTACAAAATTTCTCCAACAAAGCAACATCATAACTAATCCTTTTTGGCAGATAATAATCAACATCAAAATCTGAGAAACTATCACCAGCATCCCTTATCGCTTCTCCGAAGCAATATTTACATTCTGAATTGCATTCGCCAGTCAGTATTAAATGAAAGAACATACTCCTCAAAAAAAGAGGAACACGCTCATTTTTAAGTGTATTTTTCCTTAGCCTTCTTAGCCTTCTCAATATACTGCTTAAGCTCCCTATCTCTAATGGTTTTTTCAGGCAAAGTCTCAGGAGCATACATTAAAGGAATAACAGCCAAAAAGAGGAAAAAGGCTGAAAAGGAGAAAATTGCATAATCAGGAACAGCTTCGGAAACATATACTCCTATACTGATTCGCAGAAAATTTGAAAGAAGATAGGGCAATCCGCCAAGCGCATAATACTTGGCGCTAGAAGTGCCATAGGCAAGGTCGCCCCAAATGGTCATGAAGAAAAGCGTATAGAAAATACCCCAAGCCGCTCCATCTACAAGAGTGTAAAAGAACCAACCGAACAAGTCTTTAGGAAAAATTCCTAATATTGCATATCCAAGACCTAAGATGACGAATCCTGTTATTGCCATACGTTTGCGTCCAAAAAAATCTGAAAGAAAACCCGAGATAATGGCAAAGATTCCTGAAATAACTGTTCCTGTGAAGATCAGAAGTTCAGCCAATTTTTCGCCAAGAGTTTTTGTTTGAATTTGCATGCCGAAAAAGTTGACTAAAGAGAACATGAGCCATGGAATAAAATAGTAAAGAAATGACTTCTGACTGATTATAGAT
Source organism: uncultured Candidatus Bathyarchaeia archaeon (assembly GCA_964469615.1). Classification (GTDB taxonomy): domain Archaea; phylum Thermoproteota; class Bathyarchaeia; order Bathyarchaeales; family Bathycorpusculaceae; genus CAYXZM01. The sequence continues at coordinate 37,704 of CAYXZM010000006.1, read as the reverse complement.
AGGTAATAACATCTGGTTTCTTTAACAATGTCTTTTTCCTCGTTTATCAGTAAAAGTGATATTAACCCTAATCCCCTCCACATTGCAAGAATCACACTGCTCATCAAAATACCGCTGGACGCAATTGCCCCAAGGAGCAGAAATGCTCCTGCAAAGTTAATGAACATTATTATACCCCCGAATCTAGCACGATTTTCAACAGTTGTAGACTCAGCAAAGAAACCCATACAAGCAGGTACACCTAATCCAAAGGATACACCAAGAAAAGATGAAAGCATTAGCATATTTGGCACAGTAGCATCTATTAACATCAGCATAAGTGTGGAAAAAATCCCAAGCAAAATCCACAAGATAAAAAAAGATTTTCTTTTGCCGATTTTGTCAATTAATGCTGCTCCTATCAGAGCAGAAAGAACTGCCCCAACGAAATTTACACCCCATATAGTCAAGGTGCTAAGAAAATCAGTGTTCAACCCACTTATGATGCTTCTTAAGATTAGGAATATGCAGAGGTACCAAATGAAAACATTACTAAATAACATGATGTTTGCCAAAACATCTTTTGCAAGCATCTTACGCTCTCCCAGAAGTCTTTCTTTTAGCATTAACTATACCATTTAGATTTTTCAAATAACACTATAATTAAATATTTAGTATTTTAAAAACAGATTCCATGTACATTAACAGCAAACCTTTTAAGCTCATATGTTGAACATTAATACAGAAAGAGGGAAGGAGAATGGCTAAAAAAAAGAGAATTAAGCCAATTAGAGCCACCGGCTGGTGGTAGAGCACTCACCTGACAGCGGCTTCAAATATCTTCCACTGTTGAGTCTATAAATACCTCTAATATTGCTCTATTGTTTTTGACTGCACTTATTAATACGTGTCCTTTCTTGGTAAGTGAATGCATATATCTTGTAAGTCTTTGAACTTCTTTCGATTCCATTATTAAATCCACAAGTGCGTATGCATCTTTCTCGGTTATCCTCTTTTTCTGCAATACGTTAATAATTTGTTGTCTTTTTTGTTCATTTTGAAGCGCATAAAGAATTGGAAGAGGCAAGTATTCATGCTTATACCTATTTCTAAGCTCATCAGGCTCAAAAACATTGATAAACTCCTCTCTAATAGCTGATAACAATCCTAGAATTCTGCCATAACGACCTAACGCTTCGATCTCCTCTTCTGAACCATTACCGATGAGTGCTCCAATTCGCATGGCTGCTTCTGCAACTTTAGCTCTCATTTTCATGTATTTCAAGCATTCTTTCACTGATGGTGTATCTCCTCTTCTTTCGATGACTTCTTTGACTTCACCACAGCCAATTTCAAAGAACGCAGTTTTCGTCAGTTCTAAAATTTTTTCTTTCTTTTCTTCTGGGAGCTTATTGCAAGCTTGATGCAGGAGAAGTAAGCCCTTAAATAGAAATGCATCGCCAACAAGAAGTGCTATGTCTTCGTCAAATTTGCCATAAACAGTAAGTTTTCCACCCTTAATTCTCGTTTTGTCTATAATGTCATCATGTATGTGTGCGCTGCTAAGAAGTAACAACAAAGAAGCACCAATGTCCCATGAACTGCTTGGGTTCCCTCCTACAGCTTCACACGCTATAGAAAGCAAACCAGGATGGCTGATTTCACTCCATTCTTGCATAAAATAACGCATTGCATCTCGAACGGTACGGCATTTGATTTTTTCGTTTATCACAGCTTCTTTCGCCTTTTTGTATGCCTCCGCGCTTTTCTTGGCAAGGATTATGCGTGCTTCTTTAGCTAGTTTTCTTTTATTTTTTGTTTTCATGTTTTATCTTATGTCTTGTTTTTGTATTTGTTCTTTTAGTATCAGCTCATAGGCTTCTACATATTTCCTTCCTTTCTCTGTTGTTAGGTATATCTTTCTTGTTCTTCCTCCTTGCTGCTGTTTTTTGCTTGTTAAGAAGCCTTTTGCTTCAAGTTTGTTAAGCATTGGGTATAACGCACCGTGTCTTAGTTTTACGTTGAATTTTTTTTCCACTTGCTTTTTTATTTTGTAGCCCCACATGGGTTGCATCTGAATGAGCCTTAATAGTTGAATGTCTAACAAGTTTTTGGTCATGTGTTGAACAATTCCTTTTTTGAAGTCTTCTGTCATTCTTTCACTTTCTGAATATGTTCTGTTTTGAATTGGTTCATGTTTTGGCTTATTTATGTTATGTAAGAAATGGAATAGTTGTTTATGCTTTTGTATGCTTTAATATGTTTAGGTTAAGCATGAACCTTTATATCCTCGTTTATGCTTTATAAAGTCTCAAGATATGTCAAAAAAAAGACATATTGTATCCAAGTCTAACAGAAAAACTGTTGGACAAAAATACAGAAGGGAAAAATAAAATGGTAAACAACTCGAAAGAAGTTCAACTCAAATTGATGAAAGGACTCCTAGACCTGATAGTTCTCCAGTTCTTAAGCTCGCAGCCTATGCATGGTTATCAAGTGATTACAAAAATTCGTAAAACCTTTGGAGTTTATTTTGGACCAAGCACCATATATCCACTGTTAAATGCATTAGAAAAGAAAGGTTATGTGAAAAGCGAATGGAACATGGATAATGAAAGACCAAGGAAAGTTTATAAACTAACAAATGACGGACAAAACTTGTTAAACTTCACAGAAGATTCGCTAAACTTCATATGCAGAAAAATTGGCACGTCAGGAGTTTCGAAAGGCATGTTGGCAGAAGGTCATGATTTGCATCCAACTTTGCGTCCTCTCCTAAAGAAAATCGAAGAACCAAAAACACTTATTTAACATCCAACCCTCTATTCCCTTTTAACTAATATTAAGAAACAACGCTGCGTTAGCATACTTTTTATTATTAGATTTTCCTTTTAATAAAGGGGGAAATTTTGGAAAAAGTAGACATCCTAATTCATGGATGTACTATTTTACCAATGAAGAATGAGACTTTTCTGGAAGATGGTGCTATAGCGATAAAAAATGGAAAAATAGCCTTTATCGGCAAATCAAAGCTCGCATCCAATATAAAGGCAGAAAAAAGGATAGATGCGAAGGGAAAAGCCGCCATGCCAGGCTTGATTAACTGCCACACACATGTGCCGATGACTCTTTTCAGAGGAATTGCAGAAGATAAACCATTGAATAGCTGGCTGAAAGAAACTATTTGGCCTTTGGAGTCTAAGCTTAAGCTTGGGGATATTCATGTTGGGGCTCTTTTAGGTTGTTTGGAAATGATTAGAAGTGGAACAACATGCTTTGCTGATATGTATTTTCGTGAAGACTTTGTTGCGAAGGCTATTGCTGAAAGTGGATTAAGAGGTGTTTTGGCACAGGGCATTTTTGAAGCTGGAAATAAGATGCGAGGCGAAAAATTGCTTAGCGAAGGGGTGAATTTTGCTGAGAATTTTCATGGATATGCTAATGACCGAGTAAGGGTTATGCTTGGTCCTCATGCGGCTTACAGTTGCAGTCCAGAACTGCTCATCAAAGTTGTTAAGAATGCTTCCGAACTTGGAGTGGGTGTGCATACGCATTTGGCTGAATCAGAGTTAATGTTTGAAGAATTTAAGAAAAAATATGGTTTGAGCGAGGTTGAATTTCTTGAGAAAATAGGCTTTTTTAAAAACCATGCTCTTGCTGCACATTGCATAATTTTGTCAATGAAGGACATGCATATTCTTTCTAAACACGATGTTAATGCAGTTTACGTTCCTGTGGCTAACATGAAACTAGGTTTAGGTGTAGCGAAAATAAACGACCTAATTGATTTAGGCGTTAATATCGGTTTAGGAACAGATGGACCAGCTAGTAATAATTCTCTTGACATGTTTGAAACCATGAAAATTGGAGCTTTGCTACAAAAACTTACATATCTGAATCCCATTGTTATGCCTGCTTTTGAAGTGTTGAAAATGGCAACAATAAATGGTGCTAAAGCCTTAGGCTTAGATGATAGTATTGGCTCAATTGAACTAGGTAAGAAAGCTGATATAATATTGATTGACCTTTTAGCTCCTCACTTAAAGCCTTTGCATAACATTTACTCAACCATTGTTTACTCTGCACGTTCAAGCGACGTAGAGACAGTCATTGTTGACGGAAAGATTCTAATGGAGAATCGGGAAATAAAAACGTTAGATGAACAAGCTATTATGAAGAAAGCTACTGAAAAAGCTTTGGATTTGCTTTCATGATAAATCTTATTTAGTTGCCTGATGATTGTATTTGCTTCAGCATTTGGTGCAACGATGCCGCCGATAATTCGAATGATAAATCTTACAAAAAAATTTGGCAACTTTGTGGCAGTTGACCATTTGAATCTGGAAGTTGAGGAGGGAGAAATCCTCGGGCTTCTCGGACCTAACGGTGCAGGAAAAACCACTGCTATTCTTATGCTTGCAACAGTCATTAGACCCACTGAAGGCACGGCTTTTGTCGGCGAATATGACGTAAGAAAGGAACCAAGCAAAGTGCGGGGACTTTTGGGAATAGCTTTTCAAGAGCCTAAAATGTTGTGGGTTAGCACTCCTTGGGATGTAGTGAACTGGCATGCTAAAGTTTGTGGGTTGTCAAAAGAAGAACGGAAAAGAAGGGTTAAAGAGGTTTTAGATGCAGTGGATATGTGGGGAGCTAGGCACAAGAACGTTCATGCACTTTCTGGCGGTATGCGAAAAAGGGTTGAAATCGCGAAGGTTCTTGTTCAAAGACCAAAGATTGCCATAGTTGATGAGCCGACTGCGCAAATTGATGTGGTAGGCAAACATAAAATATGGAATATGCTTCTGAAACTTCGTGAGGAGGGCAGCACCATTATTCTTGCTACGAATGAGCTTTATGAAGCAGATGAGCTTTCAGATCGTGTTGGCATAATACATAGGGGCAAGTTGCTGGTGTGTGATACGCCCAAAAAATTGAAGGACAGTATTATTGGAGGCGATATAATAGATATCCAGCTTGAGACGAATGCTCCAGCGAAAATTATCGAAGACCTTAAAGGGTTTAAGGAAATAGTGGATGTTTTGCAAATTAAACCAACCAACATGCGTCTTTATTTGAATCAGGTTGAAGAGGTTGTTCCGCGAATAATGAGTTTATTTACTAAAAAGGGCGTGCAAATCACTTCCATACGTATGAGTGAACCAAGCCTTGATGATGTATTTGCACATTACACTGGTTTGACTATTGAGGAAGCGCAGAAGAATAAAGGTGAGTTGTAAACGAACAAGATTTTTTTGGTTGTTGAAAGAGATATCCGCCTATTTTTCCAATACAAATTTCTAATCATATTGCGGGCAATCTGGTTTATATCCCAAATAGCCTTGTTCGGGCTTATCGCTTCACGCATGATTAGCGTCGAAGCAGTTCCAGATTATTTCCGATACTATGTTGCTGGACTCTCCATAATGACGCTCTACTCCGCAGCAATATTCATTGGCTTTGACATCTACGAAGAAGCAGAACACGGCGTCTTCGAATATCTCCTCAGCCTACCAGTTTCTAGAAGACAACTAGTAATAGGACGATCCATCGGTGGTGGAATTAGATCTTTCATATATGTTGGACCATTAATAGCCATATCACTATATGTTATTGGTTCACTTAACCCACTTTGGTTCTTAATCTCATTGTTTGCACTGTTCTTATTTTCATTTGGCGTTTCGGGCATGAGCATTACAATAGCAGTGTTGATAAAATCCAGCGACCGCTTCGACATATTAATGGGCGTATTAGACGCTTTAATTGTGCGTTTAAGCACAGCCATGTATCCACTTGCAATAGTGCAAGCAGCAAATCCCTTTTATGGTGGAGTTGCAAGTTTTAATCCAGTCACCTTTGCTGCCGATTTGTTCCGTTGGGGCACAGGCATTCCAGAAATAATCACATTGAAGAATCCGCTATTGCCTTTCCTTGGCATCATTGCTTTCTTCGCTTTCTTCACCTTTGTAGGCATAATAATCTATGAACGGCACATAGAGGGTGGAGGCTGGCAGTAATGAAGGCAATTCTATACATTTTAGAGCACGACTTCAGAAATTTCTTCAGGTATAAGTGGTGGCTTGTAGGATTGGTCAGCATGAATTTAGCCGACCTATTCATAATGGCGATTGTTTACAATCACATGATAAGCCAAGCAATAGCACAAGAAATTAAAAGTTACTTCAATTTCTTTGCACCTGGACTTGCTGTTACAGGTTTGTTTGCTTCAGCCTTTATGATTGGACGCGAAATAAACATGGAGCGCAGAAGAGAGGTACATCATTACATGCTAAGCCTGCCAATGACTAGGCTGGAATTAGCCATTGGGCGGGTTCTTTCTGGTGGATTACGTGGTATGCTTTATATGTCTCCGTTGCTGCTAACATGTTTCGTGTTCTTGGGTTTTCCAACAATATGGGAGCTCTTGCTAATCTTAGCTGTGCTTTTTCTTTTAGCTACGGGTATTTCTGGATTAAGCATATCTATCGCAGTTTCCACATCAAGTCTTGAAAAATTCATCACAGCAAGAGGTTTAGTCTATTATACGCTTTTCTTTTGTAGCAGTGTCTTTTATCCACTTTCTCTAATCCAACAATTGGGGCGAGATGGCAAATTTCCTGCAGCACTGGTGACTTTAGCTGAGATTAACCCGTTAAGCAACGCTTCTGACATGATTCGCTCTTTTCTAATACCCAATTATCAAGTCTTCTCACCAGCATCAGTTATTAGTATTCTCTTTTTTTCAACAATTTTCACTTTTGGAGCAGCATTTGCATACATGAAAATAATAGAACGCACCTAACAGCTTGGTTAAGTTTATCAATGCGAATGATATATTTTTTCTATTTCCATCTCGGGCAACTTGTTGGAAGGTTGACCTTATGAGCGAAGTGGTGGCTATCTTTGAGCCAAAGAATGTTGTTTTAATAGGTTCTACCATAATACGAGAAAAGATTGGTATGTCTTCTCCACAGCTTTTCAAAAATGTCATCTACAACATGAAAAAATTCTTTCATGGAAAAATCTACATATTGGATTTAAACGGAAAAGCCAAAAAAAACAGTTTAGAAAAATTGCCTGAAATTCCACAGCTTGCTGTAGTAATGCTTCCTCCTAAGCAGTCAATTATTCAAGCAGATAAATGCGCCAAAATGGGCATTAAAGCCATTGTCATAATTACTGGCGGATACAAGAATTTGCAGCGTGAGAAACTGCTCAAACTTAGAGAGAAGTATGGCATTAGAATTTTGGGTCCTAACACGATTATGGGTGTTATAAACACAGCTAATGGTTTGAACACAACGTTTGAAAGAAATATTATGCCAAAAAAAGGAAACATTGCAGTAATATCTCAAAGCGGTGGAGTTGGCGCATGTATACTTGATTGGGCATACTTTTACAATGTTGGCATAAGCAAATTTGCCTTTATGGGAGACAAAATAGACGTAGATGATGTTGACTTGCTACAGTTACTTGAAAAGGACAAGAGTACGAAGGTCATATGCCTTTATATGGAAGGAATAAAGAATGGCAGAAAATTCATTGAACATGCCAGAAGAATAGTTAAGAAAAAACCCATTCTTGCTTTAAAAGGCGGAATAACACAGGAATCGGCTCAGAGAGCCAAATCTCACACGGCTTCAATTGCTGGTTCAGACAAAATTTTTGATGCAGCCTTTAAAAAAGCGGGGGTCATAAGGGTTGAAAATATTGAAGAGCTGATGGATGCTGCTATAGTGCTTTCTAAGCAGCCACCCATGCGTGGAGATAATGTGGCTATTGTAAGCAATGTGGGTGGACCGGCAATATTGGCTGCAGATGCTGTTGTAAGAAATAATCTTAAACTTGCAGTTTTATCAGATGAAACGAAAAGGAACATTGAGAACTTGTATCTTGGTGTCGATGCAACTAATCCTATAGACTTAATAGCTGATGCAAGGGCTGAAAGATACGAGAAAGTGCTAGGATTGGTGCTTGCAGACGAGAATGTGAATGGCGTTGTAATAATAAATATGCTCAAGTCTTGCTTCTTTGAGCCTGAAGATGCTAAGGTCATTCCGAAAATTGTGGCAAAATATCCAGAGAAACCTGTTGTGGATGTGCCTGCTGGCGGGGAAGACTTTAAGCTTGTGCATAAGGTTCTGGGCAATACAAATATACCATTATATAATTTGCCAGAAAAAGCCGTCAGAGCCCTTAAAGTTTTGAGAACTTATGGCAAAATTCTTGAAAAGCATTAACTATATTTGCTGATGTGCAGATTCTATTCATAGTTGTCCATCCTGTGGTCTAAGGTGAAAAATTGATTCAATGCCCTAAGCAATTAAGTGAGAGGCTGGTTAAGCAGATTCTTAATTTCTGTAGTCGTGTTGCTGGTTCCTGTCAAATTACAGCATCCTGCATTGTTGGCAATTATGCTTTAGGGTTAACAGGTAAGAAGGCAACATTGAAAGTTTTGCTTATAATTCAAGATTTTTCGCCTAGACTGATGAATTATTTTAGTGTTTTTGATGGAAGAAATGTTGTTGTTTTTGCTGTTGACAAGTGGATTTTTGAAAGAGACGTGGATAAGGGATTTCTGGGCGAAGCCTTAGCTGGCAGACTAATTTTCCCATATATAATTCTGATTAATGAAGATTATCTGTACACTCAAGAAGTCAAACTGAAAAGGCGGTTAATTCTCGAACTTTTGGAAAATCTTGTTCTGGATTTTCCTGAACTCTCCTATGAAATTCACATAAAGCCAGAATATTTCATGTATGAAGCCATGCTCAGTAGAGCGCGGCTTTATCCCCCAATAATTTACAGCCTATTTAATTTTATGCGAGAAGAGTTTAGGAGAGAAAACTTGGAATGTGTTCTTCATGGATACTTAGAGGCTTTGAAGAAACTGGAAAAGGAAAAGCGTATAATTTTCTCGGATGGCTGTATTAAAATCTCTGAAGAATTTGCAGAAGATGTTAAAAAAAGAAAAAAGCGGTTTGTAAACCTTTTTAAAACTGCGCAGAGGGCTTTATTCGCGTATTTATTGGAAGTCTTTCCAAAAACATTAGACCTTTTTTCGCAGAATAAAGAGCTATTTCTCAATTTTCAGAAGATTACACAAGAGAAGCCTAGAATTGTCAATCAAATTGAAGATTCTAAGAAATATTTGCTTGTTCCCACGGCTTCTGGACTTGTTCCCTTAGCTAACGTAGTGGATATTGAAGCTTTTTCAAGAAAGATACTTTCCACTGATAGGGATGCAAAAATCAAGATTGAAGAGATTGGCGGCATTTTAAACGATGTTTACTTGATTAAGGCTGTTGCAGAAGGCAAGGAAAAGAAAATTGTGGTCAAAAGCTTTAAAGACTGGTCAAGTTTCAAATGGTTTCCACTTACTTTGTGGACTGTTGGAACTCGAACCTTTGCTGTTTTGGGGCGTTCAAGACTTGAAAGAGAATGTGCCATAAACCAGTTCTTGCACTCGAAAGGTTTTGCTATTCCTAAAATCCTTCATGTAAACCATAGTCAACGACTTATTTTCATGGAGTATGTGGAAGGTGAAAGCCTTGAAAAGGCAATAAAAAGAATTATGAATGCAAAAGATGCTAGGCAAGTTGAGAAGGATCTAAGCATTATACGCAGTGTGGGCGAAAGTTTTGCTAAAGTTCATGCTCTAAACGTTTCTTTGGGCGACACGAAGCCTGAAAACATTTTGATTGGGAAAGACTGTAGGATTTATTTTCTGGATTTTGAGCAGGCTTCTCGGAATGGTGATAAGGTTTGGGATGTTGCTGAGTTCTTGTATTATGCTGGGCATTATATCTCGCCGTTTGTGGGTGTTCAATCAGCTGAGCTTATTGCGAGGGCTTTTATTGAAGGTTATTTGAAGGGTGGAGGAAACGCTAAGATAGTCAAAAGTGCTGGGAATCCGAAATACACAAAGGTTTTCAGCGTATTCACTCTTCCACATGTAATATTCGTCATTTCGGGTATTTGCAGAAAAGTGGGCAAAGAGGCGAAGTAGTATGGTTAAACGTGAAACAACTTTAACCTTTTATGGTGGAGTAGGCGAAATTGGCGGAAACAAGATTCTTTTGCAAGACAGGGATGTGAAGGTTTTCTTTGATTTTGGCATGTCTTTTGCTTTGAAGAAACAATATTATTCGCCGCCGTTTCTTTCACCTAAAAGTGAAAAAAGCCTTAAAGAGTTTGGGATTCTTCCAAAAATCCGAGGCATCTATAAGGATGAAAAATCTTCAGATGTTGACGCAATATTCATCTCGCATGCGCACATGGACCATTCAGCATATATATCTTTCATAAATCGTGAAATTCCAGTTTATTGTGGTGAAACGACAAAGATTATCTTAGATGCGTTAAGTGAGATGCGTAGAGTTGATTTCGAGTTTAATGTTGGAGGCGTTAAGTTTGAAACTTTTAGAACAGGCGACAAGATTGTTGTGGGCAATTTGGAAGTTGAGCCAACTCATGTTGACCATTCTGTTCCAGGCGCCTATGGCTTTGTAGTTCACACGTCTAATGGTGCTATTGTTTATACGGGAGATTTTCGAGTTCATGGAGCCAAGCCTGAAATGACATCTGAATTTGTGAAGAGGGCAAGGGATGCTGAGCCTTTGGCTGTTGTTACTGAGGCTACGAATATGACTGGTGCTTCTGTTTCGTCTGAAAATGATGTTAAAAATAAGTTGAATAAGATTGTTGCCGAGGCGCATGGCATTGTGTTGGCTGATTTTGCTTACACGGATGTTGATAGGCTTAGATCCTTCTATCGAATTGCCAAGAAGAATGGACGGTGTCTTGCTGTTTCACTGAAGCAAGCCTACTTGTTAGAAGCGTTGCGGAAGGATAAGCGCTTACGCATTCCAGACCTTAACGATGAGAGTATTCTGGTTTTTCGAAAGTCGAAGAAGAAATATGATAAGTGGGAAGCTGAAATCATGAACAAGTATCCAAGCAAAATTATAGACGTGTTCGAGGTTTCGAAGCAACAGTGCAAAGCTGTTCTAGCAATGTCCTTTTATGACTTAGAAGAACTTGTGGAAATTCAGCCGCAGGCAGGAAGTTGCTATATTCTTTCTGCTTCTGAACCCTTCAATGAAGAGATGGAGATAGACTTTGAGAGGCTTGTTAATTGGCTTGGGCATTATGGTTTGCCGCAGTATCATGCTCATGTTTCTGGGCATATAATGCCGCTTCAACTGAAAGCTGCTCTTAGAGAAATTAATGCCTCAAAGGTTTTTCCTGTGCACACTGAGAAGACTGAAATGTTTGCCAAATTCATGCGGGACCTGAAAGGCAAAGTGATGCTCACGGAAAAGGATAAAGAATACAAAATTTAATTTTTACACATTTTTGGTGTAGAAATTAGTCAATACTGATAGACCCCTCTAGGTTTTTGGCAATTAATTTCTGTTCGGAGCCAAATATGCGAGAACCCTGTTAAGTTGTGCGTTAATTATATCTAACTGAATCAACTCTTCAAATATTATGATATCTATAGTTGGTGCTGGAAAAGTAGGCAGCGCCGCGGCATTCAATATTCTAAGGTACAGAATCGGCGATGTTGTCTTGATTGATGTTTTTGAAAATCTTGCGAAAGGCGAAGCGTTGGACATGATGCAGACTGCGCCTGCGATAGAGTTTGATGGGAAAATTGTGGGAACAAGCGATTTTAGTTTAATGAGGGGTTCAGACTTAGTTATTGTGACTGCTGGCCAAGCGAGAAAGCCTGAGATGTCGAGAATTGATTTGATGAATACTAATGCGAAGATTGTTAAAACTGTGGTGAAGGAAGTTGTGAAGTACGCGCCGAACAGTAAGCTTATGGTTGTGACGAATCCTGTTGACGTTATGACTTATGTGGCGTATAAGGAGTCTGGATTTGAAAGGAATAGGGTTTTTGGGATGGGCAATGTTTTGGATGCTATGCGTTTTAGGTCATATATTGCCATGGAGTTGGGTGTTTCAAGGGAGGATATTCGTGCTTTAGTCATTGGTGAGCATGGTGATTCTATGGTTCCTCTAGTTGAGTGTGCTTCTGTTTCTGGGATTCCAGTAACTTCTTTGCTTAGTAAGGAAAAGATTGAGAAGATAGTTAATTTGACAGTAACTTCTGGTTCTGATGTTATTAAGCTGAAGGGGTCAACAACATATGCACCAGCCTCTGTCATCGCAATTATGGCTGATGCCGTTCTCAGAGGCAGAAACAGAGTAATGGGCGTGTCCACGTATTTGCAGGGTGAATATGGTTTTTCTGATGTCGCCATCGGTGTGCCAGTAGTTCTTGGAAAAAATGGTGTTGAAAAGATTTTAGAGCTTGAGCTTATGCCAGAAACAGAGAAACGTTTTGAAAAGTCTGTTTCAACAATAAAGGAAGCCATTGAAAAATTAAAGTAGATGTAGAGAAAAAAAGGTTGTTTGGTTGGAGAAATACTTGTCGGTTTTTCTATACTCCTATCCGTAATTTTATGTATGGAAAAGGCTTTGAGGAAAGTTTCTGAAAGTTAGTGACCCATTTTTCTGCAAAATCATTGAGACAAAATTTATGATTCTGTCTTTTCCTTCAATTATTGATTGGGCTGTTTCTGCACCGTATTGTGTTAAAGCGTAGAGTCTTTTCCTTCCGTTTTGTCTTCCTTTCAGCATTCCTTTTCTTTCTAGATTATAAAGGCACGAGTACACTGTTCCAGAACTTGGTAAAAAGTGATACTTTAGTTGTAAATATTTGATAACATCGTATCCGCTGACATCATCAGATAATTCTTTTAGCTTTACAATGCTACAAAAGTCCATGAAGTAGTTGAGGGTTCGCCTTTCAATTTCCCTAATAACGTCAGTTGCAATGCAAGCCTTCGTCTTCATAGTTCATTCTCCCTATGTATTCCACTTCATAATTGAACTTTTAAATTTTATTCAAATTCTGAAGACTACTATGTAATATAGTTCCGATAAGTCATGATTACTCTATCTGAAAACGAAAGCAAAACTTTGATTGTTAATCCAAAATTTGAATCATAAGGGTTTGTCGTGTGCATGGATTCATAACGTATAAGTTGTCGTATAGACTCTTGATATTCACGATAACAAATGAAAACCACAAAGCTCGACCGCCGAATACGCATACTAATCCACAGTTTAGGCTTAAGCAGCCTAGGCGGCGCCATATTCCTCCAAATCCTCGTCTTCACAGACATACTCCAACACGGCTATTTCACAGCAATAGAAAACAACCCAGCAATACTATCGTTTGAAATAGGCTTAACAGCATTCGCCCTCATATACTTCATATACATATACCAACGTCTTATTCGCTCAATAAAATAGCCGTTTTTATCCACAAATTTTAAAAAATCTCCTTCTGAAAACCTCAAGATAACAAAAGAAGTAATAGAAAATATTAAATAAACTTAGTTAAAATTCAGTCAATAGCTTTTAACATGAAGGTGAAAAAATGAACAAACCCCGAAAAATATGCTTATTATTAATCTTGGTCATACTTGCATTAGCTTCTATCAGCAACATAAAAGCTCAAACATCAAACGAAGAAATTGAAACCTTTTATGATTCCGAAATCGCTGGACTCCACATTCAAGTCAACGCAACCGCAAGCACAAAGCCACTTGAAAACATAACAGTCATACTCAACTTGAAACGACAAACCGACACTATCTATTTGGAACACTTCAACATAAGCATCTATGGCTACATAAATGGAACATACGAAATTATGATGGCGAATCGCACTGATGGTGGTTTTCAATTAACTGAGTATGCCCTCAGCTTCAACATTTCAGTACCAGAACAAGTTTGGGGCGTAACTTGCGGAGAAATCAAGTTAGACTTTAACGTTAACTCCACTGTGGGAAGTAGTGGCGCTTATCAAATAACACCATATCGTAACATCAGAATCGGTTTTAAAATGACTAATGTTGAAAACGTCTATCTCAAATCCATCGAAAAAGAGTTAGATAATTTGAAAAGCGAATACGATGAGCTTTTGCAGAATTACACAGCATTACAGAGTAGCCTAAATGAGTTGGACACGACAAGGAGAGTTGCAGCAATCTTAACCGTAACCACTGTGTTCTTTGTGGCTACTACATTGTATATGATTCTGCGGAAACCAAAAGAATACTATTAAACCCTTATAAGCCTCTTTCCTATTTTTTGTGCAGATTCTGCGCTGCAATAAAGGTTAAGCCACGTTCTGTAAGCGCTTTGGCAGTTCTGTTCACAGCATCATGCTTATCCAAATAGTTCTGCAAAAGTTTTGGCATAAGCCCCTTTTCAATTATTTCCTTCTTCGGCAAGAAATAATCCAGAATGTCTGACGGATGCTCCCTAGCCTTGTCAATTTCAGGAATTCCTCCCTCATGCTTTGCACTTATATTTTTAACATGGTCAGCAATGTCTAAAAGTTCATTGAGTCGGTCATAAGGCTGTCTCACAATGCTCTTTTGTGTTTCTACGATATGGTGCTCAATACGGACAATGTCTTCGAAATCGAAGGTTTTTCTTATATAAGCTGCAAGTTCAATTGTTCTGTTATTAACTGAGTTTGAAAGATTAAAGCCTATAAGTGGCGTTGTGCCATCATCCCGACTGAAAAGCTTTGCAGTCATCAACGTCCACAATATAAAATAGGGATTATCATTACCTGCATAAACTGAAATTTTGAATTCAATGTCTATTCCAAGTTTGTGCAACAGATATCCAAGCATAATTGTTCCAGCATTAACATTCAAAACTTGCTGAACACCATACTCAGTATAATAATGGAGAAACTCGTCAACCCATTTTAAAGCATACTCGTTAGGCACGCCAACGCCGCCAAAATAGCCAGTAATCGTTTCTGCACCGCCTAAATGGACATTAATAGGCTTGCCATCTGGTCCAGCCATTGTTCCTTTAGTGTCAAGCGTCTGCACATAAGAAGCCCCAATAATCTGCATTGCAGCCGCAAAAGCAAGAATATCATCATCTTCAACTTGTTCTTTCATAGAACGAACTCGAATATAACGTGCCGGCATCAAATCTTGCTTAGCAATGGCATGTTTAGCCTCTTCAATCAACCATGGGAAAAAGTTGAAAGCGCTAATCTCAAGCGTAACAGCAAAAGAATCATCAAACTTGATAAAATCAGCCTTTTTACCTAAAACCTTTCTGCGGTAATCTGGTATACTAATGAAAGCATTTTTGTCACGCTGCTTAATTAGCCATTCCAAATCCTTAACAAAAGGCGACTTCTTCTGCTCAAGTCTTTTCATCAGATTTTCAAGCTTGCGATTTTCCTTAGCCTTACGGTTAATCTCAGCAACACCACCATACTTTTCAACAATCTTCAGCAGAGCATTCATAAGCGGATTATTCTTTTCCAACAAAAAATCATTAACAACATTCAAATTTTCCTCATTAATCGCAATTTTCTCTCGGATATCCTTCAAGACCACATCCCCCAAATGGTTGAACTGTATTCAACCTTTTAATAATTTAAGCATTTATGCAAAAATTTACAACATCAAACATATTTTTGCCAATTTCAATATTCAAAGCTTAAATGACAATAAAAACATGGTTATCCACTGGTGGAGAATATGTATAAACCAGAAGGAATTTTACCTGCCTTGGTTACGCCTTTCACCGATGATGGAAAAGTTGTTGACGATGAAAGATTGCGGGCATTGGTAAATCATTGCATTGAATTAGGCGTTCACGGCGTTGTTCCATGCGGAACCACAGGCGAATTTGTAAACATGTCAACTGAAGAAAAAAAGCATGTCATAAAAACTGTTGTTGACGAAGTAAATGGGCGGGTTCCAGTTGTTGCGGGAACAGGAGCGAGCGGAACAGACCAAGCCTTGGAAATGACCAAGTATGCTAAGGATGTTGGAGCTGACGCTGTATTAATTGTTACGCCGTTTTATTTGAAGCCCGCTGACCGTGGAATCTACGAGCATTATGATACTATTGCAAGTAAGGCGGATATGCCAATAATCCTTTACAATATTCCGCAGTGCACTGGTTTACCATTACCTTGGCAAATGGTTGAGGATTTGGCTCAAATTCCAAACATAGTTGGTGTAAAAGACAGCAGCGGACAATTAAGCTTCATATTGGCTGTACTGGAAAAAGTAAGAGACAAAATCAACGTTTTATGCGGACACGACGAAGTAGTCATTGCAGCATTAGCCGCAGGCTGCTCTGGAGCCATTCTTGCAAGCGCTAATGCTATACCTGACATCTGGGTTCAAATCTACAATCACATAAAGAATGGCGAACTCCAAAAGGCTCGTGAATTACAATATAAGGTGCAGAAAATAGCACGCATAATTGCTGGAAGCGGAGCTGTAGGCACGAAAGAAGCGTTGAACATGATGAAAATAAAGGTTGGACCTGTTAGAAAGCCGTTAAGTGTTGGTGGAGAACTCACATATGAAGCCAGAGAAGAACTGAGACTGGATTTGGAGAAAATTGGAAAAATAACACCGAAGCCTTTAACATTTGAAATTGTTGAAAAGCCTATAGAAGAGCGCTTTATGGCAATAAACATAACACCTGAAGTCATAAAAGACTTCGAACTTCGAGTAGGCGAGGCATTGGCTGGACAAGGTGCAGAAGTAGCTCACATAGACATTCTTATAGGCAAAAAAGATGGTCCATTGGGTGAAGCCTTTGCAAAGGCTAAAGCAACACCAACATCAGGACATGAACCGTTGCTGGCTATTTTGGAGCCGAACCTAGCAGTTAAACCCGTAACCTTAATCGTTCCCACCGTTACGATTACAAGTATGCGTCAAGCAAGCATGGTTTATGGACCTGCACAAACTGCTGTGGCAAAGGCTGTTATTGACAGCGTTTCTGACGGAACCATTCCAAAAGAGGTTGTGGAACATTTAATCATTATTGCTAACGTGTTTGTGCATCCTACGGCTGTTGATAGACAACGCGTGTACATAAATAATTATAAGGCTATGCGTCATGGTATTCGCAAAGCTATTGAAAGCAGACCAACCATAGATGAATTGATGGAAAACAAGGATAGGTCAAAGCATCCTTTCAAATATACTCCATAGGGATAGCCATTGTCAGGTCAAAAAATAACTGAAGGCGATTACGTAATTCTTTATCTAAATCAGCGAAAGACCTACATGGTTAAAGTGGAAGCTGGCAAAAGCTTTCATACACATAAGGGTTTCATAAAATTTGATGACTTAATTGGAAAAGATTACGGAGTTCGTGTTGCAAGTAGCTTAGGCATTGAATTCATTGCATTGAAGCCTCTTTTGCGGGATTATATTATGAAGTCAATGCGCAAAACTCAGATAACCTATCCAAAAGACACAGCCCTAATAGTGATGTTCAGCGGGATAGGACCAGGAAGCCGTGTTGTAGAAGCAGGTACAGGCACAGGAGCATTGACTACTGCATTGGCACATTATGTGAAGCCGAAGGGCAAAATTTTCAGCTATGAAATAAGAGAGGAATTTCTTAAAGTTGCAGAGAAAAACCTGAAGCGTGCTGGACTAATCGATTTTGTGGAGCTTAAGAATAAGGACATAACTCTGAATATTGATGAAAAAAATGTCGACGCTGTTATACTGGATTTAGCTACACCATGGCTTGTTATTTCGCATGCCCATAACGCCTTAAAACCTTGTGGTACACTTGTTTCTTTTAGCCCCACAATAGATCAAGTGGTTAAGACGGTTGAGGCTTTGAGGGAAGAGGGTTTTGTAGATATAGAGAGTGTTGAGTGTTTGATGCGTGGAATGCAAATAGAAAGGGGAAAAACGCGACCTCAAACTTTGATGACTGGACATACAGGTTACGTGACATTCGCTCGCAAAATAACAAAGGTCTCATTGAACGATTAGGTCTCTAATAAAGGAGAAGGAAGAGTTTTCTGCACTATGATTTTTGTTTTGAGAAGTCCTTGGCAGCTTGAGCAATGTTTGCGTCCTCTCCTATATGTGAATTCTCTTCCACAGCAAGCACATATTTGGATTAGCATGATAAGTCCTTGAATGTCATTCTTTGCATTTTCTTCGATGCAACTCAAGTTTCTTGACCGCATAAGGCTCCCCCATTAATATAAGAATAATGTTTTTAGGTCTTAATGCTATGTTTTAGAACATGCCGTACTAAGATTAGAACGGAGGCATTCTTATCCTTTTGTAGTCGTGAGGAATTTTCCTTCTAACCAATAGGAACGCAACTAACGCAATTATGAAGCTTATGACAAAAATTCCAACATTAATTGGATATCTGGTAGCATTTAAGTCGGAGTTTTCTTCTGTCTGACTTAGATGTTCAGCAACATATTCTGGAATTAAAAGATAATTACTTCTAACATTAATTTCCCCACTAGTAATTAGTGGAATCAGCGTTAACGATAGTCCAGCTAAAACAGCAGCCGCAAAGTATATTATGATTCGTTTCAATGTGTCAGCCTCCGTAAAAAATCATTGACGCGGTAGCTTTTAAGTCTACGTTTTAGAACACTAATTTTTTAAATAGGCTTCGCCCTCCATAATCTAACGGTTTCAATCCAAAATATCAATGCTGCAAGCAAGCCGAACAGCATAGCGTAAAAACTTGGAACTATTAAACCAGAAAGCCATAATAGCATATAGGCTGCCAGCATTGTGGAAAACAGAACTGAATAGAAAAGATACCGAGGCACAAGAAAGTGACCCATACGTGTGAAGAGCTTTAAAATTCCAACCTTGACCACTTCTTCCAAAACATATTCACCTGTAGTCTTTTTACGTACAAGCCCTAAATCCTGCAGCTTTTCAAGATGATGCACAGCTATACTTGGGCTGGAAAAACCTAAAGCTCTCTGGATTTCACGAATTCCCGTTGTATGTGTAGGTTGCTGCAACATATACCAGTAGACAAGGAGTGTCTTGCCCTTTAATTCTGATTCCAGAAAAGATAAATCAAATTCACGCGAAGTCTTTGACATAAAGCATCGCCAAATACTATTTAAGAAAGGAGCATTTTAAAAGACTAACCGCAGGCTAATGTCGAAGCAAGTAACAAGCTTATAATTTCCATTGACAAAATCAATAGTAGGCGAATTAATTGGTAGAAAAGAAATCTAAAAAGGGAGTGCTACAACGCTTATGGAGCGTTATCAAAGGATTTGTAAATTTTTTGACCAGACCATATATTTGGTCAGGTTTACTTATAGGCTTTATATGGTCTTTTCCTGCACCCTTCATTTTGTATACATTTGCATCAACCCTTTCTAACTTCCCCCAAGAAGTAAGATGGGCACTTTTCTTCCCAATAACATCTTCACTTCAATTGATGTATAGGTTAGGGCTTGCAAGACCAGACGGAGACTTTGACATCTTTCTGTTATGGGGTTTATCCATAATTATTGGTATGATTATTGGTGTAGCGATAACTTATAGCATACATCGGATTCGCCTTTTAATGCGAAGCAAGAAATAGTGTGAAGTGCCGTCTGAGTAACTCTGAGATTTCATCCTATTGTCAATCTAATGCCTTCTCATCATCCGGCAAAAATAATGAAGTAAACCAAAAATAAAAATGTTCTTCAGAATGTGGATTTTGAATCCATATTTCCTATTCATAAGTTAGTTAAATATCCCCATCTTATTTCTGTCCACTAATGGAGGAAAAGCTACTTGAAACATGGTTTATCGGTTAAACAGAGGAAAGATTTGGAAGCTAAAATGGCTAAGGTTTTCAAGGAAAACATGAAGGGAATTTCAGCAGAATTGCAAAAAATATTATTAGATGACTTGGTCACCGCTTTCCAAAATAGAATAAACGTGTTAATAAGAGCACACAAGAAAAGAAGCTACTAACGTAGACTAAATAGGAAAAAGCCGTAGTTTGAATCCATAAAAGCTTTATATAAAAAAGATGGAATGTATGCCAAAGAGGTTTGGATGATGAGACGTTCCAAACTTGAAATGTATATAGATATACTAAAAGTGTTAGCCCATCGCGGTCCATTAAAGCTAACTCACATCATGTATAAGGCTAACGTAAACTGCAGTGTGCTGAAGGAATACTTGGACTTTTTGATAAAGCAGAATCTTGTTGAAGAACGAACTGTAGGAAAGCGGAGAGTTGTTTATGCAGTAACCCAACGTGGCATTACAGTACTCAAATACTTCAGAGAACTAAAACAAGTATTGCCCATAGTGGAAGAAGCAAGAAACCGAATGCCTGTGCCATATTAGATTCTTTCCTCAAACTTTTTGACTAAAACCCAACTTACATAATTCACAATATTTTAAACAACAAATATTTTTGACACGAAACACACCTTTTATCCTTTCTAATCTTAAAATTCTAATGACCTAAAATGTTTGAGCAAATGGCTCTATCAGCCTCGGAATACACAGCAGCATTATTCCTATTCTTCATATTAGGCATAATGGGCATAAGCGTATTGTGGGCTAAAATAGATGTTCGCCAAAAATAGATTCGTTAAGTAGTAGTTTTTGTATTTGTTTTGTAAATCATTATGTTTGTTTCGTAAGACTTAATAAACTGCACATTCTCTTAAATAGTGTACACACGTAAAACACTGAGGAACCATTATTGTCCAAACAGGAAGTTCTGGGAAAAAAGCCTCTGCAAATACTTGAGAAAATTAGAGAAAACCTTGAAAGACTAAACGAAAAAATCGAAGTCATGATTGAGTTGCAAAAGCACGGTAGAAAGGACATTCAAACAATTCCAGAAGCACCATTAGATGTTATGACGTTGCTTTCAATGCCTGACCACCTCAGAAAAACAGCCATGACCGTGTGCAAACTTGGTCGTGCCACGGCAGAGGAAATTGCTCAACAAACACATAGAGCCAGAGCTGTTGAAAGCGCTTACTTGAATCAACTTGTGATTATGGGGTATCTTAAGAAGGAGAGGAAAGGCAGAAAAGCCTACTTCTATGTGGATAGGGAAAATCAAGAGGGATAAGCTTGGGCAAAATAATAGCTGTGCACTCGTACAAGGGTGGAACAGGGAAGACTCTTCTTTCAGTAAATTTGGCTGCAACCTTTGCTCAGCACGGCAAGAAAGTCTGCTTGATGGACATCGACTTCCGAGCCCCAAGCCTTTATACAATTCTCAAAATGGGAAAGGTCGAATACTGGCTGAATGATTATTTAAATGGAACATGTGAAATTGACAAGGTTTTGATAGATATAAGCGACAAAATCCATAGTAATGGTAAACTGTATGTTGGATTAGCTAATCCTGCAACTGAAGCAATTAGAGAAATGTCGGCAAAAGACAGAAAATGGGAGATGCGTGCTCTAGGAAGATTGTTGGCTCTTAGAAATTCCCTTCTAGACGGTAAAGGATTTGACTATCTAATTTTTGACACAAGTCCAGGTCTACAGTACTCCTCTATTAACTCCATCGTAGTCGCTGATTTAGTTATAGTGGCAACAACGCTTGATAGGTCAGATGTTGACGGAACGAAACGCATGCTACATGAACTTTACGAGTTGTTTGAGAAGAAGTCAGAAATAGTTCTCAATAAGGTTTTGAACGATTTTTCTTCAAAGGCTTTCAAAGAGGAAATGCAAACCAAAATGAAGGACATTTATATGGTTCCAGTTTTGGGGATAGTGCCTTGTTTCTGCGACATTTTAAAGGCTGAAGGTGGCATTATCTTTGCAAATGAAAGACAATCGCATCCGTTTGCCAGAATCTTGGATGAGATAGCAACTAAAATAGAAAATAATGTGAAATAGCCTCTTAGCGAACAGCTATTTTATTTATCAATTGATATATCCTGCAGTTTTTGCATCTTTCGTAATCTTTCTCTTCGCAATCCTTGCATACTATACGGTTTAATTCCCTAATTTCCGAATCCATCAAAGCTATTCTCCCATAGAAAAAAGTATGCAGATCAATGTATATTCTATATTCCGCTTCTGGTAATATTTACGGAAAATTACTTATGCACTCTTGTCTATAATACGATAATCTTATATTGCCTCTGGGATAGTAAGAATTTTACATGGTGAATCAAATTGAATAAAAGTGTAGCCTTGACTTCCCTTGCATGGGGTTTGTTCATTGTTTTAATCGGTTTAAGCTGGGCATTATATGAGTATTACGGTATACCCATGGTGCCATACATAGCATTAGGCGCTGGAATTATTTTGATAGGCCTTAATGTTGCACGAACAGGATTTGGGATGCGCTTAAGCAAATTCAGCCTCTTTATAGGGATAGTGGCATTTGTTATTGGGGGAACTGAAATGATGGGTTTTTACGAGTTGCCCTTGCTCGCAATGATAATAGTGTTAATAGGGCTTTTCATAATTGCAGAAGCAGCAGCTAGCCTAAGAAAAACAAAATAAAACTAGGAAGAATTAAAAAAATATTTATCTGCAATACTTAAACCATTAAGCAAAGAGGTTCATAAATTATTGGATAAATCAGTAATCTTTCTTGTAGGCGGACTTTCAAGCAGATTTGGACAAGACAAAGGATTACTGCATTTAGCTGGCAAACCTCTCATAAAGCACGCTATAGATGCAGTAAACAAAATTGTTGACGAAAAAATCGTGGTTGTTAGCTCAAAGAGTCAAGTTGAAAATTACGAGAAGATATTAAGTTCAGACATGAAAATTCTTGTCGACAGAACTAGTATAAATGAAACCCAAAGCCCACTCATAGGCGCTTTAACGGGCTTCAAAGAAACCCATGGCAAGTATGCGCTTCTCCTTCCATGCGATACTCCATTTGTCTCCAGAGATATTATCGCGTTGCTTTTTGAACTATGCATAAATAGGAATGCTGTTATTCCACGCTGGCCAAACAGCTACATAGAACCTTTGCAAGCTGTTTATTGCACAAAACCCGCATATGAGGCTGCTAAAAGCGCTTTAAATGAAGGAAAATTGAACATGCAGTCCATGGTGGACAAGATGCATGGTGTTCGTTATGTTTCTACTCTTGTTTTACAGCAACTGGACCCTGAGCTTAGAACATTTTTTAACGTAAATAATCCGCTGGACCTTAAAAAAGCTGAAAGCATGCTTAAAATTTATTTGAAAAAATAATCATCAAACATATGTTTTGTTTTGACCCGTTTTACATTTTTTAGCGTATTCTTCTGTTTCGGAAAACAGTTTTTCTATATCTTCTTCAGTATGTGCAGTGCTTAAAGCACCTGTATGGGTTGGCAAGAAGAAAATACCTTTTGAAATCATGTTCAAATTATAATTCACAAGTTTCTTTCTGTCAGCCCTAAAAACTGCATCAGCGTCCTTTACTTTTTCTCTTGTGAAATGAACATTGAAAAGAGAACCATCGCCAGTAACCTGAACATCCACACCATTTGTCTGAAAGCTTTCCTCTATTTGCTCTCTGATTTTCTTTCCAGTTTTATTCAAGCGATTTATTAGCTGGTTGTCTTCTAAAATTTTTAGCGTCATCAAACCAGCAGTCATCGTTATTGGATTTGCTGCAAATGTTCCGCCGTGAAATGAGTAGTGTGGGCGTTCATAAATCCTTGTGTCTAGTCTTTCCATGATTTTTCTTTTTCCGCAAAAAGCACCTATTGGAAAGCCTCCGCCTAAAATCTTTCCGAAAACAATTACGTCTGCTATTACACCATAATATTGCTGTGCTCCACCTGGAGCCAGTCGAAAACCAGTGATGACTTCATCGAAAATTAAGAGAATTTCTTTTTCATTGCAAAATTCTCTAAGTCCTTCTAAAAATTCTTTTTCTGCAACTACTCCTCCTCCAGCACCGAGAATTGGCTCAATTATAACAGCGGCTACTTCTTCGTTCTTCAGCCTTTCTATTACTCCGTCAAGATCATTGAAAGGCAGAAGAATAGTGTCTTGAAGGGCGCCAGTTGTTAAGCCAGCTGATTCTGGAATATTGAAGGGATGCTTAACACCCATGTGAAGTGCATCGTAGCCTCCATGCCATCCGCCTTTGAACTTTGCAATTTTATTTTTACCCGTGTAAGCACGTGCTAAGCGTGTGGCATACATGTTCGCCTCTGTTCCCGAATTTGTAAAGCGCACCATTTCCACGTTTGGAACCATCTTTACAACTTGTTCAGCTAATTGAATCTCAAGTTCATGAGCTGTTCCATAATGGGTGCCATTTTCAAGCTGTCCCTTAACAGCTTTAACAATGGCTTTTGGGCTGTGACCAAGTATAAGTGCAGTATGTCCCAGCCAAAAATCGATGTACTCATTTCCGTCAACATCATAAAGTTTGCTTCCTTTCGCTCTTGTAGTGTAGAAGGGGTATGGCTCAAAATATCTTATTCCATAGGAAACGCCTGCTGGGAGAACTTTTCTGGCTCTTTCATATAGTGTTTTAGATTTAGAGGTTTTAGAAGTGTATTCTTCAAACATATACAACCCTTTAAGATTCTTAACTTTTGCCGAATTTTCTTATTATAGTTTCCAATGCATCATTTAAATTATTCACCACAGCGTCAGCCTGTGCACATTTTACAGTCTTTTCTTCTCTGTTTAAGAGTATACCTTTAATGCCCAAACGTTTAGGCAAAATTATGTCTATAGGAGGGTTATCTCCAATCATGACAGCTTCTTGTGGTTCAACTTTAAGAATTTCTAAGGTTTTCTTATACATTTTTGGATTGGTTTTGTCGCATCCAGCTTCATAACCAGTCATGACAAAATCAAAATATTTCTCGATTGGCTTAATCGCCTTTTTGAATTGGAAATAGGCTATTGTAGTTACAATTGCTGTTTTGAATCCGTTTTACTTTGCCTTTGGCACTGCTTCAGCAACATCTGGAAATAGCTGATACGGTCTGCTTTCAAGCATTTTAACAATGGCTTGCAACGTTTCGCTGTCTACTTTAACTTTTAGTCTTCGGAAAATTTGAGAAAAAAATGAACGCCAGCTTCTATACCCATACTTTGGATAATCTATGAAGGAGACAAAAGCCCATGCAGCTCTAAGTTGTTGCTGAGAAATTTCATAGCTTCGACTAAAAAGATAATCAGAAATTTCTTTATCAGTCACATCATTTTCCTTATGAACTAATGTTCCATGCATATCGAATAACATAGCTTTTATTCTAGCCATCTGACTTATTCCACAACAATAAGCTCAATCTAGATTCATTTATGTCTATAGAAAAGCTTTTAAGCAGTCTTCGGAAGCGACTATTTTTGGGCATTATCCTGTATAATTTGGAGAATCTTTTAATTGAATATTGAAAGAGACTTGATTATTTCCTTACTGAGATTGACCAAAGAAGGGTTAGTTTCAAAGGAAATAGTTAAAAAAGATGCAAGACTTCTATCGCAAAATGTTGAGAATTTGCTTAGAAAATTGCAAAATGATGGACTGATTTATGTGCGAAAAGATACCGTGGAAGCAGATAACCTACAACGCCTTAAACTGGCTGTCAGAGCCATAAGCTTAGGTGCTGATATTGAAGGTGTGAGCAGTTTTCTTCAATGGAAGGAGTTTGAAAGCATTGCTGCTATTGCCTTTGAACGCAATGGTTATGCGGTTAAAAGAAATTTAAGATTCAAACACGCAGGAAGAAAATGGGAAGTTGATATTATTGGATTTAAAGCACCTATTGTAGTATGTGCAGATTGCAAGCATTGGCATCATGGAATGTTCCCTTCTACTTTAAAGAGAATAGTTGAGGAACAAGTAGAACGAGTATCTGCACTAGCTGAAACATTGCCGAATCCAGCAATCAAAATTGAATTTACTTCATGGAGTTTTGCTAAATTTATTCCAGCCATTTTAACGCTGGTCACAAGCCAATTAAAGTTTTATGACAATGTGCCAATAGTTTCTGTGCTCCAGCTTCAAGACTTTCTAAGTCAACTACCAGCCTATGTTGGCTCGCTTAAGCATTTTTCAAGGCGCTTATCCGACCAACTCAACTGTTGTTCCTAAGGCTTGACCAGGAACGCCCCTTCTAAATCTTGCTCTAACTAAACCTTTTTTGCCATGTAAATCCACAATTTTTCCCAGAATCTTGTTTTCGCCGATTTTCCAGACTACTTTTCTGCCAATAAGCCTGCTCGCTTCCGAAACAGAATTTATGTGTGCAAACTGGATTATACATTCCTTTGACTTTTGGCTCTTCGGACCTATCCGATAATTAATTATTATTCCTTGAAAGGATTGTACCATAAGCCTTCACTTATGCAGGATTTCCAAGATATAAAGAGACTTTTAAATCTATTTCGCTTGCATAAGCTATAATTTTCAGCTCTCAACTAAATTGAAGTTTCCTCTGTCGCGTTTTAAGATTCTTGCCTTCTCAGGGAGCCTATTCTTCTCCCAATCTGCCCAACTTATTTCTTTGAAGATCCATTTCTTGCCCAAATGAGCAGCAAGCAAAGCATGCTTAAATGTCTTCTCCAATGGAATTAGTTCTTCTAAAAATCTGAAGAGTTTCTCAATCTGTTGTTTTGGAAAATAAGCATAGTAGCTTGCGTTTTTCACTTCAAAGGCATAAATGTGCGAGTTTTTTCTTGCTATAATATCAGGTAGAGGATTAAGGCTGGGGTTGCTGACTGGAACGCGCACAGCATGATATCCTTTTTTAGTTAGAAGCTTTACTAGGACGTTTTCGCTGTAGAAGCCTCTTTTGCGCCATCTGCGAATTTCGTCTTTGTCAACATCCCTACCCATAAAGAATCTTCTCCTGTTTAAGCTACCAAAGTTGTTTTCAGTTTTGGTTTATAACATTGTTGTGCAAAAACAGCATTTCTGAGACACCTCTAAAAAGTTCAGTAAATAGCCTTGGAACAAAGTTAAGCAATTGTGCTTTCTGAAAAGAGAAAAAGCTTTTTCAAAATTTATCAGCGTTTTCGACGTTTATAAGTGCGCACAGGAATCTTTAAAGCTGCCTCTTCAACTAGGCATTCTCTTAAGTAATCATCTAATGTTGCTGCAGGCACAACTTCTATGCGATAGTCTCTGACATCAATGGAATGTTCAAAATTCTTTTGTGGAACAACCACTTTCTTAAAGCCCCATGCCTCAGCAGCCTTAATCTTCTCATAAACACCGCCAACAGCAGTTATTTGAATGGAATCACCAACGCCTAAGTTTATTTCTCCAGTAACTGCCACATCCTGCCTTACTAGTTTATTCTCTATGAGAGAGCATAAGAGTATTGCCATTGTCACACCAGCAGATGGACCATCTACGCCATAGGATTGGGCAAAATCAATGTGTGTCAAATAGTCCTGCGCTATGTCTACTCCATATTTTTGAAGGATTACACTTCTCACTTTAGCTATGCTGTCGGAAATGAAACTTTGGCCTTTTGCTGCTCCTGTCACTTTGTAATAGCCTTTAATTGGGTAATTTCTTGGGAGATCGCTTCGCTTAATCATATGTGCCTTAACGTTAAGCACGCTACCTGTCATTTCTCCGCTGTATGGGTCTCTGACAACAGCCAGTCCATGTATTTGTCCAATTTTGATGCCCTTTGGTTTTATTTCTAATAGTTTGCCTCTTTCGTTGATCTCGTGTTCTAAAATTTGTCTTTGAATGGTTTTGCAGTGATTCTCTATGGCTTCTTGCACATGCCTTCTTTCAACAACTTTGCATCCTTCATTCATTGCAAGCGTTGCAGCTGTTTTAATTATTGAAATTAATGGTCTAAATTTTGTTGTTAAAGCATCCTTTTTATTACTTCTACGACGTCCTTCTTCCACTATTTCCTCACATGCTTCTCGACTGAATGGTATGAGATTGAAACGCTTAACTTCTTGCGCTATGAACTGCACATACCTGCGCCTATTCTCCAAAGTGTTAGGCATATCATTATTCATTCTGACAACTTTGCCGTAACCATAGATACGATCCATTAAAGCTGGGTGAATTTGACTTATGCTGTCAAAGTTTCCAGCACCCACGAGAAATGTTATGGCAGGTGCCGGTTCTGTAGAAACAGCCATTGCTGCCGTGTCTCCACCATGCCATTTACCCCTCAAGGTAATCGGCAACTGCCCATCCTCAAGCACAGTCAAAAGCGTAACAGCCTCTTCTGAATCAAGATTCTTTATCTCGTCAATATACAAGATTCCAAGCGAAGCTCTATGGGCATCACCAGCAGTAACCCTTTGATGTTCAGGGGTGCCTAAACCACCAGTCTGATAGGGATCCCACGCTATTGAGCCGAAAAGCTGTGCGCTTCTGTGTCCTGTTGCATCCACGAAGGGTGCGCGTTCTGAACTATTGTCTACTATTAGTTTTGGCACCTCGGTTTGTTGAGCGCCTGCTATGCCTTTTAGGTTTCCTAAACCGCCGAGTTTGGAGAACCACCATATGAAAACGCCGAAGAAAATTAGGCTTCCGCCAGGAATAATGGTTATTGGTACGAGTGTGACAAATTTTCCGACAAGATAATCTATGAAGTTGTAATTGTAATATTGTTGAAGGGGTTCGCCTAGAAACATGGGGTTGGCTTCCCATGTTTGCCAAGCTTGGTACATGAAGTAAAAGCCAAGAGAAATTAGAAATAAGCCCATTAAAACGAGGAGAATCAGTAGAGCTTTGACGCCTACCTTTGTTACAAATTTTCTTTTAAGTTCCTTGAGCTGCTCTTTTTGCAGAATTTTTTTGCCTTCTCCAGCTTTATGAATGGAAATTTTGGGTTGACTTGGTAGCACCTTATTTCTCCAGCACAGCATATCATAAAGTTTTATACCCTTCTCCCTATAGATTTGGGTAAGCTTCTCAGCTAAGGCTCTGCCTATCAACGATTTGCCTGTTCCAGGGTCGCCAAGAAGAAGTAGATATGGTCCTGGGCTTATGACTGTTTTAGCAGAGGGTTTAGGTTTGTCTGGGTCGCTCCAATTCTCATACCATTTTGTCTTTTCAAGCCATTTTAGCTTGTGCACCCACTCGTCTAGGCATAAGAAGCATTCATTTAATGCTTGTTCTTGCCCTATAACCCAGTTTATGAGGTTTTCGTCAACTGGAAAGCGTTCTGTGCTCTTAAAATTTCCCCAATCCCATTTCACTCTGACTTTTCTGCCATTAACGTTTCTTTCAAGTATTTCCACATCATTTCCAAAATGGTCAAAGGACAAATCTAACAGCCTTCCAAATGTTTCCTCAATCAAAACACATGTTCACGAATTATTATAGAGGTTATTTCAAAATCGGCAATATGAAAAAACTGATAACATACATACAAAAGTGAAATAGGCGCATTATGGTTTTTTTACAATTTTAAGTCGTATTGAACCATATTTTTCCATATTTCCAATAATTTTAGATTGTTTTTCTTCGAACATAACCTCACTCAAAATTCCCAGACCGTCTTCTTTCAAGCCTAAAAATCTTAAAGCCTAATTCTAACTTGAAATTACAAAATAAGCCTATTTCAGCCTTTTTTGTTCAACTATCTAATCAAACATATGGGCTTAACCGTGACCTCATATAAAAACCAACGAAAATCTCCATGCGAAGCAAATGGCGTAACCTTTCGAGAATACTTCGCATTCTTATGGGTGTGGGGGTGGTCTCTGGGCTCTCTGTGCGTCTAGACCCCCTTATTATAGGTTGAACTTTGCTTTGAAAGTTTGTTCAGATAAGGGGTTGATGCTTCTGTATACGAAGATTGTCATTTAATTGTTGTAGAGAAATTTTTTGCTTGAGGTTTTTACTGTTAATTTTTTGTTGCTAAAAAGGGGTTTTCTTGGCTTTATTTCTTGTGAGTGCATGAACTTGTTTTGCTTACTGTAGCCTAAATAGGCAATGTATTTGACAATTTTAGGGCGGGTTTTTACTCTCTGGTGATATTGGTGATTACTATAATTATTTTTGTTGGTGATGTTATAGTGATGGCAAAATCTCTTCATAATCTGTATCCGTGGTCCCTCAAGTATCTTTTAATCTTCTTCAATTCTAGAGCCATTTTTTGCAGTCTTACTTCAAAAGCTTCTGTTCCAACAATATAGCTTAGGTCTACTGTCTGAAGCTTTCCTCCAACTTTTACGCCGACCTGTTCTAACATATTACATACGATTTTCAATTCTTCATAAGGGGCAATATACAGCACTTGATCAAATCGGTGTAAATAGACTAAAAGCTGAAACGCTTTTTGAGAAAGCGCCTTTTGGGCAAGACGATTCGAGTGAATTTCACACCCAACTTCGACAGCTATTCTTTTACCGTCTTCATTTTCCAATATAAAATCAGGGACGAAATTGCCTCTTTTCTGTCTATGTGTAAGGGTCACTGTTCCAAAGGTTTTCAGTTTCTCCTCAACTAAAGGGTAAAAGTATTGTTTCCTTACTTTCATCGCAGACCCTATAATGTAGAGTTCAATTTCTTAGGTATTTGAATCTTGCCAAACATCCAGTCGTATACAAAAGCATCAACAAAACTCACTTTTTGGGGTTCAGCCAAAATTGTTAAAATTTTTACTGCATTATTATTTAGGATATAAAATCTGGAAAAGTCATACGGTGCCTTTTTGCAAAAGATGGGCGTAAAGTGATTTTGAGAACGCCGAAGTGAGAGGACTTAGACGATTTATTAGAACTTATTGAAGAAGGCGCTGAAATAATCATGGATCAGAAAGTTTCTAGAGAAAGGGAAGTTGACTGGTTATCTAAAAAGCTTGCAAATTTAGAAATAGATAAAGCATTCAGCCTTGCTGCAGAAGTTGATAGAAAGATTATTGCATCTGCCAGCATTGATCGACTAGAAGGCTTTCAGAAACATGTTGGCTTAGCAAGGGTAATAATCAAGAAAGAATTTAGAGACATGGATATAGGAATTGGCATTATGAAGATTTTGGAGGAGCAAGCCCATAATATGGGTTTGAAGGTTTTGACGCTTTCAGTTTTTGCAACGAATAAACGTGCATTCCATGTTTATGAGAAGGTCGGGTTTGTGCAGACAGAAGTTGTTCCAAAAAATTTTTCAAGATTGCAAATATATAGATGAGATTATAATGACTAAACTGCTTAAGTGAAATAGCCAATGTCAAACTTTAAAGTTTTTAACACAAGCCTAACCTTCTCTACAAAAGGCGAAATAGACTTTATAGATTTGACAGACAAAGTTCAGGAAATAGTTGCCAAATCTGGAGCCAAGAATGGTATAGTTCATGTTTTTGCGCCACATGCTACGGGTATACTAATTTTAACTGAAAGCGAGTACAGTTTGCTTAATGACATTAAAGCGTTTCTTGAAGAAATAGTTCCAAAGCACAAGGCATATCATCATCCCTCTAATGCTCACTCACACTTAAGGTCTATGCTTCTGCCTCCAGACAAAACTTTGCCAATAGTCAACGGCCGAGTTGAGTTTGGAACTTGGCAATCATTAGTTTTCGTAGAAACTGATGTCCACTCTAGAAGGAGAACGGTAATAATTCAAGTGATTGGCGAGCAGTAACATCCATCGCCATTCGTGATTTTTGTTTTCTCTTTTTATCCATCAAAGTTTCATTCAAAACCAATTTTCGCTAAAGACTAAGGTCTTACTTCGTGTTTCGTTTAGTTGTGACGCGGGTCGCGCTATGTTTAAGTTTACATGTTTTAGCCTTTTCTGAAATCTAAACTTCACAATTTTTAGGATATTCTAGCAATTTTTAAGGAATCGCTAACATTCGTTAGCTATAAGCAAAAGAAACTCCTACATTTTGAAGGCTTTTACATTCCCAAATAATTTTTGTTGAATGTTGTTTTCCTTAAGAGCCTATTCAGTGACATTACTCCAGAAGTAAATAATCTTTAAAATCTGTTTCATTGATGCAAGCTTTTTATGTATTTTTAAGCTTCGGTTTTGTTCGTGCTACTGCAAAATGCGAGACCCTAACCCTGTGCTTTCTGAGGAAAAATAGGCTAGTCGAACGATTGCTTGCGGACCCTTATTTTTAGTGCTATCATAAAGCGATAGAACACGAAATTAATATTAATGGCTTCATTGTAGTTAATAGTTATGAACTCTCTTGGTTCAAGAGTTGCTGGAACAGTTATGGTTGGAGTCTGTTGGTTAGCTTTTATATTGCTATTCCTTGCTTTCTTCGCTGGAAACTTTGACTTCTGGCAAAATCTGGCAATTTTTATCGTTTCAGTAATTGTTGCAGCGGGCATAGTTGCAGTTATGTGGATAAGATGGGTGCTTAAATAATTCTCAGTCGTTTTCTCTTTTTTCTGGAAGCTTAAAAGACAAGATTAAAGCAGCAAAAGCGAAAACCGTTAGCAGATAAAATGCAGCATCTAAGCCGTAAATGTCGCCAATATAACCTGAAATAGACTGTGAAATAGAACCTATGCCGAAGGATGTGAAGAAGAATATGCCGTAGACTGCCCCTCTCTGATTTCGAGGAGATAAAAAGCCTGTTAAAGAGTTTAATGCGGGCTGATGTGCGTAGAAAGATAAACCGTACAATAGAATAAAGAGTGCTATTCCAATAATGTAGATTGGAAAGAGCAGAAGCGAAAGTAGGCTCATGCAAACGCCAGCAGAAGTGGCTATCAAAACTTTTTTCGAGCCAATTTTGTCAGCCGCTTTCCCTCCAATCCATTGTGCTGGAACTCCAGCAGCTAAAACCAGTGTGTATGCAACTGAAGCCCATGCAGGATCAATTAACCTATTGTACGTAAGGTATGTTGGAAAGAATAATTCTACGCCTTTCATAAAAAGACCAATTGTCACGTTGAAGATTAACAGTATCCAGAGTTCACGTATTTTCAAGGCGTCTATAATTGTTCCACTATTTCTGTTTCCGCTGTCTGTCTGCTTAAAACTTTTAATAAACATCAAAGCGAGCAAAACGCATAAAATGCCAAAAAAGACAAAAGCCCATGACCATCCGAAAGCCGAGCCGATAACCCATGCAATTGTTGGGGTCAAAACCGTGCCAAGGGTTCCGCCAACTCCATGCAAACCCATAGTTTCTGAAACTTTTCCTTTGAAGGTTTTTGAGATAAGCGAATTTGCAGTTGGATGATAGAGACTAGCCCAAGCAGCCATCAAAATCAATGCAAGCGCATAAACGTAGATACTGCTCACTGAGCCTGCAACCAGCATAATAAATGCGGAGAGCCCGGAAAAAGCAAGACAAATAGTAATCGCTTTAGCTTCACCAATCTTGTCTCCTAAAGGTCCCCCCACCAATGCTCCAGCGCCATATATAAATGACGCAATCATGGATACGAAGCCTATTTCTGACTTCAAAACATTCAAACTGGTCATTATCAACGTAAGCAACGGTGATGCGATAACGAAGAGTGAATGATTAAAAGAATGAGCAGCGCCTAACAACACAATGCTCAAACGGTTTTTGTTTGGCGCTTGCTGCAAATGGAATCATCCCTTCGACAATATGATTTCGCCATATTGCGCTTGCTTCCCAATAACGGTTTCTATAAGAATAGGCCCTTTAGGAAACGTAAATAAGCACAATAACCGTTTCAGAAAATAACAAAGACTGCAAAACATGGCCGGGGTGAGGTAGCCTGGTAGCCTATAGGCCTGTGGACAGCTTGAAGAAAGGTTTGGCGGCAAGCCTAGCGCCCGGGTTCAAATCCCGGCCCCGGCCCCATAAAGTGTAGATTTCATTGTTTTTTGTTATAACAAAGAAAAAAGGGATGGTTTTTCTTTTTATATTATGAAGTCGCCTGGATAGTTGTCATATAATTGTGGCTGTGAATCTGGTTGCTCTGCGACTACACGTGGGTAAGCGTATGCATGTGCTGCTTCAATTGAGTTTGCTCTATTATCTAACAGTGCCTCGTCCACAAAATAGTAGCCCCATAACGTGTTGCCCAGATAGAAATAGTCCCAACCATACTGGTCTGCTTTGCATGCTGATGCAATAATTCTTCCTGTGCCTTGCAAGTCGTCGTTGTCATCGAACATGCCGCCTGAATAGCATGAGCCAAACATCAAAGCGAATTTTGTGCTTTCAATAGCTGCAAACTTTTGCTTGAACCAGCCATCAGGTAATCCGTAAAAGTCGTAGGTAACAATCATTTCATCGTAGCCATCTGATTCAACATCATTATCCCATCCATCATAGTCTGGAGCCCTATAGCCATGACCACTGTAGAAGAATACAACTTCATCGCCTGCTTTCTCATTCGCCACAAGCCAGTTTATTGCATTTACAATGGCTGAAGCTGTCGCTTTGTTGTTTATTAGTAATTTAACATTAGCCTTTGGATAGCCTCGCTGTCTCGTTAACTCTGTATACATCTCTTTTGCATCTTCATCTGGATGCCATAAGTCAGAACTAGTTCCTTGATAGTCTGCTATACCAATTATGACTGCCCACTTACTTCCAGCTAAAGGTCGAGCCGAAGCTATTTGTGGCTCACTGTAAGCTTTTGTTTCATCAAATTTCAAAGGGTTCATATAGCTCAAATGCAGCTTGCACGATGCAGACGCTATTGGTGCAAATATAGCGAATGAAAGAATAGTCATTATTAATACAAGTAGCGCTTTTCTCATATCCTATCCCACATAGATGAAATATTGCTTTTGTGAACAAAAGGTTTTCGGAAACCGCTTAACAGCCAAGATTTTAACGCAACTTTATGTCTTTTCATTTCACGTTATAAGTCAAATTAATAGGTTAGAAAATCGTCTATATAAAATTAGGAGAACACATTGACTGTTCAAAGAAAAAGATTGGTTTTTCCCTTCTCTGCAATTGTAGGATTAGACAAGCTTAAACTAGCCATTTTAATAAACGCAATAAATCCAAAAATTGGCGGTTTGCTCATAAGGGGACCAAAAGGTTCTGGTAAAAGCACTATTGTTAGAGCCTTAGCAGATATCCTCCCTAAAATAACAGTGGTTAAAGATTGTCCGTTCAACTGCAGCCCATATGACCCATCAAACATGTGCCCAAAATGCAGTGAAAGATACAGGAAAGGTGAAAAACTGCATATTGAAGAGAGGGAAATGGTTGTTGTTGACTTGCCTTTAGGCGCTACCGAAGACAGAGTGGTTGGAAGCCTTGACGTGGAAAAAGCAATTAAGCATGGCATAGAAGCATTAGAGCCTGGGATACTCTCAGAAGCGAATCAGAATATTTTGTATGTGGATGAGATTAATTTGCTTCCAGACCACATTGCGGATGATTTGCTTGATGCTGCTGCTACTGGATGGAATATTGTTGAAAGAGAGGGAATATCAGTAAGCCATCCTTCGCGTTTCATATTTATTGGAACAATGAACCCCGAAGAAGGAGAGTTGAGACCACAGCTTCTTGACCGTTTTCCGTTATCGGTTACTGTCGGAAGAATAGATTCTGTTAAGGATAGAATTGAAATTGTTAAGAGAAACATGGAGTTTGAGGCTGACCCAGAAAAATTCTACGAGAAATATGAGCCTTCGCAAGAGGAACTGCGAAAAAGAATAGCAACTGCAAGAGAAGTACTAAAGGAAGTTGTTATTCCAGAAAATCTTCTTGAAAGCATTTCTCAAGCATGTTTAGACTTGAAAGTTGACGGATTGCGCCCAGACATAGTCATTGCAAAAGCAGCTTCAACATTAGCAGCTTTTGAAAATCGAAAAGAAATAACTTTAAACGACATTCTAGTTGCTGCAGAACTTGCGTTAAGTCATAGAACAAGAGAAGGCGGATTCCTAGAACCAGCACCTCCACAAGAGATTGTAGAGGTTTTCATGGGAACAGCTAAGAAACTCAAATATGTCGAAAAAACTGGTGAGGCGCCAAAAGAAAAAGCTGAAAAAAAGCCTATGAAAGGTAGAGCCCTTTTTTGGGCTAAAAAAGAGGCAACAGAATCCGATGAGGAGAAACTCAAAAAGAAAAGTCTATTCAGGAAGATTCAACAAAAGTGGCATACTCTCCAGTTTCGCTTCAATAGGCTTTTAGGCGGCGTTACTTTTGGATTTGGAAAACGCTTGAAAGAAGCACCAAAAGACGCACCAGTTCTCAAAGATGGCGTTCAAACTGGTTCTGACAAGCTACGTGGAGAGACAGTTGAAGAAAAAATTGACGAAAAAAAGAAGGGCGAGTTGAAGGGTATTCCAACAGTTAGCAATGCAGTTGGACAGACAAACATTGCAGAAGGCTTACCCGTCATTAGAAACATTAGAGCCAAAGTTACTTCTCCATCCAAGTTTCTTCTCAAAATGGGAAAAATCAAAAGCAAAGGACAAAGCGCATATGCAGGACGACGTGCTCAATCATTGACAACTCTTCACAGAGGCAAACCCTACGGATGGCGATTTCCACATGAAAAACCTATTGACATTCATTTGCCAGCGACTATTCGCGTAGCTGCTAGAAGGCAGAAAAATCGTGAAAAACCACTTGAAACATCATTGAAAATCAACCTTGACGATGTGCGTGAAAAACTAAGGGTGTATAAGGCACCTTTAACAATGGTTTTTGTAGTTGACCTAAGTGGTTCAATGCTTCTAAACATAGAAGCCATAAGAGAGGCGCTGTTAAATCTGCACAGAGACGCCTACAGATACAGAGACCGTGTGGGAATAGTTGCCCTTAAAGACACAGGCGCCATCATTGTTCAGCATCCAATAACAAATCTGCGGGTAGTTGCCAACAAACTGATAAATATGCGGATAAGCGGTTATACTCCGCTTGCTGCCGGAATGATTAAGGCTTGGGAAGTCTTGAAAGAAGCAAAAAGAAGAGACCCTTCAACTATTCCTGTAATGGTCATAATAACTGATGGAAGCGCCAATGTTCCTTTGAAGAGAAGCCTTGAAACTGGTGAAGTTAGGCAAATAGAGGAAATTCGCATAATTGTTAGAGAATATGAAGACATAGCTGTTAGAGACGTGATGACTGTCGCTAAAATGGTAAAGCATGAGAGAATTCATACAATCGTTATAAATACTAATCCTAACTTGTATGGTCGAGAAACTTATGGCTTCTATGTTACAAAAATGGTGGCATCATTAACTAATGGAAGCCACCATGTTATAGGCAGGTTGACAACGGAAAAGCAGATGATAGAAAATATGATTGAAGGAATAAGGGAAGACCAGAGGAAGATAGCTCAAGAAAAAGCATTAGATTAACATGCGCAATGGAAATTTTTCCTTTATGCGGATGCAGATAAAATGTTTAATGATAAAAGAAGCGGAAAAATCGCTTTAATCACCCATTGTATATTAAACCAGAATTCCCGCGCTTCTGGATTGGCACAAAAACCAAGCATCGTATCTGAAATTGTGGACTTTTTGGTACGCAATAAAATTGGCATTATTCAGATGCCATGTCCAGAACTTGCCTATGCTGGCGTATTAAGACAGCCTCAAACGATAGAACAATATGATAATGCAGAGTATAGGAGACATTGTAGAAAAATAGCAGAAGAAATATCAAATCAAATTCAACAATACGAAAATCATGGAATTAAATTAGAAACTGTGATAGGCATTAACGGAAGCCCAACTTGCAGTGCAGACAATTATGGAATCTTCATGAAAGAATTGCGCTTCGCTTTAGATAAAAAGCGAATCTCAGCACCATTTTATGATATACATTACAAAAGCCTAAAGAAGGATATAACAAAACTGAATAAGCTTATCAAATAATTAAATTGGAGGCTTGAGATGCTTCTTCGCATATACATTTTTATTCAACCATTTTTCAAACTCTTCTGAAGGCGAATTTTCAATAAAAAGCCTCTTCCTCTTAGCTTCTAAAAAAACGTTTTCCTTACCCAAGAATTCTGCTGCTGTTAAAATCTTGCATCCAGTCTTCTTAGT
>CAYXZM010000005.1:0-42093 GCA_964469615.1 uncultured Candidatus Bathyarchaeia archaeon | reverse complement strand
ACACGACACGGAAAATACGGATCCAGTTCATAACCAGCCTCAACACGGCTTCTACTCTTAAACCTCAAAGGCGTAACACTGTAAGGCTTAGAAACATTCAACTCATGCAGCAAGCCAGACGCAGCAGAATCAACTTGCCTTACAATATGTAACAACAAACCCCGAGCCACATAACCAGTAAAAAACGGCAAAACCACAGGCTTCTCAGCAAACATTTCCAAACCAATTTCAACAGGCATCTAACTCAACTCCCTCCAATGGGATTCGCAAACCTTAGCAACAAATAATTAATCATACAACATCAATTAAAACTTTAACAGATACTTTTAGTTGCTGTTAACGAAAATGGCAAAAACAAGCCTTAAATTGTCTAGAAACAGAAAAAGAGGGGATTTTGCGGGAGACGTCTCCAGTTTGTGGCGAATTCGAAATAATACCATAAATTTTCGGCGCATCCCATAACTCTTTGTCATTTTCGTTTTCTAAAGCTAGACCGTCTTTCTGGAGTATACCGTCTTTCTGGAGTATATATTCAAAGCTCCAAGCTGAGCCAAGCCCTGCGGTGTTTTAGTTCCTTCCGGACTAGTAGACGCTGTAGGAAGAATTGAAGAGAAGTTGCGAATCAAGGAGGTAGGCAGGCTTGGCTCAGCAGATTAGTTGCCCAAGAGACACCGCAGAAAACAAGACGCCAAGCAAATAATCGGCATTTAGCTTTGGTTGGCATATAGAACAGTTCAAATGATGTTCTAAACAGAAAGTTCCGCAAATGTTATATGTCACTAACCGTACTATTTTTTGGATAACCACAGGGTTTTCTGGATAACTGTAAGGGTTTTTCGGACGACCACAGGGTTTTCCGTACGGAAAATTGAAGGAGAAAGGAAAATGCTATTGAAGAGACTGTCGAAAAAAGTTTTGGCTTTAGTTTGCATTTTGGCTATTATATCTTCAGCGTTTTCAATATTCAAATTGTCGCCAGCTGAAGCTGAGGAAGATCCGAATTGGCATCATGAGTTTACACGAGAAGAATTGGCCTATCGATGGGCACCTGTGTGGTATCAGAATACTGCTGAAAAGCCACGGTGGGATTACATTACAAGATTTGATTATGATGGTGATTGGGCAGGGGACAACAACTGGGAAAACGTTGATGATGATGGAGTAGATATGCGTGGATATATTTACTATTCAGTTGTGGAGACATCAACTCATTGGTTTATCGGGTATTATGATTTCCATCCTAAAGACTGGGATTCAGACGAATATTGGGATACGGATGAACATGAGAATGATATGGAAGGGGCTTTGGTGGTCATTCGTAGAAGTGGAGGTTACGGAAATCTCATATCACTGATTACGTCAGCTCACAATGATTTTTATCAATATGGACGCGGCAGCGTCACAGACGGACATGAAGACATTGATGGTAACATTGAATTTACCGCTGTGGGGGAGGAGACCGACCACCCGAATCTGTATGTACAATCTGGAGGACACGGCGTCTACGGAGATGAGGATGAGGCAGGTCATGGCTTTTGGGCAGCTGATTGGGGAGAACATGAAACTTTTCCTGGCGGCGATGGGATAATCTATTATCCTTCGGCGGAGGGTGCTTCGGAACCTAATGGCGGGGCTGAAATTCTTGAAGCATTTTACGAGCTGATTGATATTCAAGTGTTCTGGGACAGACGCTTTGGTCCCTATGGTAAGGGTCAGACTTTCGAGGATTTCGGGGTTTTGGCCTCTGACGATGCTTCAGATGGTTCGGGGGCTCATTTGCCGTGGCGATGGGACGACGGGGATGACGGGGACACATATACGGGTGAATTCTTCTATGACCCTGCAGACATGGTTGACGTTCACCTAAACAATCTTGCACCATTTGACCACAAATATAGTTACAATCCTTACGCAGTCGAGGTGACTATCAATTCATATGCGGTGTGGTGGGATCTGGATCCCCCGTATTTTTGGGAGAATGAAGAAGATGACAGGTCAGACCCATACGTTAAGCTTTACATGTTTGACGGCGAAGGCAGAGAGATTCTGGTTCTAGACGGTGGCAGTGGAAGCCAAAAATCGTGGAAGGGGAACAACATTCATGCCACTTGGATAGACATGGAAACAGAGCTTAGGCGTAGCTATTTCTACGGTATCCGTTATCCAAATAAGCCCTTTTTTGGAATAGAAAGCAGAGAATGGGACGACCCGTTGGACGACCCAGGAGATCTCATTGGTTTTGACGATTGGCTGATGCACTCATATCCTGATGGTAAAGATGAAGAGTGTTATGCCCATTGGTATGGAGAAAAGGGAACTCCAAACTATGAAGGCCGCGCAGTCGGAATAGTGAAGGAAGGTTTCAATGATAACCTTCACTGGTATTCATCACAGATGAAAATCACCTTACTGGGCGATGTTCCAGACGACGACACGGTTCCTCCACAATTCCCCGAACCCCCAAACCCATACCCAACATATCCCGGCGACCGCATTGCCTACACATATCCAGGCGACATCATATTTAAGGTTAAGATACATGATGACAGCGGCATTAGTGAGGTCTACTTCGACTATAGAGTAGGGTTAGCCACAGAATGGAATGAGATAACTGTTCAACGCTACAACCCTGACAAGCCACAGCAACCCGAGGATCGGGAGTTTGAATATAGTATGCCTCGAAGCGTCTGGGTGCAATATGCAGGTCAAACCATCCTATTCCGATGGAGGGCAATAGACAATGACATTGACAGAGAAGGCGACAGATTAGAGGGATTCTCACACCTATATTGGGGACCAAAGATTAGCTCGCTAGTAGGCACTCATCCCTATGCTCAGCATAATGCAGTTGCTTTCGAAACCTCTGAAACAGAGGAAGGTCAAGATCTTGACGGAGACGGATATGTAGACAATGATGACACTGTGATTCGATACCTTGACACTGTTAGCTGGAATGTGACAAACACAGGAGTGGTTGGAGAGCGGCCTTCCCTCTTTTGGCCTATCATAGCATTCCAAGTCAACGAAGCATCAGTTGATCAAGACTTGAATGGGGACTATGACAAAAACGACTATGTCATACATTATTATAACATGTCAAGCAAGGAAACAACGAATACAGCCATTGCTGGATTGTACCCCTCTATAAGCGGCAACATAATTGCCTTCCAAACCATTGACAACATCGTCGAACATTATGATATCTCAACACAGGAAACATACACTATCGACGCCGGAAAACATCCCTCCATCAGCCAGATTTACGAGGCAACAATTGATAAAGACTTGAATGGAGACGGAGACAAAATTGACGATGCCCAAATGATAGCCTACGAGTCCTCCGAAGGGCGGATCAAATATTGTCCAGCTTGGGGCTCTCCATTTGATACTCTTGCCGAAGGAAGAGAACCATCCATCTCTGGCGGGTTCATAGCGTTCGAAGCTTCCAAACAAATCAAGTACTACGACATTAAAACCGACTCGACAGTGAACACATATGCGGTTGGAGAGCACCCGTCCACTAACGGTGAAATCATCGTCTTTGAAACTTATGAACCCGACGTTGGCGAAGACTTGAATGGAGATGGGGTCCAAGATGATCGTGTCATCAGAACTTACCATATCAAGTCTGGCGAAGTGGCAAACACTGGCCTAGTTGGAGAATGTCCTTCTTGCCCTATTCCCCTTGCCCTCCTTGGAGGAGTTACAACATATTTCATGGCATTCCAGCAAAATGAAACAAGTGTGGGAGTGGACTTGAATTATGATGGCGACCAGAATGATCATGCGATCCTATTCATTCCCCAGACAGTCTACACTCCTTCTGGTCCAAACATAGAGCAACGATTTAAATTTATAGAGGGGGCAATAATCTCGGATATTGTGTTAAACTACCTCGAAGTCAGAGGACTCGGCGGAGCCACGCTCGTCCTACCCCGCTTAAAAGGCATACCAGGATTACTCTCAACTACACCTCCATCTCCAATACCTGCTCCAAAAGGAGGCAGGATCTTGGGCGATCCATTCGACATAACCACGACGGCGGATGTCGTGGGCTCCATTGGAATAACCATCAATTACGACCCAACCGGCGTCATGAATGAAGAGAACCTGGGAATCCTGGAATTCAACACAAACACAAACCAGTGGAACGACATTACAACAGGAATCGACCTAATAAACCACAGAATCACCGGTGAATCTCCTGGGTTCTCAACGTTTGCACTTGTAGAATGGACAGGCGCAACCCAACCACAGAACATCTTCGTCGGTCAAGAGCCCTCAGTGGACGGCAATATAATCGCATTCCTAACGTCAGAGTTAGAGGCAGGAATGGATTTGAACGGAGATGGAAACATAGACGATGCGCGCGTGATTCAATACTACGACTTGTTAACAAAGACTTTGACAAACACTGGCGAAAATGCAGAACACCTATCTATCAGTGGCGACATCATAGCATTCACTCATTATGATTATGATGCGGTCCCTTGGGTCTACTACTACAACATTACAAAAGGCACAGCAAAAATCCTCGAAATTGTCGGAGAACATCCTTCTGTCAGCGGTAACGTCATAGCGTTTCAAACACCCGAAAGCAGGATTTACGGAGATCTCAATGGCGACGGAGACATGAACGACAACATAATACAATACTTTAACATCATAACTAGGGAGCATACAAACACTGGAGTAGTAGGAGAAGACCCGTCAATCAGTGGTGACATCATTGCATTCACTAATTATGAATACGCGGAGCCTACGCCCATGTACTACGACATTGCAGAAGGCACAGCAATAGGTCCCGAAGTTTCCGGAGAACATCCTTCTGTCAGCGGTAACGTCATCGCGTTCCAAACACCCGAAATTTACGGAGATCTCAATGGCGACGGAGACATGAACGACAACATAATACAATACTTTTACGTGGGAAGCGGACGTACATTTAACACGCTCATGGATGGAACGTATCCATCAGTCAGCGGTAACATTATCGCATTCATCACTGAAGAGGAGGCGGCTGACGAAGACCTAAACCACGACGGAGACATACTTGATTCATTTCTTCAATACTACGACATCTCAACAGGTCAAATCACAAACACGGCAGAAGCAGCCTCTAAAGCTTCGGTGTGCGGCAACATCTTTGCATTCTCAACGCCAGAGGACATGATCAA
Organism: uncultured Candidatus Bathyarchaeia archaeon; assembly: GCA_964469615.1. Lineage (GTDB taxonomy): Archaea > Thermoproteota > Bathyarchaeia > Bathyarchaeales > Bathycorpusculaceae > CAYXZM01. The sequence continues at coordinate 36,916 of CAYXZM010000005.1, read as the reverse complement.
CCAAGACCTCAACGGAGACGGAGACACGGATGACACAGTAATAAGATATTCTACAAAAGCTATACCACAACCAGCACTGCCGCCAACCAGCGGACTTGACCTATTAGTCGCACCACTAGGCGGAGCAGTCACGAACCTTGCCAGAAAAGCAGCAGTAGAAATTCCAGCAGGCGCATTGCTCGAAGACACGATCGTTACAGTCGATGCAATTCCAGAAGAGCAGTACAGCGATTTCCTCTATGAAAACATGCCAAACATCGTAAGCACCGAAGTCTACAAAATCGGCCCATGCGACATAACCCTAACACAATTTGCACAATTCACCTTAACATACGACGAAACCAAAGTAGGCGAAACCGAACTACAACAGCTACAAGTTTACTCTTCGACTGACGGGGAGAATTGGCAAAGAGAACAAGTCCAATTCATAGATAGAGATCTAAACGTAATAAGGCTTTGGACAAACCATTTCGGATACTTCGTCATACTCAGAGACACAGAACCAGCAACAACAGAACTAACAATAGGAACACCACAAGACATCGACTCAGAGGGAAACATCCACATCTGGCCATCAACAAACCTCACCCTCACCGCGACAGACGCTCTGTCACTGCCAATGTACACCTACTACCGCATAAACAACAAGGCTTGGACCCTCTACGAGAACCCGTTCACAATTACAGGCGAAAGCGGCACTTGCACCATAGACTACTTCACTGTAGACTTCGCACGCAACTGCGAGACCTTCAAGTCTACAACGGTAATCTTGGAAGTGCACACAACAATGGAGAGCTGCGATTCAACAGGAACCAAAAAGGACACATTCGACATAACGGAGTCAGTGTACGCAACAGGCAGCGGCTATTCACCCGACACAACATACAACATATACGTAGTAGAAGACGTAATCACTTGGACAGATGGCATGGCCATACCAACAAGGGTCCCAGGAACAACAACAACAGTAACCACAGACGCAGATGGAAACATCACAGCAACACTCATATGGAATGGCTCCCTCATCCCAGGAAATTACGACATCGTAGTCGACTACGACGGCGACGGCACATATGACCAAGACACAGACGCCCTGGACAACAGCGACGTAGAAGTAACTGCAGGATTCAACGTAATTCCAGACGTACCTCTAGGCACAGCAATAGCCATCTTCAGCATGATCGGCACTTTAGGAGCGTTTCTGGGAACTAAACGCCCCCGGACAAAGCCCATCAAAACAGAAAAACGAAACTAGCATCTCTCCTTTTTTCTAATCTAGATACCGTCAATTTGAACTTTCGACCAGCTTCCCCAGATCATTCGAAACAAAGAAAAAGAGGGGATTTGCGGGAGACGTCTCCACCCATAGTGAATTCGAAATAATACCATAACTATAAATGAGAACAAACAGAATGTAAGAAAATAAGAGGCGAAGATGGGATGAGTTACAGAAGGAAATCTTGGCAAGAAAAGCTGGCAGACAAGAAAGGTTTGCCAAAAATACTAAAACTAGATAAGAGTTTTCCATGTTACAATGCAGTTCACAAAATGGGAGCCGAAGTAGGCGACGAAGTTGTTATTGTTAACCCAAGCGAAGTCGTTGAAATAATGAAAAAAGTGCCAAAGGGAAAACTAATAACTATCGTTGAAATCTGCAAGAAAATCGCAGAAAAACACAAAGTCAAAGCTTGCTGTTCGCTCACCACAGGAATCTTCATTATGATAGCAGCAAACGCAACTGAAGAAGCTGCTAAACAAGGCAAAAATCTTAGCATTCCATATTGGCGCACTTTAAAGGCGAATGGATTTCTGAATGAAAAGTATCCTGGCGGAGCTGTGACACATAAGGAGCTGCTGGAAAAGGAAGGATTCAAGATAACGCAAAAAGGTAAGAAGTACGCAGTTCAGAACTATCAAGATTTCTTGGTCACGTAAAGCCTTTTTCTGTTTCTGCAGTTGCGTCTGACTTTTAAGGTACAACTAAAAGATGATAATTCTATGATTCTTATGGTTTATATTCTGCATGCCACGTTACAGTGATTGCTATGTCTTCGTCTGCATTGTGGTAAATTGCAATGTGTGTGCTGTTGTAGTTTATCCAGCTTGCTTGGTAAGGAATTGCTTCATTTACGCCTAACGTTACGCTTGTGGGGCTTTTGGAAAGACCGTGAGCAACGTAAATTGGCGAAGCCCCAGTGGCTGTTCCACTGTTTTCAGTAACGTATCCAATATTATTGCATACAATAGTGTTTTTCCCATTCCACTTTATACATTCATTGTTATAAGAATGAACATTATTTCCGATTATGCTATTGCTATCGCAGTAGAGTCCTTCTTCATTTATTGCATGACGGTGATATTGTGGGAAATTACCTTCTTCACCGATGAAATTGTTGCTTATAATATTATTATTGCTGGAAATCTCTTCAGAACCAACCAAGTGTATGCCATCAGCAAGGCCTATGCCATTTTGACTGTTGTGAACAATTTCGTTTCCGTCAATAACATTATTGCTTGAACAGCGCAAAACAATTCCATCATACCTATTATAGTCCACGCGACAACCTGTAATGAGCACATTGCTTGTTTTGTCAATGAAAATTCCATGTTTTGAACCCCAGAAGAAGCTGTTAGCAACTATACTTTTATGTGCAAAAAATAAATAAAGCGCAGAATCGGTGCCATTCTGTAAATAGTCATGTCCCACATCAACATTTTGTATAAAAGAGTCTGTTGCCGCAACAAAGAGCCCTTCTTTTCCACAACCATAGATGAAGACGTTTTTAATTGACGGAGCAATCGTAGTATACTCGCCTATGCCTTCAATAAATATTCCCCTCTGACAACACCATTTTATCATGACATATTCAATTACTGGTCTGTCTGTTCCGTAGATATGAATTCCAGAGCCTGCAGTTTGGTGAGCTTGATTTCCGTTGATTTGCAGATTTTTTATGGTTATGTGATAGTTTTTCTGTTGAAGAGTCTTGATGACATCGTCGTTAACGTTGTCTGCTAATCTTAGAATTGTTGCGGCTTTTTGTTCACCCCATCCTTCGCCTTCAAGGGTTACATAGCTTTTTAGAATTATGCTGGAGCTTATGGTGTAGTTTCCTGATTTAATGAAGACTATGCCTCCGCCTCTGTTATGCGTAGCCGTTATAGCATTGTTTATCACTATTGCTGCGTCTTGCCCACTGTAATCAATAATGTTTGTCGAGCCGTTTTTGGCATATATTGTCAAGCCTTCAGCCCAAATTATGTAGCTCACTTCTAACATGGAATTAGGAAAGTCTTCTGTTGAACCTTTTGTATTGAAATTCGATGATAGTATAATGTAGTTAGTAAGTAGCAACAGAAACGAGAGAATAAGTAACATTATTGAGAGGTTGTGAAAGCGAGACATTTGCATGCAACATTCCGAATAGCATGTTTAAAGATGTATTTTGGTAAGGTTTTGTATGTAACCACCCTGCACTTACAGAAATTGTGCTAATTTATGCAAAATGCTAAATCCCGCTTTTCGATTAATCACTCTTGTAGTGAATTATAATGTCTTTGACTTTACGAGATGCTCAACATCTATGCTGGAAAAACTTCAGAAGAATTAATGATAAACTTGACCCAGAACAGAGTAGAGGATGGACGCCTTTTGTGATGGTTACTGATTTGCTTGAAGAGGCTGGTGAAGTAGCTGCAGTTGTCAAGGGATTGGAAGGTTTCAAACCGCCTGAAAAGCCTAAGACAAAGGAGATGCTTGCTACAGAACTTTCAGACCTTCTCTATATAATATTTGTATTAGCGGAACATTATGGCATAGAATTAGAAGAGGCGTTTATGGAAACAGTAAATGACTACATGTTGAGATTCATCAAATAATGAAACTATATGTGGATAATATTAGGTAATTTCTGTAATAAGCTTCTTGACTTTTCTTTCTATTTCGTCTCGGATTTCTCTCACTTTCTCTATAGGCTTTGCCTTCGGGTCTTCAAGCTTCCAATCCACAACTTTCTTAAGTAATGGTGCAGGACAAAATCCTTTAGCATCGCATCCCATCACTATTATAGCGTCTGCTTCTTGAACCATCTGCGGAGTCAAAAGCCTCGGCTTGTTCTGTGATATATCAATTCCCTTTTCACTCATGGCTTGTACAACAATAGGATTAACTTGAGCAGAGGGCATAGTTCCAGCACTTACAGCTTCAATCTTGTCCTTGGCATAATATTTCGCAAAGGCTTCAGCCATCTGGCTTCTGCCAGCATTCTCAACACAAACAAAAAGAACTTTCTTCATTTTGCCAAAACCTTCCTTGCACAATTAAAACAATATTTTGCAAAGTTGCAAAAAGACTTTTCTATAGATAACAGTTACCCGAAGGATTATGATGGAATAAACTGCGAAAATTGGAAGTGTAGTCTTGAAATTCAGTAATATGTAACCATAAACAACTGAGTGCTTTATAAAAGAAGAAACTCGTAAAAGATAATGTTACACGCGGTAAAGTCTTGTTTGCTCCTTCGCTCTTCGCATGAAATCCTCAATCATCGGTTGCATAGCTTCAGGATATCGTTTAATACATTCAAGCCCCTTACGTGGCTTCAGGAAACATTGCACCAGCTTCTTTTGCAGTATTTCTTGCTGGATTTGCCTTCTAACCTCCCACGCAAGTTTTATCCTTTCGGCGACTTGAACATCGAGTAAATTAACCTTCTTTTTCTTCCCCACGAGTATAACACCTTCTGTCATTACAATTTCATATCGTAAATCTCAATAAATTACTTCTTTCAATCCTAGACATATATCGAAAAACGAAACATCATAAGCTTCGCTTTGAAACATAGTTAAAAGTAAGTATGCCACTCTGTTTACGTAAGCACAATTTAGCTACTTTGTTGCCAATAGGGCATCTATCTAAAAGGATTTTTGTCATCCAGCGACAATAGTTTTAATAAGACAGTGTAGACAAGTCTTTTCAAATTTCATAAAAAAAGGGATGATGGCGACGAGTTCAGGTGTCAAGATAGTGCTCACTGCTTCGGCGACAGAGATGAGCGACTACTACAATAACCCTTTTGTCGCCTTCGTAGCAGGCTTCGCAAAAGGTCCTGTTCCCTTGTGGTTTTTAAGAAAGGTACTCTATCCGCCAGTTAAGCGCACTAACGATTATAAGGTCAAGTATGCGCCATATGGCTTAAGGAAAGTGGAAGCCCTTCTTTTAGAAAGTGGTTTCAGCGAATCTGATATTGCAGTAGTTCATCCAGCAGACTTGGACGCTTTCATAGGTCCAGACACGAAGGTTGTTGGAATTTCTTCGATGGACCCGACTGGAATGGGATATGTGAGCAAAACTTACTCTTCGCTTGTTGGTGGTGGCGAGCCAATGAATGCGATAGAGTTTCGAAAGTTGCTGCAGCATCGTAGTATTCGAATGTTCAGACCTAAAATTGTTGTCGGCGGGTTCGGTTCATGGCAACTAGAGCGCAAGAAAGTTGCTGACAGTTACGGGATTGACTGCGTGCTCATTGGTAGCAGAGCAGAAGCGATAATTGATATTTTCAGAAAAGCAGTCAATGGAGAAAACCTTCCAAAAGTCGTCCGTGCCGAAAATAACCCGCATAATTCAGATATCGAGAGAGAGCCTTTGATAAGGCATGCAGCTATTCATGGTGCAGTAGAGATTTCTAAGGGATGCGGTCGAAACTGCCAGTTCTGTACACCCACTATGCAAAGGAAGGTGGACGTGCCGCTGGACAAAATCATGGAAGAACTGAAGATAACAACTATGGAGGGCGCTTCTAATATCACTTTGGTCACTGAAGATCTGTTTCTTTATGGCGCAAAGGACAAGCAGTTCATTCCGAATAAGGAAGCAGTTTTGAAACTTGTCAAAAGCGTTGCTGAACACCCAGGTGTTAAGGGCATTCAAGCCTCGCACATGTCTCTGGCGCCTGTTGTATGTAACCCTGACATGGTGAAGGAAGTGGCTGAAGTTCTTATTGAGCATAATTGGTATTCTCATGGCAAGAAGCCTATTGTTACTTCTGAAACAGGCATTGAAACTGGCAGTGTCAGACTCATGCGAAAATACATGGCGGGCAAGATGCTGCCTTACAAACCTGAGCAGTGGAGAGAGATAGTCAATCAAGCTTTCGGGATTTTGAACGATAACGATTGGTATCCGCTTGCCACTTTGATTGTTGGTCTTCCAGAAGAAAACGAAGAAGATGTTGTGGAAACACTTGAGTTAATGGATGAGCTCAAAGGCTATAATGCCTTCTATGTGCCGCTTTTTTTCGTACCATTAGAAAACTGTTTGCTAATGCACAAGAAAGGTGCTGGGATTGATTCGCTTTCAAGAGTACGATGGGAATTCTTCACTCGTTGCTGGGAATACAATGGCAAAATTTGGCGCGATACATTCCTTGAACACAGAATTCAGAACCCTATAATCTTCAATGCTGTAAAAAGAATATTGATTCCTTATGTAGCCAAAATTGCTGGCATCCACTATGGATTGAAACATGGCAAGCAAATGAAACAAGCCTTATGGAAAATGGCAGTCGTCTAGAAAAAAGCTGAAGAGAGGTCTAAGCATTGGCTGTTAATGTTGTTTAAGAAAGACTTCGGCTATTTCTTGTGCCCAATTCTTTGTTTTCTCTAATTCGCCATCTTTAAGCTGCATTTGATTTATTTTGCCAGCTACGTAAGCAATTAGAGGAGGAGCAGCTATTTTGAAACCCAATTTCTTAAGTTTATTTTCTATGCCTTTGGTTGCATTTCCACTGAGCCACGTTTGTATTTGTGTGTCAAAAGCAGCAGCCAACTTGCCAGAAAAATCTTCGTTGGATAGACTGTTGAGAAATTGCATTATTCCACTTGAGGCTTTAAAATACATGGTGGGTGCACCAACTATTAAACAATCATAATTCTTGACGGCTGCATGGTCAACATCTTTAATATAAGAGGTGTCCACCTCTATTCCTTTTTCTTTAAGGTATTCACCAATTGTTTCAGCCACCTTCGCAGTTAATTTCATAGGAGAGACCGTGTCATAAACTATCAAAACTTTCATTTAACAAACCTTCCTATAACTACATGACTTATGCAATATCACAAGTTATAAACGTTGCCACATTCACCAGTCAATGAATTAGAACTCGAATTAGTTCAAGTCTAATTATGGACCGGGCGGGATTTGAACCCGCGACTTCCTGATTGCGAATCAGGCGTTCATGCCAGACTGAACTACCGGCCCACCTTTCTGTCGTGGTCATTGACAAAATAGGGTGGTTGCTTGATTTAGAGTTTCTTATGTTGTCTTTGTTTTTCTTGTTTTTAGAAAGTTTGTGTAAGCTGTTAGTGGATGGCGATGTAGACTTTCTTATCATCCAGCTGATGTTCATGCCACTTAGCCTTAATTTCTTCACGGTTGCTGTATAATTGGACATTTTTGGCTCGGACAAGCCCATCCATCTTCTTCAAATAAGGTTTCAACAGCGTTATACTTTCATTGTCAAGCTCAGCTATGTAAACAGCCTCCAGAACGTCGGTTGGCATATAGCCCAATTCCTTCCTTAAAGATTGGACTCTGCGGGCTAAATCACGCATTAAACCTTCGCCTAATAATGCTTCATCACGGTGAATGTCTAAGAAGACTTGAACATTATCTTCAGCGGCACAAGCCCATCTTTCACCAGAAGCGTCTTCTGGAGTTTTTTGAGCATACTCGACAGTTTTTACGTTTGATAATTCGAGGAATAATTCTTCAACATTTTTCAGAGTAACGCAAACTTGTTCAGAAGCCACGACAACCATTCTGCTTAGTGGCCATCTTCTCTTTAGTTTAGAGGATTGCCTTGCAGAATAAACCAGCGAGACGCATTTAAACAATGTTTGAAAATCCTCTTCTAAGGTTTTGTTTCGCATTTTTTCGTCTGGTTTTGGCCAGTTTTCAAAGTTTACTGACCCCGGCAGTGTCTGGTCAAGTTTTCTATAAACTGTTTGGTATAGCATTTCGCTCAGATATGGTGTGACAGGGTTAAAGAGCAGTGTTACAGTTTTTAGAATGTGCCATAGGGTTGCGTATATTGCTAATCGTCTGTTGAGGGTTTCTGGGTCATCTGTCCACAATTCTTTTCTGACCATTGGCACATAAAGTCTACTGACAGTTTCAATGACAAAGTCTTCTAAAGTTGCAAGTGCAAAATTAAATTCGCATGTTTCCAGCCTACCACTGTATTCATATATTGCTTGTTGAAGTTTTGACAGTAACCAAAGGTCTGGATTTTTAAGCTGTTTTTCTCTCTTTGCCCATTCAAGCGTGTACTTCTGTGGATTGAAGTTGTCGTATTCAGCATTCTGCGCAAAGAATCTGTTCAAATGATATAGTGTTGACAAGACTTGGTATGGTCTGCGGTTTAATTCTTGAAGGTCAAAATTCATAAAATCTATCGGTGAGCATTTGCGCATCATGTAAAATCTGCACAAGTCGGCTGAATGCTTCTCTAAGAGTTTGTTGGCTTCTATGACGTTGCCTAGGCTTTTGCTCATTTTTCTGCCTTTCGCATCTTGCGTCAAGCCTTGAAACAGAAAAGCCTTGTATGGAGATTCTGCTTTTCCAGTGAGTATAACATGTTCTAAGAGAAGTGTATTAGCCCATCCACGGGTTTGGTCTATTCCTTCTGTTAAAAACTCAACAGGCACATATTGCTTGAATTGTTCATCTGTGAATCTTGCGTATGGCGAGGCACCGCTGTTGTGCCAAGTATCTAACACAAAGGGTTCTCTATACATTGTGCCTCCGCATTTTTCACATTTTAAGGTTATGCGGTCAATCCATGGCTTATGAAGTTCAAAATATTCCTCTGGTTTTTCCATAGCTTTTTCGATTAACTCCTTTTTGCTTCCTATGAACACTTTTGCCTTGCATTTTTCACATTTCCATATTGGCAAGGGTGCACCCCACACACGCTCTCGTGATATACACCATGGTTTACCCTCTTTCAAGAAGGAGAGGAAACGGTTTTTTGGGCTTTCAAAGAAATATTCTACTTTTTCTGCAGCTTCAACGATTCTATCGCTTATTTTGTCTGTTCTAAGAAAATATTCTCTTCTTGCAAGCCACACAAGTTTATGGTGCGAACGCCAACATGTAGGATATTCATGCTTTACCGTTTCGGCAGAAACTAGCAAGCCTCTTTTGCGCAGTTCTTCAATAACCATCGCATCAGTGTCTCTTGCAAATATGCCATTGAAGACTCCAGCTTCTTTTGTGAATTTGACTTCGTCATCGAAGGGTGAAAAAATGGGTGCATTTCTTTTCTGCGCAGCAAAAAAGTCTTCTTCACCATTTCCAGGAGACAAGTGCACAACGCCTGTTGCAGTTTTTACGTCAACAAAATCTTCGCAGACAACTCTATGCACCAGTGGATGACTGTCCAGTTCTGCTTGTTTTGGAATTAAATCCTTAAATGGATAATCATACTTCAAACCCTCAAGACTTTTGCCCACAATTGTTTCTGTCACTTGATAGTTTTCTATGGCTAATTCTTGCATAACAGGTTCAACGCGTGATTTGACAAGTATCCATTTTTCGTTGCCAACATTCACTTTTGCGTATTCAGCTTCTGGATGAACTGCTAGCATGGTGTCTGTTATGAGGGTGAAAGGCATAGTGGTCCAAATGAGGAAATATTCGTTTTGGCTTTGGGCCATTTTGAATTTGAAGTATAGGGATGGGTCTTCAACTTCTCTGTAAGAGTCTTCATAGCCTACTTCGGCGCTACTCAAGCTTGTTTGACATCCTGGGCAATAAGCAACTACGTAGTAGCCTTCTTCTAGCAAGTCTTGTTCCCATGCACGTTTTAGGTATTGCCATTCACGCTCTATGTATTCGTCTTTGTATGTCCAATACGCCTTTTCTTGGTCTATGAAAATTCCAAGCTTGTCATCAGCTTTAACCCATTCCCGATGATACTTCATAACAGTATTCTTGCATTCTTCTATGAAGCGTTCTTCGCCCACTCTTTCAAGAAGTTCACGCTTATTCTTTACGCCTAAAAGTTTTTCAACTTCAAGCTCCACTGGCAAACCTTGGCAGTCCCATCCAGCCCAGAATGGCACGTAATAGCCTTGCATAGTTTTCCATCGATAGTAAAGGTCTTTCATCACTCGCCCTCTGGTATGACCCACATGTGGTATGCCATTCAGCGTAGGTGGTCCTTCAACCCAGCCACTTAAGCCTACATTATCCTTTTCACGAAGTTGCATTAGTTTTTCTTTTATGCGGTTTTTGGTCCAGAATTCATGGATTTGTTTTTCAAGTTCAAGCGGGCGATAATCTGGGTTAAGGCTTAGGGAAGAATTAGTTTTAAATTTGGCGGTCACCTTGCATCACATTGCACCCGCAAATACAAACACATATCACCAGCAACATATAACCTTTTTGAATTAATGATTACTGCACCTTTTATTTGCATGGTAAGGGTGATTCAACGTTATTTTAGGAGTGAAAAGCAGTCAATACTGATAGACATCCCGATTTTCTTATAAGAGAAAATGGGAAATTGAGAAACCCTTATTTTTCCTTTTTTTCTTCTTCTCCTTTGATGCCTTCTTTGATTCCCTTACCCAAACCCTTAGCTATTCCAAAACCTTTCTTCAAACCTTTACCAACAAGTTCCCCAGTTTTCTCAGCAACCTCTTCAGCCTTACCCTTTTCTTCTTTCTTTTCCGGCACTTTTTCACCTCCACTTCCGATGCATAATATCAATGAAATGACTTTTAACACTTGTGAGAAAATCTCATTCAGCATGATGTTTAACTAAATCATTCCAATGGTATTCGCTTTCCCGTAAAATCACGTTTCGTTATTCCTAACTCATCCTTAACTTCTCTCAACTGTTGTGCATTAAACACTGGACCATCTTTGCACACGCGATATTTGCCTATAATGCAACTTCCACACAAGCCTATGGCGCAGCGCATCAAACGTTCAAGGCTTGCTTCCAAAACTATTCCATACTTTTCAGCTAAGCCGAAAACTTTGCTTATCATTTTTTCTGGTCCACAAGTGTAAATCATGTCAAACTTTTCTCTCTTCAAAATCTTCTCAACAGGTGTTGTGGCTAAACCTTTTATGCCGTGGCTTCCGTCTTCGGTTGTGACAATTACATTATGCTTTCCGCACCGCTCTTCAATTTCGCTTATAAGAAGCAACTCTTCCATTGATTTTGCTCCTATCACAAAGATTGGCTTTGACATTTTAAATGCTAATTTTCTTGTTAGAAACAATAGTGGAGCGATTCCCGTTCCTCCACCAACCATTAAAATTCTGCCAGTTTTCACAGTAAAGCTGTTCCCGAAAGGTCCACGAATCCCTACGACTTCTCCAACCTTCATATTATGTAACGCTTCGGTTGCTTCTCCAACCTTCTTAACAATTACAGAAACAGTACTATCTACATTTGCGTCTAATATGCTTAAGGGAATTTCGTCTACACCTGGAATCCAAAGCATTAGGAATTGCCCTGGATTAGCTTTTGCGCATTGCTTGTCTTTAAAGGTGAAGACTTTCACTTTTGAGCTTTCAGCTTTTACGCTTTGAATGCTTGTGATTCTGCTCTGATTATTTGCGATGCGATAAGCCGACAATTTCCTTCACACTCTTGAAACCTTTCCTCTTCAAATACGCATTCATTCCACGAGTTACATCGTTAAACACGTTTGAGCCTTTCATAGCTATGGCTGTGCCAATCTGGATTGCAGTTGCACCTGCCAGCATAAATTCTATTGCGCCTTGCCAGTCAGTTATGCCGCCACATCCTATTATTGGCACTTTAACGCATTCATAAATCTCGTAGACGCATCTTACTGCTATGGGTTTTATTGCTGGTCCAGAGAGCCCGCCTATGCGATTACAGAGAATTGGCATAGCGATTTCCGTGTCAATTGCCATTGCTCTAACAGTGTTTATAGCCGTCAAAGCATCAGCTCCAGCTTTAACTGCAGCTTCTGCAATTTCTGTTACGCTTGTAACGTTTGGTGAAAGCTTGACAAAAACAGGCTTATCCACGGAAGCCTTAGCTTTCCTAACAACTTCTGCCAAAATTTTTGGGTTCTGCCCAATTTCAGAACCAGTTTCCTTAACATGCGGACACGATACATTAAGCTCTAAAGCATCGGCTCCCCCGTTTGCTGCTTTTTTGGCTAATGTCGCATATTCTTCTGCTGAGTAACCATAAATGCTGACAATTAAAGGAACCTTCAAAGCGGCTTTAGCTTCTCGAATTTCTTTGACGAACTCGTCTATCCCAGGATTTGGAAGACCCATGGCATTGATTAAACCATAATCAGCTTGAACTATTGTTGGGTTAGCATAGCCTGCTCGAGGTTTTATTCCGACTGATTTTGTGACCACAGCGCCTGCTCCGCTTTCAGCTACGCTCTGAAAAGTTTCTGCAGAATATCCCAAAATGCCAGAAGCTAGCATTGTTGGATTAGCAAGTTTTAGTCCAGCCAAATTGACGTTTAATGGATTATTGTTCAAATGGTTTTTTTCTCCATTATTTTGCTTTTTCAGTATGAATTGCTGTTTTAAAAAGATAAAGTTTAATGCTCTTATATTGCAATTGAGCTTTGATTTCTACAATTGTTAATGAAATCCTTTTTATGTATCTAAAGATAGAATTGAAGGTTGTTAAGGAGCATGTCAATTATGGAATTGAAAGGTAGTAAAACAGAAAAGAATTTGCTTGCAGCCTTTGCTGGCGAATCACAAGCAAGGATGCGTTACACTTTTTTTGCCAGTGTTGCTAAGAAAGAAGGGTATGAGCAGATATCAGCAATTTTCACTGAAACAGCAGACAATGAGAAGGAACATGCAGAACTATTCTTTAAACATTTGAAGGGCGGAATGGTGGAAATTACAGCTGAATATCCAGCAGGCATCATTGATTCAACAGCGGAAAATTTGTTAGCTGCGGCTGATGGTGAAAAACTGGAATGGGGCACGCTTTACCCAGATTTTGCTGAAGTTGCCGAAAAAGAGGGTTTTGCAGAGATAGCCAGAACTTTTCGCATGGTTGCCAAGGTAGAAGAATATCATGAGAGGCGTTACAGAAAGCTGCTGGAGAACTTGAATAAAGGCATAGTCTTCAAGAGGGATAAGCCTGTCATGTGGAAATGCAGAAACTGCGGCTACGTCTTTGAAGGCAAAGAGGCACCAGAAAAATGTCCAGTGTGTGACCATCCCAAAAGCTATTATGAACTATACTGTGAAAACTACTAAATCATCATCTTTTTCTATTTTCAATTTTCAGAAATTCAACCGATTTTTCCACAACAGATTTTTGCAATCTATTCCTATTTTCAAATGTAACATCAACAACCTCTACATCATCTCTCCTTTTCACTTCCTCTACTAGCCTATCCGTAGCCTTCCAATGAATAACACCAACCACAAGCTTCCCGCAATCAACAGCCCGTTTAACTGTTTCTTTGAATCTTTCAGAAAATAATTCCATTGGTCCAATCTCGTCTATGCATATTACATCACATTCTTCAACAGCCTTCAATATGGCTTCTACACCTACACTGTTAAGGTCTCTAAGGTTAACTCGATACTTGCCAACTCTTGGGCCAGTAGGCTGATTCACATGTGCAAGCCACCCATGATTGCTATTGGTTAAATCCAGAATTTCAAAGCCAACACGCTTTCCGCAGAAGCGAACCTCACGACTAATCATTCCGCCAACACTGTAGCCCATAGACTTCAAAGCTTCTGCAACCTTGAGCAGAACAGTTGTCTTTCCAACGCTGGGACTGCCAGTCAAAAGAAAAACACGCTTTTTCAAAGACTTTCCCTCAAAAAAAGAGAAGCTTATTATTGCCCTAAAATGGTTTCTCAAAATTTCCGAATGACGTCAACTTGCATGTCAACACTGTGATGCTTTTCTCGTTCTCGAACCCAAAAGAAAGGGCAGACTGAAAAGTGCAAGACTTCTTTAATATCCCGCCTCTGTAGCTAGTTTCTCAGCCATCTTGACATACTCGCCAAGCATGTCTAATCCGCCTTGCCAGAAATTCGGGTCAGTAATGTCTACGTCCATTCTTGCCATCAAATCTTTAGGAGACAAGGAGCCGCCAGCCTTCAAAAGCTCTAAATATTTTGGCACAAAGCTGTCTCCTTCTTTGCGGTATTTTGCGTATAACGCTAGAACCAATAGCAACCCAAAAGAGTATGCGTAGCAGTAGAAGGGATAATGCACAAAGTGAAGAACATAAGACCACCAATAACCGTAATCATCGGTAAGCTCAACTGAATCTCCGAACATCTTCTTGTTGGCTTCAATCCAAAGCTCGTTAATCCGTTTTATAGAAAGTTCACCCTCTTCCACTCTCGCTTTATGTAACATCTGCTCAAATCTTGTCAAAATAGTCTGTCTAAAGGCTGTTGCAAAAAAGTCTTCAATCTTTGAGGCGACAATAACTAGCTTCGCCTTCGGGTCAGCTGTCTCCTTAAGAATGTCTTCGAAAACAAGCATTTCACCAAACACACTTGCTGTTTCCGCCATCACCAGCGGTGTGTCCATCTGCAAATAGCCATTACCCCGCGCCATATACTGATGAACACCATGCCCTAACTCATGTGCCATCGTCATCATGTCCCTAATTTTGTCTGCAAAATTTAACATAATATATGGATGAACACTGGGCACAGTGCTAGACGAGAATGCACCTGCCGTCTTGCCCCTCTTCACTTGGGCATCTATCCAGTTTCCATCAAAAAACATCTTTGCAATTTCCGCCATTTCAGAAGAAAAGGCATTATAAGCTTTCAGAACTCTTTCTTTGCTTTGGGCATAGGTGATTGATGGCATTTCGCCTGGAAGTGGACAATATCTGTCGTAATCATACAGTTTGTCCAAGCCTAAAAGTCTAGCCTTCAATTTATAATACCTAGCGACCATGTCAACATTCCTGTCACATGCATCCAAAAGGGCATTAACAGTTTTCTGGTCAAGCTCATTATCTAGATTCCTAGGCTCCATTGGGCTTGGATACTTTCGGAATTTTCCAGTAATTGCATGGTCTTGAACAATCATGTTAAATATAAAAGTCAAAACTTTCTCATTTTTCTTCAGTGCTGCGGTTATCCCTGAAGCAGCAGCTTTTCGCGTGTTCCTGTTCTGGTCATAAAGCAATGATAAAGCCTTAGCAAAAGGCATGCTTTTCTCTTCACTGTCAAGAACAATTTTAACCTCTAATGCGCCTATTGTCTCGTCAAACAGTCTGATGAATGCCTTTCTGCCAGTATTGGACATAGCCTCCATTAATTGCTCCTCTTTTTCAGACAGCTTATATGGTTTGTAGCGTCTCCGAGTCTCGAGAAAATGTTTGTATTTAACAAGCGCAGGGTGTTCATAATACTCCTTAGTCTTCTCATCGCCTAAAGCCAACCATTCAAGTTCAAAGAAAACCAGTTTATTCGCTAATTCGCTAGCCTTTTCTGTTGCCATTTGCACTAAGGCTCCTCTTTCATGGTCAAGAGTGTCAGTTGAATAGAGAAGCCTAGCATAAGATTCCACTTTGCCCATAAGTTCTAAAATGCTCTCATATTCCCTCATAGCTTCGAGCAATTCTTCTGGAGTCATTTTGCCAGAAGCAAGGCATCCTCTGTATTTTTCAGCGAAGCCATCTGCCCTCTTCAAGGCAGTTTCAACATCCAATTTAATTTGAGAATCATCCTTTGAACGGTAAAAATGAGTTAAATCCCATTCAATGCCGTCTGCACTTGTTTTATCCACGCTCATAACTTCACACCTGCAAGAAGCATCCATATAATAGAATAAGTTATTTATTTTTTATCAAATTTTACATAGCAAAAAAGTTGAACAATAGTTTTCTCTATTACTTTGCCATCCATCGCAATCAAAACAAGGAAAAATTATTAACAAACACAAAAACTAATATTTTAAAGAGTCATTCGCACAGTTTTCAGGAAGCAAAACATGACTGAAGCCAATTTCAACATAGATTTCCCAACAGAAATGATAACTGAAGGCAAAGTAAAACTCTTAGTGCCAAAGCTTAAAGCCTTCGTGAAATCGCCATCAGAATATGCTCCTTCAAAGGCTCCAGTCTTCTATAACCCTGTCATGGAGCTGAACCGTGACTTTGCAGTTTTAGCCCTGCAAGCTTATCAAAAAATGATGAAGCGTGAAATTTCTGTCTGCGAGCCGCTTGCTGGATGCGGGATTAGGGGAATACGCTTTGCAATTGAAGTTAAAGGTGTCCAAAAGGTTTTGATGAGCGATATTAACGCGAAAGCCTTTCAACTTGCTAATTACAACGTGCAGAGGAATGGACTATGTGAGCGCGTGATTGTGAAAAATGAAGATGCAAACCACCTATTAGCCAATTACAGTGCACCTCGCAAAAGATTCGACGCTATAGACATAGACCCATTCGGTTCTCCAGTGCCATATCTCGATTCTGCTATTCGCGCTATACGAAACAATGGTTTTCTTGCTTTAACTGCAACTGACATGGCGCCCTTATGCGGAGTCCATCCTAAGGCATGTAAGCGAAAGTATGGAGGTAAGCCACTGCGCACAGAATACTGCCACGAATTAGCTGTGAGGCTTTTGGCTGGATGTTTAGCCACAACTGCGGCTAAACAAGACATAGGCATAGATGCTGTTTTTAGCTACAGCGCAAACCATTACATTCGTGTGTATGCAACAATAAAATACAGTGCAAAAAAAGCTGATGAAAGCATCAAGAACGTGGGCTATATTCTTCACTGTTTCAACTGCTTTCACAGAGAACCCCTAAAAGAATTGCGGATGCTTGAGCATTCATGGAAATGCAGCGAATGCAATTCGAAGCTTAGCATTGCTGGACCGTTGTGGCTTGGAAAAATAGTTGACAAAAAATTTTGCAGTTTAATGCAACAAGAGGTTATTAACAGAGAGTTTAAACATGGAGAAAAAGTGGAAAAACTTTTAACTCTATTGAAAAATGAAGCTGAAGCCCCTCTTTCATATTTTGTCGTTGACAGGTTATGCGATAGATTCAGTCTTCCAGCTCCATCAGTTAAAAAGGTTGTTGACGCTTTGAGGAAAGAAAGTTTTCAAGCGTATCCAACGCATTTCAATTCGAAAGGAATAAAAACAAATGCTTCAGCCACAGAAATAAGGAAAATTCTTCAGAAAATATAAGGACTATATAAAAGAAGCGCTCAGAATCAGATACTAATCATGGTAAGTTTTAAATGCAGATCAGAATAACATAGTCTAAATTAGGTGGACAAATTGAAGGAAAAGATTTTGGTAATTTCAATAATGGTAGCATTGACAATGCTGGTTTTTATGCCAGCATCCAGCGCATTGCCCTTAATCGGAGTCTATGGCTATACAGATAAGCCACAATATTTACCTGGCGAAACAGTGACGGTGAAAGTCTATATTTACAATTATGGTCCAGAAGAGATTGTACTGAAGAATGTTACGATAATTTATCCATGGTATAATATTATTTGGGGTGGCAATGAAACAATTGCGAACATAAATCAACCTCTTACTAAAGGGGCATATTGGGAGACTACAAGGACATTTACTATACCCAATGATGGAAGAGCTTCTGGTGACAGTATTGATGTGACCTACGCCTATGCTATTGGAGCAAGTGTATACACTCCTGCCCGTCCAGCGGAAATTCGATTTGAATTAACAAGCGTGCCCCTTGACCAATCGTTGAAAGACTTAGACAAACTGATAAATCTGTTCACTATTCAAACACTGCTTCTCATTATTGGCGCTCTAATAATTGCTGCATCGATATTTCTTTCAACTCGTAGACCTAAAGTAACGTGGAAAGCAGAAGAGAAAGAATAAACCCAAAAAAATCCCTTTTCTTTTCCATTCTATTTTAAAAAAAACTACCCTATTAGAGATTTTCCCAATACACTCCTCTTTTTTAATGGTTTGCTTTTGCTAGCTCAGAAAATTGATTTATGCGCGACAAACAGAACATTGATTCTTATGCAGCCATGTTAGGAAAAATTGTGCGTATCGCATGTTGTTAAGTTTATAAACTAACGAAGGCATTCATCAGTATAATAGTGTCCCATTTGCTCATTGAGAACATTATACTTGGAGTATTAGGTCTCCTCGGTGGCATTGCCCTTCTAGCCTATTCCAGCGATAAAGCAGTAAAGCATTCAGTAAACATTGCTTCAGCATTGAAACTTTCTCCCCTTATGATAGGGCTTATTGTAGTGTCTTTGGGCACAGATTTGCCAGAAATCGTAAATTCAATAACTTCTTCAGCGATGGGTCACGGAGATATAAACGTAGGAGACTCGTTTGGGTCAATTCTAGCTCAAATAACCTTGGTTTTAGGACTAATCGCTCTGCTAGGAGGAGCATTTAAAGTCAAAAGAAACGAGATAGCAGTCATTGGGTCTTGTGAGCTATTGGCACTCATTGCTGCGGTGTCGATTGTTGAAAAGGGATACATTTCAAGAATGAATGCTATCTTCTTAGTTGCTAGCTTTCCACTTCTCATGATAATCATCAAGAACGTTATGAAAAGAGAATATGCTTTAGAACAAAGTGACCCCAAGCTGTTTAGTCATTTTCTCTTAGCCACAATAGGTTACGTCGGAGTGTCCATAGGCGCCTATATTGTGGTCCACTCTGTCATCAGACTTTCAGCAGAAACACTCATACCAGAATATTTAGTAAGCTTTTTCGTAGTAGGTATAGGAACATCCTTACCAGAGCTAGCAATAGACTTGACAGCTGTTCGAAAGAAGCAGTATGAAATCGCAATAGGAGATGCAATAGGGAGCTGTATTGTTGACGCTGGTTTTTCAATAGGAATAGGACCATTACTCTTTCCATCAACTGTTTCTGCAAGACTTGCTGAAACAACAGGCTTGTTTGCGTTGCTTGCTTCTATTATTGTTTTGTCCACACTTGTAATAAGGCAGAAACTCGACAGAAAAACAGGAGCATTATTCATCATCATCTACGGGCTTTCTTACTTCATGCTCTTTATTTGACTCAACTCAAAAGAGTCTAAAGCATTAATTGTGAAAGATTATCCACGAAAAAACCAAGCTTCTTAAGTAATAGAATTTACAATTTGTTGCTTGTCATTAAACAAAATATTGGAGGTGCCGTGAAACTCGGAAAAGTTTTGGTTGCCTGCGCATGGCCCTATGTAAACTATCTTCCTCATTTGGGCACGTTAGTGCAGGTTTTGTCTGCTGATGTTGTAGCTCGATACTATCGGTTGAAAGGCGAAGACGTGGTAATGGTGAGCGGTTCAGATGAGCATGGAACGCCAATTGAAATTGAAGCTGTAAGGCTTGGAATATCGCCGAAGCAATTGACAGATAAAATTCATGCAAAGGTTGTTGAGTTATTCAAGAAATGGGGTTTCTCTTTTGACAACTACACTAGAACAGAAAATCCAATCCACATAGAATTTGTGCAGGACCATCACAGAAAAATTTACAGTAATGGATACATTTTCACCCAAGAAACAGAAATGCTTTACTGCACAAGATGTGAACGTTTCTTGCCTGACAGATTTGTCGAAGGCAAATGTCCTTATTGCGGACATGAATCTGCCAGAGGAGACCAGTGTGATGTCTGTGGTAGACTATTAGAGCCAACACTTCTAATCGAGCCTTATTGTGCAATCTGCAAGAACAAACCCATTGTAAAGAAGACTAAACAATGGTATTTTGACTTGCCAAAATTTTCTGAAAAACTCAGCAATTACATTAGCGATAACAAGCAGTTGCCGATTAATGCCAGAAATTTTAGCTTAAACCTGATAAAAGAGGGACTGAAACCCAGAGCCATGACAAGAGATGTGGAATGGGGAATCGCTGCACCTTTTCCTGAGGCGGAAGGCAAGACATTCTATGTTTGGTTTGAAAATGTGCTAGGCTATATTTCAGCGGCAATTGAATACTTCAAGACTAGAGAAGAACTCGAAAAATGGAGAGAATTCTGGTTTAACAAGGATGCTAAATCCCTATTCTTCATTGGAAAAGACAATATTCCATTTCACACGATAATCTTTCCAGCCTTACTATTAGCTTCTGGTGAAAACTACAATCTGCCATGGAACGTTTCAGCAACCGAATTCCTCCAATTTGGAGGTGAAAAAGCTTCTAAAAGCCAGAGAGTGGGCATTTTCATAGATGAAGCATTGGAGCTTCTTCCTGCAGATTATTGGCGATACTTCCTAATGGCAACCAGACCAGAAACAAAAGATTCAAACTTTTCATGGGAAATTCTCATTGAAAAAGTGAATGCTGATTTAAATGACACTTTCGGCAATTTTATCCACAGAACATTAGCCTTCATAAACACGCAGTTTAACAGTGAAGTCCCCCAGCCCACAACTTTAGATAAAAATGATGAGCAAATTCTAGAAGCTTTAAAGGAAAGAGTTGAATCAATAGCAAGAGATATCGAGGATTGTAAGCTACAATCTGCTGCAAACAATGTCATAAGCATAAGCCGCATGGGAAACCAGTATCTAAACGAGAAAGAACCATGGAACCTAATTAAGAAAGATAAAAGCAAAGCAGAAAACATCATCTACGTGGCAACGCGAATTGTCAAAGCCCTAGCTATAGTTTCAGCTCCATTCATTCCGTTCTCTGCAGAAGAACTTTGGAAAACCCTCAATCTACAAGGAAGTGTTCATGAGCAAAGATGGGATGAAGCCTTAACGCCTCTTCAAGTTAAACATGTAATAGCTAAGGCGAAGCCACTCTTCCGAAAAATCGAGGTAGAAGCGAACGAATTGGATGAAATGCTGGAGAAAGTTAGGGAGAAGTTGACGAAATCCCATTAGAAATATATAAAATGGCTGTGAAATTTTGCAGCTAAAAATTGACTTTCATGTTCACACACGCCACTCCCATGATTCTCTAATCACGCCAGAAGAACTGCTCTTCTATGCAAAAAAACGTGGATTAGACGGAGTCGCCATAACAGACCACGACACAATTGAAGGCGCACTAAAAATAGCCAAAGAAACAAACTTTCTGATAATTCCTGGCATCGAAATCTCCAGTTCGGATGGGCATATTATAGGGCTTGATATTCAAGAGCTAATTCCGCCAAAACTGGGCACCGACGAAACTGTTGACAAGATTCATGAAGCTGGAGGCATTGCAGTGGCTTGTCATCCACTAACCTTTTTTAAAGAAAGCTTAGGAAAACGAACAAATTCAAAATTTGATGCAATAGAAGTGATAAATTCTTCAGCTTTTCCCTTCCATTATTCAGTAAAACACAACAGAAAACTTGCTTCTCAGCTTGGAAAAGTGCAAATTGCAGGAAGTGACGCACATTATGGTCCAGAAATAGGCTACGCCTATACTCTTGTTGACGCTGAGTTGGACTTTGAAGAGGTGATTAAAGCATTACGTAGAGGGTTATGTCAACCCTTTGGTAATGCAATACCGTTAAGTATGAGGTTGAAAAGAGAGTTTTTTAACCTAAAAAAGAAAATAGAGTCATCAAAAATTTTCTAGTTGATAAAGATTCAGCTTTATTTCCATTGGCTTTTCTGGTTCCGCATAAGGCTCAAGATTATAGAGTTGTGGCGCAATTGTTCCAAATCCACTCAATATGTGCGGAGAATTTACACCAGTCATAACCAATGTGACCTTTAATCTGCCATTATACTCTGGATTGACTCTTGCTCCCCAAATGACCAATGCGTTGCCATCCATCATCTCTGTAACTATCTCACCTACACGATTAGCCTCCTCAATCGTCATATGAGCATCGCCAATAACGTGAATTAAGGCTCCAGTCGCTCCAGCATAATCCACATTTAATAATGGACTTCTAAGGGCATTCCGCACCGCTTCCTCAGCCCTGTTAGGCGCATCAGATTCGCCTACCCCGACAACTGCTACACCGCCTCTTCTCACAATTGTCTTGAAATCAGCAAAATCAAGGTTAATGAGGCTTGGGGCTGAAATTGTTTCCACAATACCCTTAATCATGTTCGCCAAAACCTGATCAGCAACTCTGAAAGCCTCATTTATCGGCAATTGCGGCACAAGTTGCATAAGCTTGTTGTTATCAATCACTACAACAGTGTCGCATTGACGCCGCATATCAGTTAACGCCGAAGCAGCATAATCAATTCGACCCTTTTCAATGCGGAAAGGCGTGGTCACAACTCCAACCGTTATCGCTCCCTTTCGTCTCGCAATCTCTGCAACAACAGGTGCCGCACCTGTCCCGGTTCCGCCACCTAAACCCGCTGTTATGAAGACTATGTCTACGTCTGAAAGCAAATCTTCAACTCGTTTTTTTGATTCCTCGATTGCAGCTCTGCCAAGCTTTGGATCTCCGCCAACCCCGAGCCCTTTGGTAAGTCTCTCGCCTATCAACAGTTTTCTATGTGCTTTAGATGCACTCAAATGTATTGCATCCGTGTTTATCGCTATGCATTCGGCTCCGCTTATGCCAGCCTCCATCAGCCTACTTACAGTGTTGTTTCCAGCTCCGCCTACGCCAACAACTGCGATATGGCAGGTATTAGGCGGGTGAATCTCTTCACCGTTTTGTCCGTGCCATGCATATTTTAGTGCATGCTCTGTAGGGCACATTTTAGTCAACAAGCTTCCTCCGACCAACTTCCTCGTTTATCAAATCACGGATGGCTACACGAATAGCTTCAGCTCTATTTGGGTAAAATCTTTCATTTACAAGCTGGTCTAATAGTTTAATATATGGTTCTGGAAGATAGAGTGTTATCAACTTCATTTGCTTTCTCCCTCCATGCAAGCTTCAAAAATATCAAAAATTATTATATACTTTGTTATAATATGATACAAATATGTTTTAAATATGTTCGTTCCTTCCTTTTTAAGTCTTATCAAGCGCCATGTCATTTTTCTGTAAATTTTTGTCGTCAGCAACCCTTATGTTTTTATTTCTTGTTAAAGCATTTGATGAATTGCGATGGAGAATATGCAAGTCTTCGTTAAAAGCTTTGGGTGCTCTACCAACTTGGCTGATGGAGAGGTTTTGGCTGGATGTTTGGTGAATGCTGGGTATAAGCTGTCACAATCCGCTACAACGGCGGACATAATTATTTACAATACTTGCGCTGTTAAGGGTCCAACAGAAAGTCGCATGATAGAGATTATAAAGCATATTCCAGAAGGCAAGAAGGTGATTGTTGCCGGATGTTTACCTTTAATCAATTTTGAAAGGTTATGCAAAGAAACACATTTTAACGGAGTTGTGGGTCCCGCAGCTGGCAACAGAATTGTCGAGATTATGAACCGTGTTTCAAAAGGTGAAAGAGTTGTTGCCATAGAAGACGCTACGTGTGCTAAGCCCAGTTTAGATCTACCTAGACTTCTGACGAATCCATTAGTGAGTATTATTCCCGTGAGTTATGGCTGTTTAGGAGCATGTGCTTATTGCTGTGTGATTTTCGCTAGAGGGCGTCTGAGAAGCTATGATATTCAAGAGATTATTGAACGGGTGAAAAACGATTTAGCAAAGGGAGTGCGGGAGCTTTGGATTACTTCGCAGGACACAGCTTGTTATGGAAGGGATAGAGACACGAATCTTGCAGAACTTCTTTACGCGATATGCGACGTTGAAGGATATTTTAGGGTTCGCGTTGGCATGATGACTCCAAACATGGTGAAGGATATTTTAGATGATTTGATTCAAGCTTTTAAAAGTGAAAAAGTGTTCAAGTTTGTTCACTTGCCAGTGCAGAGCGGCGATGACCAAATTTTGAAAAGCATGGGGAGATTTTATTCTGTTGAGTATTTTAAAAAGATAGTAAATGCCTTCAGAGCCAAGTTTCCAGACATTACGTTAGCCACAGATGTTATCTGCGGTTTTCCAAGCGAAAGCAGAGAAGCTTTTGAAAGGACTTTGCGGTTAATCGAGGAAGTTAAGCCTGACATTGTGAATATTTCAAAGTTTTTTGCAAGACCCAAAACAGTAGCTGCTGAAATGCGGAAGGATTTTGTGCCTCTTTCAGAAATTAAAAGCAGAAGCACCATCTTGGCGAAGCTAGCAAGAAGAATGGCATCTGAAAAGAATCAGCGTTGGCTTGGCTGGACTGGTCCGATTTTAATTGATGAAATTGGCAAGATTGCTGGCTCTTGGGTTGGGCGTAATTTTGCTTACAAGCCTATTGCAGTGAAGAATCCTAATGATGTTTTTGGAAAAGTCTTGAATGTGAAAGTGGTTAAGGCTTTTTCAACGCATTTGGAAGGCGAGGTTATTGAATAAATTATTTATGTTGAAAGAGCGTTATTCTTGGTTTTAGGGAGATGTGAATATTGAACGAGGAAATTGTTAAAATTGGACGTGTAACTCATTTCTTTAGTAAGATAAGCGTCGCTGTTGTCGAGCTTACGCAACCATTAGCCGTCGGCGACACGATAGTGGTTAAGGGACCGACAACAGATGTTGAACAAGTCGTCGAGTCCATGCAAATAGAACATCAAAACGTTCAAAGCGCCAAAGCAGGTCAGAGCATAGGCTTGAAAGTTGTTCAGCGTGTAAGAGAAAATGACATGGTATACAAGAAACTGTAGTAGTTTCCTTTCTTTTTTCGCTCTTTATCTTATTGGTTCTTCCCAATCTGTTTGGCATCCGCCTTGAGGAATCAAAATTATAACTGTCTCATCTGGCAGAGGAATTTTTGGGTTTTCTCTTATGTTCAGAAATTCCTTTGATTTAACATAAGCTTGTATTGCAACTTGCTTGTAAAATCTGTTTTCAATTGGGTGATAAACCGTTTGAAGTAAACTCTCATACTTCTTCACTGGAAAGTCTCCACATTTCCTCTTTATCTCAGCATCAGCCATCTTAATTGTGTCAAGCGATGAAGCATTATCCTCTAAAAGAAGTTGCATGCCGCTAGGAAATATTTTGTTTATCTCAGTTTGGCGTATAATTAACGTGACTTTTTTCGTACTCCTCATACTCCCGCTTCACGCAAGGCATCCATTAATGTTTCTTCGCTTAGACAAACTCCGATTATTTGTATATCCTTGTCAATCACTATTGGTGGACTTGCCTTTACCCCATACTCTTAAAGTCTTTTAGAAATTCCACGATAAATTTCCACATCAATCTTGTCGCCGCACTCTTTTTTAATTCCTAATGGCACAAATTCTTGTTTTACTATTATTTAGGCTTTTTAAGGATTCCTAGAAGACTAGGCATAACTTTGTTTTGCTTATTCCAGCAATCCAAACGGGCTAATCTGCATTGGCGGGCCCGAGTAGATTCAAATCCCCATTTAAATTCCCCACATCGAAAATGATTGGTTTACTGTATAGATGGAAGAAAAATAGGAGTTCGAATCTCTCACGGATTACTGTTGTTGCGTTTCTGTGTGCGTGCAACAGCTCTAGGTCCCTCTATTAGTATGCAAATATGTTTGGTTGTAGGTCTTTTATGTTTTTTGTGATGTAAATGTGTGTTTGAACCATCTCGGGCTATTACATCAAAACGGTTAGATTTTGACCGCTATCTGAAAACAAAAAGATCATGTTCAGACTTCTTATGGCATTGTGTGTGATAGACTGATTGGTGCGAAAGTTTTATTTTTTTGATGTCTATATGAAGGGTAAGGAGAAAAACGAATTGTTAAAGGGAAAAATCTCTGGAATAATGTTAACAATATTACTCGTAAGCTTTATGATATTGGCATTTAACATTCAGTCTGCAGAATCAGACGAAATAATTGTTCCAGACGATTTTGCGACGATACAAATGGCAATAAACAATGCAAGCGATGGAGACGCTATCCTCGTTAGGACTGGGATATATAATGAAGATATCGTTGTAAATAAATCTGTTTCACTAATTGGCGAAGACAAGTACAATACTATAATTAACGGAAGCGGTAGCACCCATGTATTCGACATTCGCAGAGATAATGTGAAAATCACTAACTTTACTATACAAAACAACAACCAATTCTTCTACGGCGTTTATCTGGGCAAATATGCTTGTTCAGGTTGTAACATCAGCCAAAACATAATAAGAAACTGCAACAAGGGGGTTTACTTATGGGGACGCGCTGTCAATAACTTCATCGCTAACAACGAAATAATACTTAACGGTTCAACAGGCGTTTACTTAACCGATACTAATGGCAACTTTATAATTCAAAATAGCATATCTCTTTGCAGTTCAGAAGCTATATACTTGCGAGGTTGCGAAGACGTTATTATAAAGGGAAATAATATTTCAAATAGCAATGCTGGAATGTTGCTGATACAATACACGACTAACATTACGATAGTCGACAACAACATCAACAGTCAAGGACGAGGCATAGGACTCTTCTATACAGACCATACTAACATAACCAACAACCAAATCACATGCAAAGAGGGAGAGGGAATATACCTTGGATCATCCCATAATAACATTCTTACAAACAACACTGTGTCTTCGGGCGAAATAGACGGAATATTTCTGGAGTATTCAAGCGGCAACAACCTTTCACATAACACTATGCAGGGTAATCAATATAATTTCGGAGTTGATGGCGAAGAGTTTTCTGATTTTGACAATTTCGTAGACACAAGCAACACCGTTGATGGCAAACCCATCCACTATCTAATAGGCTCAACAGATGTTGTCTATGACTCTAGCTCGTACGTGGGCACGCTCTGTTTTATCAACTGCACCAATGTCACTGTAAGAGACTTGACCTTAACAAATAATCACTGCGGAATATTCTTTTTCAACACTAACGGCTCAAGAATCGAGAACGTCACTGTTACAAACAGCCGGTATGGAATCAGACACTACGTTTCCAATCAAAACATTCTTGTTAACAATAATGCATCATCAAACGTTAACGGGATAGAAATCTATGACTCGACCGATTATATCATCACAAACAATGATGCAATCTCAAATGAGCAAACAGGATTTGAGCTTAAATACCTATACAATAGCCTGTTAAGTAGCAACAATGCAACAGACAACACAAACGGGATATATTTCGATGGATGGTCGGAGAACAACACTCTCATCAACAACTTTGCCTCAAACAATACCGGAGGGTCGCAAAGCGCCGGATTTTATCTGTGGGGGGCTAATTATACTTTACTAAATAACACTGCTCTAGGCAACTACCGCGGAATCTACTGTTCAGGTGCGTTTGACAGTTGCATTTGGAACAACACTTTATCAAGTAACAACGCAGGAATCTACCTTACATGGTCAGCAAACGTTACACTCATCAAAAATACGATTGAAGAGGGCGGAGTGGGAGTTCATCTCTACAATCCTTGGTACAGCTCAGCAATCACAAATAACACAATCTCAAACAACACTATCACACACAATGAAGTTGGGGTCACACTCAGCAACGCTGAAAAAAATACGGTTACATACAATACTATAATGAGCAACCAGAAAGGCGTAGGATTAGAAAGTGCTTCGAACAACATATTCTACGGTAACAGTTTCATAAACAACGCTATACAAGTCTATAATTATACTTCCGGATGCGTCAACTTCTGGAACAGCTCATACCCTGTCGGTGGCAACTACTGGAGCGACTTCAAAACGCGTTACCCCAACGTCGGAGATGTTTACAGCGGTCCGAACCAGAACGAGCCAGGAAGCGACGAAATATGGGATAAACCATACCAAATTGACAAATACAATGTAGATAATTATCCTATAGTCCCAGAATTCTCCTCAAGTCTAATCTTGCCACTAATAATGATAACGACACTGCTAGCAGTCATAATCCACAAAAGAAAACAATCGCCACAATAAACTCTCATTGTAAGCTCAAACTCTAAACATTTTCTTATTTTTTTGGCGGGCCCGCTTAGGTTTAAATCCTCATTTAAATTCCCCACGATGAACAAGCAAGAATTAGAAATTGTTAGAGAAGATATTTTTTATATTTTAAAATGAGCTTGTTTGATTGGTGACGCGTTTGTGGCAAGCCACAGAACAGTTGATTCGGTAGATTTCCTGCAATCTTTGCCGAAGGTTGAATTGCATCGTCATCTTGTCGGGTCTATCAGAGTTAAGACACTTTTGGATGTTGCAGTCAAAAGCAATATAATTTTGCCAACTTACGTTTTAGAAATGCTAAAAAATTTAATAGAAATCGGTGAGCCTGCTTCAGACTTACGTCAATTTTTGAGCTCGTTAAAGATTCTTGGGCTTTGTTTTTATGATAAGAAAGCAATCGTAAGAGTTGCATATGAGGCTGTTGAAGATGCAGCCAAAGATAATGTGAGATACTTAGAACTTAGCATCGGACCTGCCTTTGAGGCTTCATTTCATCACTTGTCGCTTGAGGAAGTTTTTGAAGGCGTTATCGAGGGAGTTAAGAGAGCCGAAGAGAGATATGACATTAAAGTGAATCTAATAGCCGGCCCTACCTTCAAGTGGAAGAAACGGAAAGCGCACAAACCATTAGAAGTTTTAGAGGCATCTTTGCAGTATAAGGAAAAGGTTGTGGGTTTTGGCCTTCCCGCTGAAACAAAAGAAGGTATCCCTTTCTCAAGATGGCACGAAGAATTAAAACAAGAATATATGTTGTTAGCTGAGAGGGCAAAGGAATATGGTTTATTCCTCACTGTTCACGCAGGGGAAATAGGCGATGCTCAAAGCGTCATGGATGCGATTAAGTATCTAAAAACTGATAGAATCGGGCATGGAATAAAGTCTATGGAAAATCCAAATATTCTAAAGTGTCTTGTCAAAAAGAGAATACCTCTCGAGATTTGCATATCAAGTAATATCAAAAGTGGAGTTGTAAAGAGTCTAAAGGAACATCCAGTTAGACAACTATGGGAACGTGGCGCACTGATTACTATTAACACTGACGATCCAACATTATGCAACACTACGTTAACCAAGGAATATAGAATTCTCACAAGGAACCTAAAATTTTCTTATTTTGAACTCAAGAAACTAATTTTAAATGCATTAGCATCCAGTTTCCTAAGCGAGAAAGAAAAAGAGCGCCTAAACGCGACACTTCAAAAGTGTTTCACCAAACTCGAGAATCATTAAATATGTTTTGCTAACAAGAATTTTTCACAAGTCCAAATTGCATACATTTCTGTTAAAGTTAAAACTAAAAAGCGGGCCCGGTGGGATTTGAACCCACGTTCTCCGGCTCCGAAGGCCAGCGCCTTAATCCGTACTGGGCTACGGGCCCAAAAGAAGAATAGTTGAGAAATAATTAAAAATGTTCCGAAAATCCTTAAAAATAGCTTAAAGATTTATACTATTGACATTTGTTATGTGGGCCGATAGCTCAGCTTGGCTGGAGCGTTCGGCTGATAACCGAAAGGTCGCCGGTTCAAATCCGGCTCGGCCCATTAATGAGAAGTCTTATATTGGTTTGGTGAAGAATGTTATTTTCTGGTGGCATGTTTTGGTTAAAGATGATGAAATGCTTGAAGAGTTGAAACGTATTAGGGAGCTTTTGGAGCCTAAGCCTGCTCCGCCTCCACCGCCGCCTCCTAAGGGTCTGTGGAAGGAATTTATGGATTTTATATCTAGGTATAAGGTGATGGGGCTTGCTGTGGCTTTTATTATGGGTGTTTATCTCGGCGCACTTGTGCAGTCGCTTGTTAAGGATTTGATTTTGCCGATGATTGGTCTTGCTTTGCCAGGTTTGGGGAATCTTTCGACTTTTAAGATTGCAGTTCCGCCTGCTGCTTTGGATGCTCAAGGAAACCCGATAGATACTGCTTATACTGGTCAGTTGTTTGGTGTTGGGAATTTCTTAGTGGCTTTAATAACGTTCATTATTGTAGCCTTTGTAATCTTCTTGATTGTGAAAATCACTAAGAAGTGGGGCATTGAGTAGGCTGTAAAGGGCGCTTCCTTTTTTTATGTTTTATCGAGAACGTTGTTTTCTATTTGTTTTTCTGTTTTGTATGTTTTTAGTCCGAGTTTGAGTAAGTGTTCTATGAAGGTGCTGCGTTTTTCTCTTCCGCGTAGTGTTTCGATTTCTTTGAAGAGTTTTGTGTCCATTGTTAAGCCCACATGATGTTTCATTATGTTACGCTCCTTACATCCTGTATATTTAGTATACAGAAAAGATTTATTAGCTTTATTGTATAAGTGTGATTTATCCCACTTTGGTAGGAGTTAACGAAAAATTGAAGACATTAAGGATTTCAGATGATGCTCATCAGCGGTTAACTGCTTTGCTTGGCGAGTTAACAGCTCAAACAATGAAGATGCAGACTTACACAGACGCTATAGAAAGCCTCCTTTCTCAGTCGGTTATACTGCCACCAGAGCTTCTTGTACAAGTTGAGGGTTTTATTGAGGAGAATAAGCATTTGGGCTATACTTCTCGTGAAGAGTTTATTCGCGACGCTGTTCGGTGGAGACTGCGCATTTTGAAAGAGGAATATGAATGTTTGGAGATTCCGAAGGAAGAGTATGAGAAGCTTCAGCAAGCATTAAAGGATATGGGGATGCCGTTTCTTAGCGTGAACGACTTCGTTGGTGAGCAGATAAAGAGCCTATTGGAGAAGTATGGTGAATGGGTGAAGCAGAAGGAAGAATATGAGAAGCGAACACGAAAGAAGTGAAGACCTCGTAAATCTGTTGTGGTGTCGAAAAGCTGAAATTCAGACAATACCATAATAAAATGTTTGGTGAAAATGAATGCCTTACTATATTCTTCTGTCCAATTTGACAGATGAAGGATGGAAGACAGTTAAAGAAAAACCTGAAAGAATCAAGGAAGTCAATAAGGAGCTTCAGGCGTTTGGCATTAAGGTGCTTAGTCAATATGCAGTTTTGGGAGCTTATGACTTTGTGAATATTGTTGAAGCTCCGAACAATGAAACAATTGCTAAAGTGTCAATAGAACTTGGCTCGAGGGGAACGATAAAGATTGTGAGTATGGCTGCTATTCCCATAGACGAGTTCATAGCTTCCATTAAGAAGCGTTGAGCTTTTTTTTCTACTCCTCTTTTTCTTTTTTAGTTGCTTAATGGGTTTATGTGTCTTTATCTTCTATTGGTTCTTTGCTGCGTTTTTGGCGTGTTTCCATTTTTGGGAATGCCCGTTTGAGGCTTAGGTAGATTGTCATGCAAGCCATTATGACTATGCCTGCTATTAGTGAGTATGTGGCGAGGGTTACGAGTTGTTTTTTTAGTGTTTCGTTTATTTCTTGGAAGGATAGGTATGCGAAGTAGAAGGAGAGGAATATGCAGATGATGAGGATTGTGACTATTATTGATTCGGCTTTCAAGGCTGGATGCATCGCCTTTGGCTTGTTAGGATTTAGTTATTTGTGGTTTTGAAAGATTTTATGAATCCAAAATACATAGTAGGCTTAAGCTTATGGTGGGAAGGTGAAGCAATGCCTGTTAAAGGCTTTTCAAGAAAGAGTTTAATCGTAGGCTTGAGGCAGTGAGAGAATTGTGGAGTGGATTGTTGCCGAAAATTAAAGAGGAGACTGGGTTAACAACAGAGCTTATATCAAAATATTACGTTGAAAAAATACTACACCAAACTTATAGATGAACCTCAAGTCGGTCCTTGTAGTATCTGCCTCTTTCCCAATAATATAGTGCTCCACCAAGCACAACAATAAACAAGCCTATTACCACAAGAACACCAACAACTGCGCTATCTACATCTCGCCCAAAAAAAACCATAGACAGCCATAATTACAATGCTGCAACCACCAAGACCTAAAGCAATAGGAAGTGTTCGTGGATTAACATCAGCCATTTTCATCCCACATTTTTGCTAAAAATCCCAAATGCTTTTCTTTCGTCTCTTCTTACCAGCATCTTTTCGCTTCTTTCTCCACGCCCCAGACTTAGTTCTTTCCCTTTCCTTTTCCCATTTTCCTTTCTTTACCTTGGGTGCAGGCAACTAATCCCTCCTAAAAAAGAGACCATCCACTTTTACTTCTCTTCTGCTTATACTTTAATGTTTTAATGTCATGTTTCTTAGCTTCTCGTTCAGCATCCTTTGTAAAACCACTTTTAGAAACAATGACCCCTCCTTTTACAAAACCTGCAGACCTGTCAATTTTCTTCTTTAACTTCCTAACAACCTTAACATTCACTTTCTGCTTAGTATTCTTAGCCTCAACTGCATAGTGACGTCCACCTTTAGAAGCATATCCATCAATTTCGCCCGCTTTAAAACGAATTCGTTCTTTATGCACTTTGAAGCCTTTACCACGCAAAAACTTGTAGGCTTTTTTCTCAAATTCTTTGCCTTTGCGGTAAATTCTTCTGCCTCTCTCCTTCTGCTTCTGTCTTTTTGATTTTCGTCTTCTCGGCTCAGAGAAGAACAAGTTTACGTCACAAGTAACAGTATTGGAAGAACTCCTTAAAACTTTTTTTAGATTTAGCAAGTTTTTAATATTCTTTGCGGTCATCCTTTTTATCTGAGGGTTATATATGTTTATTCCCTTCGAAAGTATCATCGAAGCTGTCTTTTTGGCATCTATATTCCTATTAGCAATTTCACTACCAAAGCTTGTTATCTTCACTATATGGAATAGCTTGAAGTTGTGGTTATTCAAAAATCTCTCTCGAACGGTGAAAAGCAAACTTGTAAGTAGGTGGATTCGAGGGGAAGCCTATGAAAAAATGCTTGAAGAATCAGAAAAGTCTGTAGCCAGTATGAATTATATGCTATCCGCTTATACAGACTATTTAGGTGTTATTAGAGAACCGTTAGTGGAGTCTATTGTTGGCTGGAGTTTGCTGGTTTTGGTTTCCTTTCCAGATTTTCCTCTATTGTTTCTGATTGCTTTATTGATAATAATTGCGATTGTAATTAGTATCCTCGGAAATCTAATAAGAGTCCTTAGAGAAGTAAACAAATTAAGACCTAAAGCACGTAATGAAACCCCCAGAAATATCCAAACTACATGACTCTATTGCCCATTTCACGAATTTCATTCATTAGATATCTGCCATTGTAAATTGAACGTCCTTAAATATACAAAGCTCAAACTGTCTTAAGTAAATACCTAAATCTGCATTATAAAGCTTGACAATGTAGAAACCTTCGGATAAGGTGATATTTTGCCATGCAGATGAGCTTATTCTCACTATGCAGTATGCTTTTGTCTGGTTATTTTGCGTGAATACCACAAGAATATTATATGGTCGCCATCCACCTGAGACATTTCCATAACGTACTTGAACCGTGTGTTTTGACACTAATATATTTGATGCTGAAACATAAAGTTGAAAGCCAGCCATGATAACGATAATTACGCAAGCTACAACTGCAATCCACTTCCAAGGTACACGTCTAATTTGAGTTGTGTTAGATTCCATGATTTTACTTTCCACTCTGTATCCATATAAGCATTTATCCAAAGAAAACATTGGTTAATCTCTTTTTTGGGTTAGGAAGGATTAGAAATCCATTGTAGGAAAACCTAGAGGATGGCGTTTTACTGGCTGATTTTTACGTTTAAAAATACGCTTTCACAACGAAACGTTAGAAACCAAAGTTCAATCTATTTATAGGGGGGCTATATTTTTGCAGAGAGCAAAAGCACACTGCTAAAGCGGAAAACTCTTCTATTTTCTGATTCAGATTATGAGTGCATAATTCTTTAATAGAATATTTAAATTCCCATAAACGCAAAAAAGACAATCATAATGAGGAAGAATGTTATGAAAACCAAAAACCTATTCACGTTACTTTTAGCCACAATCACTTTAACAGCCATAATCTCGCCAGCCTTCGCCATAGACACGCTAACTGCATCAGACTTCAAAAAGGAAAGCTGGACAAAAACAGTAGACTTCTTCAACTATGCTAGGCAATACGCATTAAGCAACGGACTACAACCACCACCAAGTTACTGGCACGCTTACTTGTATATGGCATATATAAACACAAGAGGCTTACAAGTGCTCTATGCAGGCTTGGACAACATAACATTCGGCGGACTGTTAACATTCAGAATCCCAATGCAAAGCTTCATCATGCACTACAAAACCAACAACCGCACAAGAGACGTAATACTCGCAAGCACATTCCTAATGCTTCTGGCATTTAATGAAACAACAAATACAATCTATCCAAACTCGCCAGACATGAACGACACACTATGGGCATCTTTCAGCATGGGCTTTAGCCTAAACGAACTAAACGCAGAACTTCCTGCACTCAACAGCAAAACCACACCAATACCATTAACGCACACAGACGAAAACCACTGGTCATGGGGCATGCGCTACACAAACCTAACCGCCTACTGGTGGAGAACATGGATAAACCCAGATGACCCACACTACCAACAAAACCGACCCACAGCCATAACAGTCTATGACGAACTAACATTCACATACAACCTAACAATAAACCCAACAGACAAAACAGCAACCCTAACAGAAAACCACATAATAGGCAAAATGACCCACCTACTACTCTTCTCAGACCCATTCTGGCTATACTTCAACAGCACAGGCACATACCTACTCGGCAACCTAATACCAAACAGTCTAACAATTTACGAATTCCTAGAAAAATACCAAGTAAAAATGAGCATAGTCAACTACCAAACATCAGTCCTACTTGACCGCGAAACAATAAGCAAAACACCACAAAACCAACAAATCACAAACAGCACAGAAATCCCAATCACAAACACAACAATAGACACATACACAGACGACGGAGAAAAAATCAGCCAAGCTGACTTCAACACCAAAAAAACCTACAAACTCTACAACTACACTGAAGACCCGACAGAACAAACATATGCTATATACAACTCAACATCAAGAACCGCTCACATAGGAGGATTCGCAGGCAACACAGGCTTATTCGCATACCACATAGGCTTAATGAAGTTCCTGCCACTCCTAGTACTTCACATAAACCTGCCACGACAATTATGCACAAGAGCCATAGGCACAATAGCCAACATAAGCCGTTCAAACTACCTATACATAACCGCATACCCCACATACAGCGGCTATAAAATCGAACACGACCCAGAAATCACCATCTACCTAACACTCCAAACACCACAAGGCTGGATAGGCATACTACTAATAAGCGGAATAGCCGCAACAATAATCGCAGCATCAATCATACTAATACGCAGAAGAAAACCAAAACAAACAATCCAACCCACAAAAAGAATACAAACCAAATAAAAAGCTCAAAAAACCCTATTTTCTTTCAAAACCATCCTTACTCCAAAACAAGTAAACCTTACTCTGCACCAAAAAAGCAAGTCTTTTAAGAATAACAGCCAAATCCTCATCGCTTGCACCATACAGCTTCTTCAAAAACTCTCTATGACTAGGATAAACACTATCCAAAGCCAAAAGCCTCTTCCGCAAAGAACCTTCTCTTCTGGACAATTCCTTAAGAACATTCAAAACTTTACTTCTACCCAAAAATTCGATAAGCCGCAAATTTTCCTTTACATTATTCAAAAAAGAAAGCTCAAAACCTAACTCATGTAACCGCTCAACCGAATGCAGCAAATTCGCATTAGGCTTGCTCTCAACAATTTTCCGCATTCCAGCCTTCTCAAAAAAAGGATTATACTTAGCCATAACAGCTAACGCCTCAACAAAAGGAGTCCCAACTCTACTCAATGTTTCCCTAACAAGCTTTACACCCAAACCAATACTCCGATATTTAGGATGAATAATAACACGCGAAATAATGCTTACATCTCTTTGAAGCTGCTCAAAAGACTCCTTCAAAACCTTACTTCTTCCAAAACATATAGGGGATGGATAACTATAAACAATAACTCCGCATAATTCTTCAGAACGTTTTAAGGTGAAAATCTTACGTGGAGGCGGACAACAAGTTGAACGGTAATGAAAAATACTTAATTTCCTGTAATCTTTTATGTTGCCTTCCTCCACTCTCATTTCCTTTACAAGACTACATTCTTTAGGTGACGCATTCACAAAATAATTAACTGTTATTTCCTTGCCAAAACGCTTGTGAACATAAACGTTAGGCTTCAAATCTTCAAAAAGGTCCATGTGAGTTGTTGCAACAATAACCGCTTTTCCCATAAGCCTAGCAAATTTCTGAATGTTAAACGCTACAATTTTAGCCGTATCCCGATCCAGCGTACTGCAAAATTCATCGGCTAACCACCATTCTTTTTCGCTTTCCATAAGCTTAGTAATTTTATAACGATACTTTTGTCCATCGCTTAACTCTTCAAAACGTCTAACAAAAAGGAAAGCATCATTCAAACCAACCTTACTTAGCAAGTCTAATCCTTCACTAAAATTTCTGCCCACAGTATCAATTATTGGCTTGTTTGGTTCTGGTTTGATTTCTGTTAAATCTATGGCTTTTTCGTTCAAATCATGTCTAATGGCCTTTAACAGTACGCTTTTGCCAGAGCCGCTATCACCTGTGATGTATACTATGTCGTTTTCTCCTATTTTTAGTTCAACATTGTCATAAATCACAAATTTTTGGTTTTGGTCCAAGCCTAATCCGAAGGCTTCGGCAACTGCAATGGTGCGTGATGTTGGTTCTGTGGCGGTTTCGTAGGCGATGTTTATTATGAATTTTCCTTGTTGGGCGTCATAGCGTCTTTTGAACTGGTGAATTTTGAAGAATTCTTGTTTGTGTTTTTTCATCTTGTCACGCCTGTTGTCTGATGTTTGTGCATTTTCTTTCTAAATTGCTGAAGTTTCAGTTTCCCAGTTGTCGCTAGACGTGGCAAAATCCAGAGTGATGGCGTATTTTCAGTTCTTGTAGCGTAGCATGCTAGGGCTAGGCTCCAGAAGCGGTCATCATTGCCGATGTGGCTGAAGACGTAGGATCCGGATTTGGATAGCTGGAACTGCTCGTTGTGCAGTTCCTCGATGAGGTCTGGG
>CAYXZM010000004.1:0-124739 GCA_964469615.1 uncultured Candidatus Bathyarchaeia archaeon | reverse complement strand
TGTATGGAACATTCCTGCTCTTCCATACATATCGTTAGGATTGCAGATGGTTTGTTTATTGGGTTTTAGCTGGATTGCCAAAAAAAGACAAGATAAGAAAGAGTCGATAATGTTGATTTCCTTAGCAATTTTCTCATACTTTGCCTTTTCAACATTCTATAATCCAAGAATTCATTCGGTACAAATGCCTTTTCTTCTGTTGGCTACGCTGAATTGGAATTTGCGCAGACAAATAGCTATGGTTGTTGTTTTCGAAGTGATTAACATATTTCATTCTCTCGTATGGTTCACACCAATCTTCTGGTTCACAGGAACTCAACTTCCGCTTACTATAGCAGTTGTCACTCGAACAATAATGTACATCGTAGTTTTCTCTATTTTTGCGAGGAGTAGGAAAAAATGATAAAAAAGATTCTCACCATCGCATTCATTGTCACAGTAATTTTAGCTTGCATCATTAGCGGCATCATCATTAACATGCTATTAGGTTTTACAAGATCAGAAACTCTTCATACAAGCTCTTACTTAAATGTTATAACAGGTTCTCAGAAAAATATACTGCTTCCTCAAGTTAACAAATCTGACAGAATCTACTTGGTTCTTAATACTTCATCGGATGCTATAGTAGAAGCAGAACCTACAAACGCATTCGAGCAACTTCCCTTTGATGTAGAAGGCCTGCCATTTGAATATGAAGATTGGATAATGCTTCAGCAAAGATTTCTCTTTATAGCTAAAGAATCAGCGAATCCAAGTCTATCTGTAACCTTTAAAAATCCAGAAACTTCATACGCAGCCAAAGTCTTTGAAGGAATAATAAATTACAGTTTATCTAGATATGTTGACGAAATTAGCGTAGACTACTTAGAAGTTCATGTTCAAGCTCCGACAAAACAAAATAGTCGATTTCAACAAGTCATGTTGTTCTACTCATACAACCAAATTGCTGACCAACATTTTCAAATTAATGGTTCACTAAAATTAATTGCTGGCAAAATCGGCTACGTAAACCTTATCCTTAGAACGAGAGACAGAGTGTGGTTTGCCTATCAACTGGCACCGGAAACAGTAATAACTGCAGAGGAAACAGTTAATTTTAAAGTAAACGTCTATAACCAAAGTATTTTTGGACCAACATTTTCTCAACATCTCGGAAAGCAAATACAATACATTGCAGTAAGCATCAGCCTCGATTCCACTCAATGGACTGGGGAAGAAGGTTATGCTAAAATAGGAATTGGAGAGATTAAAATTGAAAATGGAAACAAAATAACGATCATACCGCCTAATGTTTCAGATAATCACCAAGTAAGATATGAGCTTTACATTTTTCACAAATTCAATCCATACCCAGCATACACCAACTCCATATTAACATTAGCTTTTCTCATCCTCATAGGAGCTTTAATTTTGGCTCCGCTGACAGATACCAAGCTAAATTTTCAGCATCTCTTCAAACCATTGATTACTAGCGAGGCAGAGTCAAATCCAGAACCAAATACTTATCTGGCAAAGCTATTTCATAAACCCAGATACGATCTGCTCGCCACAATGATAAAGGAATGTGCAGGAAAGAAGATTAGCATGCTGATTGATGTTGGATGTGGCAAGGGAATTTTTCATAAATGGCTAAAACAAAAAGGCACACATGTGACTCATTACATTGGATGTGACATTAATGTAGAGACTTTACGTGAAAATAAAGGTATAGAGCGAATTATATGCGACATCCAACACTTGCCATTTAAACCACACGTTGCGGAAATAGTTATGTGTAGTGAAGTGTTTGAGCACATCTCTCATCCCGAAATTGGTTTTAATAAAATTTTAGATGTTTCCAAGCATTGGGTTTTCACAAGTTTCCCTGATGAGAAACTTAAAAACGCTCTTGGGTTTAGATATCCTGAGCATATTTCTGAACCTGATTGTATTAAATTTGAACAAGTAGCTAAGAAGAAAAACTTTGAATTGATAAGAAAAGAGAAACTATATTTTGCCTTTCCTCCTAGTGTGCTTGATAAGTTGAAATTTAGCTATGCAGCTTTTTATCAACCAATAGTTAATTTCCTATTTAAGCTACTGTCCAAAGTTATACGTGATTTTTCTTTGATCAAAACAGTGATGCTCGCTTTTGAGCGAAAACCTCACTCTGAACATGCTATTACAGAGAAATATAAAACTAAATCTTGAGAAAAGACTTAAAGCTAATGCAGAACTTTATAT
Organism: uncultured Candidatus Bathyarchaeia archaeon; assembly: GCA_964469615.1. Lineage (GTDB taxonomy): Archaea > Thermoproteota > Bathyarchaeia > Bathyarchaeales > Bathycorpusculaceae > CAYXZM01. Next base: position 122,516 of record CAYXZM010000004.1, on the reverse strand, counting down.
CAGAACTCTAAACCACAGAACTAACGAAAAGGTAAGCCAAATGCACGAAAAAATTGCAGTTCCGATGAGAAAATATGCCTTTTACATCGTTTTGCTGATTCTTTTCACTTTGCCTATAATCTTGCTAATGACTTTTGATTACTTTAACATCGAAAGCTTCCCACCTTCGCCCTTTGAGGGCACCTTTAACCAAAAATTTGTTTTTGAAGAAACATGGAAAGGAAGAATGTTTTACCTATTCTTCCTCTGGCTTCTACTCTTAGAATCATTAATAGATAAAGAAAAAATAGTTAGAAAACAACCAAAAAACCGCATAAGACTTCTAGCGTTCTTTGCGTGCGCAATTTTTCCAACAATATACGTCTTAAGCGTGAACCTTCTCGGTGGAGGATATTCGATTGTAACATTTGGCAGAGATTTAGGGATTGTTTCCGGTTTTGAATACTTTCATTGGCCCTTATCCCTTGAATATCTCGTTTTAACAATATCCTTCTTCATTGCCACAATTCTGGCTTACAAAAAAAACGGCTTATCAGTTTTCTCTATAGCACTAGCTCTAATGGCAGGAATAACCACATTTTACATGATCGACACCATTTACCCCTTTGGAGTTTTCAAACCCATCCAACTACTATCCCTCCCAACAGCAGGAGTAGCATCAGCTTTTTGCGAAATCTTAGGATACCGAACTACCCTATCTTACCCAACAGTTTTCGAGGGCGGCTATTTCCCCAAAATAACTATAAGAACTGGAACTAAAAGCGCATCTGCACTCATCGGTTGGCCATGCGCCGGCGTTCACAGCATGTTCCTTTTCATATTAATCATTTTAGTGTTCTTCAAAAAGTCTGAAATGTCTAGTTTCCGAAAATCAATATATTTCATTCTTGGCGCCCTAGGAACATATATGATAAATGTCCTCCGAATATACTCTTACCTCATTATTGCACTGAATGATGCTGTTGCAGCTAAAACCTTTCATGACATGTACGGCGAACTATACTTCTTTTCTTGGATATCACTGTACATTGTATTAATCATCTGCATCCAAAGATTTATGCTCGTAGAGAAGACACGCCATGCCATAAGCAAAATTGGTTCATACCTACGTTTATAAAAAACTGAAAGTCGACTCCACTATATTAGCATACCACGCCATATCATTTAGTGTCCCATAAGATACCTCTTCCTTCCCAAAATAACATTAGTTAATAATCTATATTTCTCCCATAAACTAAAATTATAAATACATGACTTGAATACATTTCCAAATTAAGACAATAGAGAGATGACCACTTGCCCAAGCTCAATAAAACACTCTCTTCAACAAAAACTTGCTTCAATGTAGAGTATTTGGAGAAATTTCTCTATTGGGATTCATTTATTAAGCACAACATCTTTGAAATTCTGACCAGTACGCTGTCGCTATTTGACACGGAATTAAAAATACGGGAAGCCTATGAAACTCGATAGATATATAATTATGATAATCATACTCGGGATAATATTAGCGTCTTTACTCAACATATTTGCCATCTATATGCATGCACCAGTCGAAAAAATTCAATTAGATACAGGTACAATAGGATTTCTTTTTATATTCCTTAATGGATTCTTGATTTCTCATATTTTAGCTAGGGACGAAGTGGACTCAATAGAAAGATTAATTCTCTCCACAAGTTTGGGATTTGGTATGACCTCATTAGTTACGCTTTTGCTTGGACTATTATGGGAAATATCTTTATTAACAATAATGCTAACCCAAGCAACTCTGCTGACAATACTATTGGTAACAATAACATACAAAAAAATCAAGCTAAACCTTAAGACACGCTTAAAGCTTTTGAAGAAAAACCTTCACATGTCAAATTTTAGTTTACCAAAGGTAATTTTATGCACAGCAATAGGCACATGTATTATTTTAGCGATATATCGAACAGTAGCCTACCCGATTGTGGATTGGGACACATTGGCATATGGAGTCAACTATGCAAAAATAATATTTGAAAATAAAAAAGTGCCTCTTATTGCTGGTCCCTCAATCGGTTTAGAAATGAGTGCTAACTATCCACCTGGGATTCAATTGATTGCTGTTTATTTATACGCGTTCGCTGGAGTTTCTAATGATTTCTATTACAAGATACTTCAACCAATATTTGGCTTACTAGTAATAATAGCCACATACAAATTTTCATTAAGTCTATCCCAGAACAAAATAGCTTCCCTCTTTGCAGTAGTCATATTAAGTACAATACCGCTTTTTTGGATACTTTTTATACAAGAAACTTATATCATGTATCTAACATTAATGCTGACATTAGCTGCTTATTTCTTCTTTAAAGCATATAACTCACAAGATGCTAGCGCAAGAAAATATGAAATAATTGGAACACTATTTTGTGGTTTTTCTACACTTACAAGTTATATGGGAATATTTTCTCTAGGCATTTTACTGCTATATGCTATAAATAGAAGGTTACGTGCAAAACGCCTCGTCTGGTTAATAGCATTAGCATCGTTTATTGCGTTTCCATGGTACATACGGAATTTTCTGTTGTTAGGAAACCCGTTTTATCCATTTTTCGGTATAGGCAAATACTTAGACCCATTACTGTTTGCGTCTTCAATGCAACATTTTCAAAATTGGACAAAGCAACCTTTTTGGGGATTAGCTAGTTTAATCAGCAAACTTGTGACAATTATTGCAGCGTCGACAATCATTTATCTCATTTTTGTGAAGCGAAGGCATTTTGATATGCTTCTCTTTCTTTATCTGGTGTTTGCTGGTTTCTCAATAATGTCATTCCACATCCCATTCCCCCGATATTTGATGATATCATTGCCTATATTGTCAGTGGCTATTTCCAAAGGCATCAAATCTTTCTTTGTAAGACATAATTTCATAGAAAATAAAATAACTCTAACCTTCGTTTTATTAATAACTATTTCAGTCGCCAGCATACTTCCATCTATAAATATTGCTAAACCAACATATTATACAGAGAACAAGTGGGATTATCTCTCTCAATTTTTTGATGAAGGTGACACATGGAGATGGATTAATGAAAACACACCTGAAGATGCAAAAATCGCCACGTACGATATCAAACAATATTATATTGAACGTGAAACCATGTCGCTTGATGGATATGAAGCAATTCCTTTATATAAAATGGACACAGTAGAAGAACTGATGAATTATCTTGAAAAAGAAAATGTTACACATATTTTAAGCGTTCCTTGGGCGTCTCCCTTGGACTTTAGGATGCCACCAGCATATGAATGGTGTATTCTTACGAGATATCTGGGTGACCCACGTTATCTACCACCTGTTTATGTGGATCCAAGAGGTGCAACCGTCTACCATGTTGGGAGACTCGAAGAAAAAATATTATATGAATTTTTCTCTGAGAAAGAGCTTGTTCCACCTATAAAGCATGCAAGATTCAATTTGACAATAACAAATAACTCAGATTTGCCCCATGGCAAATTTTACTTGCCCATACCTGTTGATTATGGGGAAGGTTTAATGATAGCTTCGGTAAACAGTTATGGACATTTAGTCAGCACTGAATTATGGACTGGTATTTACTCGGACACAAACTCAAGCGTAGAGGAAAAATTTGAGGTTATTAAAAGGTGGCCTCAATCTATCAATGACACGGGTGTGAAGAACCCGTCTTTTGTATGGGAGGTAGATAGGGCAGGATATTTCACATTTTGGGTTTTTGGCCGAGAACCATTCAAAGAGAATTTCACCGTGACTGTGGATTTAAGATTTTACAACTACTGGGATATTAAATCATTATTTGTATCGAGAGGTTTGGAGGTTTACAATGCTACAATGTTAGAGGAGACATTTCCGTTGATAAAGGTGTTATATGTGGAAGTAGATGAACCATCTATTTTAAGTATCAACTGCACAACTTCTGGCAAAAAGATGAGCTTGGAAATTTTCCAAGATTATGTACCAAATACTGTTGCAATGAATTGGAGTGAACAATACTATATGCTAAGGCGACAACCCGACCTTAACGAAACTTTTGGAGAGGTTAATCCCTCGATTCAAAATATGTTTCTAACAATTGGAAAATACTCTATATTAGTTGTTTACAGAGATGATTATGTAGAACAAGCAAACATATCACTTGAAATAGAATTTACATCTTTAAGATAAGTAACATGATAAGAATGACATAAATTGAAGCTTATGCCAAAAATCTGATTCTATTATTTATATTTTAAACCCACTTTGAGCAGAGGCACGATGCCTATAATATCTGTGCCAGTGAAAAGAACCCTGGTTATTAGTGCAAATACTACTAGGGTTGAATCAAGGGGGTCAAGAGGCAGCTTAAGTAATAGTGAAAGGAGAACTACGTAACCAGCTTCTTGCACCCCGAGTCCAGCAATTGTTATTGGAATGTACATCAAAGCTGATGCAAGCGAAGTCATGAAAAAGAAGTCAACTATACTTAATGAGCTATTCCAAAGAGTGAGAGAGATAGAGTATAACGCAGTAGCATTCGTTATTACCGAGAATAATATGAGAACTGCTACTTGTATTAAAGAACCCTTAACTTTTTGTCCTTCTCTCTGAACATTGTTAAACATCTCGATAAGTTTATGCATACTTTTTCCAATCAAGGGCAATGTCTCAAACTTTTCAACCAATCTTGATAACCGCTTCTCCCACATAAGTAATAGCAGAAATAGTCCTGCAACAAGCAGAAACGACGCACCAACTAGCAAGGCATTGATGATCCATGGTTCAAGCGGTAAAAACCTTATGAAATATGCTATTCCTACTAAACATAATACAACCTTTACGATAGAGTTAACTCCACCAGTGGCAAGAACTCCAGTCATGCCTCTTTCAACAGGCACGTCGGAGAGCTTATTAAGAATGAAGGGTGTTAAGAAGTAGCCTGAACGAACTGGAGTTATGTCGCTAAGCAGTTGTCCTGCAAAGCTAGACATCACTACTTTGCGCAGTGGTGCGGTTGGATGAGAACGCTTTAAAGATACATAAAATGCAAGTGCCACAAAAAAAGAAGCCACGATGAAAAAGGACGACGCTATAATTATGTTTATAGGATTCATTCCTAATATTGTGGAGTACACTCTACTTAAATCGGCTAATTGAATTAGCCAAAGTATGATGGCAACACCAATAGCTACTTGAACAAGAATTCTTACCCGTTTAAATTTCCCCATCATTTGATTCCTTTATTTTATTCCAAGTTCCAGCTTAAGCTTCGATAAAGCCGTAAGTTGGGCAAGGGCAATCTTAGGTATCTTCCATGGTTTGTAGACGCGGGTTGCACTTTTGTCTGCCCTAATTCTATGTGTCACAGGAATTTCTCCTATTCTAAGACCTTTTACATGAGCCCTCACAGTAAATTCGTTCCAGAAGCTTTCGCTCATGTACTTGCATTCTTCGGCTATTTCTCTGGCTATTTCTGTTTTCATAAGCTTAAATGGAGCTGTAATATCCATTAAGTTTGGAAGTTTAAAGGCATTTTTAACTCTTAATTGGAAAATTTTGGACATAATCTTTCTGTAAAAGGCGTCAGCCCTTTTCTTCCTCCAGCCACTAACTATGTCATACTTCATGCGTAAGTTCCACAGTTTCCAGAAATCTTTTGGGTCTTGCTGTCCGTCGGAATCTGTTATTAGCACGTATTTAGCCTTAACAAGCTTCAGTCCGTCTTTTATTCCACCTGCATAACCTTTACGTGAAGTAGAAAGCATAGCTTTTAACGGTATCTTTACACTCAACCTTTCAATTACTTGTTGTGTGTTATCCCTACTTCCATCTTCGCTTAAGACAAGTTCCAGCGGCACCTTAGAGCTTATAACATTGTAGATTTCAATAGCGGTCTCTTCTATTGTTTCAGCTTCATTATGCACAGGCATAAGTACAGCGATTTCTGCTTTTCCAACTTTAGAAGTAAATGTGTCAATTATTCTTTCAGTCATACCACTAGGCGCTCCATCAACACTTTTTCATCGACGTATCCCTTGGGTTCGTGTGTCTTTACATACCACTGTATTGTCTTGCGCAAGCCTTCTTCAAGGCTGACTTGGGGCGCCCATCCTAAAAGCTGTTTAGCTCTTGTAATGTCTAAGGCTCTGCTTGCGACTCCTTCTGGTTTAGATGTATCAAAGATTATACGTTTGGGTCTCCAGCCCATTATATCAAATATTTTTGCAGCTACATTTTTGACCTTGTATCTTACACCCGTTCCCAAATTTATCGGTGTTCCATCAGTTATTTTTTCTGCCGCCAAAATTGTTCCCTCAACTATGTCGGATACATAAGTGAAATCTCTATCTTGTTCTCCAGACCCCCAGATCACATAAGGATCCATCTTTTCAAATGCCTTGTAAATTAGGGCAATTATGGCATGTGTTTCGTTTTCTCTGGGTCCATAGGCTGTTACAAATCTGAGGCTACAACCTTTTATTCCATATTGTTTTATGAAGGCTATCAGTTGAACTTCACCCATAAGTTTAGCCCAACCGTATTCAATGTCAGCGCTAAGAGGTTCATCTAATTTGAATGGGTTAGTGTCGTTTTCTTTCAGAAGGTAGTCTGAGCCGACAGTGGCTTGAAGTTTAGGAGAATATACACATGCACTGCTTGCAATAATTATTCTGTCTACTCCTGCTTTTAGGCTGGCTTCAAATACGTGGTGATCTATAGCGAAGTTCGAGCTTACATCTGCGGGGTGTGTATGTATGTAACCTCTGCCACCGTGGGTTGCAGCGAGATGGAAAACAATTTCATGATTTTTAAAGGCTTCTGTAATTTCGTCTAAATTGCACCATTCCAAATCCATTGTTATTAAATTTATTTTAGGTAGGGATTGTGAAAGATTTTGGCGTGTACCGCTGCTGAAATTATCTATTACAGTAACATCTGCTCCTAATTCGACGAGTCTGTCAACTAAGTGGCTTCCAATGAAGCTTGCGCCTCCAGTGATTATTACACGCCTGTTTCTCCACTGCATGTTTTCAATCCACCGTTCATAATAGTAGTTGATGCGTTAAAGAGACTCTTATTTTATTATGGATTGTGTTGTTATCAACTTGTTCAGTGGCTTGTATATAAAACCTACCGTTATTAGGCACTTTTAGTCATGTAGTTTTGAGCTCTTATTTTTCTTCTATAGTAGCCGAGTGGATGCATTATTTTTCTGCATAGTTCATCTGGGTTTATGCAGACTCCATGGGTCTGTAATGTTTCACATTTCGGTGGGATGTACTGTGTTCTTGAGCCTCTTTCTCCAGCAATGTGCTCAACCTGATAGCGTGTCATTCTTTCATTGTAGTCGGAGAAACTTTTGAAAAGCTCAATCACGTTATCCGAGGGCATGCCAATGTTTACAAGAAAGGCTGTTAAGGTGAAACGTCCAACATGTGAAAGGTGTCGCCCAGAAGAGAAAGCATCGTAAAGGGCTTTTATACATGGCGGAAATGCAGTTTGCACCACAATTTTTGGAAAACCTTCCATTTCACTCTTGCCTATCGTTTCCTCGGATAGCTTTTTTATTTTTTCTGCTATCTCTATTATTTTTGGTGGAAAATCAGGCAACTCTTCAACATCCAATTTTTTTTCAATATATTTGCGAACCTCTTCTTTCAATAGTCTAGCAACATCGTCTTTCCCTAAGTAGACGTTTCCGTTAGATAAAATGCGGTTAACAAGCTTCCATCCTTTTCCACGTAGATGTGTAATGTTTCGGAGATAGTCAGCGAAATGTAATGAAAACTTGTAGGGAATGTTAATTGAAGTGTTTAGTGTTATTTTCCATCCAAAGTTTCGCGCAAATTCAACAATTTTTTCTTCCGATTCTTCTTTCAGATTTTCATAAGCTTGGTTTGCTTCAGCTAATGCGTATCTTTTTTTGATAAAGGAATTTTCAGTTGCTATGGCTAACATTGTTGCGGCTGGAAAAGACATAATTTCAATCTCTTCTTTACGTTGTATATTCCTGCTGACGATTTTGCTTAGTATTGCTTCCTCTAGTCTTTCTTCTGCACGCTTGAGAATCTCTAACCCAAGTTCTGTTAAATCTTGAATTTCTAAATCAAGCATTTTCATGTGTTGGGTTGCTGCTTTCAGAAAAGGGTATTTTGCATAATCGCTTTTGGCAAATTTTGAAAACGAGGTTTGCATTTTGTTTTTCACGTTATTCTGATTCGATTCTTGGCGCTAGGTAGAATGTTAATTTTCCTTCTTTTGCCTGTTGAAAATCCATTTTTATTGGCATGTCTGTGGAAAATTCAAGAGTAGCAATGTCAGATGTGGCAGAGGCTGTTTTTACAATTTCTGCGAGATAGCTTAGGCTGAATGTGGCTTTTGAAGGTTCTTTGGCTTCTAAATCTAGTATGGCGTCGCTCCCTTTCTGAAGTGTGATTGTTGCACCCATAAGGTCGCCTGCTGCATGGAAAATCAATTTTTCAGAATCTGCTTCGATTTTGACATGATCGCTTACAATTTGAGCGTCCTCGATTGCTTGGCTTAAGCCTTCTGTTGTGGCTTTTGCTCTCACGTTGAAAGTGATTTTTGGTGTTGGCACCTCTTCATCAGAAGTTTCAAGTGTGGGCATTGTGAAGTTTCGTGTATATTTTCCAGTTATTTTTATTTGTAAACGTCCAGTCTTTTCGTCAAGAGAAAGCTCTACAACCTCATCTTTGCCGGTTCTTTTGAGCAGTTTCAATAATTCGCTTATGTTTATGCACATTTTTGTTGGTTCTGTGCAAGCATATTCTTCAAAAATTGTTTTAGGCCATTCAAAGTCAACCATGGCTACGCGGGATGGGTCCATTGCCCGCAGTTTTACGCCTTCTGGGTCTAGTTTGAAAGTGGCTTCGTCTACGAGGATGGATATGGATGTTATCATGTCTTTGAGTAGTTTGGCGTCTGCTACTTTGAGCTTGAACATGGCTATTCTCCTTTCTGTATTGGATATACTTAAGTGGTTAATAAAAGATTTTACATATTAACCTTCAAAATTTGAACAACATATAACGATTAATTGCTGGTGTTCTGTACTCTCTGTGAGCTATCCCCCCTTATATATAGATTGAATCGGAGGGTAGGCTTAAGGGGATTGTTGGGGTTCTTTTTGCATGAATTATTCATCAGCTTAGGAGCGAGTAATTGGAAAAGATGTTGGTTATTTGTATGGTATGTATTCTTTGCCCAGCAGTTCTCTTGCTATGACTATTCTTTGAATATTACTTGTGCCTTCTGCTCCCACACAATAGCTCATTATACCTCGTAATCCCATTTCTAATGGGCATTCTTTTGTGTAGCCATAAGCGCCATGCCATAGCATAACATGCTTGAACACGTCAAACGCGAAATGCGGCGCGATAAGCTTACAAGCTGCAATCATTCGGCTAACTTCCAAAGCTGAAAATTTCTTATCTTTATATCGTTTATCATTCATCCAAGCAGTGCGATAGACAAGTGAGCGTAATGCTTCAAGCTGTGCCCAATCATCAGCCAACTCAAATTGGATGCCTTCAAACTTGCCAATTGGTCTGCCGAAAGCTCTTCGCTCTTTAATGTATTCCATGCCAATTTCCAATGCCCGCTGAGTCGCGCCTACACAAACAGCAGCAATTAATATCCTTGCATTATCGAAGCCCTCCATAGTTAAATAGAAACCCTTGTCAACCTCCCCAATACGATAGGAATCCGGCAACCTAACGTTATCCATTGCGAAGCCACCCGTTGAGATTGCCATTCTACCCATGTCCTCAAATCGTTTATAAACTTCTACGCCAGACGCGTTGATGGGTAAGTAGAAAGCGGTCATTCCGCGATGCGAAGCTTCAGGAGGTGCAGGGGAAGTTCTAGCCACAACAAAGTAGCCTCCGCCCCATTTCTTAGCTTCTTCTGTGCCGCTGATATATAGTTTCTCGCCATTAAGAATCCACTCATCTCCTTCTTTGCGTGCTGAAGATTTGAAAGCTGCAACGTCTGAGCCGCCACCAGCCTCGGTGGAAGCTATGCCGATAAAAGCGTCACCTTTAACAGCTTTACGGATGACAGCATCCCGCACTTGTTCACTGCAGTATTTATCAACAACATAACCCCAAGATGAGCCAACAAGCCACAACACAGGCAGAGCAATGCTAATATCAGCATAGCCAAGCTCTTCGGCTGCAATACAAGCTGTAACCCAGTCAGAACCAGCTCCACCATGCTCTTCAGGAATAGTCATTAAAAGAAGACCTAATTCACCCAAGCCTTTAACAAGTTCCCGTGGAATCTCACCCTTGTTGTCCATTTCTCTAATCTTTTCTAAAGGCAGTTCTTTTTTACACCATTCACGAACAGCTTTGCGAAAGAGCTCTTGTTCTTCATTGAAAGTGAAGTCCATGATGTTCGCCTTTTTGAGCCTAACTACGAACCTCAACAAATATAAAAGTTGTCAAATCGTCATGACAGAATCAAATGTTTAATACATAGAAACTTTGGCCACACGTATATTCCTCAGAAGTTTTGGAAACAGCTCTCATAGAATTTCTTTTAACAATTAAGATTAATTTTGGCTCAAGCGACAATTTAGGGTCATCCGCAATCGCTTGTTTAATACTTAGTCTCTTCTCCAAAAGCTAGAATGATACTAATGAAATCATCAATTTTCTAGTCAAGGTTTATATGGTATAACTGGCGTATATTGAACCCGCTTAGTTGCGGTTTTGAGGAAGGACTCGCATCATGCAAAAGATTAATGTTGTTATAATGGGTGCAGCCGGAAGGGATTTCCACAACTTTAACGTTTACTTCAGAAACAACAACGCTTACCAAGTTGTGGCTTTTACAGCAACACAAATTCCCGGTATAGAAAGCAGAATATACCCACCCGAGCTTGCAGGTCAAAACTATCCAAAAGGCATACCAATTTTTCCAGAAGAAGAGCTACCAAGGTTAATAAAAGAGCAAAATGTGGATCAAGTTGTCTTCGCTTATAGCGATGTTTCACATGAGTATGTTATGCATAAAGCGTCTGTAGCATTAGCAAGCGGCGCAGATTTCCGCTTAATGGGACCGAAAACTACGATGTTGAAGGCAAAAGTTCCAGTTGTTTCTGTAGGCGCCGTTAGAACAGGTTCCGGGAAAAGTCAAACTTCGCGGCAAGTTGCGAAGATTTTGAAGAATAAAGGTTTAAGGGTTGTTGTTATTAGGCACCCGATGCCCTATGGAGATTTGAGGAAGCAGATTTGCCAACGTTTTGCTTCGTATGAGGATTTGAACAAGTATGAGTGCACAATTGAGGAGAGAGAGGAGTATGAGCCACATATTGATAACGGTATAATTGTTTATGCCGGAGTTGATTACGAAGAAATTTTAAGGGGAGCGGAAAGCGAGGCAGACGTTATCGTCTGGGATGGTGGCAACAATGATTTACCTTTCTATAAGCCAGATTTGCACATTGTTGTTGCTGACCCTCATAGGGTTGGACATGAAATTTCTTATCACCCAGGCGAGGCTAATTTGCGCATAGCAAATGTTGTAATAATTAATAAAGTGGATACAGCGAATCCACAAAACGTTCAGCAGGTAAAAAAGAATATAAAAATGGTTAATCCAAACGCCATGATATTGGATGCAGCTTCGCCAATAACTACTGATAATCCCGAATTAATCAAAGGAAAACGAGCATTGGCAATTGAGGATGGGCCAACATTGACGCATGGCAACATGCCCTATGGAGCCGCAACCATATTAGCCCAAAAACTCGGAGCAACGGAAATAGTTAACCCGAAACTCTTCGCAGTCGGATCAATAAAAGAAGCTTATAATAAGTATACACATTTAGGTGCGCTTCTTCCAGCTTTAGGTTACAGCGAAAAACAGATAGCTGAGCTTAAGGAAACAATCGACCGAACACCATGCGATGTTGTTGTAATTGGCACCCCTATTGATTTGCGAAGAGTAATGACAATCAACAAGCCAACAGTAAGAGTTAAGTATGAATTAAAAATTTTAGGACCAATTTCGCTTGAGCAGATTTTGGAAGAGTTCCTTCAAAGAGTTGAGAAAAAATGAGCGGTGGAGAAGCAGAAATTTCACGTATAAAAATCAAATTTATAGTCGAAGGATTAGGCGAAGCTGAAGGAGAGCTTGTGCGCTTTTTAGCACCCAGAACTGTTGACATGATTGTTAGAAAACTTCCCATAGAGGGCAGAGCAGCCCTATGGAAAGAGGAAGTTTATTTTGAGACACCGATTAAGATGGGAGAAGAAAAAGCGAAGGCAACCGTTGAAAAGGGAACAATTGCCTTCTGGCCTATGGGAAGCGCAATGTGCATATTCTATGGAGAATCACAACCATACAGCCCCGTGAACATTCTTGGCCAAGTAATAAAAAATCTTGAATTATTCAGTAATGTAAAAAGTGGGACGAAAATAAGAGCAGAAAGATGTTAAAATCTTTTAAGCTTATGCAAACCTAGCTTCTAATAGACTAGAGAGCTTTCGTCCCAAAATTTAAGAAGTCTCTCACATTCCTTCTTTATTTTGTCTTCTCTGCTCTTCTCTTTTAGTACATTAAGAAATTCTATGCGTTTTTCTACTGAGCGTTTTTCAGCTTCGCCGCCATAATAAAGCTTGCCATCAACATATTCTTTCATGTGGTTTGCTTTCTGTATGAAAACGCTTGCTGCGTCGACAGGATTTTCTACAGCATATTTATTCGCCCAAACCGCCGCTTCAGACTCTCGAAGCTGTGTTAAACCATCAATTTCGACAATGCAGCGAATATAGGTTCTCAAAAACTCATAATAACCAGCAGTTTTAACATGCACTAGCGCTTGCTTTACTTTTTGTTTAAAGTTTGGGCTGCCCTTAACTCTTAGGCGATGCTTGTAACCTTTATCTATTAATTCTTTAGCTTTCTTGACTTCTTCACGCGTATATGTTCTTTTAGGAAATTCCAATAAAATCCCAAGATACAAATAGTCTTGTTTAAGCTCAAGAAATAAGCTGTGTGGTCTACTCTGCTGCTTTGTATATCTTGATGTCGTGGTTTCCAGACACCAACTGAATTATGCCATTTTCTTCGAGCTGTTCCAAGAAATCTTTTGCAGCACTTATTCGAATGTTAAACCTTGTGGCAACTGCGTAAGGCGTTAACACGTTCATTTTCTTTAATTCGCCAACAATTTTTTCGCTCTTTGGGTCTGGCGGAATTACAGAAGACTTTTTTTCTTTTGTTGGTGCCACCGCTTTCTCTTTTTTCTTTTTCTCTTTTTCTTCCTCATCTTTTTTAGCTTGTATACGATCCATTTGCTTTAGGCTCAGCTTCTTTTTTCCACCCATTTCTTATCAGCTTCCAATAATGAGAGTTTCTCTCGTGATTCTTTAGGTTTTCTACGCTAAGCGTACTGACTTATTTCAACTTTATGCTTGCTTTGCCAGTCTCCAATTGACATTCCAAGTTTTTTCTCGATTTCTGGTCGATGAATAGAATTCATGGTGCAGAATGGAATTATGCGTCCGTCAGGAACTGCATAGTGAATTACACAGCTTTGAACCCGCTCCAAATCAAAGTTGTATGGATCCATGAAATGCATTGCAGAGAGCAATATGGCGTTTCTTTGAAGGGCTCCTAATGCTTCGTAGCTTCCTTCTTTTATAACACGCCAAACATACTTTCTTAAGAAGCTGAATTTTATATGCCTTAAAGCTCCAACAAGACGCAGTTTCGCTTTACTTTTGCTTCCTCTCGAAGCGTCACTATAAACATTTTTCATGACACCTATGAATTTAGCCACATTTCCATAACGAGTTACAGGAATTATTTCGCCATTTTCAACAAATACATATGTTGCCATACCACAATGCGGATGCGCCGTGAACTCTACATACCGTTTATCTTTTAATGCCCCAACAGCCTTAGAAACAGGCACAACTGTTGGAACTGGATAGAAGTCTGAAACTTTTATTTTGCCATCAGTCTGCTCTTCTACCAGTCGCATAAAGTCTGGAATCGTGATGCGCATCTTATCCCGTTCTTTCTGTGGCAACCTTCCACAAAGGGAGACGGGCTGAACATTTATGCACCTTATCACATCGAAGTTTTGAACTGCAAAACGTATAATGCCGCCAAGCTGGCTATCATTCACACCTTTTATCAGCGTGACAACTAAAACCACGCTGTCAATTCCAGCTTTACGAAGATTTTCAATTGCCTTCATCTTAACATCTAGCAAGTCAATCCCACGGATGAATTTGTAAACGTCAGACGTTAAGCCGTCAAATTGTAAATAGATGGTACTTATTCCGGCTTCTTTCAACCCCCTGCAATACTCAACACTTTGTGCAAGCCGAAGACCATTCGTATTAACCTCAACATGACGAAACCCTAGCTCCTTTGCCATTCGAATAAGCTCGAAAAGATCATTGCGAATTGTTGGTTCACCACCAGAAAACTGCAATGCGGTGGCTGGGACTGGATCATTGCTGCGGAGGTTTTCCAACATACTTTTAATCTCTTCTTTGGTTGGCTCATACACGTATCCTGCTGCTGCAGCGTTTGCGAAACAAACAGGACATTTGAGGTTGCATCGGTTTGTGACGTCAATTATCGCTAGGGCTGTGTGGGATTTGTGCTGTGGGCATATTCCGCAGTCATATGGGCAACCCTTAACGATTTTTGTTCGTGGATTTCCTAAACCTTCACCATCATACTTGAATTTTTCAGCCCGCGAATACTGCTCATAATCAGACCAGTAAACATCTCGGAAAAAGCCGTGTTCTGGGCATTCTTTCTTAATATAGACTTTGCCTTCTTCCTCAAAAATAGTTGCGTCTAATACTTTAAGGCATTCTGGGCATAGGCTCTTAGTTTCTTTAATGAACTGCATATTTTCACACCTTGTTACTTACTATTGTGTTTGGAAAATTTTAGGGATAGGATATAATAAGGTTTCCAGACTTTTCATAAGGTGATTAGGGGGATTAAAGCTGCCGATAAGCGAAGATGTTAGGCAAGTTTTACGTGAAATCGGGTTAAACGCTTACGAAATTGATGTTTATGTTGCCTTATTGAAAGGTGAACAAACAACAGCCATGGAAATAAGCAAGAAGGCTAATGTTCCATACTCAAAAATCTATGACGTACTAAACTCACTTAAAGATAAGGGATGGGTTAATAGTGTTGAAACTCGCCCATCTAAATACTATCCTGTGTCGCCTTTAGAAGCTTTGGCAACTGCAAAAATTAGGCTTGAAGACCAATATATGGGCTGGGAACGGGCAATTGCAAGAGAACTGCAGCCTTTATACGAAAAAAGAGAACTTATAGAACGCCCGGACATATTAATATTGCATGGGCAACAGGGAATTATTGCTAAACTTGAAGAAACGTTAAAGAAAGCCTCGAAGGAGATAATGATTGCTGCACCCAAATTCTCAAAAACTGTTGTTACTTCTGCAACATTTTTCCTTGAAACTTGGCAGAAAACCCGCATAAATATTAAGATTATGGTTGCTGGAAAAGCCGAAGACTGGAAGAATCTGAAAAGCTTAGTGAATGTAGGCGAATTGAGAGGCAGAGACCAGATGTTTGGAGGAGGCATAATCGTGGACAGAAAGGAGGCTATACTATTTTTGGGCGAAGAAAAGCCGAGTTTAGTGATTTGGAGTAATCATGTTGGTTTGGTGCAATTTGCAAGAGAGTATTTCCAGTTTCTCTGGGATTCATCTAAAAAATTAGATTGAAAAAGAAAGAAGAGACATTAAAGGAAAAAGCTATTTACTCATGACTTTTTTAGCGGCAATTTCAATGTCTTCGGCTTTTATAGTTTTTCTTCCTGCATGCATTGCAAAGTCTAGGGCTTCTCTGGCGATTTTTACGCCAATTTCTTCTAATGCTTTTGCGAGTTCTTTTGCCGCTGCTTCGCTTACTCGGTCAGCCCCAGCTTTTTTGCATAGTCTATGCATGGGAGCTACAGCTAATTCTAATTCTACCATAAAGACTCCTCCGTAGCCTCTTTTTCTATTTAAAGCAATATTTAACGTTTGTTATCTTTTATTTGCTGAAAACAGCCACAATCATCAAGAATTGTTCAGATAAGAAAGAGAAATTATAAAAGCAAATACGATTTAGTGTAGTGAAAGTTTGTGATTGCAAATGAAGTTTGTCGATGCTCACATTCATCTTTCAGACCCTGAATATGACGAGTGTATCGAAGAAATAATAGCTGAAGCTAAGAATGCTAATGTTGTTGCTTTGGTTTCCAACTCTATGAATCTGGAAACGTGCAAAAAAAGCCTTGAATTGGCTGAAAAACATCCTGGAATGGTTTATGCTGCGTTGGGGGTTCACCCGTGGAATGTGAATAGTTTAACAGAAGAAGAGCTCCAGCAAACAATTGAACTAATTCTTAATGAAAAGGAGAATAAGGCTTTTGTTGCGATTGGCGAAGTGGGCTTGGATTTTAAATACATGAACATTTGGGATAAGCAAATGAAAGTTTTTAGCGAAATGTTGCGTTTAGCTGAAAAACTTGAGTTGCCAATCATAATTCACTCAAGGGGAACAACAGCACAAATCATGGATATACTTCCATCCTATCATTTGCAGAAAGTTTTGTTGCATTGGTTCAGCAACCCAATAAGCGTGTTAGCAAAAGTTGTGGAAAACGGATATTATATTACCGAAGGACCGCCTACAGTGTATTCTAATGGAATACGTGAAGTTGTCAGACGGATTCCTTTGACTAATTTGTTAACGGAAACTGATGGCCCAGTGCGTTTCTTTAAGAAGCCATTTGAGGGAAAGAGGACAACACCTACTTTTATTCCGATTGTGCTTAGGGCAATTGCAGAAATAAAAAACTCAGATTTGGCAAGTGTTGCTGACCAGATAACGAAGAACTTTGAAAACTTTTTCACAGTAAAGTTAAATTAGTCTTTGTGTTTTATGAAGGTTTACTTTAGAATACCTTCGACCGACGGAGGAGGAATAAACTATTGCGTTGTTGGGGGAAACCAAAGTTTGGGAAGCGTGCGAACAGAACAGATTAAACGCATAGCCAACGAGCTCCTTAGACGTTTCCCCGAGAAGTTCTCAAACAATTTTGAAGAAAACAAGAATGCAGTTCGCATGCTTACGCATGGAACAACAGTAAAAGTGAGAAACCAAATTGCTGGATACATCACACATGCTCTGGCAGGTATGCAAATTACAGCTTCGTCAAACGAAACCTCGGAAGAAGAGGCTGAAAAGGAATGATGGACAAATATAGAAGAGGATGGGCGCTTCGCTACTTGCGCGAAGCGAAGGCTGAACTTGAAGCTGCAAGAAAAATACCATACATGGCACCTAGCCTAGTTTTAGAAGCAATACGCAAAGCCCGCAACGCTATCTATTACAGCTTAGGAGAACCTGCATTTATAGAAACGCTTATTCATGAAACAGCAGAAAAAACGCAAAGCATAGATGATCCAGTTTTAAGAGTTCTTGTGCAAATCGAAGAGATGGTTCAGCAGTTGATGCAAGTAGAGGAAATGGATGGAGAAAAAGTGATAAAGCAAGCAGATAGCATAGTGCAGTTAGCCTCCGACATAGTTGAAACTTTAACTGAAGAAAAAATAGGGGAATAAGCTATCTTTTTTTAAGAGCTTTGGAAATACGGTCTAAAGCCTTCTTAATGTTTTCAACAGAATTGGCAAAGGACAAACGCAGATAGCCCTCACCATATTTTCCGAAGGAAGTGCCAGGTAAGACAGCCACAGCAGCTTCGTAAAGTAAGTAATCGGAAAGTTTACGGCAATCCATACCAGTTCGAGTTATATTTGGAAACACGTAGAAGGCGCCACTTGGCTTCTTGCATGTTATGCCCTCAATAGCGTTCAAGCCTGAAACTATGACTTCTCTGCGTTTTTTGAATTCAGCGTCCATTCTTTCTGGTTCACTTTGCGGTCCTTTTAAGGCTTCGATACCAGCAATCTGTGTAAAAGTGCAAGTACAAGAGTTAGAGTTTGTCTGCAGTTGGGCAACCTTTTGAGCAATATCCTTTCGCATAACGCCATAACCAAGACGCCAGCCAGTCATCGCATAAGTCTTCGAAAAACCGTCAAGCAAAATGGTTTTTTCTTTCATTCCGGGAAGCGAAGCGATGCTTTCATGCTTTCCTTCATAGACTATTCTGCTGTAAATCTCGTCAGAAAGCACAAAAACGTCATCCCTCTTGGCAATGCAATCCGCTATAACCTTCAAATCCTCCCTTGTCAAAACACCACCAGTCGGATTCTCTGGCGAATTCAAAATAATCATTTTAGTTTTCTTCGTAATCTTTTCTTTAACGTATTCTTGGTCCATTCTAAAATCATTCTCTTCCTTGAGCGGTATAGGCACTGGTTTAGCTCCAACAAAGTTTATCACAGACTCGTAGATTGGAAAACCTGGATTTGGGTAAAGAACTTCCTCGCCAGGATTTACTAGTGCTAATATGCTGAAGAACATTATAGGTTTGGCACCTGGTGTTACGACAACTTCGTCTGCCTCTGCCTTTATGCCTCTTGTTTTTGAAATGTATTGCGCTATGGTTTCTCTTAGTTCTGGAATCCCGGCAGATGGACCGTAATGTGTATAACCGTCATTGATGGCTTTTATGGCTGCGTCTTTAATGTTTCTTGGCGTGTCAAAATCTGGTTCGCCAATTTCTAAATGAATGACATCTTTTCCTTGCTTCTCAAGAGCCTTTGCCTTTGCAAGCACTTCAAAAGCCGTTTCTGTTCCTAAAGTTTCCATTCTTTTTGCAAAGATAGAATCCACTTTAATCACCTTAAATTTTGAAAGAAAATAAAGGTAAAAAATAGATGTATTTAACTATTACAGCTTATTTAACCCCAAATTTATGTTTAAAATAATTTTTGTAGTGGTCGAACTTTTAGAACGTCTGGGTTAACTAGGTTTGGCGGTTTCTTTCCTTCAAAGAATGCAACGAGATTTTCTGCAACCATCTCAGCCATTTTAGACCGAGTCTCATAACTCGCACTAGAAATGTGCGGAGCAACAACCACATTGTCAAGTTTGAGCAAAGGATTATCAACAGGCGTTGGTTCTTGCTCGAAAACATCAAGCCCAGCACCAGCTATCTTACCATCTTTTAAGGTTTCATACAAAGCTTTTTCATCGACAACAGGTCCACGGGAATTGTTAATCAAGTAGGCAGTTTTCTTCATCAGTTTAAGCTTATCTGCGTTGACTAAATGGTAGGTTTCCTTTATCAGTGGAACATGGATGCTAATGAAATCTGATTCCTTGAAGAGCGTATCCAAGTCAACTCTTTTGGCGCCTAATTTTTCCATTTCTGGTCGTGGCACAACATCGTAAAAGATAATTTTCATGTCAAAACCTGTGGCTCTTTTAGCAACAGCATAGCCGATTCTGCCTGCACCTACAATGCCAATTGTTGCTCTGTAAACGTCTCTGCCCTGTAGCATGTTAGGATGCCATCCAACCTTCCATTGCCCAGTGCGCACATATTTGTCTGCTTCAACCACACGTCGTGCAACAGCCATCAACAAGGCCCAAGCGAAGTCTGCAGTAGTATCGGTCAAAACTTCTGGAGTGTTTGTAACATATATGCCTCTTTTCGTGGCTTCTTGCACATCAATATTGTCGAATCCCACAGCTAATTGCGCAACAATTTTCAGTTTAGGCGTTGCATCAAAAACTTCAGCATCTATTTTGTCAGACAAAAGCGAAGCAAGTGCATCAACATTCTTTGCTTTTTCCATTATCACCTTCTTCGGCGGAGGCGCATATTCAGTCCAAACTTCAGCGTCAAAATATTTCTTGATTATCTTCAAGCCACGTTCTGGAATCTCGCGAGTAACATAAACCTTCGGTTTAGGCATACAGATCACCAAGCAAATCTTGCCAAATCATTTATTAATATTAACTTATTACACTTACGCATCAAATTTAAAGGAATTAACAATGGGCTATGTTAAATGATAACCATAAAGAACAAGGAACAACTCGTAAAAAATGGTGAAACACAACTTGACCAAAAAGCTAGAACACTTGCTCTCAAAAGCCTAGAATCCGCATTGAATGCTGTTGACCCTAAACAAATAATAAAATCAAAGCTTTCGCTAAAAAATTCAACCCTTCATGTAGATGGCTACTCTTTTGATTTAAAAAAATTCAGACACATCTACGTTATAGGTGGAGGTAAGGCAAGCGGGCCTATGGCAGAAGCCTTAGAGCAGATATTAGGCAACCGAATAAAAAACGGGCTTGTAAATGTACCTCGTGATAGCAAAAACAAAGCTAATATCATAAAGTTTCACGAAGCTAGTCATCCTATTCCAGATGAAACTGGTGTCGAAGGAACTCGCCGCATGGTGGAAATAGCAGAGAAAGCAGAGGAAAACGACTTAATTATATGCTTGATTTCTGGTGGTGGTTCAAGCCTAATGCCGTTACCACGAGATAAGGTTTCAATAGCTGATAAAAGAGAAATAACCAATGCTCTGCTCAAATGTGGCGCCACAATAAAAGAGATTAACACCATAAGGAAGCACATTTCAGAATTTAAGGGCGGATGGCTTGCAAAAAAAGCTTATCCAACCACAATTCTTAATCTCATTCTCTCCGATGTTGTCGGCGACCCCCTTGATTTTATTGCTTCTGGTCCAACAGTGCCAGACTCGACAACTTTCAGTGACGCCATAAACGTTCTGAAAAAATACGATTTATGGGAAAAAACTCCAGCATCGATAAGAAAGGTCCTATCTGATGGCGAAAAAGGCATAACTCCAGAAACACCAAAAACCAATGATGAAGCATTCAAAAAAGTTTTCAACGTCGTCATTGGAAATAACAGATTTGCAAGTTTAGCGGCGTGTAAAATCCTAGAATCCGAAAGTTTAAACACAGTCTTGTTAACCGCCACGCTAGAAGGAGAAGCAAGACATGTAGGCATTATGCTTGCTTCAATAGCATGTGAAGTTGCCATGTCTGGAAATCCAGTTCCGAAACCAGCTGGAATAATTGTTGGTGGAGAAACCACTGTAACAGTTACGGGTAAAGGGTTAGGCGGAAGAAACCAAGAAATAGCCTTGGCAGCAGCACAAAAATTGAAAGACATAGACGGGATTGTTGTGGCTTCTTTAAGCACAGATGGCATAGACGGTCCCACAGACGCAGCTGGGGCAATTGTTGATGGAAAAACATTAATAAAAGCAGCAAGAATGGGATTGACTCCAGAAGAATATTTAGCGAACAATGATTCATACCATTTCTTTTCAAAGCTTAGTGACCTTATTTTCACGGGGCCTACAGGAACTAATGTCAATGATATTTCGCTCATAGTAGTTCTATAATGCTCAGAAAAGGAGAAGTTGCAAAATGCTTGTAACCGTGAAGTTTGTTGGTGCTTTCCGCAACATCTCAGGTAAAAGCAAGCTAAGCATACAAGTCGAAGATGCAGTTTCATTAAAGAAATTCATTAGAAAACTTGTCGAAGAGCAGCCTAAACTTAAAAGAGTATTAATTGACCCAGAACTTGAAGACCCTAGACCAAACACGCTAATACTAGTAGATGGAAAGGAAATCAGCGTTTTAAATGGCTTGGATACTGTGCTAGAAGATGGAACGGAGATAGTTTTTGTTCCCGTTGTTCATGGAGGATGAAGAGGCAATGAGGCTTTATGCTGTTAAAACAAGAATTGTGAAAGTTGGTGATGACCTGGTTAAGCTGATTCTCGAATCTTTGAAGGAGCAAAACTTGCAGCTGGAAGATAATGATATATTAGCAATAACATCAAAAATCATAGCTTATGCAGAAGGGCATGTGGCTAAATTAAGCGACATCAAACCTTCTGATAGTGCAAAGGAACTTGCGAGAAAATTTTCTTTACAACCAGAATTTGCGGAGCTAATTTTACGCGAAGCAGACAAAATATATGGCGGAGTTGAAAAGGCAGTTTTAACACTTAAAAACAAAATTCTAACAGCTAATGCAGGAATAGATAACAAAAATGCGCCAGTCAATTTTGCCGTTCTATGGCCTAAAGACGCAGAAAAATGGGCGATGCACATTAGAGAGGAAATCAAGCATAAGACTGGGAAAAAAGTTGCAGTTTTGATTGTTGATAGCGGTTTGATACCGCTTAGGAAGGGCACTGTTGGTTTGGCTTTGGCTGTTGGAGGGTTTAAACCCATAGGGGACTGTAGAGGCAAGAAGGATATTTACGGAAAACCATTAGTCATTACAAGACATGCTGTTGCTGACAGTCTGGCCTCAGCAGCTCATCTGTTGATGGGTGAGGCTGCAGAGAAAACTCCAATAGTGTTAATAAAGGATGCGCATGTTGAGTTTGATGATTGTGTTTATGGTCCAAAGGACATGATGATGCGATTCAAAGAGTGCATCTTCATGAATACTTTCGGCTACTCTTAGAGAATTCGAAGAATTAAGACTCTAACTAATAAGCCGCCTCAAAATCTAAACACTTTCAAAAGGCTTCTGATTAATTGGAAATGATAAATTTGCAGATTTCAAAACTTTATACAAAGATGCACCAATAAAAGTTGCGCCTAACGCTATAACCGTTCTTTCCACTGGATAAAGAAAAGTGGTTATTTGCCAAATTGTTTTCCATGAATTAACATCTGCCATAAAAATAGGCCCCGCGAGAATTTCTGAGGTTAAAGAACCGGCAATTTGACCTGCTAGAGTCGAGGTTAAGGATGTTATGAAGAAGCCAAAAAGAAGCTTTGCACTATCGGTAGAGTTAAGCGTTTTTAAAGCTATTGTTTGCAATGGCGAAATGAGGATAATAAAGCCTGTTATTTGAAACCACATTAATGGCGGATAAAGCCAAACAGGACCAACAAAGGGGTAAAAGCCAAAAAGAGATAACAATGAAAAGTATAAGAAAACGCTGGCTATATATTTGCCGCGAGTAAGCATTCCAGCGAATATGGCTGTTATTACGCCGGCAACAAGCCCGAGAGGCGTAAAATAGGGACTTATCGATATTGCGATTGTGCCACCTAAAAACGTTGAAAAGGCTCCAAGTTTTGGTCCTATTATTATTCCAATTATTGGGGCAAGGATTGTTGCTGCAACTATGGCTTTGCTGAAGAAGCCAATAACTGGGGAAAAAGGCAAGAAAGAGAGAATAACATACAAGGCTGTAAAGCAAATAACAAGAGCTAAATCCTTTGCTAGAAGTCTTTTGTTAACAATCATTTTGTAGTTTTCCCTCATGTAAATAGAAATTTAATTATCTACGATGTCGCCTATAAAAAGTAACATGCCTCATTTCATAATTACTTTAACAACCGACTTTGGGATAAGAGACCCTTATGTGGCTGAAATGAAAGCAGTGATACTAGATATATGTCCAAACGCAACAATCATCGACATAAGCCACGAAATAGAAAAGTTTAACATAAAAATGGGCGCATATATCCTAGCCTCTGCATCGCCATATTTTCCAAAAGGCACAATCCACATAACAGTCATAGACCCCGGCGTAGGAACCAAGAGACGACCAATACTTATACAAACCAAGCATGGCTATTTTATTGGACCAGACAATGGCGTGCTAGCGTTAGCTGCAACAAAGCAAGGCATAGACCACGTTTATGAAATATCCAATAGAAAATTTATGCTACCAACAATATCTAATACGTTTCATGGAAGAGACATTTTCGCGCCAGCAGCAGCCCACCTAGCAAATGGCACATCTCTATCAGAATTTGGACCAGAAATCCGCACAATTACAACTCCGAAATTTGCAAAAATCATTAAAAGAAAAAATATGCTAATTGGCGAAGTTTTACACATTGATAAATTTGGGAATGTAATAACAAATTTTGGAGAAACAGAACTTGAACTGCTGAAAGCTAAAGCTACTATAACTTTTAAGCTTAAAAACAAGCGATTGAAATTGAAATTATGCAAGACTTATGGTGATGTCAAGCCCCTCAAACCTTTAGCGATAATAGGAAGCCACAATTTTCTAGAAATTTCCGTGAATCAAGGCAATGCAGCAGAAGCCTTCAAAATGAAGTATGGAGATAAAGTCATAATTCATTGCCCTCAAGGCTGAACATGTGAAACCTATTAGAAACTTGTTGATGAATCCACCTTTAACAGTGAAGCATCACCAGCTTGTTTTTGACAAATAATTATCCTTAACAAATGGTCATTTTCAAATAATTGATGTTAACTTGAAGAACAGTTTTTAAACTTATAATATTGAAAATTTCTGAATGCAAAAGTTTTAAAGTTAAATATGCACACTTTTCTCAATATTTTAAAAATAGGCGTTACTCAATGCAAATTGAAATCAAATGCACAACATGTGAGCGATCTTCTGTAGATTTGCTTAATTTTAAATGCTCCGATTGTGGTCAACCACTTGACGTTCAACTTCATTTTAAATTCGAAACCGCAAAGATTCGAAAGCTTGAATATTCTGTTTGGCGGTATGCAAAATTCTTTCCCTACGTTAAACAAGCGAACATCATAACATTAGGCGAAGGATGGACCTCTCTTGTCAAATTTTCTAAAAATGTTTACTTTAAACTTGAAAGCTTAAATCCAACAGGCTCTTTCAAAGATAGAGGCTCAACAGTATTAATCTCTGCACTCCATAAACAAGTTAAAAAAACAGAAGGCTACATTTCTGAAGATTCTTCAGGCAACGCTGGAGCATCCATAGCCGCTTATGCTGCACGCGCAAATTTGAAAGCAAAAATTTTCGTTCCACACAACGTTTCTGGACCAAAATTTAATCAAATCCGATTCTACGGCGCAGAAGTGGTTAAAGTTAGAGGCAACAGAAGCAATGTTGCAGAAGAGGCACAAAAACCAGAAAAGCGAAAATTTTATGTGGGGCATTTATTGCATCCTCTTTTTAGAGACGGAATAAGAAGCCTCAGTTACGAGATAGCTGAACAATTTAGTTGGCATGTGCCAGAGTACATTTATTTGCCAGTCTCTGCTGGAACATTGCTTTTAGGCATAATAAACGGGTTTAGGCATCTGGCAGAGTCTGACATTGTAAAAGTTATGCCAAAAATTGTAGCGTGCCAAACAAGACAAGTTTCACCTCTCTATCATCGCTTCAAAAAAATACATTACTCAATGCCTAAGAGAGTAACATCCATTGCCGACGCTTTAGTAAGCACGAATCCTCCATTACTAGAGATAATGGTTCAAAGCTTGAATGAAATAAATGGTGACGCAGTTATAGTTGAGGAAAACGAAATCCTGGACGCTTTCACTGAACTGGCAAGAAAAGGTTTTTTTGTAGAACCAAGCTCTGCGGTTGCATATGCAGCCTACAAAAAACAATTGAAAAGTAAGGCAATATCAAAAGACAATGAAGTATTAATAATCTTGACAGGAACAGGTTTAAAAACTGCGCTTAAACCCTTTTAACAGTTTTTCACAAGTTTACATTAAAAAACTCATTTTTCAAATTTTATCTTCAGAAAAATTTATATTGCAATGCTGTTTCTTTCATTGACGCACTGAAGGAGGAAATGAATTTGTCAGCTACACCATCTGGTGGTGTTCCAGTTTTAGTATTAAAAGAAGGCTCAAGTAGAAGCAGAGGAAAAGAAGCCCAACACACAAACATAATGGCAGCAAAAATAGTTGCTGAAACCGTGAAAAGTGCTCTTGGACCAAAAGGCATGGACAAAATGCTTGTTGACAGTTTCGGCGATGTTACAATTACAAGTGATGGACGTACAATTTTAGATGAAATGGACATTCAACACCCAGCGGCTAAAATGATGGTTGAAGTTGCAAAAACGCAAGACAACGAAGCAGGTGACGGAACAACAACAGCCGTAATTTTAGCTGGTGAATTACTGGGCAAAGCAGAAGAATTAACTGAAAAAAATGTCCATCCGACAATAATAATTGATGGTTACAAAAAAGCCTCAGAAAGAGCTCTTGAAGTTTTAGAAAAAATCGCAATATCTGCGAACTTGAGTTCTAACGAGTATTTAAAAAAGGCTGCTATGACTTCTATGGCCAGTAAACTAGTTGCTGAACATAGAGAACACTTAGCTGATTTGGCTGTTAAAGCAGTTCTCGAAGTTGCCGAAAAGGAAGACGGCAAATACAAGGCTGACTTAGATGACATTAAGGTTGAAAAGAAACCAGGCGAATCATTAAGGGACACAAGACTAATTCAAGGCATAGTCCTAGACAAAGAAGTGGCGCACTCTGGAATGCCTAAAAGAGTAGAAAAAGCCAAAATCGCATTACTCGATTGTCCATTAGAGATTGAGAAGACAGAGTTTGACGCCAAAATCAACATAGAAAGCCCAGAACAAATGGAAGCCTTTCTCAGGCAAGAGGAAGAAATGCTAAGGAATATGGTTGAGAAAATAGCGGAAACAGGTGCAAATGTAGTTTTATGCGAAAAGGGCGTTGATGATATGGCGCAACATTTCTTGGCCAGAAAAGGAATACTTGTAGCGCGAAGAATTAAAAAGTCAGACATGGAGAAACTTGCAAAGGCTACTGGCGGAAAAATAATAACTAACATGGATGACATGACTCCAGCAGACTTGGGCTATGCAAATCTTGTTGAAGAGCGCAAAATAGGCGACGACAAGATGACTTTTGTAGAAGAATGCAAACATCCAAGAGCAGTTACAATTTTGATAAGAGGAGGAACAGAACGTATAGTAGATGAAGCGGAAAGATCATTGCACGATGCCCTATGCGTAGTTCGAGACATAGTTGAAGAACCGAAAATCTTAGCTGGAGGTGGCGCACCTGAACTTGAGGTTTCTCGAATGCTTAGAAAGTATGCTGAAACTCTTCCTGGAAGAGAGCAACTTGCAGTAAGAGGCTTTGCAGAAGCCCTTGAAACCGTTCCAGTAACATTAAGCGAGAATGCTGGTTTAGACCCAATTGATATATTGTCCGAGTTAAGGTCAAGACATGAAAAAGGCGAAACATGGGCAGGAATAGAAGTGCATTCAGGAAAAGTCCAAGAGATGACAGAAGCAGGAGTTTTCGAACCGCTAGCCGTCAAGAAACAAATAATCAAATCAGCTACAGAAGCCGCTTCAATGATATTAAAAATTGACGATGTCATTGCTGCAGGAAAAATGAAGGCTCCACCAACACCGCCCGGAGGTCCACCTGGAGGCGCTGGATACCCAGGCGTTGGGGAGTATTAAAATACGTCCAAAAAAGAGAAGAAGATTTTGATAGGTCCACCTAAGCTTACTCGTTTCGAGAAGGCAAGGGTAGTGGGGGCTAGGGCGCTTCAGATATCTATGGGTGCTCCTATACTCGTCGATGTTTCTGAAAGCTTTTCAAGTCCAATAGATATTGCGTTAAAAGAGCTTGATGCGGGGATTTTGCCGATGACAATAAGAAGAACATTGCCAGACGGAACTTATCAAGATATTCCTCTGAAATGGCTTTTAAAAGAGAGCTGAATACACACTCATTAGGCTACTTTATTTTTAAAAGTCAAGTTTTTTTTGCTGTGTCAAGTATTTTTCTGATTCTCGTCCAATGGGCGCCTTGCCAGTATATTTGTCCACATTTTGGGCATTCCCAGAACTCATTGTAATATGAAAAAGTGCTTTTTTCAACTTTCCCTGTAACCTTTTCTTTAGATGTAGGTTTCACTCGAACATTGCATTTCGTGCATCTTGATGTTATCATATCTATGTCTAATTTGATGCCGAACCTTTTTGCAAGCTGTGCGAGTTTTTCCGCTTCCGTTTTTCCTTCTAGGTAAAAGGTATCGATTCCCTTTGCTGTCGCTTGTTGATAAAGTTCCAAGTCTCTTGTAAGCAGAATCCTTCGCTCTTTCTTTGCAATCTTGAGCAGTTGAGAATCATCCAGTTTACTTGAATATTTAACATTGTGCCCTAACAAGCGAAGCCAACGCGTAAGTTTTCCAAGCATCCCATCGGCAATAAACTTCACGTTACCCTCTCCTAATTATGCTCCCGCTTCCAGCTTCAGTGACGATTTTACCTTCATCCATTATTAATCGACCGTTAACAAAAGTTTTAACAGGTTTCCCTTTAACAATCCACTGATCAAAAGGAGAATACCTTGCCTTAGAGTGAAATTTAGACGCATCAATCTTGTATTTTTCACTTAAATCCACAATTGTGATGTCGGCGCTATTGCCCTCTTTCAAGCAGCCCCTTCCTCTTAATTTGAAAATTTTAGCAGGTTTTTCCGCCATCAATCTAACAATATCGCCTAATGATAATCTTCCATGTTTCATTTGCGTAAGCAAAAGTGGAAGAGTTGTTTCCAGATTGGGTATGCCAACCTTGACATTCCAAACGAGTTCTACTTTCTTCTCTTGTAAAGTATGCGGCGCATGATCAGAAGCTAAGATATCAATCCATCCGCTTTTAATTCCATCAAAAAGGGCTAATGCGTGATGTTTTTCTCGAATCGGAGGCATAGTCAAAGCTAGTGAACCAATTCGCATCAAATCATCAGCAGACAGTAGTATATGGTGCGGTGTGACTTCACAAGTTATCGGCATCCCAGAATTTTTTCCATCAATCACAGCTTTTAGCCCTTTTTTTGACGATAAATGACAGAAATGCATACGCACATTGGTTTTTTCAACTATGCTTAATAGACGTTTTATAGCTTTTACTTCGACATTTTCTGAATGCGCCTTCAAAAACGCGCTAGTACTATTGTTTCTAGTGCGCTTGAGCTTATCTTCAGCTTTCTTTAATTCTATTCTGTCTTCCGCGTGAACAGCAATCAAAACATTCGACTTGACCACTATACTAAAGGCTTCTAATAAAACATTGTCGTCATCAATATTCAACCCGCCAACTTGTTCTGTCATAAACAGTTTAAATGCAACAGCACCTTCCTCAACAATATTTCTTATATTCCTCAAATCTTTTGGAAATTCAGAGAAAAAGCCAACGTTCACAAGAACCTTATTCTTGGCATTCTCCATTCGATTTTTCAAGGTTTCCACACTCATCGTTACTGGCTCGTTATTGGGCATGTCCAAAACTGTTGTTATTCCACCAGCAGCAGCTGCAGCTGTTCCAGTGTAAAAGTCCTCTTTGTAGGCTTTTCCTTCATCACGCAAATGAACATGAGCATCAATTAAACCAGGCAAAACAAGGAGATTTTTCAAGTCGCTTTTCACCTGTGCTTTTGGCATATTTACTTCTTTGCCTATCTTGAAGATTCTCCCATCATCTATCGCTATGCTACAGTCCACTATCTCTTCGCTTATGTAGGCTTTTGCATTGCTCAGCACTAAGTCAACAATCATATTGGTCGCTCTCTTTCCATATAAAATAACATGGACAACATTAAAAAGCTATATTATTATCCGCCATTTCTTAGATTTAACATTCTTATTAATAAGGAAGCATTACGCAACACTGCGTGCATTCTCCCTAATGTCCCCCATTCGATTTAAGTTGCTCAATACAACATTCATTCTGTAAGAACTTCTTAAGGTTCGCACTATTTGTTTTAAAATATAGGTGGGTCTTTTGAAAAACTCGTAAAAGGCGTCATGAATCATTGACTTAATTTCATTGAGAGGCACAGCAGTTGGGCAGATTTTAGAAACTGCAACGCCTTCCTCCCAGTATTCATCTCCCTTAAGAAGGCCTTTTAATTCTAATTCATCCCATATGTCTGTTCCTGGGTAAATCCCTAATATGTTAAACTGTGGAATGTCTATTGGAATTTTCTTTGCAAAGTCGAGTGTATTCTGAATTTCTCTTCTAGTTTCGTCTGGAGCACCTAAGATAAAAGAGCCAACGATCACGTCTATTCCAGCTTTTCTGGCTGTTTTTACGGCATTTCTGGACTGTTCTGGTGTTATTCTTTTGTTGAAGTAGTTTAGAATTCTTTGGTTGGCGCTTTCAATGCCGAAAAAGAGGATTTTACAGCCTGCTTCTGCCATTTCATGTAACACTTCATAGGAGCAGTTGTCAACTCTTCCTTCGCAAATCCAATCCATTTCTATTCTTTCTTTTTGCATAGCTCTGCATAGCTCGATTACCCTTTTCGGGTTCAGCGTGAAACTGTCATCTATAAAGATGAATTGTCTATATCCCTCGCTTGCAAGAAAATGTAGCTCTTCCATAGTGTTTTTAACAGAACGGGGTCTCCAGATGTTGTTGGCAAATTGGGTGCAACTGCAAAATCGACATCTGAAAACACATCCACGCGAAGACGCAATGCTGGTGAACCTTTTCGGTGCCACATTTGCCCCAGCAATTATAGAATGATATTCTACATCAATCAATTTACGGTCTGGAAAAGGAAGCGAATCTAAATTCTTTATTAAAGGTCTATTAGGTGTGGAAACAATTTTTTCATTATTTCTAAAAGTGATACCCGAAACTCTCTTCAGATCGCCGTTGTTCTTTAAACAATCTACAAGTTCAACTGCAGTGTTTTCGCCCTCTCCACGAACAATTATGTCAACTTGTGGGTATTTCTTAAGAATTCGCTCGGGATTGAATGTCGCATAATAGTTGCCGAACACTATGATAATGTTCGGATTTTTTTCCTTGATTTTTTTGCTAGTTAATGCAGCAGTGCGACCAGAAACGGAATATGTTGCGAAACCCAGAATGTCAGG
Organism: uncultured Candidatus Bathyarchaeia archaeon; assembly: GCA_964469615.1. GTDB lineage: Archaea > Thermoproteota > Bathyarchaeia > Bathyarchaeales > Bathycorpusculaceae > CAYXZM01. Next base: position 91,868 of record CAYXZM010000004.1, on the reverse strand, counting down.
ATCTTCTTTCTCTATCCAATCAACTGTTTCATCTATCGTGAAACCTTTTGCTGGTTGGTCGAGGACAGAAACCTCAACGCCATTCTCTTCGAGCATAGCGGCTACGTACAAGATTCCTAAAGGCGGAAAAGAGCCGAGAGCTTTTCTTCGCTCACGCTCGTCTAAACCCATATTTGCACCAGCATTAATTAAAGAAAATTTCATATTTTCGCCGATTCCTAAATTTCTTGTTTCTATTATAAAAAACACTTTATTCTATTATTTTGAAAAAATCTCTTTCGGTTATTATTCCCACAAGTTTTTCGTTCTGGACAACTGGCAACGCTCCTATATTCTTGTTTTGCATTATCTTTGCAGCTTGACCAACATCTGCAAGAGAGTTTATTGTGAAAACTTCTTTTGTCGCTATGTCAAGAGCTGGCTTATTCAGAAGTTGCTTTATGGTTCTAGACTGCAGATGTTTAAAAACGTCGCCTGAACCGAAAAATCGTATAATGTCCATAGCTGTAATTATGCCTATTACTTTGCCATCAGAGACAATCGGCAGCCTTCTAAAACCTTGCGTTGTCATAGTTCTTTCAGCTTCAAATATTGTCGTTTTAGGTAATGCTGTAACTACACTTTTTGACATTATCTGCGAAACTCTTACGCCGCTTATTCTGTCAGCAAAAATGTGCGCAACATCCCTCTCAGTAATTATTGCCTTAACACTGTTTTTATCATCCACAACTGGCAAACCGCCGAGATTTTTCTCTTTCATTAATTCTATAGCTTTGCTTATTTTTGAAGAAGTCTTAACAGAAAAAACATTTTTAGTCATTATAAGCCTTAGGGGCTCGTTTATTGCTTTAAAAAAGTTTCCACCAAATCTTTGCTCAATTATTTCAAATTTTTTTCCACCACCAAGATAATCAACTATGTCGGTGGCTGTGATTATTCCTTCAAGCACTTTCGTTCCGGGATTAACAATTGGTATTCGGCGAAATCCTTCTTTAGCCATTATCTTGATTGCATCGTATATTGGTGTTGTAGCCGCCATGGTCACAACGGGGCTTTTAGCAACGTGTAGAATTTCACTTTCACGTTTTCTTGAGGGATAAGTTTTCAAAGATAGTGGTCCTTTGTCTTTTAAGGTTCTTCTAAAACTTTCTCTACTCATGTTTTTCCCTCATATAATTAGTAGACGGACAATATCTTCTCTATCAACTATGCCAATAAGCCTTCCTTCTTCATCCTTTACTGGAACCCTTCCAATATTATTGAAAACCATAATTTTAGCAACTCTAATCGCTTTTGTAGACTGCTGAACTGCTATCACTTGGGTCTTCATAATTGAAGAGATTTTTGAAGAAGAGCGAAATCGTCCTTTAGAAGATTCGAACGTTGGCTTTATTGCACCACCGTCTAGAAAGTCTTTTTGGGTTATAATGCCTACAAGCTTATCTCTTTTTACGACCGGTAGCCCAGCGAAGGATTTGGTTTGCATTAGGCGCCAAATATTGTCAACTTCATTTTCTGGAGAACATGCCACAACATTTTTGGACATTATTTCCGAGACGGGTTTCACAAGTTTTTCTGGGCTTGTCTTAATTGAAAATTCGATAAAGTTTTCTAAGCCTAACATTCCCCTGTATGTTTTGTCTTGAAGCGAGTTCACAACAGGCGCATACCATTCATCAATGCGAATCATTTCTCTAACGGTTGAAAAAGCCTCATCATCTACAGCTGCTATATGTTTTGGGTTTGTCATTATGCCCTTAACTCTTATTGGAGAGATAGAAGAGGAAATAGCCATCACATTCCCGCGGGAAACTATTCCTAAAACTTTTTTATCATCATCTATTACAGGAAGAACCCTTAAACCCAAATCTCGTATTAAGGCTCGAGCTTTTGTTGCAAGTTCATCCTCATAAATAAAAGGATGCCTTTCATTTGTAATTTCTTTAACACGCAAACAGTCGCCCCTCATTCCTCACTTTCTTCTAATTCAACTCTGCAATCTTCACAGACGAAGTCCCCATTAATCTCCTTAAGGTTGTCAGACCACATTCCACATTGGTCACAGTACCCTGCAAGGGGGGATGATTCCTCTTTAGCTTCCTGCGCCCTATTTTCGCTTTCTAATATTGCGCGTTCTTGTATTGTTTCTAACAGTTCGGGCATAATAGCAAGAACATCTTTGCTTGATAGCAAACCGACAAGCTGTCCCTTATAAACGACACCTAGTCTCCGAATGTTTAGTCTGTTCATTTTTCTGGCGGCTTCGCTTATAGTTTCATTTGGTTCTATAGTCATGAGAGGTGATGTCATAACATCTTTGGCTTTAACATTGTCTGGTTTGATGTTTTTGGCTAAAACTCTTTCAACTAAGTCTCTTTCAGTGATGATTCCGAGAGGTTTTGCATCTTTACCTGTGATTATTATGCAACCTAACTTGTGTTTTTCCATGAGTTCTGCAACATGGTTCACTGTTGCATTTTCTTCCGTAGTTATGACAGGACTGCTCATGACGTCTTTTACCAGCATTTTTGATCTTAATCCTAGGTCTGACATTGTTCTCAGCCACATGAAGGATGTTTGCTTGTTAAGCTTTGCCTCACACAACTCAAAAGAAAATCCCACATTTAAAACTTGCCATATTCCGTGGAAATATAATTTACAGTGAAGTGAAGTCTTATTAGACTCAATTTATTAAAGCAATTCATCATATGAAGGGCTTTAAAATGTTAAGAACAAATGTTGATAAATTGGTGAAAATTTCAGTAGTAGGCGAAGTAGCCAGCCCAGTTTATGGAAGGGGCGTATATAACATTTCTGCTGAAGGAACTCCAATAGTTTTGCCTGGAGTCGGTGGAATCACTTATAACATAAGGGTAGGCGATCCAGCATGTGGATGGGAAGCTGATCATGTGGAGCCTGGTGTAAGCTTGGAGAACAAGGAGAACGATCCACGCTATGGGCAAGGTGCAAATGCAGCCTTAAATGTTCTTTCATGTGTTGGAAATGAAGCGGTAATTGTTGCAGGTGATGCTAAGGGTGCAAAGGGTACTGTTACAGGAAAGCATGGTGGAATAGAACATGTTCTTGTTGATTTTCCATCCGAAACTCTTGAGAAGCTTATGCTGGGGGATAAGGTGCTTGTGAAAGCTTTCGGAGTGGGCTTAAAACTTCTGGATTTTCCAGAGATAAAAGTTATGAACATGGATCCACGGTTTCTTGAGGCTTTAGACCCTAAACCGAAGAAGGATAGATTAGAGATTCCAGTTACGCATGTAATTCCAGCTGCAATTATGGGTTCAGGCTTGGGCGCAAATCAAACGTATTCTGGTGATTACGACATTCAACTCTTCGACGATAGCTCTCGGAAAGAGTACGAATTGGATGATTTGAGACTTGGCGATTTGGTGGCTATACTTGATGCTGACCATTCTTATGGAAGAATCTACCGCAAAGGTGCAGTGTCTGTGGGCATTGTTGTGCACACCAACTGCGTAACATCTGGTCATGGACCCGGCGTTACAACGCTTTTCACGTCTTCTAAGGGCAAGATTGTTCCAAAAATTAATGCAAAAGCCAATATTGCTTCAATTCTAAAGTTAAGAACAGATATATAAGGTAGGCGTTCATTTACTTGTTTAAATAATGCGAGGAAAAGAAATTGCCGTTTAAACGAAAAAGTCGAGGAAGGTCAAAAGGAGGTAAGGGCAGCAGTGGTGTTGTCCAGTGTGCTATGTGTGGGCAACTTGTGCCACGCGACAAAGCCAAGAAAGTTACTAGTCGAAAGTCTCTTGTTGACCCTCAATTAGCCAAGGAGCTTAGACAGAAGGGCACGTATCTGTCTTCTTGGATTGACACAAAATATTATTGTGTTTCATGTGCAGTGCATCGGGGCATTGTGAAAGTTAGGGCTCGAGACGAGAGGCGGATGCGTCCGAAAAGAAGATTTTAGTTTCTTGGATAATTTCTCATTTTTTTAATTTTCTATATGCGTACAATGTTCTTTGCACAACTGTTAGGTTTGAGAGTATTGCAAGTATTATTATAGCTATTTTTAGTGCTGGAAGCCAAAAAATTGCAGCTATGCTTGCTATGACGAGTATGATTATGCGTTCTGCTCTTTCTGCTAATCCAATAGATTCCATTTTTAAGCCTGCAGCTTCTGCTCTGGCACGAGTGTAGCTTACAAGTAAAGAACCTATTAATGCTACAAAACCCCATGATATATCGCATAATCCGCCAAAAATTATGCCGGCATAGACAACTGCGTCTGCATATCTGTCAAGCAATGAATCCAGAAAACCGCCAAACGCTGTCACCTCTCGATACAGTCTAGCTAATACACCGTCAAGAGCATCGCAGAACCCAGAAAACAAAAGCAGAGATGTTGCTAGAAGAAGATGTGTTGACCCTTTGGCATAAGCTAGGGCTGAAAGAAGAGCGAGGGCTATTCCTATGGCGCTTGTAATGTTTGGCGTCAATCCTACTTTGCGTGCTGCTTTTGCTTCTGCTACGAGCATTCGCTGAACTTTTTGCCTTAGTTTTGTTAGCATCATGTTTCTCTCTATTTTATGTTAATAATTCTTATTTAAGCTGGATATGTAATGTTTATGATTATAAGGTGTTAGGATATGATTAGCATTCAAACCATTAAAGTTAATAGTAAAAGTTGTTTGGGTTTGCGTGTTGATTTACCTGAGGCGCCGCCGCTACTTTTGATAGTCGCAGAGAAGGGCTTTGTCATGTGCGGTTTTCTGAATATAGAAGCCGCAGAAAGACTTGGCGTTGTAGCAGCGACAGTCAGTGGAGTGAAAACTTTTGATGATATGCTTAATGCGCAGATAAAGGCTGCAACCACTAAGGCGAAAGATTTCAGTGTTGAAGTTGGAATGAAGGGAGTAGATGCGCTTAGGCATATGCTTTAAAGGTCAATTTTTAACAAGGTAGCAAATCATAAATTTCCTTAAATAGAGTATAGAGGTTTGCATTTTTAATGATTTATGCGAGTAGGTGTATGTTTCCTATTCTTGTGTTTTTCACATATTTTTCTGCTGTTTTTTGGCACTCTATTGCTTGTTTTTTGCTCGTAGAAGGCAAATCATTCATGACATAGCATGGGTAAAACGCTAACAGTGTGTAGGGAATTTCAGGGTCTATCCCACTTATGAATTTAGCTATGCCTTCAACTTCTTCAGCATCAATATAGCCGGAAACAAGCAATGTACTCGCAGAAAGCATTGGTAATTCTTTTCGCTTTGTATAGAATTTTTCTCCAATCATTTTAAAATTAGCCAGTGTTGACTTGTTTGAAACTCCACACAGCGCAATGTTTAACGCTTCATTACAAGTTTTCAAGTCGAATTTTATGTTACCTCCACTTTCAAGAGCATATTCCGCAGCTTTTTCTGCCAATTTTGAATTCATGTAGCCATTAGTTTCCCAGCAAACTCGAAGGATGCGCTTCTCAGCTTTTGCCTTCTCTAATGCAAGACGACTTACTTCGAGACTGTGAGGCATTTGAGGCGAAGGGTCTCCGCCAAAATAGCATATACAAGAAACACGCTTTTCTTCAGCTTTTGATGCTAAAGCTTCAGCAGTCATTACTGGTTTATGCTTAGCAGATAGGTTGCGGTAATGCCAATTCTGACAGAAGAGACAATCATAACTGCAAGCGCCATAAAAAACAGCCAAATTAGAGTAGCCATATTCTGCTTCAGGTTTATAGGCATATTTTGGATAGCCGTTGCCTGTACAGCCTGGACAGAACCACCAACTAACGCAATTTGTCGGTAAACCATCATAATACCATTCTAAAATGCCCTTATCTGCTGTGCCTCCGAAACGAACCAACCGCCCGCCAATATTCCAAACTATCCCACAAAAACCACAATGACCATCACTAATAACGCAGTCATTTGCACAAACCCCACATGGCAACCCACTTGCATCATGTGGCGGTTCAGAAGGTAAGCCAAAAACTGCACGACTCTTCGCATGCACTTGCCTAGTAATTTCGAGAGCCATTCCAGGCTTTTCCCTTATACATTTTAGACAAACACCTAAACTATCAGAAATTGTTGCGGCTCTTTCGCCACAAACCAAGCACTTTCCCATGAACGTTACTCCATAAAAAATTAACGAATTATTAGAAATATAATGATATTTTAAGTCTATTGGAAACACGTTGCAAATACTGGGCGGGTAGCCCCCTATTGGTTTTTCGCGAAAAACGATGGGATAGCAATTTTAGGTTACGTAGCAAGCTACAAAACTGATGCAACATACTTCATCGCAACTTTTTTAAAACTTTGTCAACATCGTCTAGCTCAAGTTTTTTAAGAGTTTCTGTCTTGGGTATGCCATTTTCATCCCAGCCAGCCGCTTTGTAGTATCTTTTCTTGTAATTTTCTACTGCAGATATGTCAGCTTTCTTTCCTTTGTAGGGTCCAGAAGGTAATGGCTCATAAAACCTCGGTGGGTTAGCATCGTGGATTTTAGGATTCCATGTGTGGTCTGGACCGCCCAGAAGTAGCATTGCTCTCTGTAATTGTAGCACTTTTAGTGCTCCGTTGTTGCACCATTCTGCTCTTGTTAGCTTTAAACCAGTGACTGCAGTGTAGAAATCAAATTTAAGGTTGCGTGGTAAACCGAAACTGTTGAAATTGCAGTATACTCCTGAATCGTTAAAAATTTCCATCAACTCGCTTCCACTGCTATCTAAAGGAAGCCCCGCTGTGGAAGTGTGGTCTCCCCCTTGAACAGAGCATGCATAGGCGATAATTTCTGGATAGTCTTTTCCGCTGCGGATTCCATGTGCTCCAATGCCTATGCCTTTTGATTGCACTGCATATTGCAGTAAGTCTAGGTTCTTCATTTTTCCAATTTTCAATGCTGCACGATAAATTCCTTCCGCCAACAAGTCGCCTATGCTCTCTCTGAAAGCAATTTTCTTTGCTAAGCTGGCAAAAGCTTCGGTATTGCCCCACTTCAGTTCAACGCCATCTAAATCCTTCTTTGTCAATATTCCTCTTTGGAAAAGCTCGGCAGCGAAACCCATCACATTACCTGTCTGTATACCACATAAACCCAAATCATCAATCAAGGAAGAAAGAAAAACATTTTCTTCTGGCGTAAAAATTCCCAAATTCGGACCCAAATAGGCTTGCATCTCATAATCTGGATTATCTGTTATTGCGCCTTTGAACCTCCCATTTTTAACCATGGCTATTTTCAAGCAGCAAGTAGGACAACCAAAATCACTCCAAAACTGTTTAATCCAAACTCTATTCTCAAACTTGTCAACACCATAACTTCTCTCATCATGCCACTCATCCTGCCAATTTCTGACAGGCTCAGAGCTTGTTTTTGCCCCAACCTCATAACCGCCTGAACCAGTTCCCCAACGCCTCCATAATTCATTTTCATAAGCGTTATCATTTACAACTCTGATTAGTCGCTCAACTTCTTTCATGTCTGCAACGGGTGGCAATGATCCGGTGCCCTTGACAGCTATTGCCTTTAGCTTTTTAGAACCCATAACTGCACCGTAACCGCCATAACCTGCAGCATGCGTCCATTTTGCAGCTACAACTGCTGTTCGTACTTTGTTTTCTCCCGCTGGACCGATATACAATAACGCCGGTTCTCTCCATTCACCATACAACAGAAAACGCTTCTTCAGAAGCTCTCTACACTCTTTTGTGAGAATCTTGACAGTCTGCTTTGCATCTCTACCCCAAACATGCTTTGCATCTTTAATTTCAACATCAGAATCCTTGATAAACAAGTACACTGGTCTTTCAGCTTCACCAGTTACAATTATACCATCATAACCCGCACATCTTAGCTCAACACCAAATTCGCCTCCAACTGTTGAACCTACAACACCGTTGCTTTGCGGAGACTTGCCTGACACGCAGATTCTGCCGCCTGGAAAATATCCTGTTAATGGACCAGCTAAAAATAGAAGAATATTTTCTGGTCCTAGCGGATCTATTTTTTCCCAATTTCTTCCTAATCTGTCCCAAAGAATCTTGGCTGCTAATCCTCTGCCACCTACGTAATCCTTCAAAGTCGCTTCATCAAAACTTACTTTCCTTATTTTTCCAGTTGATAGATTAACTTCAAGAAATTTTCCTGCATAACCAAGAATCACAAGAATTCCTCCGCTTTTTCTCCATACATTTTAAGGGCTAAATCTCGCGTTATCTCTTCTGGTGTTCGCGCATAAAGCTTGTATGGACGATTTCCTCGTGAAACCTTTTTCAGCACATTCCATCCGCATCCAGAGCATACATTGACGCATTGCGGGTTACCGTTGCATAAATCGCAAATCAGAACATACTTTCCATTAGGATGCATGTGTGGAACCCTGCCGGGACATGCGTTAATACATTTTCCACATGCAATACAAGCTTCATTGTTTACCAAAACTGCGCCTGTTTCTTTGCTTATTGATAAGGCGTCAACAGGGCATGATTTGACACATGGATAGTCTTCGCATTGAGCACAAAAATGTGGAAAATCAACGCCTGGAACTAGCATGAAAACCCTTACTCTTGATGCTTCTGGCCATATGAGGTTTTCGTGGAAAAGTGAACATGCGATTTCGCATTTTCTGCATCCGCTACATTTTGAGAGTTCTCTTGCTATCCAAATTGGTTCTTTTTTCTTTTTCGTCAATTTTAACCTTCCTAAAATTTTGTGAATCTTCTTTAAATATTCGCCATAATTTAAACGTGATGTTTTCAACGGCAATTTCTTTAAGTAAAACAATATAAATCAGTGGCGAAGGAGAATGCTTTCAATTTGCAGTTTCAAGATATTGTTTACTGGTTGCAAAGCCTTTCCAGCCAATATGGATACTTTGGAATATTCCTAATGAGCCTAATTGGAGCCTTGTCGATTTTCTTTCCAATCCCGTACACAGTTGTCATTTTCACTCTTGGACGAAGTTTTGAACCAATATTAATTGCAGTTTCAGCGGGAATAGGCTCTGCAATTGGAGAATTTTCTGGATATTTGCTTGGCTTCGGTGGCAGAAAAGCCATAAACGAAAGATACAAGAAAAAGATGAATTTTCTAATGAGGGTTTTTAACAGGTTTGGTCCATTTGCAATTTTCCTTTTTGCCCTCACTCCTTTACCAGACGATTTACTCTTTATTCCGTTAGGTGTTATGCGCTATAACATTGTCAAAGCATTCATTCCAGCCTTGATAGGAAAGTTTTGCATGAATCTTATAGTTGCCTATAGTGGACGCTTTTCCATCCAGATTATTCGAGACATTTTTGGTGTGGAAAGTGACTGGATAACAGCGTTAATCGGCATGGTTCTAGCTATAGTTTTGCTGATAATAGTATTTGTGATAATGTTTAAAGTTGATTGGGAAAAACGTTTTGAAAAATATCTCGCCAAAAAAGAAGCTAAGGCAAATCAAGTTTGAAATTGATAACGGATATCCGCATATACAAAGCCTCGTCTTGCTCTCCGCTCCTGCTCTTGTATCCACTTCTCTAAGCCCACCTTTTGCAAGCGCTTACCATCTTGGATGAGAGTCGGATAATGCTCCGCCAAAGCTTGAATGCGTCGACATGGATATTCCTCGCATTGCGGACAGACTTCAATATTCTTTTGTTTGGCACAGCTACGAATTTCACAGTCTGGTGGTCCACCAATGCCTGTTCTACAAGTGCAATCCATTTTTGCAAGATTCTGCAAAAACTGCCAAAAAACAGGAAAAGTTTCCTTCATTTCAGGCACGTATTGAAAGAAATCATCAAAACCTTCTTCATGTAAACTCTGCTGAAGCTGGAGAGCTTGTTGTGGAATGCGATTGCGTTGGGCGCATAATGCACAGTACAAGCCGCAATGAGCAACCAGTCGAAGTGAATATTTGGTTGGCATAGTCCAGCCCTAAGAAGCTAAGGCATAAATAGTTTTCTTAGCTTGCTACTATCACTCTCTATAAACTATATGTTTGCGTGTGCTTTAAAAGCTGTATAAACCTTATTTTTCTGTGGCGAAAAAATTTGAGAGTCATAGCTGACTTGCACATTCATAGTCGTTTCAGCCGTGCCACAAGCCAAAAAATGTGTGTGGAAGAAATAGCGCGTTTTGCAAAAATTAAGGGCTTAAACCTTGTTGGCACAGGTGATTTCACGCATCCTAAATGGCTTAAAGAATTGGAGGAAAACCTGATTCCAGAATCTGATACCAGCTTATACAAGACTGCCAAAAATCCAGAATTTCCAGTATATTTCATGATAACAACAGAAGTTAGTACAATATTCACTTTTGAAAATGATGTTAAAAAGATTCATCACGTCATTTTAACACCTAGTATAGAAACTGCCATTCAAATCAATGACAGATTGGCAAAATACGGCAACCTTGCAGTTGATGGAAGACCCACATTAAGCTTGGATGCACCACATTTAGTTGAAGAGGTAATGCAGGTTTCGCGCGAAAACATGATTTTCCCAGCTCACGCTTGGACTCCATGGTTCAGTATCTTCGGAGCCTTCAGCGGCTTCAACAGCATCGAAGAATGCTACCGAGACATGACAAAACATATCCACGCCTTAGAAACTGGACTCTCATCAGACCCACCCATGAACTGGCGATTAAGCAAACTTGACAAATTTGCACTAGTCTCTAACAGCGATAGCCACAGCTTTTGGCCTTGGCGCATCGGAAGAGAAGCTAACGTGTTTGACTTGGAAAAACTATGTTACCGCGAAGTCATGGATGCTATTCGCTTCAAAGACAAGGAGAAATTCAAATTTACAATAGAAACAGACCCATCGTATGGAAAATATCATTGGACAGGACACAGAAATTGCCATGTAGCACTCTCTTCTCAGGAGGCAATAAAACTTGGCAACGTTTGCCCGGTCTGTCGCAGAAAACTTACTAAGGGTGTTGAGCAACGCGTTGAGGAATTGGCTGATCGTCCAGCAGGATTCAGGCCTAAAGAAGCTATAGGCTTTGTGCATCTGCTTCCGCTTTCAGAAATTATTGCAACAGTTTTGGGGGTTAATTCACCGTCCACACAACAGATATGGAGTATTTACAATGTGCTAGTTGAAAAATTCGGCGATGAATATAGTGTGTTGCTTGACATTTCAAAGGAAATGTTAAGCACAGTAGTTGACGCAAGAATAGCTGAAGCAATAATCAGAGTCAGAGAAGAACAAGTCAAAGTGGTGCCAGGCTACGATGGTGTCTATGGACAGCTTGTAATTTTTGATAAGCAAGACGCGGAAAATATTTCTCCTCAAAGAGTTCAACAGATGAATCTTACGGATTTCATGTAACCCTTTTTCTTGCATGCCTAAACTGTATGTTTGTTAAACAGATATACGATAAGACTTATTAACTCGTAATACACACGATATTCAGAGGAATGCCAATGGAGAACATAACTCAGCAAACAAATAAGAAAGAAGACAAAATTTCAAAAATCGTCGACAAAGTCTTAAAACAAGTATTTGGAGAAGAAGCAACCTACCTAATTTACAAGCATTTAGAGAATAATTATTCTCTTAAACAAGATGAAATAGCCGAGAAAATTGACGTGTTCGCTAAAGGTCTTGAAGGATTCTTAAGGTCTGGCGCTTATGTTATTGAGCGAAAGATTTTGGAAGATATATACTCCAGCTATGGCTTGCTTCGCAGAATAGAATTAGAAAAAATGCAGGAAGAATGTGATTTTATCAGTCAAATGAAATTGATTATGCGAAGGGCATAAACCTCCTTCTACATTTATCACAAAATTATTTACCTTCCTTCGAAATGAGTGAAAACCAGGTTCTGTGAAGTCTTCGGTTGATAAGCCTTTGTGTGAAGTGGCTCCCTCCCTAAACAACCAATGACGATTATCACTGACGGTTTGCCAGCATATCATGACGCATACAAGAAAGAGTCAAACTTTCAGGAGACAAGAATAACAACAAAATGGAAAGATTCAATGGAGAAATCCGAGACAGAGAAAAAACGATGAGAGGACTCGAGAAGAATGACACACCTATTCTGAAGGGCTATCAGATTTTCCACAACTATATCCGGATGCATGAAGGTTTAGATGGCAGGGCTCCCGCCGAAGCTTGTGGCATAACCGTTAAGGGCGAAAACAAGTGGATGACATTGATTCAGAATGCAAGCAAAAAAGACCGTTGACTCCAGTCTTGTTTCTATCATTATGAGACTTCGCTTGTTTTGCCTATTAAATCTATCAGATGACCAAGCGTTCTTACCCAAATGCGATGGTATTTCTCTTGGACACTATAACATCTTCTATGTTTCTTGCACCATTCTGAGACTTCTTTCCACACATTTTCAGGAACCTCGACTGACCAAGCTTTTTTCAGCAAGTAGATTTTCAGATACGTCTTTTCATCCGACATTCTCGTGTCACGACTCGCCTAAACTTACTTTTTGGATTCAATATTTAAAAACTCTGAATCCAGAATATGAAGTTGGATTACTTTAAATCCTCATGCATATGTCAATGGTAAACAAGTTTTACAGTATCTTGTCATCAACTGATTTTTCACACAAAGGCTTATCAACCGAAGAGTTCACAGAACCGAAAACCATAACAATTTTATAATTGCGATTCTGAATAAATCCCTTCTAAATCTATTATATGAAGGGAGAAAAACTGTTTGAAAGACATACTAATTAATGTGATTGAGCAAGCTTCACAAAAACTGGGAGCTGAATATGCTGAAATTCGTGCTCAAAAGCTTTTCAAGACTATGCTCACACTCAAAGAGAGTCGTGTTGAAGCGGCAAAGCAAGGAATTGAAAATGGTGCAGCTTTAAGAGTTCTTGTAAAGGGATCTTGGGGCTTCGCTTCTGTTGGCGCCCTTGACCAAGAAACCTTAAATGCGGCTGTTTTTGATGCATGTAAAATGGCTAAAGCTGCAAGCTCAAGGCTTAAAAACCCAATAAAGCTTGGGAAAACAAAATCTATAGAAGATAAGATAGTGGCGAAGCCTAGAAAAGATCCATCAAAAATTTCTATAGAAGACAAAATAAATATGACATCGGCGATGAGCAAAGTAATCTTTGGCTATGATAAGCGGTTAAAAAGCTGCACAATAGATTATCTCGACTTGACGGGAACGAATTATTTCATAAACAGTGAAGGCACATACATTGAACAAGATAAGCTGTATGTCTGGTCAAGAATAATGGCAACAGCCACAGAAGCTGATGTTTTCACTGTAAGCCGAGAAGAAATAGGCTCTACATCGGGCTATGAAGCATTTGATATTGAAACCCCTGAAATCGTAGGTCAAAGAGTTGCAAAACGTGCCATAAAACAATTAAGAGCAAAACCTCCGAAAGGCGGAACATTCCCAGTGATTCTGGGACCAAATGTGGTTGGAGTTTTCGTTCATGAAGCCTTTGGACACTTAGCTGAAGCCGACCTAACCTTGTCTGGTTCTATCTTGATGGATAAGCTCGGAAAGAAAATAGCCTCGGAACTTGTCACATTTTATGACGATGGCACAATAAATGGCGCTTTCGGCTCCTTCAAATATGATGATGAAGGCGTTCCCGCACAGAAAACTCTTCTAGTCAAAGACGGAATCGTGGCTGGACTAATGCATAACCGCGAAACTGCATACAAATTAAATGCAGAACCCACTGGGAACGCTAGAGCAGAAGACTTTAGAGTTGAGCCTATAATCCGCATGCGCAACACACTCATGGAACCTAAAGATTATTCATTAGAAGAACTGCTTGAAGACATAAAGAATGGATATTACTTTAAGAGTTTTAGAGGTGGTCAAGCAAACCTCGATGGCACTTTTCAAGTAGGCATTCAAGAAGCATACGAAATAGTTAACGGCGAATTAGGCGAACCAGTTCGCAACGCCTCTATAAGCGGTAACACACTTGAAACTTTACTTAAGGTGGATGCTGTAGGAAAGGATTTTGAATTATGGCCGGGGCGTTGTGGAAAAGGTCAAACAGCCTTCACATGTGAAGGTGGTCCACACATTAGAGTGAAAGGGGTGCTTGTGGGTGGTAGTGCTTAAAAAAGAAGAATTGTCAAGCTTGGCTGAAGATGTTGTTCGTTTTGCTTTGAAGAATGGTGCTGCTGAAGTTGAGGCTTTCTCATATCAAGGTCTTACAACCAACATTTCCATTGAGCGGGGTCAAATTGCCAAAAGCTCTCGAATAATCGACCAAGGAATCGGAATTAGGGTCATAATTAACAAGGCTGTAGGCTTTTCCTACACGAACATTTTAGGAAACAAACCCATAATCGAAGAGACAATTCGCAAAGCCATAAGCGCGGCAAAGGCAAGCAAACCCGACGAGAATTGGCATAGCCTTCCAGATAAGAAGCCCCCACCGTTTGTGGAGAATACCTACGACTCCTCTATTGTTGAGCTTCATGCTGAGGATTTAGTAAAAGTGGCATCCCTAATGTTGGATGCTGCTGAAGAAACTGACAAAAGGGTCTTTCCAATAGATGGAGGAGCAGGCGCATCACACTTGTCTAAAGCAATTGCAAATTCGAATGGCGTCGCAAGCGTCGAAGAGGGAACAATCATCGAATGCAGTTTAGCGACAATAGGTCGACAAGGAAGCGAGGTAACACCGGTATGCTTTGAATTTAACGCTGAAAGAAATTACAATATTGATCCAGAATGGGTTGGAAAAGAAGCAGCATGTTTGGCGGTGTCTGCGTTAAAAGCCAAAAAAGTAGATACAAAGGTTATGGATATTGTTTTTACGCAAGTTGGTCTTCAACAGCTTCTTTATTTTACTCTTATTAACGCAGTTAAGGCTGATTATGTGCAAAGGAATCAGTCTGCATTTAAAAGCAAAATAGGCGAAAAAGTTGCTTCCGACATTGTTACAATTTCTGATGATGGATTATTCAAGGGCGGTCTTCGTACATGGAAATTTGATGATGAAGGAGTGCCTCAACAAAAAACGTCTATAATAGAAAAAGGCATTTTACGCAACTTCATTTATGACAACTATACCGCAAAGAAAGAAAGAAAAGAAAGCACAGGAAACGCTACTAGAGCTGGATATTTGTCCACACCAAGCACAGAAGCTACAAACTTTCATTTCATTTCTGGGAAAAAATCTCCAGAAAAGCTCATAAACGAAGTGAATGAAGGCTTGCTAGTCTATTCTCTACAAGGTGCACATAGTAGCAATCCAGCCAGCGGAGAATTCTCTGTGGTTGCTACACCAGCTTGGAAAATTGAGAAAGGCCAAATTGCCTATGCCACAAAAGGATCAATGTTGGCTGGCAATGTCTTCCAAGTGCTGAAAAACGTTTCCGAATTGGCAAATAATGAGAGAAAAGTCGGTCAAATAGTCGCACCATGGGTTCTTGTGAAAAATGTTAAAGTCATAGGAAAATAAATAACCAACTGTATCATTAATCGCATGAAAGAGGCGAAAAATTGAAGAGCAAAATAATGCAAAAATTACTTAAGTATAATACACCCCGCCGAATTGTCCAATTTCTTTCCTTCATATTCTTTAGTGCAATAATCTTCAACCTAGGCACGTTACCACTTCTGCTTCCCGTGCTGTGGACATGGGGTTTAAACCAGAATACTGCAGGCGACGCCTTTACTGCCATACAATTTTTGTTCAGCGGATGGCAATACCGCGGTGTTATTTTCCCATGGTTGGCGATAGCTTCATTCCTCGTTGTCGGCATATTAATTGGTAAATCCATGTGTGGCTGGATTTGCCCCTTCGGCTTTATCCAAGATTTAATTGGCTTTATAAGACGAAAACAAACTGAGCTTTCACCTCGAACCCATGGAAACATGATTTATGTAAAATATTTCATTTTAGCTATCACCATGTTCATCACTTCAACGTATTCTGCTACAAGGATTTATGGAGGCTATGTAAGCTATGAAAGAGGATTAGGCATTTTTGTAAAGGCGCCATTTACAGCGCTCAGTCCAGCGGAAACATTGTTCGCAACATTGCCAAGAATTGTTCAAGACTTTAGCAACGCAGTCTTGATAGGTCAAGTGGATATTTTGTCAGAACTCTATAATGCGCCTTTGCTTCTTTGGATTCAAATAATCATCATGGGCAGTGTCCTTGTTTTTGCCGCTTATGTTCCGCGTAGTTGGTGCAAATACTTCTGCCCCCATGGAGCGATTATGGCTATTCTAAACAAGTTTAGTTTTCTTGGTCTGCGTAGAGACCCTGTTAAGTGTGCTAAAGGTGGATGTAACCTCTGTGTTGAAGCTTGCCCAATGCGTGTTCCTATTCTTGACTCACCTTGGGAAAAGTTCAGCGACCCAGAATGTATTTACTGTTTGAAATGTGCAGATGCATGCCCGAATAAGGCTATCAGACTGAAATATCCATAATTTTTAGTTCACTTGATTAAGCCCAAAAACTTTTTGAATATTCTTTTAAGATATTTTCATAAACAGCTTTTGTCTGTTGCGCTATTTTATTCCAATCATATTTTTCTTGGATTTTACTGTACGCATTCGTTTTTATCTTGTCTGCATAGGCTTCGTCCAGCAACACTTTTGTTATCCCCCATGCAAGCGAGTCTGGATTCTCTGGGTAAACTTTAACTCCCGTTACGTCATGCTCAACTATCTCTGATAAGCCACCAGTGTCTGAAACTACAATTGGGCTTTTTGCAGCAATTGCTTCAAGAGCAACTATTCCAAACGGTTCGAAAAGGGATGGGACAACAGAAACGTCAGCACATCTCTGCAATTTTTTCAGTGTTTCATCATCCACGAATCCTGTGAACATCACCTTATGAGCAAAACCCATATTTTTAACGATGTTTGAAAGTTGTTCTTTCATGTAGCCATTGCCAACAATTATGAACTTTGCATTAACTTTCTCTAAGACTTTTGGAATAGCATTGACAAGCACGTGAGCCCCCTTTTCATACACTAGTCTTCCAACAAAAAGAACGATTTTTTCTTCAGGCAGTGCGAATCGTCTTCTAAAATCGCTCAAATCATCATTGCTATTTTTTGCATAGGCTTCAATATCCACGCCGTTCGGAATCATAATCAACTTATCTTCTGGAAGCCCAAAGGCCCATCGGACATGTGAAACCATGTAATTGCTGCAGCACACCACTCTCCATGCTTCATAAGTAAGCCACGCTTCTGTTTCATGAATCATCCTTTCATAATCAAAATGAATCCCATTTCTACGTCCAATCTCAGTTGAATGCATTGTAGCTAAAAGAGGTTTTCTAAAGACATGCTTCAAACCGATTCCCGCATTAGCAACGAGCCAATCGTGAGCATGAAAAACATCAACTCCCCCATTTATACAATGAGCAAGAGCTGCAGCCTCCTTCTGCATGTTTATATTCATCAAGTAAACCCAAGTTGCAAAATCAGGAGAGGGATTCTTGTAAGAATCTATTCTGAAAACTTCCACTCCATCAACAACCTCATGCTGAGCCGCCCCGGGAAAATCACATGTAACTACATAGACTTTTACACAGTTTCTTGCTAAACTTTTTGATAGATGATAAACGTGAGGAGATATTCCACCAATTATTCTTGGTGGAAACTCCCAAGTAAGCATCATAACGGTTAATTCTCGAGCCATTAGAAGGCTTTGCCTCCTGCAACATTTTGATACGTTTCTAGAATATTTTTTATCCAGTTAACAGATTTTGGCGGAATCACTTTTACCTTTTCCAGGGGAACCTTGTACAACCGATAAACTTCATCTCTCATCCACTCAGATTTAACAATCAGTTTTTCGGCTTCGTACATTCCCAGCCACTCAATGCTTTTAATAGCCATGTTAAACGGTGAATTTGCACCATGGGAACGATGTTCTTCTAAGCTTTCCACAGAGTAAAGAAAAGGTAAGCCAAACGCTTTTTTCAAAGTCACAGCAGCAGATATGAAATGCCAATCATGCGCATCTATTAAATTCACTTGAGCATTGGATTTATAATAAATATTGCTTGCAGCCCTTTCAACTTCTTGATTTAACGTGAGAACCCATGTGAGAACACCAATGTGTGTGCGAACTGGATTTGTCACTCTATATGTTTTGACGCCTTCTAGCTCTTCATATTCCCCAGTCAAGAAATCATGATAAGTAACCACGTGAATTTTCACCTTGTTTTTGACAAGTTGCGTGGCAAGCTCTCTAACATAATCTGCAAGATGCCCAACTGTTCTTGGCGGATATTCCCATGAAAAAATTATGGCTTGCATCAATTCTCACTACGTAAAGAGAGCACAAACCTTTATTATTCCACGTCCAGTCAGATAATACCGCTTCTTTCCTTCATTGTCTGTAAAACCTTCCACAAATCCTTCAAACTTGTAATTATCCAGAGTCTTCTCCACTTCATTAATGTCAAGCTGTAATACTTGCGACAGTTCTTCGCTTCTTCTGGCTAGGTCAGGCGCAGTTGCGCATAGATTATGCAATGTCTGCAGTATTTTTTCGGAAAGCGGCAATTCTTCCCTCAAACCATCACCTTAAACCATTTAAACATGGTTTTAAGTAGACATCTCTTATAAAAGCATACAATTAAATTTCAGAAATATCTAGTTGTTGTTTGTGTCTCCTTACTTAACTCATCAAATCTTTCCTTGACAGCTTTAATTAGCGATTTTCTAAGCGTTTCTCTCTTAACTTTTGAAAGTCTTATGCTTTTCAATTTCTCTGTTAAGATTTTATCTTGAAGTGATTTTTCCGCCCATTTCTCAAAGTCTCCACGGCTAGTATGAAATTCTAAGGATTTGATGCTGATTTTTCGAAGAGCTTTAGCAAACTCTTTCAAACTCCACGCCACTATTCCCGTAAAGTGTTTCTCACCAACGCCCGTGTAAAACAGGAATGGTTCATTCGCAGCAACAATCGCAAGGCGTACTCTATTTTCAAAGTCTAATATTGCTGCTTGGCTTGTCACAAAAGCGTCAGTTGGAGTGTTATAAGGGCTAAAATAGGAATGAACCTCGCCTGGACCACCCCCCGCAGTGAACATGTAATATAGGTGGTCGCTTATCTGGAAATACCTCCAGATTCTCAATAAATCTTTATCTTCAGTCTCTTTTACAAGCGGTTCAAGTCTCCTAACATTAGTATAGTAAGCCCATTGCATTGTATTTCCAAGCCAACAACTAGCATCTCTCTCCAAATCAGCCCAAGAAACAGTTCCCCCCAACTCAGGAACATCAATTTCCCCTACTGAATTATATTTTTCCACAACTTCAGAAGGTGTAGCCATGTGCAGATGCCACCATTTCAAAATTTCTCTTGGCAAATGTCTTAGGAAATCATGTATCCCAGTTTCTGGCCAATGATGCTCACCAAAGGTTTCATAGTCGGGGAAAATGTTGATGCAGTGGCCTGGCGTTGTTGCAAGCCAGCTAGCATACTTGTCTGCTGTTAGTGGCCATTCATTCCACCATCTTGCTGAAAACCTGAAGCCTATGTCGTCTGTTAACTTGTAGTTTCGCAATAACACCTTAATATTTTTACAGTTTTTTGGCAAATAGAGATAGTTTGGTGATTTTTCATGCAATATTTTTTCAACACCTTCTGTGAAAATTCCCTTATATCCCATATTTTCTACCGTTTTGGCTATTGCATTGTTATAGAGCAATTCAGTGTTTTCGAAAACTCTTGGCGTATAACCAAGTAACTCTTTCGTGGCTTGGTCATGCATGTTCACTTGCTCAATGAATTCGCTTCTTTCTGGATAGAGGCTTGCTAGAGAATGATAATAGGTTTGGCTTAGAAACTCTACACAACCTGTCTCAACAAGTTGTTTAAATGATTCCAGAAGATCTTTACTAAACATTTCACATTGTTCCAAGAAAATGCCGGAAATACTAAAGGAAACTTTTACTTGTTTTTTCTCCCTTTTGTATTTGTCAATTAAATCAAGCAGTATTTGATTGGATGGAAAATAGCATTTTTTGCATGTTCGTTCAAAAATTTCTTTGTTTACTGCATGGTCAAAATAGTAATCAAAGAGTTCTTTCTTTTTTACACGTTTGAAAATTTTATTTTCCCAAAAAAAACTACGCTTTAACCTATAGGGTTGATGAACTTCAAACACAAATACAATGTCAGTCAATAGGCCATCCTCCATCATCTTTATCTATTTTCTATTTATTTCTATTTGCTGTCTATAGTTTTAGAGTAGATTCGGATTTTAAATTCATAATTTATTTATCCATTGCAACCTCCTTTCTTTTTAACACCACAAGGTGAATTAGTATGTCAATTGAAAAGATTAGAGTTGAGAGTAGAACAGAGCTTGAGCAGATGATAACAAAGGAAATAAACCAGATTGAAAAGGATTTGACAGTAATCTGTAGCAATGTTCCAATAAATGACAGAGCAACATTAGATATTCTATGTCACGATAACAATGGACAACTCGTTATTATACAATTGAGCGTTTACGAAGATGATGTAATGCTCTTGCATGGAATACAAAGCATAGACTACGTTGATAAATTCAAGTCATTTTTAAAAATGACCTACAACAAACACAAAATTGATGACAAAGAAAAGCCACGACTAATCCTGATTGCACCAAGCTTTTCCGATGCTTTGCTACATGCAGCAGAAAGCATGAAAGGAATACGCATCGACTTATACGAATGGGAATACCTAAAACTCGGAGACCACAAAGGACTTCGTCTTCAACCTATTTTTACTTGGAAATCTAGTGAAAAGCTGAAGGAAGAAAGAGAAGAAAAACCAATAGAGAGAAAGCGTGAGCCAAAACCCATTAAGAAAAAGGAGCCTACGCTTGAAACAGAAGAGAAGGAAGAGCCTAAACCCGAACCAGAACCAAAGGTTTCGCCATCACCAATAATGGAAAAATCCGAGGAAAAACTATCAAAACCAGAGGATGAGATGCCGCAGAAAAGAAAGCTAAAGTTGTTCTAAAACGGTACTATCCATTTGTTATTTTGTTTCATCTCTCAAGCATTCAAAATAAATGTGTTAGGAAATATGCTATAAAGGATGTGTTTACTTGCGAATTGGCTTTTTTGTTTGGGAATATCCACCTGCACTTGTTGGTGGTTTAGGCACTTACGCAGACTATGTCACACGTGAATTCGTTTCTATGGGCAATGATGTAACAGTCTTCACACTCAATCCAGGAAATTTGAAAACAAGGGACATCATAAAAGGTGTAGAAGTTCACAGACCTCTGATTGCTAATGCAAGCAATGTTTTTCCAATGTTTGTCACTGACGATTTGAAAAAGTGGGGCACAAACATTCGCCTATTCAATGATATATTCATTTACAACATTTTGAGCGCAACCAAATTCATAAACAGCATGTTAAAGAAAGAAGGATGCAACTATGACGTCGTTTGCGTGCATGATTGGCTAAGCAGCATAGCTGGCATTATGGTGAAAAACGAGACAAAGGTTCCTGTAGTTTTTCATGTGCATAGCACTGAATGGGGGAGAAGCGGCGGGCAAGGCTCCGATGTTGTCTCACATCTTGAATGGGCATCAGCTCAAAAGGCTGATAAGATAATAACCGTAAGTCACGCTATGCAAGAGGATTTGGTAAGACATGGCTGGTCAAATTCAAAAATCAGTGTAGTCTGGAACGGTGTAGACCCTGAAAGGTATAATCCTAAAAACTGTAAGCGTGAAGAAGTGGAGGCAATCCGCAACAAATACGGCATAAAACCTGATGAGAACATGATTCTCTTCTTAGGAAGACTTACATGGGTCAAGGGTGTAACAAATCTTGTCCAAGCAATGCCTACAATTCTGCAAGAATATCCAAAAACCAAACTTGTAATTTTGGGCAAAGGTGAACAACAAAACGATGTTATTGAAACCGCAAATAGGCTTGGAATAAGCAACAAAGTCGCATGCAAATTCGAGTTTGTACCAGAAAAAGAAAGAATACTCCACTATGGAGCAGCAGACGTTTGCATCTTCCCATCCACCTATGAACCATTTGGAATAGTAAGCCTAGAAGCCATGTCAATGGCAAAGCCTATAGTTGTAGGTGCTCAAGGAGTAGTTGGTTTTAGAGAGCAAGTTGTCTCATTTGGGCATGACCAAAATGGTGTGCATGTGAACGGGGGAAACCCTGTTGACATTGCTTGGGGCATTAAAGAGGTTCTATGCGATTCTGATAGAGCCAAAAAATGGGGAGAGAATGGCAGAAAAAGAGTGCTGCAATACTTTACATGGAGAAAGGCTGCCGAACAAACATTGCACATATACGAAATGCTACAGCATTCTCAACTGAAAGAAGAAGACAGAGTAGTTGACTTAATTGACAAAATAACAAGTACATAAAAAATAGAAGGAAAACAGTTTTTAGCAACTGCTTTTTTCGAGTGCAATCACACCTGGCAATTTCTTGCCCATTAGAAATTCGATTAGTGCTCCGCCAGCGGTGCTCACGTAAGAAATTTTGTTGGATAACTCAAGCTCTTGTAAAGCTGCAATAGTATGCCCACCTCCTGCCAGAGAAAATGCTTTGGAATTTGCAATTTCCCTAAATATTGCTTCGGTTCCGTAAACAAATTCTCTGTTCTCAAAAACTCCCATTGGTCCACTTATCACTATTGATTTGGCATCTTTTATCAGCTTGGCATATTCCTTAACAGTTTTTGCTCCTATGTCAAACATAGGATAATCCGTAGGAAGTTTTTCGACAGAAATCTCCTTTCTCTTCTTATTTACCTCTACTGCAACATCAACAGGAGCTTTAATTTTATTCGGATATTTCTGCATAAGCGCTTTTATGCCAAGCACTATACCCATTAACTTCTTTTCTTCCAAGAATTTCATGTTTGGAGCGCCCAAGTCAATGCCTTTTGCTGCAAGAAACATTTGTCCGACAACTCCTCCAGTAAGCACATAATCTGCTATTCCATTATCCAAAACATATTTGGAAATCTCGAGCGAATCGTCTCCCTTTGCTCCGCCAAGAATGTATAAGCATGGTTTCTCTGGATTTTCTAAAACTTTGCTTAGTGATTTTAGCTCTCTTTCCATAATGCGGCCCGCAACGCTTGGCAATACGGCCGTGAAACCAACCATGGATACATGGGCGCGGTGCGCTGCGGCGAATGCATCATTAACGAAAAAGTTAGCTAATGGCGCAATTGCCTTTACAAAATCTGTTTTTGCATGTTCTTCTGGCGTTCCTTCTTTGGTTTCTGCTGCATAGGTTCTGACATTTTCTAAAACGAGAACTTCGCCGCTTTTCAATTCTTTTATTGCTTTTTGGGCTTTTTCGCCGAAAACATCGTCAACATATTTGACTGGTTTGCGTATGACTTTGCCAAGAATTTCAGCGTGCTGTTTTAGGGGTATAAAATCTGGGTCGCCTTTTCTTCCTTGATGAGCCAAAACGACCACTTTTGCGCCTTTATCAGCTAACTCTTTGATTGTTGTTTCTCCATGAGCTCGAATTCGTGTGTCATCTAAGACTTTTTTAGTTTCTGGGCCTACTGGCGAGTTAAAGTCAACCCTAACCAACACTACTTTATCCTTCGTTACAACATCATCTAAAGTTAGATATTTCGCCATAATTTTTCACCCCATATAAAAAGTGGAGATGTTGGTTTTTAAGCTCCTAGAGTTGTTCAGAACCCCGCCTTTTTGCCTATCAGCTCTATCAGTTCAACCATTCGGCATGAGAAGCCCCACTCGTTGTCGTACCACGCAAGCACTTTGACGAAGTTGCCTCCTAGAATCATAGTTGATTGGGCATCAAAAACCGCTGAATATGTGCTGTGGTTAAAATCTGAAGAGACAACAGGGTCTTCTGTGTATTCCAAAATGCCTTTTAGTGGTCCTTCCGCAGCCTTCTTGAAAGCCGCATTTACCTCTTCTTTTGTTGTGTTTTTCTCTAATAGGCAAGTTAAGTCAACTATGGAAACATTTGGAACGGGGACTCGCAAGGCTATTCCATTCATTCTTCCAGAAAGTTCTGGAAGTACCAATGTTGCAGCTACCGCTGCACCAGTTGTTGTGGGTATAATATTCAATGCTGCAGCTCTTGCTCTACGCATGTCAGAATGAACTAGGTCTTGTACTCTTTGATCATTAGTATAGGCATGTGCTGTAGTCATTAATCCAGTTTTCAGACCAAAGTTGTCATTTAACACTTTTGCCACTGGTGCAACACAGTTTGTGGTGCAAGAAGCGTTTGAGAGTATATTATGTGCTTCATGGTCATATTTGTCGTGGTTTACACCCATCACTATAGTTATATCTGGATTTTTGGCTGGTGCTGAAATTAACACTTTTTTGGCTCCAGCTTGAAGGTGTAATGAAGCTTTTTCTCTATCAGTGAACAACCCAGTGGATTCCACGGCTAAATATACATCAAGATTCTTCCATGGAAGTTGTGCAGGGTCACGTTGCGCAAGAGTGAGAATTCGTTTTCCTTTTACAACTATTGCATCTTTTTCAGCTTCGACAGGAAATGGTGCTCTGCCATGAACAGAATCGTATTTTAACAGATGCGCCAGAGTTTTTGCGTCAGCTATATCGTTTAAAGCTACAAAGTCAATGTTAGCGTTTCTTTCTATTGCTGCTCTGAACAATAATCTCCCTATTCTGCCAAATCCGTTTATTGCTACTTTTATTGCCATATAATTTCCCTTCATACATTGTTGCAGTTATTAATGAACGATTATTCTAATTAATTTTTCCGCTAAGATTAAAGGAAAAAATGGGATGTTTTTAACGAAGCTTCATCAGAACCATTTCTGCAGCTAAAACTAATGGTTCCCAAGTTTCGCATAAAGGCGGTGCATAAGCAGTGTCCGCTTTCGCTAATTCCCGAACAGTCATCTGTTTCTGTATAGCAAAAGATATGGCATTTATACGCTGAGTTACTTCTTCTCCGCCAATGATTTGGGCACCGATTATGCGTTCCGACTCCTTCTCAACAACCAACTTGACTTTTATCGGTAACGCACCTGGATAATAGTCTGCTTTCGTCTTTGAAGCAATAGAACCTGTTACAGTTTCAATTCTTGCCCTTTGAGCAGCAGTTTCAGTTAAGCCCGTTACGCCCACATCAGTGTCAAACAATCGTGTAACAGCAGAACCCAAAACACCTGTGAAAAGCGCATATCCTCCTGCAGCGTTAATCCCAGCCACTTTTCCTTGTCTCACAGCTACAGTGCCTAATTGAGGTAAAGCTGGCTTCAGAGTAACAATATGCGTAGCTTCTGCACAATCGCCAATTGCATAAACATCCTTAACACTTGTCTCCATTCTAGCATTGGTTTTTATAGCCTTAGTGTCTCCTAAGGCTATTCCAGCGTTAGCGGCAAGTTGAGTATTAGCTCTCACCCCAAAAGCACTAACGAATAAGTCTGCGGTTATTTGTTCACCACCAGCAACTATCCCTGCGACTTTTTCTTCTCCGAGAAACTCTTCCACACCCCTGCTTGTCAGAATGTTTATTCCCTTTTGCTGAAGTATTTCTTGAACTAGCTTTGCCATATCAGCATCAAGCATCAGAGGCAAGATTTGAGGCAATAACTCCACGACCGTTGTTTTCAAGCCTCTCTCATGAAAGGCTATGGCTGTCTCAAGACCTATTAAGCCAGCTCCCATAACTACTGCAGTTTTTGCTCCATTTTTGATTGCTTGATCGATTCTTTCTCCATCTTCAAGCGTTCGTAGGGAATGGATACCCTGTTTTTCTTTGCCCTTTATTGGAGGCATGAATGGGCTTGCGCCAGTAGCCATGATGAGGCTATCGTAGGAGATAGTTTCAGTTTTTCCAGTTTTATCAGCTGTGTCAATTGTCTTGTTTCCAGTGTTTACTGCTGTAACTCTGGTTTCAGTTTTAAGAGTCAGTTTCATCATTTGGTAAAAGCTTGGTGGAAACACTATTAGGCTGCTGAAGCTTGGTATTTGTCCACCTAGCACAAAAGGAAGCCCGCAACGTGAATATCCCGCATTCTTTTCTTCAGTTATCAATGTAATTTCAGCGGTGCGGTCTGTTTTTCTGGCTGCAGACGCCGCATCTACACCAGCAGCATGTGCACCAATTATCACTATTCGTTTAGGCATTGATAATCATCCTTATTTTACCAATGTTTTATGCCATTCGACTGCTTGGTTGAAATTCATCAAGTTAGCTAGCTCTGCTTGCAGATTTGATGGTTTTATTATTAGCAACCATGCTTTTCCATACGGGTCCTCATTTAAAAGTTCAGGTTTTGACTGAACTTCCGTGTTCACTTCTTCTATTGCTCCGCTTATTGGTGCAATAAGGTCAGAAACTGCCTTTACTGATTCTACTGTGCCATAAGGTTCATTTTGTTTTGTTGTTCCGCCTGGGCTTGGTAATTCTGCATAGACAATTTCGCGTAACTGCTTTTGAGCGTAGTCTGTTATGCCTACGCGCACTTTGTCACCTTCCACTTTTACCCATTCAAAATCTTTTGTATAGTATAGTCCTTCTGGCACTTCATATCCGTCCACTTTAACCATATTTGCTCACCTTAAAGATGTGTCTTTATTCTACAGCATTTTAGCCTTTAAAATTAACTGTTCAAAAAGCGCGATATACATAATAAACGATTCTAAAGTTTGAGTTAAATTTAGCGCAAACAAGTATGTTTAAGGAGTTTATTGCTCTCTCTTACCTTGTATAAATTCTTCAACCCATTGCTTTGCAGCAGGGTCAGGCACTTGAACTGGAGGATGTTTGAATGCGTATGAAGACACACTTATTAAGGAACCTGCTATTTTGCGGTCAAGAGCCAGTTTTACAGCTCTTATTACGTCGATAACCACACCTGCGCTGTTAGGCGAATCCTCAACTTCAAGTTTAACGGTTAATGTCAAAGGTCTGTCACCGAATTTTCTTCCCTTAAGCCACAAATAGCAAATCTTCTTATTTCCCAAAAAATGAACATAATCAGAGGGCCCTATCCTCGTAGGCAAATCATATGGAACAAGACTCTTAACGGCTTCCGTCTTGCTTATACGCTTGGTTTTCAGCCGCTCTTCAACAGTCATGTTCAAAAAATCAGTATCCCCACCAAGATTCAACTGGTAAGTCTCATCCACCAGCACACCTCTATCCACACAAAGCCTAACCAAATTCCGATGCAAAATAGTTGCACCCAGCTGACTCTTTATATCATCCCCAGCCACAGGCAATCCTCTCTCCTCAAACTTTCTGCTCCACACGGCATCTGAGGCTATAAATTCAGGCATACAATTTATAAAAGCACAACCCGCATCTAATGCGGCTTGAGCATAAAAACGTGTGGCATTAGCGCTTCCAACAGGCAGATAATTGATAAGAATTTCTGCTTGTGCCTCCTTTAAAGTCTTCACGACATCGGCAGCATTACCTTCACCGCTATCGTAAACGTTAAAAGGTTCCTTCATGTGTTCAGCCACTCCATCAAGTATCAGACCAGGCGAAACTTTCACGCCTACTTGTGGCACGTTTGCAAATTTGGCACAGCAGTTTGGCTTTATGAATATTGCTTCAGCCAAATCTTTTCCAATCTTATCCTTATTCACGTCAAAAGCAGCAACAAATTTTACGTCTCTTATGTGATACCCGCCAAAATTCACGTGCATAAGCCCAGGTACTGTCATGTCTTCTTTTGCGTCTTTATAGTATTCAACACCTTGGATTAGAGCCGAGGCGCTGTTACCTACTCCTACTATCGCAACACGAATTTCTGGCAAACCAGTAATCCTCTTTTATTATTGTTTAGTCAAAAGCATAAAAGCTGTCTGCTCTATAACTTTTTCTAGAAACATGGCAAAGTTAAAAGGTATGAATGAATGATAGTTCAAGAGGAGCAAGTGAAGGCTAATGGATGAAAGCGATGTAAATATAAAATATGAACCTTTTAAAGAAGTTGTAATAATGGAGCTCAATTTCTTTTCAACACCAGATGACATAGCACGATTCATATCAGTTGTTGCAGGTGGCAAGCTTGCAGGAGTATATTGGGCTGATGGCATAGTGTTTCTTTATTTTCCTCTTCCCGCATCAACAGAAACAGCTGCAAAGGCTTTAATTGAAAAAGGGCAAGTCTATTGGACCTTTGTTGGTTATTCGCTTATGCCAAAGTATGAATCGACAATAGAAACAAAAGAGAAGATTATCGTTCCTGTTATCGACATGTCTGCTAATCCAATGTTCAGAAAAGTCGCGAAATGGTTAAAAGAGCATAAACAAGCATGAACCCTTCAAAGATATTGTTTCTAAAAGGCAAAGTTTTTTCAGGAAGTGGCGAAGGAGCAAAATTTGTCGAACTCTCTTGGGTCAGAAGACAAATAGAAGATAGACTGGGCTTTACACCATATGCAGGGACATTAAACATAAAGCTAACTAAAGAAAGTGTTACGGTAAAAAATTCTTTGAAAAAAGCTAATGGAATCGAAATTTCGCCAGCAGAGGGTTTTTGCAGAGGAAAATGTTTTCATGCGTATATTAGTAATTTACAATGTGCAATTGTTATTCCAGAAATTAAAAATTATCCAGCAGATGTCATAGAGGTCATAGCATCAGTAAATTTGCGAGAAAAATTGAACCTGAAAAATAGTGATAGCGTGGAGGTTAAAGTTATACTTTGAATAGTTGTTACTATTTGGACTTATTTTTCAGAAAATTTTGCACATAATCATTAAAGCATCTGTTTTTCTTCAGATACAGCCCATACTTTACAAGAGCGTTCATCGCTCTTGCAGCATCTTCAGGTGAGGAATAGGCTGGAATGCCCAATTTATCAAATCTGAACCGTGTGTACAATGCCATTTCTGTTTCTCCTATATCACATGCAACAATGGGCTTATTGTAGTTGCTGGCAACTGTTGCAACTCTATCGATATAATCCTCTTGTAAAGCTGGCGTATGATGTAAGCCAAGCATTATTATCCCATAAATTTCTGGGTCTTGAAAGGTTATTTTTGTTACAAGTTCAAACATTTCAGACGTGCCAGAGCCAGTTATATCTACAGGGTTGAGATTTGTCGCAAATCTCGGCAGTTTTCCCTCTTCCTTCAATTTTTCAAATTCTTGAAGCGTTTTTTGAGAGAAGCGTTTAACGGTCAAGCCCCTCAATTCACATTCATCAACAGCCATTATGCCTGGACCACCAGCATCTGTAATTACTCCTATATTTTTGTCTGCCGCAGGCGGTTGCATGGCTAATGCTTTTCCAGCATCAAAGAATTCTTCCATGTCTTTCGCTCTAAAGATTCCAGTTTGTGCAAAAACAGCATCGTATATTTGGTCTGAGCCAGCCATTGCTCCTGTATGTGAAGCTGCAGCTCTTGCTCCTGCTTCTGTTCTTCCTGATTTGAGAGCCACAATGGGCTTTTTCTTTGAAACCTCCTTTCCTACTTTTAGGAAGCTTCTTCCAGATTTTATGTCCTCAACATAAAGCAGTATAGCCTTAGTTTCATCATCATGTAATAGGTATTGCAGCATTTCTGCTTCGTCTACATCGCATTTATTGCCAAAACTTACAAATTTGCTGACTCCAATTTGCCGCCCAGTCAAATAATCCAAAGCAGAGACGCCGAAAGCACCGCTCTGAGTTACTATTGCAATATTTCCAGGAATCGGGCGCGGTGTGGCTATAACCTCCTCGCCAGTTGTCAAAATCTTTGTTTCTGGTAAGAATAGCATGTCTACGCCTGTTCTTGTGTCATAAACTCCTAGGCAGTTTGGTCCCAAAACTCGTATTCCAGCTTTTCGAGCTATGGTTACAATCTGATTTTCGAGCTCATGTTTTCCAATTTCGCCAAAGCCAGAACTGATTATGACAACAGCCTTTACTTTTTTAGATGCTGCCTCTTCCATTATTTTTGGAACGATATCTGCAGGAACTACGATTACAACTAAATCTAATTCTCTAGGAACTTTTGTAATTGACGAATAGCATTGAAATCCTAAGATGGAATCTTCGTGGGGATTAACTGCGAAGATTTCTCCTTTAAAAACTCCTCTTCTCTTGTTTTCTACAAAATTTTTGAAAATTACATGACCAGCTTTATTTATCTTTTTTGTGGCTCCGACAATGCCAACTGAGCGGGGATTAAAAAAGGCGTCTAATTGTTTAATGATAGCTTCCATGTGCTTCTTCACCTTTTGCTTCTAACAATGACTATGGGTTTATGTTTTACTGTTTTGAGCATTTCCCAACTCACCTCTGTTAAACTCACTTTAAACTTGTCAGCCATTTCCCATACTGTTCTTCCAGCACCAAAACCTCTTGCACGATTTGCAATTTCAGCAATTTCTAACGCTTTCTCTGCGTTAATTTGACCCCCAGCCACAGCAATCGGCGTTCCTCTTTTCCTAAGTTTAAAAACTCGCCCAAAAAGGAAAGCAACAAAACCGCCGAATGAATGAATGCCACTAATCGGCTTCGGGCGCGGAGTGAAGTGAAAATTTCTGAAAGAATAGGTCTTATCAGTATCTACGATAATCACGAGAACCTTCTTTCTCAAACGTAACCATATTTTTTCGCGAATTTTTCGGGCTATATTATCAGCGTTTTTCAACGGTAAACTAACATAAGAATATGCGAGGTTGCTACCATCAATGCCGCCTTCAGAACCAAACATTAAAGCTTGCAACAAACCCGCATGCTGCAAAGCAACTTGCTTATGGCGGCTCCCCATATCTAAAGGATATTCACGAAGACACAAGAGCAGTTTTTTTCGGAAGTGGCATAGTGGACCAAGAAAATAACCCCAAAATAGGCGCATCCAGTATTTGGCAATCAGTCTTGCACTCAAATTTGGCTTAACGTCTTTTTCGTCGATAATGTTGTTTAATGCTGTTGATATTGCCTTTTCAGAAATTACGACAAAATCTTCATCAACTATTTTTCCCTCAATGCTCTTGAGGATTTCTTCTAAATAATTTTCTTTTGGTCTCCAATATTTTGTCGAAATAACTAAAACTTTATATTTAGTCATTTAAACCGCATTGTTTTCCAGAACTTTTGGAGTGTTATAGATTTCTGAATTGCTTCTTTATGTTTTCAATATTACATTCTGGTGGTTTCATTTTCCCTTCCATGCAATAACCTAACTCGACGCATGATGGGCCAGCATTTTCAAAAAGTGCGGGTGTAGCTCTTTTCGCTTGCCTTAGCATCTCAGTTGCCACTTCTCTTATCTCCCATTGTGCACGGGCACAGCATCGCAGATTGAAAAAGTGGCGCAACTCACGAGCATTCATTGTCACAATTATATTTGTTTTTGCAGCATTTGGAAGAATAAACCTTGCATCTTCTTTAGGAATTTTCTGATTCAAAAGTTTCTGATAAGCTTCAGAAATGCGCTTTAGTGTATCATCGAATATTTTCTTTGCTTCTGCATTGTTTTCTATACTAGGTGGTGTTATGTAATTTTCAAGCGTATTATATGCGACGTAGCGTTGGCTTTGTTGGGTATAGGATGCTATTCGATGTCTGACAAGTTGATGTGTCATGACTCTTGACACGCCTTCAATGCTGAAAGTGAAGGAAGCATGCTCAATCACTGAAGCGTGTCCATAACCAGTGACTCGCTTGATTATTTGCTTCGCCTTCTCTTTGTCTATTTTCTCAAAAAGTTCTGATGGACTTCCGCTTCTCGTTGATGTTAAAGCTGCCGTTCCACATAGAAGCTCTGCATCTGCGGTGTAGCGAAGAAGCTTAACCTTCAATTTTGAACCTCATTCTCCATTTTAGAATTGAAGTAATAGATTTGCTTTGCGTCAAAGTTTTAGTTAAGGGCTAAATGTGAGTGTAGATGCTGTCGCTCGTGTACCTTCCTTGTTTCATTTCTTCTTCTATTTCACGTAACAACAGTATTCGCTTGAATGTAGGCGGATGCGTAGCAAACCAAGCATTCATTTTTGCCCAAGTAGATTTTGCCTCTTTCTCCATGGCTAGCTCTAATTCTCTTTCGTCAAGCACACCGTCTTTATCTAAGTCATATTCTTCTTTCTTCAACATTATAGGTTGAATCTCTTGTCTAGCCATTGCTGGGTCTTCTATGTAAAAGGCTCTGGCTCCTGATGGAGGTTTTGATGAAAGCGACAATCCATAAGTAATCTTTGCAAGGGCACTTTCTAAACTTCGTGGCGAACCAGTCACATAGGCAGAATAGGCATCCGCGTAATGTTCTCGAAGTCTGCTAAGCCTCATCACACAGAAAAGAGAAATTATGTAAACTAGGTAGGAGATTATTGCAACAGCAATGAAAGCAGCTTTAACGCTACCTTCTTCTTTTTTCTTTGAGGAGCTGCCCGCAAATCTGGCAACTTCCCATGTTCCTCGCGCAATCAAATAGGCAAGTAAAGGCAATGCAGAAAGAACAGTTATCACAATGTAATCCTTATGTTTTATATGACCTAGTTCGTGACCGATTACGCCTTTAACTTCTTCTTTGTTCAGATTTTTTAGAAGCCCCTCATGCACAGCAAGAGTAGCATCACCAGCGGTTCTGCCGAAAACGAAGGCATTAGGTGTATTTTCTGGAACTATGGCAAGCTTTGGCATCTGTACATCACTTTTATCTGCAAGTTCTTTCACAGTAGATTCAAGCCATGGATTCTCTCCAGATTCTAAATAATGTAAGTGCGTTGAGCTTGCAACAATGGCTGGTCCAATCAGATATTCTAACAGTATAAAAATTATGGTGCCGATTACAGCGTAAATCAATGAGAAATTAAGAATGAGCATTATTGCTGACAGAAAAATGGCAAATATGAAAGCTACCAAAAATATTGATGTTATCATTGAAAGCTTTAACTCTGCCAGCCTTGCCATCACATACCACAGTCTTACGGATAAAGAGGAAATCGAATTAAAGTTTTCTGCAATCACTATGAAGGACACGAATTAATTAGGGCAAGATTTTGCTCACTAAAAGGATAAGGGACATAAAAACAATTATCTGCGTGATTAGGGTAATCCATTGCGGGTTACGTGCAGATAATTCTAAGATTTGTTGCTCAATAGAGCTTTGATCTTGTGAAAAAATATATTCCTTAGAAAGATGGTAAAGTCTCACATATTTTCTCAGAACAAAACAATACACAGCTGCCATAGCAAGTAGAAATATTGTCATTGCAGGATGATTTCCATATAAAAGCCTAAAAAGGAATCCTACTCCACAAAGTATGCCCCCGACAATTAACAGAATTATACTGAAAAGTGAAGCTTTAGCAAGACCTAATCGAACTGTCAGTGTATCTATGCCCATTGACTTATCTCCAAAATAATCCCGAATCTCTGCTGGCACGATTACTCCATACACTGTCAGCGCTTGTCCAGAGAGAAATATGAAGAAAAAAGGATTCAGCTCAGATGAGAAAATGTATAATACAAATGTTACTGGTAAGATGCTAAGAACGATAAGTAGCGTGATTGGTGCGAGCCACGCCTTTGATTTGAGCCTTAATGGCGGAGCAGAATATGCATAAGCCAAGAAAACTGCAGCCATCCACATGAATATCAAAGCAGGTTTCGCTACGATACTGTATAACGCAAAAAGCAAAACTAGGCTCGATAACAGCTCTAAAACTATAAAAAATTTGAGCTTACCTCGTTCAAGAAGACCCAAAGCTTGAACAAGCTCCCTCTTGCAATTATCTTTCAAGTCCAGTTCATAGTCAGATATGGTATTTACTTGCGCAGCAAATGCGGAAACAAGTGTTATTATTCCAAAAACGAGAGTTGCTGGAACAATTAATCCCAAAATAAGATCTACAGGGAGGTTTACGCCCCATGATATTCCTATGACGAGTGAAGCCGAATTTGCTGGAAGAAACTCTGGTCTAGAAACGGTGACCAACAGTTTAATTGTCTTAGGCATTAATTGTTTTCTCCCAAGTCAAAAAGGTTTAAAATGTTAAGTAAAATTCGAAATGCGAATGCTTCATCTTCTCCTTTCATTGTTCATAGATTTTTGCTTTTTCTGTAAATTAATAGGTATTTCTGTTGTTTCCTTACAGGTTTCGAAAACCATGCATGTAAGAGTCTTCTCTATTCCTTTGATAAATCTTAGTCTATCGATAATGAATTTTCCTATTGTATCAACATTCTCAGCTTTAAGCTTTATTAGTAAATCCCAGTCACCAGTGATTATGTGAACTTCTTGAACTTCTGGGAATTTAGCGATTTCTTTTGCTATGTCTCTCTGTGAAATCAATATTTCATTATTTTTCGTTCTGTAAGAAACAGAAGCCAAAATGAAAGCTGTTGTAGCATAATCAAGCTTCTGCGAATCGAGAATTGCTCTGTACTCTTTTATAATACCTAATTTTTCCATTCGCTTCATTTTTGCGAAAACAGTTGTTATTGGCGAGTTAATCTTTCTGGAAATCTGCCTTGCAGTGAGCCTGCAATTGCCTTGCACCAAGGCTAAAATTGCTAAATCTTTGTCATCAAGTCTTGACTCCATATTGTAATTATTACAATTCATGCATATAAAAATGTTGCGTTTTAGAAAAATTTATAATATTTTTTATAAAAAATTTATAACCCACAGCGCATATCAAATTTCTCAGCGACTACTTCCAAGGGCTATTACATGAAAGTTCAAACTCTTAGTTGCAGTCAGGCTTTATCCAAAAATAGGCTAATCGAGGTACCAAAGCCTTTAGAGCAACTTTGTGAAAGCGAAATCGAAAGAAAAAAGTGTATTAGCGAAGTGATGACCCACACACTAAAGTATCTCACTAGTGAATTTATGAAAAGCGGTTTTGAATGGCTTTTGCCTGTAATATTTTCAGAATCAACTGATCCTTTATGGCCAGACTCAAGAGCAGCTGTCGAAAAGCGTATTGAAGTTGAGATCTACGGAAAAACCGTTAGAGCAACACAAAGTATGATAGTCCATAAGATGGTTGCTTGTTCTTTGGCTCTACCAAAATTGTTTATACTATCGCCAAACGTAAGAATTGAAAAAACAGAGAAAGCTAGTACTGGAGTTCATGTCTATGAATTTACGCAGCTAGATTTTGAAGTCAGAAATGCCACATCGAGAGAAATAAGAAGCTTTGTTGAAAGGATAATCTTAGGGCTAATAATTAGCGTAAAAAACCATATGCAGGCTCAGTTAGCTTATCTCGGAAGAAACAATAGTTTAGAGATTCCTAAAACACCATTCGGAGTCTATGACCATGTAGAACTTGAAAAAGAATATGGTAGAAACTGGGAACCTCGGTTTGTGTCTGAAATTAGCAACCCCGCATGGGTTACAAATATTCCTAGGGAATTTTATGACTTTGAAGACTTCGAAGAAGGTATATGGGATAACTATGATTTGTTGCTACCTAAGTATGGAGAAGTATTGTCTGGTGGTAGAAGAGAGTGGGAATACTGCAAATTGGTCAGAAAAATGGAGAGAGACAATGTTAGACAAGAAAATTTAGAATCACTGCTGAATCTAGCACAAAGAGGAAGATTAAAACCTTCTGCAGGTGCTGGAATTGGGATAGAAAGGCTTGTCAGCTGGATGGTAGGGGTCAAACATGTAGGAGAAACTCAATTATTCCCTAAAATCCCTGGATTAGTGTACGACTTGTGAGAGAGTATTCAATGCATATCAACTTTTTGTATGCCTCTTAAAAAGAAGCAAGTACAAGCCTATTTTTCAGTTATTTTTGGATGGATTAGTTGACGGCAATGTGGACAGTGGACTAATGCTTTGTCTCCGATAGACTCCCACTTCTTGTTGCAGAAGGGACATTGAAACCATACGTTTTTGCCTGGAAGAAGAAACAATTGTCGGCTCAAAATCCACATAATTACCCCAAAAATTAGCATTGCGTCTCCCAGAATGACAAGGTATATGAGTTTGAATTCAAATCCAGAAATTGAAGTCAGATTTTCTGTCCATAGAAGGGATAAAAAAGTTGAAAAAGGGTCTGTGCTTGAAGATAGCTGAGGGTACGTTTTCCATAGGGTAAATAGAAGAGAAACTGTTCCTACTGAGCAAAGCACTAAACTAAGCATGTATGCAGATTTTTGTTTGCGAATAATTCTCCTCATTTGATATTCTGCCTTGAAGTATGTTGCTGATCCTTTCAGAACTAGGTTATACTGTTACGATGGCTGCAGCAATTCGTGTTTCCAGTTCAGAATAATGTTCTCGGGTTTCACTTTTAAGAATATCAATTTGCAGTTGAAGTCTTCTCTTTGATTCAGGCGCCAAGTCTTTTGATTTTGCTATTTCTTCTTCAATCTTGTATATTTCATGTTCAGCATTATGTTTCATTTCTTTGGTTTTTTTCAGCAAATCTACTTTGGCTTTTTCAATTTTTTCAAATTGGTTCTTTATGTCTTCTGCTTTGCTGCTTAGTTTCTTTTTTATCTTGCCAAGTTTCTCTCCGTATTCGCGTTCAGAAGGCCCTCCCATAGAGGCTCACCACTTGTGTCAGTTATCGCAATACTTAATAAACTTTATTATTTACAACTAAATAAACACACATCCACAAGCCGTAAGCACAATATTCAGAACTACACATAACATATTTGGTGATGTGTGATTCTCATCAGTGTAGTTACTCATATCGTGTTAAGTATAATGGTTTATTTGCTTCTCTTTTTCTGTCCTTTTGCAGAATATTTCTTAATAGGTTTTGCTTGACTTCTATTTTTGCATTTAAGTCAATGGCATTCGTTAAGTCAGTTTTAGATGAACCCTCGTTACTGTTTTTCAATTTCCACGCCACTTCTTATGATGCCCATAATTAGATATTTATTTTCAGAAGACAAGATCAATATTTTAAAATTGAATTCCAAATTCACAAACATTATTTCACTCATCCGAGTCATCACAAGTGCGATTAGTTATGTCTCCGAAAAATGAGAAGAAAAGAAAAATTCATAAAAGCCGAAAAATAGAAGTCAGCAGGGTAGCTATAAAAATCCTAAGAACACTGAACGATCAAGAAGCATTCTACTTCTATGAGACTATCGGGAAACCAACTGGAGAAAATGCCAAAAGCCTATCAGACTTCCTTGAAAAGATAAAATCTGTCAAATTAGAAAGCATACTATTTCATCTTCAAAGAAAAGACTTCCAAAATTGGATCAAAAAAACTTTGGGCGACTCTAAACTTGCCGAAAAAATAGGAAGAATATCCCCATCCTGCGATGAAAAAGTCAGAATGAGACTTCGCTCACTAATCAACAATCGCATCAAAGAATTAAGAAAAACATCGCCATTAAAGGTTATCGAAGATTTTGTGGTTACACCTTTGAATTCTACACAATAGAATTTTCTGGTATACCCAAATTAACCATTTACCTGCAGATCATGCTGAAATTTTTAGACCACTATAGACCATTTTAAACATTATCCAAAAAAATCCCGAAATAGAATGCTCCGGCCGGGATTTGAACCCGGGTCCGTGGCTTTCTTTCGTTTTTGCGCCGAGAGGCCACCATACTTGACCTGACTATACTACCGGAGCTTTTCAGGTTTATTTTTGGTTTTTTGGTATATAGGTGCTTCTTTTTTGGTGTTTTTGAAAAGGGTTGTGGGAGAAAAAGTTTGGGGTTGTTATTTTCGTTTTTGTTTTCTTTTGTATAGCAGTGTTGTGAGTGTCAGCGTGATTAGTGTTGTTAGTATTATTTGTAGGGTGAATTCTGGTAATACGAAGGGCAGTGTTATTGTTACTTCTTTGTTTCCGTTCATTAGTACGGTTGCGCTGTTGAAATGTCCTTCGTATTCTGCGTCTATTGTGTATTCTCCAAACTCGTATTCTGTGCCAGTTGCGTTAACAATTTTTTCGAGTAATTTAACTTTTGTCCATCCATCTATTTCTCCAGAAGTAACAGTGTTTCCGTCACTATCCTTTATATTTAATGTAACGTTTGGCACGGGTGTGCCTTCATGGTCTGTCACGGTTATGTTTAGCCACCAGCCAACATAGAGTTTAGCGTTGCCATAAACGTTTGCATTTCCAACCGTGATTGTGACGTTGGTTGTTTGAACTCTTGAGTTGCCATCCAAGTATAGGTAAAATGTTTCTGTGTCTTCCAGATAGCAATTAGCGTTTTCTTGTGTGCTTGTGGAAATGGCGATGTTTGATCTGTAAACTGCCGCTTTTGTTGAACCGTAGAAGTAGAGGGAAGAGAATTCGGACCTTAAGATTGTTATGTTTGAGTAGCCATAGGTGTTCAGTTGCCATCTGTCAACATGTGTTTCGATTATTGTTATGTTTGGGGCATAACCAGCAGAGCCAACTTCTACTGTGCAGTTTTCTATAAAGTTCCAGTGGTTTATGTATCCTTGTTTTAAATCTAATATTGTGGCGTTTACGGAAGACACCGTTATGGTTATCCAATCGTTTACTGTGCAGTTTGATAAGATGCATTCTGCATTGTTAAAAAGTGCAACAGTTCTATCTATTGTGCAGTTTGAAGCGTAAACTTTCGCGAAATTATAAACGTACAAGTTCCTTAGTAGTGTTGAGTTGGCGATGTCTGCCGATGAATAGTGCATGAAAATGAGTATGTAGGCATTTGTTAATAGGCCATCAATTGTTGCTGTGCTATTGCCTTCAAAGTTTATCATGAATGGATAATCTGATGTTATGTTGCTGTTTTCCACTATGAGTCTAGCTTTTCCTCGAAATGTAATTGTGAATTGGTCGGGGTATGTTTGTGTAAGGTTTATCCATGCGTTTCGCAGTATCAAGGTCGCGTTTTCTTCGGTGATTATGCTTCCGTTGAGGTTGAGCAGTCCATAAATGCATAGGCATTCGTTGTCTTTGAGGATTATGTCCCCATCATAGCTTGCTGGATAATTGCAGAATATGTTTAGTGTTACTTCTATTTCCGCATTGTCGTATATTTCTACTGACGTTGAGTTCGAGCAATCAGCGTAACAAGTCACAATTGTATATGCTCCAGTCCAATAGAAGTCTGTCTCGTTGGCGAAACCCTTCATCAGCGTTAATCTAGCGCGTCCATCCATTCCAGTTAGTTTTGAATCGGCTAGAGCGTTTTCAATGTCATAGGCAGTCACGTTTGCTGATGGAATGTCTTGTCCAACGAGGTCTGTCACGTGGGCATCAAGGTAGTAGTATATGTAGGCAATTGAATTGTTGTATGCTGCTCCGTTAGTTGCTGTTGTGTTAATGAGCCATGCTTTTGCATCATCATATAATGTTGCATTAGTAATAACTGAATCGTAAATGTAACACTTCGCATTGCCATACGCTTCTGCCTTGAGTATCTCGCAATTTGAAATCGTGACTTCAGAGTTTACGCCAGCGAAGAATTCATTATAGATTTCTGCGTTGCTTACAGTAGCCTTCGAATTACCATAAAGGAAAACGTAATTTAATGTAGCATTTGTCACGTGTAGGATTGCGTTATTGTAAAGGTAGATGAGCCAAAACTCGGATTCCGTGATGTTGGCATAAGAGTAGTCAAAGAATCGGAAAATGACATTTTCGGGAGTAGCTGCTAGATTTGTCTCCATCGTGCTGTTGCCGTAAAAGTCCAAAAATAGAGAATAGCCATTTCCCGTTACACCGCTATAATTTTCCATTATTAGTCGTGGGTTTCCATTAGCTGGATTTTTAAGAGTTATGTTAAATTGGTTACTGTGTTGTTGTGTGAGGTTTATGCCTCCATTATTACGTATTATAAGCGTAGCGTTTTCTGTGATGATGATGCTGCCGTTTATGTGTAAAATTTGATTGTCAATTATGGTTACGTTGTTTCCGCCAAGTATCAAGTCTCCATCATGGAATATGTCTCCAGCCTTAACGGACGGAACATTTGTGTGCAAAGTAATCATCAAGGACAAAAATAAAGATGCAATGGCAAAGAGCACAGTATACTTTTTCATATTTTCACCTTTTACCATTTTCCCTTTTGTTCAAAATTTCCATTATATATGCTTTACGTACCTGTACTCCAAAATGCCTATTAAAACCGTGTTCCGAGAAAAAATGGTTAAATTTTTGAGAAAAATTGGGGTTTAAGGTTTAGTATTCTTCGCTTTCGCCTTCTCCTGGCGGTTTTTCTGGTCCTTTTTCTTCTTTTGGCTTTGTTGCGGCTATCACGTCGTCTATGCGCAGTATCATTGACGCGGATTCTGCGGCGGATTTTACTGCTTGTTCTTTTACGACAAGCGGTTCGACTACGCCGTTTTCTCGCATGTTTTCAACTTTTCCAGTGAAGACGTTTACACCCATGTGGGCGCTGTCTTTCTTTTCATGGTTTGCCCTAAGTTCTACGATTATGTCTATAGGTTCTAGTCCAGCGTTTTCTGCTAAGGTTCTGGGTATTACCTCGATAGCGTCAGCAAAGGCTTCTATTGCGAGTTGTTCTCTTCCACCGACTTTTGTGGCGTAATCTCTAAGCTCTTTTGCTACTTCAACTTCTACTGCGCCGCCGCCTGGAACTATTTTGTTGTTTTCTATGACGTCTGAGACGACGGATAAAGCGTCTGTCATGGCTCTCTCTGCTTCGTCAACCATTCTTTCAAGTCCAGCCCGTATGAGCACAGCAACAGAACGAGGGTCTTTGCATTTTTCAACGAAAATCATTTTGTCTTCGCCTATTTTGCGCTCCTCGACGATGCCAGCCTCGCCTAAGTCTTGAGATGACAAATCAGCAAGATTTGTGATTATTCTTCCGCCCGTTGCGCGGGCTAGTTTTTCCATGTCTGACTCCTTCACCCTTCTGGCAGCCAATATTCCTTCTT
The DNA here is from genome assembly GCA_964469615.1 of uncultured Candidatus Bathyarchaeia archaeon. Lineage (GTDB taxonomy): Archaea > Thermoproteota > Bathyarchaeia > Bathyarchaeales > Bathycorpusculaceae > CAYXZM01. Next base: position 51,164 of record CAYXZM010000004.1, on the reverse strand, counting down.
TTGCAAGAAAATGCTGTGTCATGTCGTCTATGCCTTTCTGGCAGAAAACTACGTTGGCGCCTGACGACTTGATTTTGTCCACCATTTCCTTGAGCATTTTGTTTTCTTGGTCTAGGAAAGCCTTCATTTGAACTGGATCGCGTATTCTTATTTCGGCGCTGAATTCCGTTTTTTCAATTTCTAATGGGCAGTCTAATAATGCTATTTTTGCATCTTCGACTTTTTTAGGCATCCCAGTGTGAACAACTTCCTTATCGATTATTAAACCTCTTACAAGCTGTGATTCTAGGAGGCTTTTTCCTGTTTTCTTTATCAGTTGGATATTGTCTATGTCAGCGATTATTTTGTCTCCGCGTTTTTCAGCTATTTGTTTCACAGCATCTATTGCGATCTGTGCGAAGTGTTCTTTTGCTGCACCTACGGCTTTGCTCGCCATAGATGTTAAAGCAACTTTCTTCAAGGTTTCGCGGTCTTCTATGTCTACTGGTGTTGCAATTTTGTTTATAACTTCTATCGCTTTTTGTGCTGCTTTGCGGTAGCCACTCACTAGTATTGTTGGATGAATGTTCTGGTCAAGAAGTTCTTCTGCTCTCTTGAGTAGCTCGCCAGCTAAAACTACGGCTGTTGTTGTTCCGTCACCTACCATATCGTCTTGTGTTTTTGCGATTTCAACCATCATTTTGGCTGTTGGATGCTCCACTTCAATTTCGTCTAGGATTGCTGCACCATCGTTTGTTATCGTTATGTCTCCTAAGCTGTCGATGAGCATTTTGTCCATGCCACGAGGACCCAAAGTGCTCTTTAGGACTTCGCTGATTACACGGGCTGCCATTATATTGTTTCTTTGGGCTTCTCTTCCTCTACTTCTGCTTGTGCCTTCCTTCAGTATTAGAACTGGTTGTCCAGATGCTGTTGTTGTTAAGTAAGCCATACAAATCCTCCATTCAAGTTTAAAATCTTTTTTATCTTTCGGAGTAAGCAAAAAAAGCACAGAAATATAAACTTTTACTTCAGTTTATCCGAATAGCATATTAGGTATGTTATAGTTTAAATTTTGGCATGAGAATCTTCAGTGTTGGTGGTTACCCTCTTGCGAGTTACAGTGCGCTTCTTTACAAGCCTTAGAGAGATAGTGGGTAAAAAAGAACAAACTTTAGAATTTCCAAACAATGAACCAGTAACGGTGAATACTGTACTTAAAAAACTGGCTAAAAATTATGGAAAAGACTTTGTGGAATACATTTATGACAATAAGAGCGGCAATGTCAAAGGCTTTCTGCAATTTCTCATAAACGGCAGAAGTGTATCAACACTTAGAGGATTAGATACGGAGCTTGCCGATAATGATATTTTGGCTATAATACCACCAGTAGGCGGTGGATAAGAAACATAAACATGTTGTTTTTGATTTGCTATACAATCAATACTGACACCCCCTAGATTTTCTGCAATAATTTTGGATAGCTATAAATATGCAGTTTCTGATAGAAAAGCTGATGAATGCGTTAAGATGGGATATGGATTACTCGTGTAGGCGTGACAATTATCGAAATTTTTTCATCTTTTTCTTCGAAAGGAACGGATTCAACAATCTGCATTTCATGAACAGTGCTCACTATGGGAACTTTTCCAAACATTTGTTTTAGAGTGCTTAACTCCATGTCTCCATATCCGCATCCTTTTCCAAGTCTACGCCCATGCACATCCACAGCGACAGAACCCTCAATAATCAGGTCTGGCTTTGGCATCTCTTCTACATTAACGATTTTTCCATGTTTGAAAGCTCCCTTTATCGTGGAGGCAAAGTTTTCTAAACCCTTAACATTATTAGGATTAATCACAATATAGCCTTGTTTCAGTCTGGGCGAAGCCATGACGAGAGTTTTGCCATCTAAAAGTGCATATTCTCTAATTTTTTGCTGAGCATAATCAGGATTAACAAAAACAACCTTCGCCTTTTTCCATTCCTCAAGAAGTCTAACTTTGTGTGCTGCCTTTTCTGACCCAGTAAAATTTGGAATTCGCCCATAGCATGGAAGCGGAAACCTTGCAACGCCGCTTTTTTCAAGTTTGTCCCAAATTTCTTCACGCAACTGTTTCTTGGCAGTTTTAATATTCATCATGTTTCCACTTAAACTGACGCCTATAGAAAGTTAGGTATAAAGATACAAAACAATAAGCTAGATTATTTGTAATTCCTTTCCAATTTTTTCGAAGGCGCCAATAGCAAAGTCTAAGTCCTCTCTTGTCAATGCAGCATTCATAATTGTCCTTATTCTGGCTTTATCCCGCGCAACCATCGGATAAACAATCGGCAAGGCAAAAACACCTTCTTCGAAAAGTCGCGCACTCAACTTCTTCGCCACACCACTTTCACCAACAATGATTGGAGTGATTGGGGTTTGACTATTACCAATGTCGAAGCCCAAATCTTTCATAACTTTTTTGAAATACTTCGTGTGTTCCCACAATGTTTGCACATGTTGCGGTTCACTTTCTAAAACATCAATTGCTGCTATGCAAGCAGCAGCAACTGCTGGAGGATGCGACCCACTGAGAAGCCATGTTCGTGATTTATTATAAGCAAAGTTAATCAAATCTTTGGAACCCGAAACATGTCCGCCTACTACGCCGAAAGCCTTTGAGAAAGTGCCCATTTCAACATGAACCTTGTCTCGACCAAGCTTGAAATGAGAAACAATACCTCTTCCACCCTCACCGAGCACACCTTCGCCATGAGCATCATCCACATAAACCATTGCACCATGCTCAGCACCCAGTTTAGCTATACCATCAAGAGGTGCTATGTCACCATCCATTGAAAAAACGCCATCAGTGATAATCAGAATCCGCCTATAAGGAGGCGAATGCTTTTCCGCTTCCTCCAAAACCTGCTGCAAATCCTGCAAATCAGAATGCTTATAGACTGCACGTTCCGCGTGTGAAAGCCTAACACCGTCGATTATGCTGCCATGGTTAAGCTCATCGCTTACTATCAAGTCGCCTTTGCCAGCTAATTGCGGAATCAAACCTGAATTCGCTGCAAAACCGGTCTGATACACAAGCGATGCCTCTGCATGCTTAAACTTTGCAAGTCGTTTTTCAAGTTCTATGTGCAAGTCCATATTTCCAGCGATTGGACGGACAGAACCAGAACCAGCCCCATATGTCTGAACTGCTTTAGCTGCTGCTTCCTTTAATCGTGGATGGTTGCTTAACCCCAGATAATTGTTGGAGCAGAACATTAGCACTTTTCTACCGTCAACAGTGCACCATGGTGTGCTTGGACCCTGCAGAACACGAAGCTTCCAGTCTAGTTCATTTTTCACCAGTTCTTCATATTCTTCTCGTAAAAAGGCTGTTGGATTTCGCATTCTAACCACATCTCTTTTTCCATTATTTCTCATACATTCTCTTAACTCTTTCTAGCTATTAGCTAACAAGTTTCTTAGACAACTTTTCTATCATATCTTTCGTCATAGAAGCCAAATCATATGTATGGTTCCAACCCCACTCTCTGCGGGCTACACTATCGTCTATCGACATCGGCCATGAATCTGCAATTTGCTGTCTAAAGTCGGGCTTGTAGTCACACTTGAAGCTTGGAATATACTTTCTAATTTCAGCCGCAAGCTCCCCTGCAGAAAAGCTTATTGCAGAAACATTATAGCTTGTGCGGTGTTTAATTTTGGAAAAATCAGCTTCCATAAGGTCTATTGTTGCTTTGATGCAGTCTGGCATGTACATCATCGGCAAAACAGTGTCTTCCCTCACAAAGCATGTATATTGCCTATTTTTAATTGCCTCATAAAATATTTCTACAGCATAATCTGTTGTGCCCCCACTAGGAAGCGTTTCACTGCTTATTATGCCTGGATAGCGAACGCTTCGAACGTCTAAGCCATATTTGTTGAAGTAGTAATTACATAGGAGTTCACCAGCAACTTTTGTCACGCCATACATCGTTCGAGGAATTAAAACAGTGTCTTGTGGAGTGTTAATGCGAGGGGCGTCTGGACTGAAAACGGCAATGGAGCTGGGCCAAAAGATTCGAGTTAGCTGATGTTCTCTCGCTATTTCCAGTACATTGTATAGACTGCCCATGTTTACATGCCAAGCAAGCTGTGGATTTTCTTCGCCTATTGCGGACAGAATAGCAGCAAGATGATAAATAGTGTCTATATCATATTTTTCAATAACTCTTTCGATGCTTTGCCTATCTGTAACATCAATGTATTCGAAAGGACCGGAGTGTAAAAGTTTGTCACTTGGCGCTCTCTTGTGGCCTGCAGCGACAATATTATCTTTTCCATACCTTTTTCGAAGCTCTATTGTTAGTTCAGAACCAATTTGCCCCGTAGCTCCCGTAACAAGAATTTTTTTCATGCTTTTTCTTGACATTTAATAGCCTCATTTGTTGTGAGAAGACGATGTTTTAAATTTTAAGATATAAGAATTTTTAGCAAAAACTGCTGTTTTCACATTGAACTTTGGCAATTAACATTTTAGCAATTAAGTTGCTGAAATAGTTTATAGCATGCTTATGAATCTTTATTTAGATGAAAGATTATGCGGCTGGGCTTTATAGTTAATCCAATAGCAGGCATGGGAGGAAGAGTAGGACTCAAAGGAACAGATGGAATTTTGAAGGAAGCAATTGCCAGAGGTGCAAAACCAGTAGCACCTCAAAGAGCAATAGAATTTCTGCAAAAATTAAAAGAGAGTATGGAGAAGAAAAAAATCCAAATTTTAACTTGCCCCGATATTATGGGTGCGGAGGAAGCGAAGAAAGCAGATTTTACTGTTCAAATTCTGCCGATGAATGTTGGAAAGGAAACAAGCGCTGAAAATACGAAAGAGGCTGTTAGGCTGTTAAGTGAAGCCCATGTGGATTTAATAGTTTTTGTTGGCGGCGACGGCACTGCTAAGGACATTTTTGACGCCATGAAAGGTTGCGATGAGGTGCCAGTTTTGGGTGTACCTTCAGGCGTGAAAATGTATAGTGGTGTTTTTGCAGTAAATCCTTCAGACGCTGCAGAAGTAGTTTTAGCATTTGCTCAGAAAAAAGCTGAAATCGTGGAATTTGAGGTTATGGATGCGGATGAAACGGCTATTAGAAGTGACATTTTCGTTGTAAAGCTATATGGCGTTCTGAAGGGACCATTCGTTCCTATGCGAATTCAAGGAAGCAAGCAAGCAAGTCCAGAAACAGTTGACGAAAGAGATAATCAGATGGCAATAGCGCGATTCATAATCGAAGAGATGCAACCAAACGCCACATACATTCTTGGTCCAGGAACAACAGTTAAGTGCATAGCAGAATTATTGGGTGTAGATAAAACTGTTTTGGGCGTTGATATTTATCGAAAGGGCAAGGTTATACTTGATGTGGATGAAAAGAGAATTTTGGAAGAGATAGGGAATTGGCGGAACACTTGGATTATTCTTTCGCCGATTGGACATCAAGGAATCCTATTGGGTAGAGGGAATCAGCAAGTAAGCCCAGAGATTGTTAAGCGGGTTGGAAAGGAAAAGATTATTGTAGCTGCGACAAAAAGTAAGCTTCAGAATATTGATGGTGGCGTTTTGCGGGTTGACACAGGGGATGCGGATGTAGATAAGATGCTAATGGGATATGTTAGAGTAATTACAGATTATAGAGAATGGCGCCTAATGCCCGTGAAATAGCCAACATAATGTTCTTGATATTTCAAAGAACCCTTGCGTCAGAATATAATTGTAGAATTACTGTAGCCAATACTTTTTCAATATGCCATCTCGTCACTACTCAATTAGAAATTCTATAATTTTGCTGTAAACATCCTTAGCTCTAAGATCCTCATAACCCGCATAAATGCTTGGATTGTCATTCACTTCTACCACAATATACTCGCCATTAACCTCTTTAATATCCACTCCATAAAGCCCATTTCCAACAACCTCACAAGCCTTCAAAGCCATTTCTTTAAGCTTCATTGGAGCATTTTCTCTCTTCAACGATATCGTTCTGCCCCAAACAAAACTTGGCTTGCCTCTACGTTTAGCGCCGTGTTTCCACCTGCCTTTAGGCACCATGTATTTGCATACATACAAGACTTCGCCATTTAATACTCCGACTCTCCAGTCAAAGGCTGTGGGCACAAACTTCTGCACAGCCAAAACATCAGATTTTCTAAAGAATCTTTTGGCAACTTCTCGAAAACTTGTTTCACAAGCTACTTTCTCCACGTATCTTGAAAAACTTGTGTAAGGTGCCTTTATCACGACTGGTCTTCCAAAAGTTCTGAAGATGTCCAAAATCCGTTTATGGTGCAATTCCTCTTTGTTCAGGAATATTGTTGGAATATGAGAAATGTTATATTTTTTGAAAAGCGCATATAAGTGGATTTTGTTACCGCAGATCTGTATGGACTTCGGATCGTCAACAACTTTTAAGCCCATTTCCCATGCTGTCTTAGAAACTATATAGGCTGTGAAAAGCGGATCAGTTGTTGCTCTAATAAAAACGGCATCGTATTTTGGAAGTTCCAGAAGATGCTCTCTGAACATGAAATCAAATTTGCAATTCATTTTTTCCGCTGTAACCTTGAAGCTATGGAGTGCCGAAGCTTCTTTTGGGTCTGTAAAATTGTATCTTTCGACAAAGCAGGCTATATTAGCCAATAAGGCTCTCACCATTTTTAGAAAATTGAGAAACTCCTTCGGAAATCATCTTTAAACCTAATGGAGAAATCTCTTCCTTTTTCACAGGTTGAAGACCGCAAAGATGAATGCTCTTTTCAATGCGTTGGACATGCAGTTTGCAGACTGGAATCTTGAACACTTCATAAACCTTCTCAGAAATTTTTTGCACATCTTCTTCCAATTCACATTTCCCAAAATAAGAGTTGAATGAAAATATCTCACCTCGAAAGGGCTGTACACATACTGCAAACTTGTAGTTCATGCCTAAACTTTTGACAGCTCTGTAAAGAGCGCTTCTATTTTTCGCTATTATAAAGCCTTCATAAGAGAAGGGGTTTACAGCAAAAACAACCATTGGAAAACCAACTTCTGAAATCATTTGTCTCACAGAACTCGTTACTAAATAGGGCATTGTTGGAACCCCAGCCTTAGAAGCTCTAAGCAACAAAAGGGGTGTTCTATAAGCATCGATAATGTTTTCGCTTGACGGAATTACCGAGTTCCCAAGAATCTCTGCATGCAATGAAACGTAGTATCCTGTTTTAAGATACCTATAATCATTATTGATGTTGAGAGTAAAATCTTTTATTGATGATCCAAGGAACGTCGACGGACTCATTAAAGGCAAATTTATTGTCAGGTCGATGTTTGAAACGACCAGCAAGCATGTAACACCAGATAATTGAATGCTCGATATTACAGTAGCTATATTTAAGATTAACTGCAATTTTTATATCTAAATCTGATAATCGCATAATGAAAGAGGAAACTAGTACGTATAAACCTTTGACAGTTTTAGGTCCAGAACACGAGTTTTCAATTGTCAACGAAGAATTGAAAGCCTTACCTATTGCAGACAAAATTATAAAGGATTTCTGTGGACGCATTGTAAACTTTGTGAAACAGTCAAATTTCACTTTTGGAAAGGAGCTGCAATTGCACGTGATAGAAGTTAAGCCTAACGCTCCATTCAAATCGCCAGAAGTCTTCGACGAAACTATGCATGAAGCAGTTTTGTCACTTCTCGATTTTTTAGAAAGCAGATACAAGGCTTTTTTGCTCGGAACAGGGATGCATCCCCTGCTAAGGCTTGAAGAAACAGAAGTATGGTCTCATCGACATAGACAAGTTTATGAGGAATACAGCAAAGTTTTTAACCTTAAGAAGCATGGATGGCTTAACATCCAAAGTTTTCAGCTAAACCTTCCATACTCGAAGGAAGAAGACGGCATTTTACTACATAATTTGCTTGCAAATATATGCGCGTATTTACCCGCAATTTCAGCTTCATCACCAATTTATGAAGGAAAAATAGGGAATAAAATTGATAATAGACTGCACTTTTATATGTTAAACCAAGAAGAAGTGCCATCAATCACTGGAGACGTTATTCCTGAATATGCTTCTTCATTTAAACAATATAGAAAAGATATTATTGAAAGGTACTCGATGGATTTGGCTGAGGCAGGCATAAAGAAACATCTTCTACATCAAGATTGGGTTAATTCTCGAGGCGTTATTTTTCGCTTTGATAGAAAGGCTGTGGAAATACGAGTTATGGATGAGCAAGAATGTGTGAGATCGGATGTAGCATTAAGCTGCTTCATCAGAGCAGTGTTGAGAGGATTTATGTGCGAAGAGGTTGAGTTTTTGCCTTACGAAATTCTTGTAAAAGATTATAATTCGATTGTTGCAGACGGATTAAACGCAAAAGTTCTAAATAGGCATGGGTCAACTGCTCGCAAAGTTTGTCAGTACCTTTTCAAGATTGCTTTGGAAAACGCGACGAATGAGGAGAAAAAGTATCTCCCAATAATACAGAAAAGAATAGAGTACGGTAACATATCGGAAATTATAAAAGAAAGAGTTCTCAGGAAAAAGCAGAAAACAGATTTCAGAGAGGCAGTAATAAGCGTTTACTCAACGCTTATAAAGAATCTTGAAAATAATCAACCTTACTTCTGATAAAACTATGAGGGTTATTATGCGAGAAGAAAGTAAGAGGCAGAACAATTTCTTCGATGTCTGTGGCAGATGCAAAATAAGTTGCTGTCAAAATGCTAAACCTCCATTAACCTCTAAACGGAGACAAATAATAGAGACGTATTTGAAGAAGCAAAAGTTACGCTTTGACAGCCCATTTGTCCAAGCAAAATACGCCTTTCCAAGAGAAGATTTAGAAGGCTATTGCATATTTTATAACAAAAAAACCAGAAAATGCCAAATCCATCCAGTGAAGCCAGAAACATGTGTTGCTGGACCGATAACCTTTGACATAAATATAAAAAACGGAAGAATCGAGTGGTTTTTGAAGATGAAAAAGATTTGTCCACTTGCTGGCGTGATTTTTGCGAATAAAGGGGTTTGGAAGAATCATCTTGAATCGGCGAAGAGAGAAATTTTGCGGCTTGTCGATGAGCTTGATTCAGAAGCGTTGAAGGCTATATTAGAGATTGAGGAGCCTGAAACCTTCAAAATAGGCGAAGATGACATTGGAAGGAAAGTTTTGGATAAAGTTCTTGGGTGATTTATGAACTGGCGATTTTATGTCGGGAAAAAAGGTTTCTTAGCGGAAGTTTTATATTTATTATATGAAATATTTTTCATATGACGAAATATTCAGTTGAGTGACGTTTATGAAACAGAATTTAAGTGAAACTTGCTACATGTTCTTTTCAACATTGGCAAGTCCAACACGACTGGCTATTTTAGAACTTCTCCGCAATGGACGAAAAAATGTAACTGAAATTGCAGAGGCTCTTCGGCAAGAGCAAAGCATGGTTTCCCACAATCTTCGAACTTTAGAAAGATGCAGATTTGTATTTTCAGAAAGAAAAAAGAAGAAACGTTTCTACACCTTGAATAAAGAAACCATGGACCCACTCTTCAAAATATTTGACTACCACGCCGAGAAATATTGCCCAGCAGGAGGAAAATGCTTGACAGATAAAGGACTTAGAGAACAAAGGAAAAAGGACGCTTCAAAACCATTATACATGACTCATCAATAATGAAAAATAAAAACAAGAGCACAGCAATTCTATTTCAAGCTTGGTGCAAACTGCTAACAGATGTTCCCTATCTAGTTTTCTGCGTTCCACGAATATTTAGCACCAAATAATATTTACTCAATAAGATGGATACTTAATTTAGTTTCCATAAGTTAAACTACTATTGATTGATGTACTTTATACTCCAATAAGGCTCAAACTCTAAAAATTAGCGTCTTCCACAACTCATAAAAACTAGATAAGACGAAGTAAAGGATGAATAGTAATGGTAAGGGTAATAGTTATTTATGAATCAAAGTATGGTAACACCAAAATTGTAGCCGAAAAAATCATACAAGGATTAAAGGAAGTCGGAGGAGTTGAAGTTTCTATCAGCGAAGTTAAGGAAGTTGATTTCAACAAAATTCTAGAATATGATGCCATCTTGATAGGGTCTCCAAACCACATGGGTGAACCAACAAGAAGTATTAAAGGCTTTATTAATAAGCTTGGCGAGTTGCAGTTAAAGGGAAAAATGTTTGCTGTTTTTGACACTTATCTCGGAAGAGATTTTGGGAAAGCAGTAAAGAAAATGGAGAAGCAAGTAAACGAAAAAGTTTCTGGAATGAAACAGCTTACGTCGGGTTTGACAATAAAGGTTCAAGGAGTGAAGGGCCCCATTGTTGAAGGAGAACTGCAGAAATGCCGAGATTTAGGAAAGAAAATAGCCACTCAACTTAAAGCGTGATCAGCAAAGAATGGACTCCACTACCAAGCAGATAGCAAAGCAACGTATTCAAACACTTTTCACTCTTGCAAAAGAAACTTTTAATAAAGACCCTAATTTGGCACAACGCTATGTTGACATTGCCAGAAAAATAGCTATGGCTGCCAGAATTCAATTACCAAGAAAGTACAAGCGTCAAGTTTGCAGGTATTGTAAAAGCTTTATTTTACCTGGCGTGAATTGTCGGGTGAGGATAAAGCAGCGGAGAGAACCGCATGTGGTAATCACTTGTTTGGAATGTGGGAAGCAAACGAGAATACCGTTAAAAAGAAAGAAGAGGATGTTTAATTGGTGAGCGAAATAACATCAAGAACAAAACGTCGAGTTAAACGTAGGCTTAGTGGAGAAAATCCTACTATATGGATTGGCAAAAGTGGAGTTACGCAAGAAATAGTTAAGGAAATTGGCAAACAATTAGATAAAAGGGAAATGGTTAAAATCAAAATTTTGGAAAGTGCATTAGGCGAAAATGAAGCAAAACAAATTGCCTTGCGAATTAGTAAGCAAACAGAAGCTTCATTAGTGGAGGTTAGAGGACACACTTTCATGCTTTATAAGCGTCATAAAAAGTGAAAGCCTTTATATTTGGCTTCAAGATTTACTGAAGGAAAAGCTGCGAGGATAAGTTGTCTTGGTAACACCTCATGATGTCCCAGCACCTGAACTCATCAAAAAAATAGCCATGTATCTGAAAGAGAACGTGGACGAGGTAAATCCGCCTCCGTGGGCTAGTATTGTGAAAACTGGTTGTCATGTTCAAAGGCAACCGCAAGACCCAGATTGGTGGTATGTTCGTTGTGCCTCATTGTTGCGCAAAATTTTCGTTCACGGTCCAGTTGGTGTAGAAAAGTTAAGAGCTGAGTATGGGAGAAGAAAAGATTTTGGTGTTAGACCGGAACATGGAGTTAAGGCTGGTGGTACAATAATAAGGAAAGCTTTGCAACAGTTGGAAGCTGCTGGTTTAATTGAAACTTTGAAACCCAATGGGAGAAGAATAACACGGGAGGGGCGAAAGCTTCTGCGAGAACTGGCTGATGACATTTATAAGGAATTGGTGAAAGAGCATCCTCAATTGGAGAAGTATCAGAAGGGAGAATAAAGTGGCAGAAGACGAGCTGGAAGAACTTCGCAGAAGAAAACTTTTGGCTTTACAGCAGAAATTTGCTGAGGAGCAACGTCAGGCTCAAATGGAGCAACAGATGGAACTGCAAAAGCAAGTGTTGCTGAGGAAAATTTTGAGTTCAGAAGCTAGACAGAGATTAGCGAATTTGAAAATGGTTAGACCCGAATTCACTGGACAGCTGGAATTACAATTAATCCAGCTTGCTCAGCAAGGGAAGTTGCCTATACCTCTAACGGATGAGCAATTAAAACAAATATTAACTCAGTTGCAGGCTCAGAAACGGGAAACAAAAATTAGAAGGATATAATTATGGCTCGAAATAAACCAGCTGCAAAAAAACGAAGATTGGCGAAGGCTGGAAAAGAGAAAAAGGCTGTTCCTACGTGGGTCATAGCGAAAACTGCTGGAAAATTTAGGGCTCATCCTAAAAGGAGACAGTGGAGAAGCAGAAAAATAAAGGCTTAGGAGAAGTTGTACTATGGAAGGAGAAGAGAAGAAGGAAGAAGAGCGAATAGCTGAGCAAGAACAGGAAGAATTAGTTGAGGCAACTGAAGAAGGAGAAGAAGTTGAAGAGAAGGCAGAGGAAGTTGTTGCAGAAGAGGCTGTAGAAGTCGCAGAGAAGAAGGAAGAATTACCAGCACCTGCTGAGGAGGAGGCTAAACCACCAATCCGTGAGGAGAGGGCAGAGGAAGAGGAGATTGTTGAAGAGAGGGTTTACACGATTCCGTTGGGTAAAGTTTGGATTGCGCCTCCTAATAGGAGAGCTACGAGGGCTGTGAGGATGATTAGGGATTTCGTGGTGAAGCACATGAAGTTGGAAGTTCGTGGGGGTGAGGAAGGGGAAAAAGAGGAGCCTAAGAGGCTTATTATTAGTAATGAGGTTAATGAGAGGGTTTGGAGGCAAGGAATTGAGAAGCCTCCGCGGAATATTCGGGTGAGGGTTGCGAAGGATAAAGAGGGTAATGTTACTGTTTATTTGGCTGAAGGAGACTGATTAGGCTCAGTGCATGTGTATCACTTTCTAGCCCCTTAATTTGGAGCCAAATATGCTGTTACGTATTCTTTTTTGAGTTCATTCTGAAAATTTAGGTGAAACAAGTTAAGATGGAATGTGAAAGTTAGCATTTTACATCTTGAACTTTGTTCCATAGCTCAAAACGAGCGAAAATTGAGCGAATCAATCTTTTGAATATAATGCGAGGATTAAGTTTAAGCCCAGTTTAAATTATTGGGATTTCTTTATATCATGGGTGCTGTAAAGAAAGATTTATGAAAAAAGGGATTTATGAATTTGTATTTCTTGCTTTGAAGAAAGAACTTGAGGAAAGAGGCTACAATGCGCTTGAAATTGAAACATTGATGGCGAACTATTCTTGGTTTTTAAGCGAATACTCTCTGCTAAGAGTTCTATTGAGAAGTAAGTTGCCAATAGACAAGTGTCAGCAAAGCTTAGATTTTCTTGTCAATCGCCACGAAGTTCTCGAGAAAGAAATAAGGTCGAAATCAACAGTTTTGGATATAGGATGTGGTTTAGGAATCCTCGCATGTTTTTTGGCAAAGAAAAAATGTCGGGTTTACGGCACTGATATCGAAGAGCAGAACATTAAAGTTGCCACACGCCTCTCGGAAATGTTAAATGTTAGCAAATATTGCGCCTTTCAGAAAGCGGAATCAAATATTTTACCATTCAACTCAGCCAAATTCGATTATGTAGTCTTAAGCTGGACACTTCATGATATAAAAATAAAAGAACATGAGCCTTTACTTTCAGAGTGTGTACGTGTTCTTAAGCAGAATGGCAAACTTCTCATACTTGATCCAGAAAGCCAACTTGATTTTGGTCAACTGCAAGAAATGATGTTGAAACAACCCGTGGATAGAGTGCAACAAAAAGTTATCTCAAATGTTTACGATCATGGTGCCTCATCAAACGCCATTCTCGTCATATATAAGAAAAGTGAATGGCATAAAACAAGAATTTAAATGCCAAATGCGAATTTAGGTGTGGAGAGTGATGTTGGAACTAGCGGAGGAACTTTTATGTCTGCAAAGTCTTTGAAGTGCGTCTATCTTTTGAGCAGAATGCTAAGCTTGAAGGTTAACTTTAATAGGCTTTAAAGTGGAAAGCAAAAACTATAAGCTTGGCTGATATTATTGCAGAAAAGTAACATAAAAGGAGACTGGTCTTGGCGATTTACTTATGTAGCCTTGTTGGAAGTGCAAGCATAGGAGTATATTCGCTTGCAACAGACAAAGTGGTCATAATTCCAAAATTGGTTCCGCTTAAAAAAGCTGAGAGAGCAAGTGAATGGCTAAAAGTCAAGCTAATCCATACAACGATTGGCGAATCAATTCTCATAGGAGCACTTGCGTGTGCAAACTCGAATGGGATTCTTCTTCCACATTTTGTCAAAGAAGAAGAAATTGAGGCTATAAAAAGCATTTTCGAAGGAAACATTGCAATAATGGAGAAAAAGAAAACAGCACACGGAAACATTGTTTTAGCCAATGATTACGGTGCCATAGTTGACCCCCGATTGAAGGAACAAGATTTAAGAGAAATTTCTGACATCTTGGGCGTTGAAGCAGTTCCAGGCGAAATTGCAGGTTTACCATATGTTGGTTCATTAGCCGTTGCTACAAATAAAGGAGTCATTGCCCACCCGTTGCTAAAGGATTCAGAGCGAAAACTTTTGGAAGAAGTTCTTAAAGTTCCAGTTGACGTGGGCACAATCAATTGTGGCATACCATATGTTGGCACGGGTTTAATTGGCAATAGCTATGCAGCTATAGCTGGTTCCATGACGACGGGACCCGAGATATTTATAATAGGGAACGCCTTGGATGTTGTAAAAGAAGAGGATACAAATGAAAATATTCAAAGTAACAGGTGAAATAAGAAAACCAAACTTAAAAACTCCTTTCAGAAAAGAAGTCATTGCACTCAAGCCCGAGCACGCAGTTGAAAAAGTTTACGCTGAATTAGGAAGCAAACATAGAGTAAAACGCTTTCACATAAAAATACTCAGCATTGAAGAGGTCCAACCTCAAGACATAAAGAATCCAATACTTAAGAAAATAGTCACTGGAGAATAGGAAGTTGGCAAGTAAAAATGAAGAAGAACTTCGCAGACTAAGCGTCGAATTGCGATATCTTGAACAAACTGCCGAAACAATCCAGACCAGAGTAAACATGATAAACGCTGTCATAACAGATTTAACATATGCGAGTATGACGCTTGAAGGCTTAGAAAAAGAAAAAGAAAACTCTGAGCTTTTCGTTCCCATAGGCGGCAACTCTTACATCAAAGCCAGACTTGAAAGCCGAGATAAAGTAATCGTTGGAATGGGAGCTGGAGTTTCAATCGAAAAAACACTGCAAGAGGCAAAGGAAATTCTCAAAAAACGCCTAGAAAACTTGGAGAAAACTAGACTGTCACTTCAGCAACAGTTGAATCAAGTAGCAGAACGAATCAATGAGGACAGAGAAAAATTTGAAGATTTAGTGGCTAAGATGAGAGAAGAGAAGAGCGTAAAAGATGTTTGAGAAGCTGAAAGCTGGATTAAAGGGACTTGTAAGTAAGGTTACAACAACAGAGCTTAAGGCTGAAAACCTGCGTCCATTACTTTCAGAGTTTAAAATAAATCTTGCAGAAAACGATGTTGCCTTTCCAGTGGCCGAACAAATATGCGACAGCATGGAAAAACGCTTAAACGGAGTTCAAGTGAAAAGACTCGAAGACCGCAAGAAAATTATAGAAGAAAACTTGCGTGAAGTGCTTTTGGAGGTTATGCTCACAAACAACAAAATTGATTTGCTAAAGGATGTGACAGAGAAACGCAAAAAAAATGAGCCTTTCGTCATAGTTTTTGTTGGAATAAACGGCACAGGAAAAACTACAACCATCGCAAAAGTTGCTCGCTTCTTAAGCAAAAATGGCTACTCTGTTGTTCTTGCTTGCAGCGACACTTATCGGGCAGGTTCAATTGAACAATTAGAAGAACATGCAAGGCGCTTAGGAATCCGCATGATTAAGCACAAGTATGGTGCAGACCCAGCAGCAGTAGCTTACGATACAATTGGTCATGCAAAAGCTCATGGAGTAAATGTGGTTTTAATTGACACGGCTGGGCGAATGCAAACCAACAGAAACTTGATGAATGAGCTTGAGAAAATCAAACGCATAGTAAAACCAGACTTAACCATTCTGACAGTGGATTCTCTTACAGGAAATGATGCAGTTATGCAAGCGGAAGAATTTCACAAGAGCATAGGCGTAGACGCAACAATATTGACAAAGGTTGATGCCGACGTAAAGGGTGGCTCAGCATTAAGCGTGACTTATGTTACTAAGAAACCTATCCTGTTTATTGGAACTGGGCAAAGATATGAGGATTTAGAAGAATTTAACCCAGAAAAATTCGTCCAAATGATACTAAAATAGCCCTAATTCAACTTTTGCTTCGATCTATTAATAGGGGGTCAAGACAGCCAGAGAGAGTCAATTTCCCAATAGCGTCAGCAATATTGCCTTCGCAGAATAAAGCCTATTCTCACTCTGCTCATATATCACCGACTTTGGACTCTCAATAACATCAGCACTTATTTCATATCCTCTATGAATAGGCATATCATGCATGACATAAGCATTGCTACCCTTCAACAGCTCCTTATTAATTTGATAAGGCATCATGAGTTTAATGCGCTTCTCCTTTTCCTCAGCAAATTTAGGGTCCAAGAAAAACTCCATGTCAATCCAAGTGTCAGTGTAAACAAAATCCGCATCCTTAACAGCCTTCTTAACATCCAACGTAGTCTCATATAACCCAGTTTTCTTAGCAGCCTTAAGCAATTCTTCATCTTTTGACGGCTCATTAAAAATAGGCGTAACAGCCGTTATCTTCACCCCAGTTTTCGTGCATCCTTCAACAAGCGAATTACAAACATTATTATGAATGCCTATGTAAACAAGACTCAGCCCTTTCAGCTTACCTTTCTTCTCCTTCATAGTGATTAAGTCAGCAATTGCTTGGCTAGGATGATATTTTTCGTCACATCCATTGATTAACGGAACAAGCGACGCTTTAGCCATAACCTGCAAATCAGAATTCTTCATCAACCTTGCAATTATACAATCAACATTACGCGACAGATACTGTATCTCATCATAAACATCTGCCAACGCAAGATTTGTTGTCCTCCAATCTATATATAAAGCGTGACCGCCAAGTTGGGTCATGGCAACTTCGAAGGCGACCCTAGTTCTTGTGGAAGTTTTCTGAAAAATCATAGCCAGCGATTTGCCGTTTAGGGCAGTTCGATATTTTTCAGGATCACGCTTAACCTCTATAGCCTTATCAATTATTTCCATGAGCTGTTGACCAGACAATTCTTTAAAGTTAATTAAATGCATGTTTCCACCTTTGTCAGACCAAAACCATTAGGTTTGTATTATAAAACTTTTCCGAGGTGAGATGACGGCTGCTTATGGAATTTGTCAGAGTCTTTTACTTGATAGTTGTTACAAACCACATATCAGTATGTTCTTCTTCCTTGAATTTTTCTTTCATGGGTCCAGAGTAAATTGCCACTATTTTAAAGCCATTTTCTGTGATTATCTTCTTAAGCGTTGAAAACTCGAACCATCTTAGTCTATGTTCTCTGATTTGCAGGTCCACTTTGCTGTTTTGTTTTATTAGATAGATAGGATTCCATACTATGATGTTTGAGTCTTGTAAATCTCGTGTGTTGTAGGTCAATATCAGAAGTTGCAGTTTTTCTTCGTTTATCATATGGTCTAAGCGAAGCTTATTCAAATATTCTTCATTGATTTTCTTCGCATTTCTGGCGCTGAACACGAAGAGACCGTTCTGTTTCAGTATCTTATGCAGTCTGTTAAGTAGTGCCTGTACGTCTTTGTTTGTCATTAAATGAGAAAAAACTTGGCCTAAACAAATGGCGGCATCAAATCTTTGACCTTTTGGAACAACCTTTTCAAGTTTCTTCATGTCTCCTTTTATGAATTTGATTTTCGCTTCTTTGTCCTTCGCTTTGGCAATTTCTAGCATGGTTGAGCTTACGTCAACTCCTGTCACTTGATAGCCCATTTTGCTCAATCTTAAGGCGTGGTTTCCTGTTCCGCATCCAATGTCAATCACATTTCTGCAATGATACTTTCGAAAGAAGTCAGCCAGAAACTTTGCGTCAGCATCGTAATCTCGTCTTCCCCAAATCTTGTCATAGAATCTTGCTTCTAAGCTAAATTCATCCTTCATTTTACTGTCCCTCAAGCATTGCTTGGCTGATTCGCTTCAAAATCAACAGCAACTTCATTACCGTCATGACTATTTATTAGTTACTACAAAATCAGCGAGGAAGGCATAAAACATGATCTTGCTTGTCGCCTCGAACAAGGATACTGCAAGCCTAAATATTGCTAGACAAATCTTGAGCCACTACTCTTTCGAAAAAATGGCTGCCAATTTTCAAGAAAACCCGATGTATGAAGCAAATGTTGGAGGCAGAAAAGTTAGACTCGTAACTTTGAGTGAAGAATCTGTTTATGCGCAAAACTTACCCGATTTCTTTAGCAATCTGGAACTTGTAGTTTTCATTTCTAGGCATAGCAGTGTAAGCGGTACTCCTACGCTTTCTGTTCACACTCCGGGTAATCTAGGCGAGGCGGAACTTGGCGGGTTTGCCAGAAAAGTTTCTGTTTCACCAACAAGCGCCATGAGAGAAGTCTTAAAGGCGATGGTGCACTTTAAAGAGGAAATGCAACTTAGATACGAAGTTTCTTATGAATGCACCCATCACGGTCCTTCTCTGAACACGCCTACTATGTTTGCTGAGCTGGGAAGCTCGCCTAAACAATGGAATGACTTGAATGCTGCTGAGGCTGTTGCCCATGCAACCATAGAAGCTATTACAGAATTCGGCAAATCCCAACATAAGGCTGTACTTGGCATAGGTGGACCCCACTATAACATGAAGTTTACGCGAATAGCTCTGGAAAGCGAAATTGCTTTTGGACACATAATTCCAAAATACGCTATTCCATGGACAGATACAGAAATTCTTCGCCAATGTATAGAAAAGACGTTGGAAAAAATTGAATTTGTAGTTTTGGATTGGAAAGGAATAAAAGGTGAAGATAAACCCAAACTTGTTGAAATGCTTAAAAAAATTGACATCTCATTGAAGAAAGTCTAATATAAAAATAGAGAAAAGTTAATAGAAGCGTTCAGATTTATCTATCGAAGCCTGATAGCTAAAAAACGTTTATACTACATTAAAATACCGAGTGTGCGATAAACAATGGGATTGAGATCGTTCCTAGCTCAATGCGCAAAAACATTAAAGTTAGCCATAAAACCGGGAAGAAGCGAGCTTTGGTTATCAATTAAAATATGCCTTCTCGGCATAGGCGCAATTGGACTAATAGGGTTCATTATTAGATTGGTATCTAACACTCTGCAAGCACCCCGAGCTTAGAAGGAAGAAGCCATGGAGAAAAACGAAGAGCCATCAACAAAGATTTTCGCTGTAAAGACAACAACGGGACAAGAAAGAAACGTAGCCAAACTTGTTGCCGCAAAAATCGAAATGAACAAAATACCAATAAAAGCCATTCTTGTGCCAGAAAGTCTAAGAGGATACATCTTCATAGAAGCTGAAGGTCCACACTTCATAGAAGAAGCCATTGGAGGCATAAGACATGTGCGATCTAGGGTTCCTGGAGTTGTAAGCTTTTCCGAGGTTGAAAGATATATTGTTAGGAAACCCATAATCGAAGAACTAAGCGAAGATGACATAGTAGAAGTGACTGGAGGACCATTCAAGGGCATGCGTGCGAAAATAACGCGTATTGACAAAACTAAGGGAGAAGTCACGCTTGAGCTACTGGAAGCAACTTTCACCTTGCCAATAACTGTTCATTCCGATTATGTGAAGATAGTAGAGAAAACAAAAACCAAAAGTGAGGAAACATAAATGGCTGATAAAAAAATTGTCGAATTGCTTGTAAGTGGAGGACAAGCAACAGCGGGACCACCACTGGGTCCAGCATTAGGTCCATTAGGCGTAAATGTTATGATGATTGTAAACAAGATAAACGAGCTTACAAAGGACTATGCAGGAATGAAAGTTCCAGTGAAAGTCGCTGTTGACCCAGAAACAAAAGAGTTTGAAGTGAGTGTTGGAACACCTACAACATCCGCCTTAATTGTCAGCGAACTAAAAATAGAAAAAGGCTCCGGAACACCAAGCACGACGAAAGTTGGAAACCTCAACATGGAACAAGTCTTACGCATAACGAAAATCAAGCATCACGAACTTTTGGCAAAAAACCTGAAGCTAGCCGCTAAAGAAGTTTTAGGAAGTTGCATTAGCATGGGAGTCACAATCGAAGGAAAAGACCCCCGTGAAGTTCAAAAGGAAATTGACGAAGGCAAGTATGACGGAATATTTAGTAAGAGTGAAGCATAAGAGAATACTTTTATAATCGCATTTCGTTCCCTCATTGAGACGAGGTCTCAAAAATGTCCTTAGACCAGAAAATAATATTGGATGCAGTCAAAGAGGCAAAAGAAAAATCTGAAAAAAGAAACTTCAATCAATCCATAGAGCTTATCATACGCTTGAAAGATATAGATATGAAATCTCCCGAAGGCAAATTTCAAGAAATTGTAGAGTTACCTCATTCCCCAGCAAAACAAAACAAAATATGTGTAATCGCCTCTGGAGAATTAGCTCTAAAGGCAAGAAGAGCAAATGTAGACCTCGTCATCGAGAGAGCTGAACTTGAAGGATTTGCTGGCAAAAAGCGAGAGCTTAGAAAAATTGCCAATAATTATGATTTCTTTATTGCTGAGGCCCCATTAATGCCTTTGGTTGGCAAAATTTTAGGTCCTGTGTTAGGTCCAAGAGGCAAAATGCCTATACCAGTACCGCCAACTGCAGATATAGCAAGTTTGATAGTGAAACATCGCAAAACAGTTGTTGTGAGAATGCGTAATCAACCTATCTTGCAGTGTGGCATAGGGTCAGAAAACATGAGAGAGGAAGAAATAGCTGAAAATATTCAAGCTGTATTGAGGGTTGTAGAAGGAAAACTTAGAAGAGGGATTAAAAACATCAAGCAGATCTACATAAAAACGTCTATGGGCAAGCCAATAAGTATTAGACCGTAAGAGAGGAAAACAGGATGCCATCACAACAGATTTTACAAGAAAAAATCAGCCAAATTGAAGAGATAATACAGCTAATAAAACAGCATAAAGTCATCGGAATTGCCAATCTTCAGAAAGTAAGAGCTGCTCAATTTCAAGAATTAAAAAAGAAATTAGCAGAAAAAGTGTACATAAGGGTAATAAAAAATACACTTATGAAGAGAGCAATCGAAAACTGCCAAGAAAAAGCAGAGCTGAAAAAGCTTACAGAGTACCTATCAGGATCGAACACTTATCTTTTCACCGATTTAAATCCATTTAGATTAGTGCTACTTCTAGAAAGAGGAAAGGTAAAAACAACAGCTAAAGCAGGAGATATAGCTGCATTTGATGTCATTGTCCCAGCAGGGAACACAGGACAGCCTCCAGGTCCAATAATAAGCCAGTTAAATGCTGTTGGTTTGCCTACAAGAATTGAGGCTGGAAGTGTCTGGATAAATAAGGACACTTTAGTTGCTAGAAAAGGTGAAGTTATTCCTGAAAGACTTGCGAGTATCTTGTCGAAACTGGGAATAAAACCTGTTGAAACTGGGCTTTCAATAAAGGTTGCATACGATGATGGATTAATTATAACCCCAGAACAACTTGTTATAGACATAAAAGAAACAAGACAAAAAGTCGAAAAGGCTCACATGGATGCTTTCACATTATCCTTGAATGCATGTTATTCGACGAAGGAAAACATAATATTACTTGTTCAGATAGCCCATAAAGAAGCCTATACACTCTCGTTCAATGCTGCAATACCTACCAAGGAAACTATAGCGGACTTGATTAGAAAGGCTCATATGGAAATGTCAAACTTGAATAGACTTGTCAAAACCGAAACTGAATGATGAGACAGCTTTTTGTTCACAAAAAACTTTCCATAATCTAATTGTTTTAGACGCGCCATCCGATAGCCTTTAAAATAAGTCTGAGAATCTTTTGATTCGGGTTGAAATGGAGAGAAAATGGTCTAAGAGCAATGTAGATTTGGAATTGCTCACGGTAAAGTTGGGAGATTTTTTTAAAGAAAGAAAATTTGAAGTCATAGGAGAAAAGACACCTACAAATTATCAAATTACAGCAAGCAATTCTTCTTTGTTCAAGCTTCTTGGCACTGTTAATGTAACTATTGAAGGAGAACCTGATGATTTCACTATAAAAATGAAGCTGCAAGAAAGGAGAAAACGATATTCAGGATTCGGTAGTCTCTTGCTAGGTATGTTGGGAGGAGGAATTTTGCTTAAGCAGGAAGCAGAATCAGATGAAGCATTGTTTAAATTAGAAAAGGAATTTTGGCAATATGTAGAAAATACAGTTCTAAATTTAGCTAACACAGCAAAATCTTCTAACAGCAATGAAAAATGATAAGTAAAAGTTTATATTGTAAGCTTGATTAGTTCAAGCAAAAGTAGTAGTTGAATGCAGGGGTGGAAAATATGGAATACGTTTACGCTGCGATGCTCCTTCACAAGGCAGGAAAAGAGATAAACGAAGAAAATCTAATGCAAGTTCTGAATGCCGCAGGTATAAATGTTGATGCTGTAAGAGTTAAAGCGTTAGTGGCTTCTTTAGCAGAGGTTAACATTGAAGAGGCAATTAAATCTGCTCCCACAATTATGACTGCGCCAGTAGTTGCACCCGCAGCGGCTGCGCCAGCGGCAGAAGCCAAGCCGAAAGGTGAAGAAAAGAAAAAGAAGGAAGAGGAAGAGAAGGCCAAGGAAGAGGCAGCGCTTGAAGGCTTAGGCGCACTATTTGGTTAGAGAATCTGTTCATTTCATTTTTGTTGATAATGTTTTTAAGAGTACTAATGGTAGCCATCCACATATTATCATCAATGTGCCTGGAAGCGCAACAAGTCCATAGTTAAGCATTAACACTTCAAAAATGAAAAATGATATAGCCGTCGCAACCAATGATACAATCGCAAAACTTTTCCCAAATTTTTTCAAACTTTGTATGCCAATAAGCCCTGCAAAGAAAAAGTCACCTAAACCTAAAGACATGTAAAGCAACTTTCCTTCTTCTACAATTGCTGGAAATGTTGGAAGAGAGATTAAAATTGGAAGTTTAAGACCAGCTACATGCTTTGCTGCGGAAACCATTGTGCCAGTATACAAGACCAGAATAATATCCATTATTGTCAGAAGAGCGATAAAGACCAATGTTGTTTTCCATGAAAATAGGCTGCCAAGATAAAGAACAATTAAGATTGCAAAGACTATTCCATACATATTCAGAAGATAAGGGAACCATAAAGGAGTCAGATTAAAAAATAAATAAAGCAATATGAAAAGTGCGGGTGGTAATACTGCCAGATACCATCTTTCCCCTATACTTGTTCTACGTTCTTCATATAGCAACGCTCCAAAAGCAAAGCAGAACAGCCCAAAAAAAGCCGGAACACCATAAGCAATCGTAGTGTTCTCGACGAAATTAAAAAAGATGCTTATAGTTGCCAGAAAGCTGACAATAAGAAAGGCTGCACAGAAAAGTCTAGCGTTTCTTTTCTGAAAATCTGAGAAGACGTACGTAAATGTGAAGAGCAACATAGAATAGGCGAATAGAAAAATAAGCATAATGGCTTTTTGTGGAATGAACACTACTAGTGAAATGATTATGCTCATAGCTGCAACCAGCAGAACAGCGCTTCGTGTGCTGAATTCTCTATCTTCTACAACCTTCTTCAGTTTATTCTCAACTTTTTCGTTCAAAAGCATAGCTACTAGAGTTATAGTGAAAAGTGTTATCGGCATGGCTACGTCGAAATACATAAACACAGTTAAACGAAACAAACATTTATCTTTTTACTTTGCATGCTGAAACATAAACAGATGCAAGCTTTACCAGAATCAGAAGGAAGATATAATTTGAAGATAAAAGCGGTATTATTTGACTTAGGAAATACCTTAGTTAAGTCATTTGCACCTGAAATAGTGTTTCAAAAAATCTTAACATCCTTTAATATACATGTCCAAATTGAGAAAATAAAGAGGGCGATTGAAAAAACTGAAAGTGATTTTAGCAACATCAAATATGAACCATCCTATGGCAAAGTTTCCTACGAAGAGTTTTGGAACAAATGGAATTCGCGTGTTCTAACACTTCTAGGACTCCCAAAAGACGATAGGGTAGTTAAAGGCATATTGACAAAATGGTTTGATTATGCAGAATGCAATACATATCCAGAAGTTAAGAACATATTACGCAAGCTTAAACACATGGGTTTGAAAATAGGAATAATCTCTGGAGCCTATGAAGAAGACATTTATATTATTTTGGACAAAGTGCACCTTCCAAAAGATTTCTTTGACATTATAGTTGGGGCAAACACCATAAAAAAGGCGAAACCTCATCCAGATGTTTTCAGATATGCCCTAAAAAAGTTAAATGTTAAACCAGAAGAAGCTCTGTTTATTGGAGATGTAGTGGACGCGGACTATGAAGGAGCTGAAAAGATAGATATGAAAGCAATATTGATTCAAAGAACAGAGGCACAAACTCCTCGAACAACAAATTTAAGAACAATCAGCAGCCTAAAAGAAATATTCAACTTTATAGATTAAATTGTATGTTAAATAACGCCAAAGAAGCGATAAGCGCCTCTTCGGTACGAACAGTTTCCGTTCCCTGCTTAGGAATGGTGTTGACAACAAAGTCTACAGCGTCATCTAAATTAAATCCTTGACTTCTGAATATTTCGTATAATCCCTTCGTGGGTGCTCCAAACATTACAAGAATGGTGTTTGCCCTCTTCCATTCATCAGCCATCTTTTCTTTCACATCTTCGAATGGAACACCATGCTTAGAAGTGGCAACGGTTAAGTCCAAATTTCTTTTCCGAATTTTCTCGAAAAAACTTTTTTCCACTAATACTTTGTATCCCCAATAGATTGATATTTCTTCATAACTTGCAACTTCAACCTCAACATGCTTTTTAGTAGCTGAGACTTTGACAGTAACTCTATTTCCTTTCAGCAATTGTCTATTTGGTATTAATGCGGGTTTCTCAACTCCAATGTCGATAAGTGCACCTTCTTTTATATTAGACAAGACCACGCCTTCTCGATACTCGCCAATTTTTAGGTTCTTCATCTTACGATTTAATGGATGATGCGGCGTTCTTAAAGGCGGAAGTATCCCTGCATACTGCAGTTCTGGTTTAAGCTTGAAAAGTTTTTTTCGCAGATATTGCGGAGTCTCCATGTACTCAAGCAAAGTGGCTATTAATTCAATTTCAGCATTTTGATTGATTTTCGGATTGTCTGGATAAATTATAATTTCGTTAACTCTAAAAATTGCTGCAGCTCTTCCAATCAACCCTATTTTCGAAGTTTTTTCGCGTAAGTGCGGAGTGTCAGAAACAACAGAAGCAGGTATTGCTATGGATAACTTTCTCGTAATCAAACTAATTCCGCCCCAAATTGTCCAAAATGATTATTATAGAACTTCAACTTAAAAGTTAAAAAACACAATATTAGTTTTTACAAATCATCAAAGTGAGAAAAATGGTAAAAACAAGAGATTTAGATAATCTCCTCGAGATAAGAAGAGTCGATAAAAGCAATATGCTCTATTCTTGCGTCGAGGCATCAAAACACTATGAAGAAGCTGCACGATTAGCCAATGCCATTTCCATTGATTATCCAAAGCCAGAAACAATTGTCGTAGCGGGCATGGGAGGATCCGCCATTGGCGGGGAACTCTTAAAAGATTGGGCAAGAGACAGGATAGCTGTTCCAATAGAAGTTTGCAGAGAATATTCATTACCAGAATATGCAGAAAAAAGCACTCTAGTTTTTGTTGTAAGCTATTCTGGAGAGACTGAAGAAACTCTAAGCGTATTTCTAGACGCGTTGAAACGAGGATGTATGATTGTTTGCTTAAGTTCTGGAGGAATATTGCAAGAGTTTGCTAAAAAACTGAATATTCCATATTCGTGTATTCCTCAAGGGATGACCCCCCGTGCAGCGATTCCCTATTTGTTTATACCCTTACCCATAATGTTAGAAAAAATTGGTTCAGTCTCAAATGTAGCTTCGGAAATTTCTGAAACTATTAAAATTTTAAAGCAAATTAGTGATTCAAACTCGCCTGAAAAACTTTCAAGAGAAAATTTTTGTAAACAATTAGCATCAAAAATCTGTAGCACAATCCCAGTTGTTTATGGATTTGGGATTTATCGTGCTGTTGCTCAGCGGCTTAAGACGCAGTTCAATGAGAACAGCAAGGTTCCGGCAAAATGGGAGTTTTTCCCAGAACTTAATCATAACGAGATTGTTGGTTGGGAAGTTGAAAATGACTTGGCAAAGCATTTTTCACTAATTTTCATCCGAGACAATGAGGAAACAAAACCAATTCGGCAAAGAATAGAAATCACAAAAGAGTTGATAAGCAAAAAATCAAGAAAAATCTTCGAGATTCAGAGCATTGGCAAAAGCAGATTAGCAAAAATGTCCTCCGTAATCTGTATAGGCGACTTTACGAGTGTTTATTTAGCTATAATACGAGGCATAGACCCAACGCCAGTGAAAAGCATAACTTTGTTAAAGGAAAGAATGAAACAGAGCGGGATGAAAAGAGAAATAATAAGTGAATTGCAGAAGATTGTAGTGAAATAGATTTTGTAGCCTTATGCTTTTTCCATTATGAACTCTTTGAAAAGCATTTCTGCAGTTTCAAGCGGCGCAATTTGCGGTGGATGTTTAAAGGCGTAAGTACATATTGGTAATATTGCTCCTTTCATTTTCTTGTTTAGAGCAATTTTCACTGCTCTTATCACGTCAAACAGAGCCGAGCCTGCATTCGGCGCATCCAGAGTTGAAAGTTTCAAATCAATCTGCATTGGTGTATTGCAAAAGTATAATCCCCTAATCCAAAAGTAACTATCTCGCCTATTCTGCAGAAAATCAACATAGTCCATCGAACCAGCTACAACTTCAGCCTTATAGGGCAAAGCAGCCTCAACTGACCTTGTTTTAACAGTTCGTTTAACATCCCTCGTCCTTTCCAAAGTATCTAAGGATTCAGTGCCTCCACCAACATCAAGTTGATAAGTTTCAGTAATGCGAACACCATGTAAAGAAAGCAGTTTTAGCAAGGTTTTATGCAAGGTTGTTGCGCCCACTTGATCGATCAAATCATCGCCTACAAGAGGAAGCCCAGCCTCTTCAAAGCGCTTAGCCCATGCAGCATCACTGGCAATAAAAGTTGGCGTGACATTTACAAAGGCGCAACCGGCGCTTAATGCTTGTTCAGCATACCATTGGGAAGCCTTAACTGCGCCGCTTGGAAGCAAATTGAGTAGAAGTTCAGCATCGCTTTCTTTCAATACTCTTGTAACATTCACTTCAGGCTGACTGCTTATCTGAATAATATTTTTTGTGTACTCGCCGAGACCGTCTAAAACAAGACTTTTCTGTACAATTACATAAGATGGTGGAAGATCAACTATTTTTGGGGCGTTGTTTGGCGGTGAGAAAATAGCTTCGGACAAGTCTTTTCCAACCTTTCGACTGTCAATGTCAAATGCTGCGACAATCTGGATATCCTTTGGATGAAAACCGCCAATAAAGAGGTGACGCAATCCTATACACTCCTCCTCTTTTTCACAATTGCTGTAATATTGTATACCTTGGAGAAGGGAGGATGCGCAGTTTCCAACACCTGCTAACGCAACTTTTATTTTTGGCAAGTTTTTCCCTCTTGTTGGCATTTGATATTTTACGACTGCTTTATAAAGTGTAGGCGGTTTTATGACTGAAATGGAGATGCTATATGAAGACTTGGTTAGATGCGACGCTATTGTGTTGCCCAAATTGTGGACGTTATTATGTGGATGTGTCATGGTATGTTATGGAAATGGAGTCTGATATTGAATGTGGAAGTTGTGGAATAGAATTTAACAGCAAGAAAAACGTAAAAGACCGTGTATTGCTAGAGTTTCAAGTAGATGAAAATGGAAAAATGCTGACAGTGAAAATTTCCAAACACTTAAAATTAGAATGATGATTATTTTGGGTAGTTTAAAAGGAGGATATTTGATGATAATAAAGGATGAATTAGAAGGATTTCCAAAGAAATTTGGTGCCTTCATGGTGGGAATTGCTGACCCTGGACGAGGATTTGAAATGGCAAAAAGTGGCTGCCACCCCTAAAATGTTATGGAGACATGCAATTCTGTGATTGTCTTTGCCTTGCACGCTGGCTTGGACTATTACACTACCTTAGATTATCATCAAGAGAGCGATGTCGAATCGAGAATACTTAATATTTATCGTGACTGGGTTTGCTTCAGCTTGCCAACTTTCTCAAGGACAAGGGCTATGACGCGATTATTCCATATGGTTTAAAAGATGAAGAAAAGATTGCTCGCCTATCCTTTAAGTTAGCTGCATATGAAGCTGGACTTGGAGTCTTTGGAAGATCAAGCATTTTAATAACACCAGAATATGGACCAAGAGTCAATTTAGGCGTGGTTCTCACAGACGCCTCAATAAAACCAGACATACCCTTGAAAGGCTTTAATCCATGCGAAAAATGTGACATTTGCGTTAGGGTTTGAAAGAAGTCGTTGTGTGAAATTTGTTTATCAGATTCGGGAAAAGACTGAGAGGAAAATAATGTTATGCGGCTATTGCTATAATAATTGTCCTGTAGGAAAGAAGTGCTTTATACAATGCATAAAGGATCATGTAGAGAAGTGGGGCCTTGTTTATGTCGCGTTGTTCCAGTATGCTAAAGAAAAAGGCTGTATTCCACTTGGTTGCCCTATTGAGATATATCTAAATGACGTAGCGGAAGTCAAAGAGAGCGAGCTCCTCACTGAGGTACAACTGCCAATAAAGAAAAATGAATAAAGTAAGGTCTTTCAGTGGCGCTTGCGAAATGCCAATTTCTCAATTGGCATATATTTCTCATGTATGTTAGACCTTTGAAGGACATCCTTCCACAATTCTAATCCTTTTCTTGTCCTCCATTTTTCTGGTGCTGGTAAACCTAAAATAGCAAGTTTGTCACCATTTTCAATCTTTTCCGCGGTTATGCACTTACCAGTATTTGGATTTGCTGGTGTTATAATGTCTGGTGCAATAGCAGCAAGCTTTTCATCTTTGTAGGCGATTAGCACCTCATTTTTAGCTTTAAATTCGAATGTGCTTTTAGCGTAGTCTTGTGTTCCACGGAGTTTTACATTAGTAAAAGTGAATCCAGCTTCAGTTTTTCGTTCAACAGAATCTGCAATGCCTTCAAAAAGTTTGAAGCCTCCAGTTTCTTTTAGCACTGCTTTTACAGGTTCAACGGCTTTTCTTAGTATTTTTCCAATTCGCATAGACTTCGACAAACTATGCTGAATAGGCGACATCTTAACTTGGCCACCCGTGAGAATTCTTCTGGCTGTATAGGCGCTTTGATTCCATTCAGCCGCAAGAATGCGAGCAATCCGCTCAGCAGCCTTCGAATCAACTGTCTCCTTCACTATAACAATGTTTTTTGCATGCAAATCTGCAACAACCATAGGAGTCAAGGGAATATCATCGATTGTGTAAACTTTTAAATGAACCTCTGGAACTGATCTGCCAGCTCCATCAGCATCAACTACAGGAATGCCACTCCGTGCAGCAACATCAACTGCGGCTAATGTGTTAAAACCGCCAAGCTCAACTGGAATTGTTGCAAATACGGAAAATCCTGCATGTTCCTTCAAAGCCTTGAAAGTTTTAACCGCAGCTTCGGAATCATATTCAATAGTGGTTGTGGCACCAACACATGCAAAGTTCACAACCTTTGCTTCAAAGGGCACTTCAGAAGAAGTCACAAGTTTCACAATGTATTTTTGAGAAAAAAGTGCATTCACTATTTTATATCCAGCTTCAGGATTTCCTCCTCCGCCAGCAGAAAAAATTGCAGCCCCATCAACGAGATCCATTAAGTCTTGATGGGTTAATATTTTCAAGTTTGAAGCCTCACCATGATTTGATTTGAAGATTTATTATTAAGTAAGACTTAAAATCTTTGACATTCAATTGAAAGAGCTGAGCAAAAATTGTCTAAAGAAATCAAAGCCTCTGATAAGTTCACAATGATTAACGAGTTAGCTCGTAGACGAGGCTTCTTCTGGCAATCATACGAAATATATGGTGGGGTAGGTGGCTTCCCGACTTATGGTCATCTTGGAGCAAGATTGAAACAAAATATAGAGAGAAAACTAAGAGAGCTCTACGTTTACAAACTTGGAATTCTAGAAATAGAGTCGCCAATAATAGCCCCTGAAAAAATCTTCAAGGCATCTGGACACATTGAACACTTTAAAGAACCGATGATCGAGTGCCTAGAATGCAAGAAAAGATTCCGCGCTGACCACCTAATAGCAGAATGCACACAAATTGCTCAAGCAGAAGCTGAAAAGCTAAGCTTGCAAGAACTGAAGAACATCATTGAGAAGCAAAAAGTCCATTGCCCAGAATGTGGCGGCGAATTTAGCGAACCTAAATATTTCCTAACAATGTTCAAGACAACCATCGGTCCATACTCAGATGCTGTGGGCTATGGAAGACCCGAGGCTGCTCAAGGTATATTTGTGGAATTCAAGCGTCTCTATGAGATAGCAAGGGAAAAACTTCCTTTTGGCGCCATCCAGATAGGTAGAGCTTTAAGAAACGAGATTTCACCCAGACAAGGATTGGTGAGGCTGAGGGAGTTCACGATTGGAGATTTGGAGTTTTTCTTCGATCCAGAAGAGCCGAACTGTTACTTGCTTAAAAATGTTGAAAACGAAAAGCTAAGACTCCTTTTGGCTGAAACAAGATTGAAGAATTCAGAGGAATTGACCGAGGTTACTGTGAAAGAGGCATTGAAAAAGGGCTATATTAAAGCCGAGTGGCAAGCAGTCTTCATGGCTTATGCAAAGAAACTCCTAATTGATTTAGGGGTTCCGGCCGAAAAACAGCGTTTCATCGAAAAACATCCATGGGAAAGAGCACATTATTCACTTCAAACTTTCGATCAGGAAGTTATTGTTGAACGTTGGGGATGGCTTGAAGTTACTGCATGCGCATACAGAACAGACTATGATTTGAAAAGGCACAGCGAATTCAGTGGTCAAGACATGTACGTATTCAAAGAGTATGAGAAGCCTGTTAAGAAAGAAAAGAGCATTATAAAGCCTATTATGGCAAAGATAGGACCAGCTTTCAAGAATGACGCAACAAAAGTTGCCGAGCTACTTTCTAAAATAGACACAAAGGAAGTAGAAGTATTATTGAAGAAAGATGGATATTTCATGCTAGGAAAGTACAAGATTTTGCCAGATCATATAGATGTTAGACATGAGAAAACTGTGGAGCGTGGAAGAAGATTCATTCCTCATGTTGTTGAGCCGACTTTCGGTTTAGACAGACTTTTCTATGTAGCTTTTGAGTACGCTTACCGCACTAAGGATAAGCGAACCCTGCTTAGCTTTCCAAGAGACATCGCACCCATACAGATTGGCGTTTATCCACTAGTTAGTAAGGACAAGCTACCAGAAAAAGCATTAGAATTGCATAACATGTTGCTCAACGAAGGCTTTGTAGCTGAGTATGATGAGGCAGGCTCTATTGGTAGACGCTACGCACGTGCAGACGAAATAGGCATACCCTTAGGCATAACAGTGGATTACGACATTTTTGAGAATGATACTGTTACCATTCGCGACCGTGATTCATGGAAACAAGTTAGAACCCCAATCAAAGATCTCCCACAACTTTTACACAATTATTTCAAGTGGAAAATTAATTTTGAAGATTTAGGCAAGCCTTTAGAACGCTAGGTTTTCGCTAACTTTTTTAATACTTCTACGCTATTAATGCTCAAGAAAATTGCCCTATTTTGCGGGTGGGGAAAAGTTTGGTGCTCCCAGCAGAAACCGAAGAACGTGTAAAACGAAGAGCGTTAAGCGTTTGCCAAGACCATCTCAGAAAGGTGTTAGAGTTAACCAGAAAGGTTCCTCAAGTTTTAGATTGCTTCATAAGAAACGATAAAGAAAAGGCAAAGCAGCTTTTCACCGAAATCAGAAGTGGAGAAGACGAAGTTGACAAAGCTCGACGATTGGTCTCGCAAGAGCTTGCCGAGATAGGCGCCATTTTGCTAAGCAGAGAAGACTTTCTAAGGTTTACAAATTTAACAAGTGAGATTGCAGATTTCTCTGAGGGCATAGCTTTTCGCTTAATTGAAATTATGGAGCATAATTGGAGTGTCCCCATGGATATAAAGAAGGATTTATTGAAGCTCTCTGAAACCGTATTTGATGCTGTGCTCAAGCTTAGAGAGACAGCTATGGTTCTAAGTTACGGCTCAACAAAAACGATGGAGAAAGCAAAGGAAGTTGAAATTGCTGAAAGAGCTGTTGACGAACTTTATCGCGGACTTGAAATAAAACTGCTCAGCAGTAAAATTGAATTCCCAGCCTTAATCCTATTAAGAGATGTTCTGCAACTTCTAGAGGATTCTGCAGACAAAGCAGAAGACGCTGCTGATGCAGCTCGAATCTTATCCTTTATTATGTAGGACGAAAAATCCAATGCCTAAAAAAATCGAAGTGGAATTTATTGAAAATTTTCTCGTAGTATGGGATTCAGCAAGTGGCTCAGAACTCTATAAAAAGGGGTTTTATGGAAAACCCTTGGGAATCGCTAAACCTAAGATTCCAGAATTTAATGTTCCATTAATTTTGGATTTGATGGAAGGCTTATATCTTGCAGAAAAGGGACGTATAACCGTTTATGAAGGACCAGAAAAGAAAAAAATCAGCCTAAGGAAACTGAGACAAAAAACGAAACAATTATACGAAGAATTTAATGAGAAATATGCTGTTTACCGGGACTTGAGAGAAAGTGGTTTAATCGTTACACCAGGGATAAAGTTTGGATGCGACTTTGCCGTTTACAAGCATGGACCAGGTGTTGAGCATGCACCTTACATGGTTTCTGTCAAGAGTGCTAAGTCTGAAATAACAGCGACGGAAATTGTTAAGGCTGGAAGACTTGCAACAACCGTGCGAAAAAGGTTCATTATAGCAGTTCCAGACATGGAGAACGGAAAAATAAGATATCTAATTTTCAAATGGTTTAAAGCCTAAATAGTTGTAAAATCAAATTTTTCCCAGAGGATTTTCTGTTGGAGCTGAAACAAATTTTTGAAGTGCAACGAGAGTTTGACAGAAAATTGGGATGGAACGTATACGAGAAATGTCATACGCTTGATGATGTGTTAAGGTTTATACAGCATTTTGTGCTTGTATGGTTGAGGAACTAGGCGAAATATCCAGAATCCGAAAGCAATACTATCGAGACAAGTGCGATTTTTACTGTTGAAGAATTAGAACATGAACTTATTGACGTTTTTGTTTATTTCATGCAAGCTTGCATGGCGTTAAACATGAATTTGGGAGAAGAATATTTGAAGAAAGTTAGATACAACAAAAGGCGATTCTTCCATAAAAGCCAGTAATTAGTGCAGATGTCTTCCTAAAATAATTTTTAACAATTCCTCTTCTAAAGAAGATTCTTGTGGGTTCTCTATGATTCTTCCAAGCTCCTTGCCCTCCATATTGAACACTATTATTAGCGGAATCTTATCTACATTGAATGTTTTCACTTCTGGCGGCGACGGTGGAACTCTCCATTTGCTGGTTTGACTTAAAAGGTCTTTCTTTAAGCCTCCAAAAATCCTAATTTCTAAGCCTGTTGCCTTGGAAAATAATGCTAATACAGGAATGTTTGCAGTGCAATCTTTGCACCATTCAGCTGAAAAAGCCACTATTATATATTTATCTGCGAATTTTTTGAGCTGGTTTATTACTTCTTTTTTTAACTTGTATGTCTGTTTTCGCATTAAGAATTTCTCTCTGAATGGTTGTTCTAAATTGTTGATATAATGGTTTACTAAAACAGTTTTCTTTCTAATTTCTGATAAGTTGATGTTCATTCTTTAGCCTGGCAACAGCGTTTGATTCAAGAATTCTCCTTTTACATATTGATGTGGAAAAATTTTTGTTGATGTTAGTCTGCAACCTTCTGCTATTGTTACATCATCAGCAATAACAGAAACTGTCTCTATTTTTGTCTGTTTTCTCTGACTAGAAAGAATTGTCACATGTCTTCCTATGATGCTCTTTTTTATTTCCGCTTTTTCCTCAATTATCGCTCTATCCATGATTGAAGAATTTTCTATCAAAACACCTTTGCCAATTTTTGTGTAGTTGTCAATACATGAGTTCACTATTTTTACGTTGTCGCTTATTTTGCAGTGTCTTCCGATGAGAACAGCACCCTCAACTTCTATTTTTCCCTGTTTTATCTTTCTTACGATTTCTTTCCTTCTTTTCTGCGATTCTGAGCTTTCTCCTTGAACCCATATCCTCGATTCTTCGTCTATTCTCCCGCCAAAATCTGTCAAAGAAGAGAATCGACCATTGAGCATGTCTTGCATGGCTTCCAAATAACGTTCAGGAGTACCCACATCATACCAGTTTCCTCTTAAAGTATAGCCGTATACTGGTCTCCCAGTTTTTATTACGTAGGGAATGAAATCATAACCAAAATCCAAGCGATTTCTCTCCTTGATTAGCTCTTTAACACCTTTTTCTTTGAAGATTTTCTTTATTTCTGGTGAAACCATGTATAAACCTGTGTTGGCAAGATTTGAAGGCGCTTCTTTGGGTGTAGGTTTTTCAACAAATCTAGAGATTTTCATGTCCTTGTTTATGTCTGCAATTCCGAAACCCTCAACGTTTTCCACTTCTCGCAGTGCAATAGTCATTACTGCTCCTTTTTTCTGATGAAACTCGACAAGTTCTTTCAAGTTTACGTCGAAAATGTTGTCGCCTTGCACAGCGAAAACCGGGTCTTTAACATTGTAGTATTCCATGTTTATCCTTGCAGAATCTGCGCTACCAAAGTCGTTTACGTTTGGCTGATATTTTATGTGAACACGCGGGCTTATACCATATATTGACGAAAATCCGTAACCTGATTCAAAATAATCATGCAAGTCTCTATAGTTTGTATAACCTTTCACTCCAAAAATGAAGTTTCGAATGCCTTGACGTGCAAGAGATAACAAGGAAAACTCTATTAATGGTCTGTTTAATAGGCGAAGGCAAGCCTTACTAGTTTCTTCTGTAAGGGGAAGCAACCGCTTCGCTTTTCCTCCAACTGGGATTATGACTCTTAATCTTTCAGGTGCATAATTGTCGCGCAAAAGTTGCCACCAGCAAACTTTAAAATGATTATTTAACATTTAACGTATTAAACTTTCGAGTCTAATCGTGAATTTTATAACTTTAATTCTGCTTATGGCTATTGCAAGGTTCGAATAGTTATGAGCGAAGTGGTCGGATATATTCGTTTGATGCGTCCAGTTAATTGCTTGATGATGGGCTTCGCCGTAGTAGTTGGTGCAGTGCTTGCCAACCCACAATTCTCAAGCACTCCTTGGCTAAATCACTTTTATGGATTTATTACTGGTTTTACATTGACTGCCGCATCAATGGCTATAAACGACTATTATGACAGAGAAATCGACGCTGTAAACGAGCCAAAACGCCCAATTCCAAGTGGCTTAATTAAGCCAAAGGAAGCTTTAGCCTTCGCCTTTATTCTCACTGCAATTGGTTTTGCGGCTGCTTATTTAACAAACATATTTTGTTTTGCAATAGCTATAATTGCATGGATAATCTTTGCAGCTTACACCACTGTGGGAAAAAGAAGTGGACTACCAGGCAATTTTCTTGTAAGCATCTGCGTTGCGATTCCTTTAATTTATGGTAGTTATATTGTTATTAGTGCGCTTGAACCCAAAGTTTTGATTTTTGCTTTCATGGTTTTTCTCTCCATTACTGGCAGGGAAATCACCAAGGGAATTGTGGATGTGGAAGGTGACAAGATGCAAAATGTGAAAACTTTGGCTGTACGTTATGGAGAAAGAACAGCGGCTGTGACGGCCGCATCATTTTATCTCTCCGCAGTTTCGTTAAGCCCTATACCTTGGTTCTTGCAACTTGTTTCTTTTTGGTTTATTCCTTTTGTAGTCATAACCGACTTTGGACTTGTTATCTCCTCATTTATGCTAATTAGAGATTATTCGAGGGAGAATGCCAGAAAAATCAAGAAAACTGTTCTTTTATGGTCAATAATTGGATTGTTAGCCTTTATTCTCGGTGCATATGGGAAAGTTTAGGTTTAGCAATGAAATTTTCACATAACATTTAACTCAATTATGTTCTAAAAATTGGACTTATAAGCCTCATAGTTTTAGTAGTTTATTTGGAGAAGCGTGTTGTTACATTGAATACAGAAGATGAGACTAAACTTGAATATGCGCTTCGTGGCAAAGATTGGAAGGTTTACTGGCTTCTCCTAAAAAGCGGTCGTTCTATGAGCGCCCGTGAGGTTCAAAGAGCTTTACATTTCAGCAGTCCAAGCGTAGCACAACACCATCTTGAACAGCTACGTGAATTGGGTCTTGTCCAGAAACAAGATGTCGGCGGGCATTATTCTCTGATAAGCGAAGTTAAAATAGGCGTACTTCGACATTTTGTCAAACTTGGAAGACTTATGCTTCCAAGATATTTCTTTTATGCAGTTTTCTCAACAACATTTTACATCATTTACCTTTTACTGCTGATAGAAGGCCTTACTCGTGAAAACCCATTTGTTCTATTGTTCGGAGCAATAGTTTCAGCAATATTTTGGTACGAGACAATACGTGTATGGTCTTTGAGACCGTTCTAATTTTTAGACTAATCGTACCAAAGATTAGGATAAAATAAACGAAAAACCTTGATATGCAAAGCAGGTGTCATCTTATGCAAAAAGAAATCAAGAGCCGTATAAAGATCTATGGAGTTGTCGCAGTTCTTTTAGCCACGGTGTTGGGTGCATTATGCTATAACCTTGGAGTAATCCATGAATTTGGCTCTGTTTCACCTCCTCTGTACTCTTCCCTTTTGAAGAGATTTTCATCAGACGAAGAACTTCGAAATTTCTTGATGAGGAATTCTGAGCGACAAGGAATAATTCCATTTTTCGGCCCTGTGGATGCTAATCTCTTGCTTTCCATAATACCTATATCTAAAGAAGATGTTGAATCCGCACCGAGCTTAAATGTCCATTCGACAACGAACATTCAAGTTGCTGGAGTTGATGAAGCAGACATCGTAAAAACTGATGGAGAATTTATCTATCTGATTTCAGGTAGTAGCGTCTTAATCTTGAAAGCTTATCCAACGATAGAGGCAGAAGTGCTTTCAAACATAACCTTTAGCAACACTTATCCTGCTGGAATTTTTGTCGACAGTTACAGTGATAGGTTAGCAGTGCTTGGATGCCGATATATAATTGAATACATGCCTTATCCATGGAGCTATTATCCAAGCGTGTTCATAGACATCAAAACGTCAATAAACATTTATGACATTTCAAATAAGACAAGACCTACGTTTTTGAATAATTTCACGATAAGCGGCAGTTACTTTGATTCGAGAATGATTGGCGATTACGTCTATTTTGTTGTAAGTCAACCAGCCTACATCATTTATGACACAATTGTCCTTCCTAAAATCTACACCGACGAGGGAATCAAGGAAATAAAGGCTACGGAAATTTACTACTCTGACGTTTCTGATGACTATTATCTTTACACGACAATCGTGGCATTAAATATTCGAGACGCTTCTGAAGAGCCGACTTTTAAGACAATCATGATGGGCAGCACA
Organism: uncultured Candidatus Bathyarchaeia archaeon; assembly: GCA_964469615.1. Taxonomy (GTDB): domain Archaea; phylum Thermoproteota; class Bathyarchaeia; order Bathyarchaeales; family Bathycorpusculaceae; genus CAYXZM01. The sequence goes on along the minus strand of CAYXZM010000004.1, from coordinate 13,611 downwards.
AGTAGCATGTACGTTTCGCTAAACAACATTTACATAACGTTCCCAGAGCTTGATGGACAGACCTCAATCTATAGGATACACATTGAAAACACTACTATCAATCCGGAAGCAAAGGGAAAAGTGCAAGGACGCGAAATCAACCAATTCTCAATGGACGAATATGATGGCTATTTTAGAATAGCGACTACCACATGGGTAAATGGGATTCCTCAAAACAATTTGTACATATTAAACATGAGCCTTGACATTGTTGGAAATCTGGAAGACTTTGCACCGCTTGGAGAAATAATGGATTCAGCAAGATTTATTGGGAATCGCTGTTATCTATCAACCTCGACCCCAAGAAAAGACCCATTCTTTGTGATAGATGTTGAAAATGTCACCGAACCAAGAATTTTAGGCAACTTGTCAATTCCAGGTTTCACTCGATATCTACATCCATACGATGAAGACTATGTGATTGGCGTAGGAATTGAAGGAAGTAATGTGAAAATAACGCTCTTCAATGTCACAAATGTAAATGCTCCGATAAACATGAGTGAGTACAAGATAACTGAAGCAGCATGGTCTGATACGCCTGTTTTTAGAGAGCATAAGGCATTTCTCTTCGATAGAGCTAAGAATTTGTTAGTGATTCCAATATTAACCTCGATAGACTATAGGCAAAACGCATATGTCTTTAACATAACATTAGACAGCGGGATTGTTCTGAAGGGCAATGTTACCCATCAAGAAAACGGAATTTATGGAGACAGTAGATTCTGGATAAGTAGGGCGCTTTACATAGAAAACGTTCTCTACACATTGTCCCAAAAGAAAATAAGAATGAACAACTTGGAAACTCTAGTGCTGATGAACGAGATTGACTTACCTTAACCCTCACCTTCTTCTTTTTCTTTGTCGTAAGGCTCTGCATGGACGGTTACTATCGTTTCTACAAAATGTTTCCTTACATTTGCTTCAATTCGGGAAGCAATCCTATGAGCCTCTGTTATCGAAGTTTCCCCAGTAAAACAGCAGTCTATGTTTATGTAACGCTTTTTATCAGCAATATAAGTCACTATTCTTTTTATCTGAAGAGTTTGTGGATAATTCTCCACTGTTTCATTAATTATGTTTCTTATTTCATCCTCTTTCACTATCAATCCTTTTTGCACTTCAACATCAAAAGGCTCAATGTGCACGGTCAAGTTTTCAATATTTTTTATCCTTTCATTTATTTTCTCTTCAATTCTTTCAGCTATCCCATGGGCTTCATGAACAGACAGATTCGGGTCCACTCTTGCATGTAATGTTAAGTAAAGTTTGCCTTTTGTGTAAGCAATGTTTATTTCATGGGCTTCTTTGACACCATTTACTTCAGTAGCGAGTTTTTCTATATTTTTCGTTGACATTTCTTGGGTTCTTGAAGGTTCAATGTGAAAAGTCGTGTCAACATTTCCAAAAGCATTTCTCAAATTCTTCTCCATTCTCGCCGTTATTTCGTGAGCCTCTTCAAGGTTAATATACTCAGGTACTTTAAGTGCTGCTTCAATAAAAAATTTCTCACCCGACTTTCTGATTTTAAGATTCTCGCATCTACAATCAGCTCCCACTTTCGCTATTTCACTTTGAACTTTCTTCACATCATCTCTGGATACTGCATCACTTAACTCCATTCCGCTACTCCAAACAAGTCTAACACTCAAGTACATCAGTAAGATGCTCAAAACCATGGATGCCAAAGTATCACCATTGTTAAATCCTATAGTCGCCAAACTGAACCCGAAAAGTGCGATTACTGTTGAGCCTAAATCTGCTACAGCATGGTAAAATCCTGCCTTCATAGCAGAGCTTTCATTTTCAACAGCCTTTCTAAAGATTCCCACCCTAAAGAAGTCTACACAGAACGTGTAACCAATTGCAATAAAACCAACAGAGCGTAATTCCAGATTAATTGGCACATTTTGTATAAACCTCAAAAGGGATTTATACATTATTAAAACCCCTACGCCTATCAGCACGATTCCACCAATCAATCCGCCTATCGACTCAAACTTTTCGTGCCCATACATATGTTCTTCATCTGGAGGCTTGAGAGAAGCACTTGTGGTGATTAATAACACAAGCATAGTTAAAGCGTCAAGCAACGCATGAGCCCCATCGCTCAGTATTGCCATGCTTCCTACTAAAAAACCAATAATTACTTCTACGAGAAAAACGCTTGCTATTGCAATTATTGAAATTTTCAGAATTCTCAGTTTATAGCTGCCTTTTAGTGCATTATCCATTATTTCTTCGTATACATTGCTAAGAATCACGGATTTAAGAATTTACTTGTCTGAATCATATACTTCGATCTGAAAACATAAACGTTTAAAACTAAATACCACATTTAAATATGAAGGTGCTTTAAAATGCTAGGTGAAGGCTTTAATTTTAGCCAAGTTCTTCAAGCATCCTTTTGACTTTATAAGCATCTCCTCTATAGAATTTTGGAAGAAGGTGTAGGAAGATGAGCATTTGTGATATTTTAGATGGGAAACTTGCAGAAAAAGAAGTTGAAATAAAAGGTTGGCTCGTGACAAAACGCTCTAGTGGCGGGGTCCAATTCTTAATGGTAAGAGATGGAACAGGAGTTGTACAAGCTACTGTTCACAAGGATGAAGTTGTCAAAAAAATCTTTCAAGATGCAGATAAGCTAACGCAAGAGTCATCTATCATAATCAAAGGCACAGTTAAAGAAGATAAAAGAGCACCAGGCGGCTACGAAATAAGAGTTAAAGATTTACAGCTTATTCATTTAGCAGAGCAAGAATATCCTATAAGTAAAAGGAAAGACCATGGCATCGATTTTCTAATGAGTTTTAGGCAATTATGGATAAGAAGCCAAAGGCAGACCGCCATATTAAAAATAAGGGCAGAAGTCATAAAAGCATGCAGAGATTTCTTGGATGAAAAAGGCTTTACGTTGACAGATTCGCCAATTCTCACCCCAGCCGCAGTTGAAGGTGTTGCAACTCTATTTGAAGTGCCCTATTTCGGCGATAAGGCGTTTCTAACTCAAAGTGGTCAACTTTATGTTGAGGCTACAATCGCTGCGTTCGGTAAAGTTTACTGTTTCGGTCCAACTTTTAGAGCAGAGAGGTCGAAAACTCCACGTCATCTAACGGAATTTTGGATGGTTGAGCCAGAGATGGCATTCTATAATTTTGAGGATAACTTGAAACTTCAAGAAGAGATGGTAACCTACATATTGAAGAAAATTCTGGAAAAAAGAAGAAGAGAACTAGAAGTATTGAATCGAGACGTAAAACCTTTGAAAAAAGTCGAGCCTCCGTTCGATAGAATAAGCTATACAGAAGCAGTAGACATGCTGCAAAAAGCTGGATACCAAATAGAATGGGGAGAAGATTTAGGAGCACCACATGAAAGATGCATCTCCTTAAAATTTGAAAAACCCGTTTTCGTCCATAGGTACCCAGCAAAAGTCAGAGCATTTTATATGCAACCAGACCCAGAAAATTCTGAAGTTGCCCTTTGTGCGGATTTAATGGCTCCAGAAGGATATGGTGAAATTATAGGTGGAAGTGAAAGAATTTACGACTTAAAATTACTTGAACAAAGAATAGAAGAGTTCGGTTTGCCAAAAAAAGCTTATGAGTGGTATTTAGATTTGAGAAAGTATGGGTCGGTCCCACATTCTGGATTTGGATTGGGAATTGAGAGAACTGTGATGTGGATTTGTAAGCTAAAGCACATACGTGAGACAATTCCATTTCCGAGAACAATAACACGGATATATCCATAGAAGAATGAATTAACTTCAAATAATATTTACCAAGCTTAATCGATTTTTTAGGAATACTTTAAAGAACATGTAATACGTATTACTATATGTGAAGATAATCTTCTGTGGAAAGGGAGGAATTTTTCGAGCGTGGGCATCGAAAATCTTGACAAAATTTTTAACCCTCATAGAATTGCTGTTATTGGAGCCAGTGAGAAAGAAGGTTCTGTTGGGGCTAAACTTCTCCAAAATCTGATTGGTGTAGGGTATAATGGTGCAGTATATCCCGTCAATCCCTTTAGACTTACTGTGCAAGGCATAACAGCCTATCCAAACATTTCCAAAATCCCATGGCAAGTAGACCTTGCGATAATAGCGACTCCAGCACATACTGTTCCACAAATCATCGAGGAATGTGGAAAAGCAGGCGTGTTAGGAATAATAATTATTTCAGCTGGCTTCAAAGAAACTGGAAAAGAAGGAGAAGCTCTTGAGAAGCGAATTCTTGAGCTAAGAAACCAGTATGGCATGCGAATCATCGGACCAAACAGTTTTGGAATAATGAGACCGAAAATAAGGCTTAACGCCACTTTTGCAAACAAAACTGCAAACCCAGGAAAAATAGCATTCATTTCCCAAAGTGCAGCATTATGCGCATCAGTACTGGACTGGGCCTCAGAGGCGCACATAGGTTTCAGCGCTATTGTTTCAACAGGTTCAATGCTTGATGTAGACCTTGGAGATTTGATTGACTACTTTGGAGTTGATGCCCAAACAAGAAGCATTGTACTTTATGTGGAATCTATTAAAGATGCACGCAAATTCATGAGCGCCGCAAGAGGGTTTGCCAGAGCTAAACCAATCGTTGTGGTCAAGAGCGGAAGATTTCCAGAAAGCATGCAAGCAGCCATTTCTCACACTGGTGCTCTGTGCGGAGAAGATGCCGTTTATGATGCAGCATTTAGACGTGCAGGAATTGTTCGCGTTGAAGCTATAAGTGATCTCTTCAACTGTGCAGAAGCGTTGGCAATGCAACCCAATCCCAAAGGCTCAAATCTGACGATAATCACGAATGCAGGCGGACCAGGAATTATGGCTACTGATTTCTTAATAATCAAAGGTGGAAAGCTTTCAAAGTTAAGTGAAGAAACTGTTCAAGCCTTAAAGGATGCTTTACCTTCTTATTGCAGTATTACGAACCCTATTGATATTTTAGAGGAGGCTACACCAGACAGATTTAAGAAGGTTATGGACATTTGCTTCAAAGATCCGAACAGTGACGGTTTCTTAATCATATACACGCCACAAGGAGCCACTGACCCGCTTACAACTGCAAAGATAATAGTAGAGCTTTCCAAAAAAACTACAAAACCTATTCTTACATCACTCATCGGTGAAGACCGCTGTTGTCGCGGAGCTAGAAGAATTTTGCAAAAAAATGCTATTCCAACATTTGCGACACCAGAACAAGCGGTTTCCACATTTATGCATATGTACAGCTACACACAGAACTTGGAACTTCTCTATCAAACTCCCGAGGAACTCTCAGTAGAGGTGTCCATTCCAACGTTTCTTAAGGAAGTGTTAAGAAGAGCTTTTAACGAAGGGCGAACCGTTCTAAATCAGATTGAATCTCTACATTTCCTTGAAGCATACAAAATTCCAACAATAAAAACTCTTATTGCAAGAACTCCCGAAGAAGCAGAAGCTAAAGCCCTTGAAATTGGATATCCCATTGTCATGAAGACATTGTCGCCACAAATAACTCACAAGACAAAAGCTCAAGGAGTTATTCTAAACGTGTGGTCACCATCAGAAGTTAAAACATTCTTCAACGAGTTGGCTAAAAAAGTCAAGGAATACCAATCAGATGCAGTTTTTCAAGGCGTTATAATCCAGCCAATGATCCAGAAAAGAACATGTGAATTGTTAATAGGCTCCAAGAAAGACGCTCAATTTGGTTCGGTAATAGTGTTTGGCATGGGAGGAATCGCCACCGAATTATTCAAGGATGTAAGCATAGGTTTTCCGCCTTTGAATCAAATACTCGCAAGACGGCTTATTGAAAAAACAGAGATTTGTAAACATTTACAGTCTAGTGGCTATCAGGTTAACACCAAGCTTCTTGAGGAAATATTAGTGAAGTTTTCGCAATTAGTTATAGATTTTCCAGAAATAAAAGAAATGGATATAAACCCCTTAATTGTTAACGAAAACAATGCTGTTGCTGTCGACGCTCGCATAGTTATAGATGAGAAGAGAATTTTGCAAGAAACCCAGCCCCATGAACATCTTGTGATTGCTCCCTACCCAAAAAAGTACGTTACTAATTGCATGCTAAAGAATGCCACCCCTGTTGTTATCCGCCCTATAAAACCAGAAGACGAGATTCTGTTGCATGAACTTTATAAGTCACTCTCTGAAGAAACGATGCGGTTTCGGTTTTTCCAAATATACAGAGAAGTAACCCATGATACCTTAAGTAGGTATTGCAATTTAGACTACGACCGCGAAATTGCCATAGTTGCGGAGATACAAGAAGATAAAAAGAAAATTATAGGTGTAGTGCTGTTGATGGTAGAGCCTGGTGGAAAAAGAGGAGAGTTTGCTGTGCTTGTTGGCGACCAGTGGCAAGGGTTTGGACTGGGATCGAAACTAATGGATTATATTATCGAGATTGGTAAGGATATGGATCTAAAAACAATCTATGGCTATGTAATTTCAAGTAACACAAAAATGATGCATTTGTGCAGCAAAAAGGGTTTCAAGATGGAGCCAGTTGACGAAGAAATTACCAAAGTAAATTTTGATTTATCCTAATCTGTGAACATAATTTATCCGCAAATAAGATACTATGAAATTTTAGAATCCAGATTTATCTATGTTAGAAATAAGAAGTTTGAATTACTTTTGCCCTAATTGTTTTCTTAATTCTTCGTACGTCGCTTTTATTTCTTCAACTGAAGCCTCGTCTTCTAATGTTGAAATGTCGCCTAAAGCCGCTCCAGATAATACTGCCTTCAGAAGCCTACGCATAATTTTCCCACTACGTGTCTTCGGCAATTTATTTACGATGACTATTGCATCCGGCGTCGCTATTGGACCAATTGTTGCTCTAATATGCTGCACGAGTTGTGCACGCAATTCCTCTGATGGCGAAAAACCGCTTCTTAAAACAACGAATGCTACTGGAACTTCACCTTTAACTGCATCCTCTTTACCCATCACTGCAGCTTCTGAAACAGCAGGATGTGAAACAAGAGCGCTTTCAAGTTCAACTGTGCCGATTCTGTGACCAGCAACTTTTAAAACTTCATCTGCCCTTCCAAGAAGCCAGAAGTAACCTTCCGAATCTTTCACTGCATAGTCACCAGCGTAGTAAACGCTGGGAAACCTTCCAAAGTAAGTCTGCTTGTATCTTTCTGGGTCTTTCCATAAAGTTTCGAGCATACCTGGCCATGGTGTCTTGATAACCAAAAAGCCTTTTACGCCATGTGCTGTTTCTTGCCCTTTTTCGTCATAGACATCTGCCTTAATACCTGGTAATGGAAATGTGGCTGAACCTGGCTTCAGCGGTACAAGTTCTATGCCTGGTAGTGGCGCTATCATGAAACCTCCAGTCTCGGTTTGCCACCATGTGTCTATTATTGGCAGTTTTTCTTTTCCTATTACGCGGTAGTACCATCTCCATGCTTCGGGGTTTATGGGTTCGCCCACTGTTCCTAACAGTCTGAGTGTGCTCAAGTCATGTTTGTTTATCCATTCTTCTCCAAATTTCATGAACATTCGGATGGCTGTGGGTGTTGTGTACAATATTGTTACTCCATGCCTCTCAATGATGTCCCACCATCTGTCTTGCGCTGGATAATCTGGTGTTCCTTCAAAAATGAGGGATGTTATTCCTAAAGCTAATGGGGCGTAAACATTGTATGTGTGCCCTGTAATCCAGCCTATATCCGCTGTGCACCACCATATGTCTTCATCCTTAGGGTTGAAACCCCATTTAAGTGTCCAGTAACCCCATACTAAATAGCCACCTGTGCTATGTTGGACGCCTTTTGGTTTTCCTGTTGTACCAGAAGTGTAGAGTATAAAAAGTGGTTCTGTTGCTTCCATTGATTCTGGTGGAACATAAGCGTTAGGTTCAACTTTAGCCATCAAATCATGATACCAATAGTCTCGTTCATCCTTCATTGGCACATTCTGTCCTGTTCTTTTTACAACTACTACTTTTTGGATGCTTGGCGTGTTTTCTAATGCGCGGTCAGCTGTTTCTTTTAATTGAACAGTTTTTCCACGCCTATAAGCGCCATCTGCGGTTACAAGAATTTTCGCTTGGCAATCGTTTATTCTATCAGAAAGAGCTTCGGCGCTAAATCCAGAAAAGACTACAGTGTGAATCCCGCCCACTCTTGCTGTTGCAAGTAATGTTATTGGTAGTTCTGGAATCATGGGAAGATAAACGGCAACTCTATCGCCCTTTTTCAGTCCAAAGTTTTTGAAGATTTTTGCAAGTTTGTTTACTTCTCTGTATAGCTGATAATATGTGTAGGTTCTTATTTCGAAGTTTTCGCCTTCCCAAATGTAGGCAAGCATGTTCTTTCTAGGAGTTTTAAGATGTCTATCCAATGCATTGTAGGATATGTTCAATGTGCCGCCGACGAACCATCTGTAGAACGGCGGGTTTGAATCGTCAAGCACTTTGTCCCATGTTTTAAACCAGTCGATAGCCTTTGCCTTTTCAGCCCAAAACTCTTCGGGATTATTGATTGACCTTTCCCATTCACTTTTTAAAGTTTTTGTTGGAAACACTTTTTCGTTAAATGGTAAACTTGCTTCTGACATTGCTTTTTACCTTCCATGAAGTAGTGCATGAACCTTCTTTCGAAAATATAAATGTTTTCAGTTAAAGACAAAAAAATGAAGGAATTTTTAGCCTACTGGACATGTGGGTAGCACGGTTTTTCCATGGGCTTCGTTTAAGATTTCAGCTATGGCTAGATAAAATGCGCTTAATCCACAGATGATTCCTTCAATGCCGATTATTTGGGTAAAAAGGTTCCAGTGTGTGCTATTTCTGGGTATGACTTGTAATGTAACAAGATAGTCTCTGGTTGCAAGTAGGAAGAACAATATAGCAAGGCTTGCGAAGACAAATTGTAATGCACGATTAGTTTTCAAAGTGCCAAAGAACATGAAGAGAGTGAAAAAACCCCACATCAAGAAATATGCCATAGTAGCTTCTGAGCTAACAAGCCATGGTGTGTTGTATTGAGGTATTAAGGGACCGTAAGAGGAGAAAGGCCAGATTCCACTACCGGCTACGTTTGCCACTCCTAGCCAATTTAGAGCTACAAAAGATAGCCAGAATAATCCATACGATGTGAAAGCTGTTGTCCCGAAAGTGTTGCCTTTCTTGAATTCCAATATGCCAGCAATAATTTGTGCTAAACCGCCATAGAATATGCCCATTCCCAGAATCATACCATCGATTGGACTTAATCGAGCATTGTGGATAAACATTGCAAGCACAGTTGTCATGCCAAAGCCTAGTAGTCCAAGCGGTGCTGGATTTGCTGCCTTTTCGCTCATCTCTTTCATTCATCCTTTTTTCTGTTATTGGCGGTTTTTCGCATATCATTAGATTTAAGTTTTTCCAAGACGATTGATTATGTTTTACGCCTTTTGCTAGCGATGTACTTACCTATTTCCAACGAACCGAAAACTATTGCGGTGAACAATATAGCAAACGCCCAATCAAGAGGTTCAGGTGAAGTTACGCCAAAGACTGACTGTAATGGTGTGTAAAGCACTAATAATTGAAGACCAAGCGATGAAAGTATCGCATACCATAGGAACTTGTTCTTGAATACGCCAACCTTGAAAACCGTGTATTTCAGTGAACGTGCAGATATAGCGTTAGCCAATTCCATCAGAATCATTGCAGTCAGCAACTGCGTCCTCGCTTCCGTCAGCATGTCTTTTCCATGCACTATTCCCCTCCAAGGTTGATAGAAGAAATACCCAAACAGAAGTAGCGCTGTCATGAGAACTGGAATCACAGTCAAATAAATTATGACATCGCGCGTAAACACACTCTCTTTGGGATTCCTAGGTTTTCTTTCCATCAAATCTGGATCGCCTGGATCAACGCCTAAAGCTAGGGCTGGCAAACCATCTGTTGTTAAGTTAATCCACAAAATCTGTGTCGCCGTTAGGGCAACAACTGCTTCTGTCTCATGAAAGCCAGCGATGTATGGGACACTAATCATTACTATTGACATCACAAGTATTTCCATAATGTTGCAGCGTAGTAGATAGGTCAAATATTTCTTGATGTTGTCATAAATTTCTCTGCCTTCTTTCACTGCTTTAACAATCGATGCAAAATTGTCGTCTGTTAAAACCATGTCTGATGCTTCTTTAGTGACTTCGGTGCCCGTTATTCCCATAGCCACACCAATGTCAGACATCTTGAGAGCCGGTGCGTCATTTACTCCGTCTCCCGTCATAGCTACAACTTGGTCTTTGGCTTTCCAAGCCTTGACAATTCTCATTTTATGCTCTGGCGAGACACGTGCGTAAATTACGATGTTTTCAACAATTTCCTTCAGTTGTTCATCACTCATCTTATCCAGTTCTTCACCAGTAAGCACTTTGCCCTCTAGCTCGTTTTCGCCAAGCAAGTTGAGTTCCTTAGCAACCGCAACAGCCGTTAGCTTGTGATCGCCAGTAACCATAACAACTTTAATGCCAGCATTTCCACAAAGGTTGATTGCATTTTTAACTTCTTCTCGAGGCGGATCAATCATTCCCATTATTCCAACAAAAATTAAGTCCTTTTCAATTTTGTCGTCAAAAGTGGAGACCGATTCAGATAATTCTTTGAAGGCGAAGCCCAAATTTCTTAGTGCTTGAAGTGCCATAGCTTCATTGATTTTAAGTATTTTTGTTTGGTCTTCTTCAGTTATTTTGCGCACTTTCCCATTTGCAAGAATTTTTGTACATTTTTTTAGGACGATTTCTGGTGCACCTTTCATGAAGGCTATTTTGCGTTTTCCAGAGACAATGTGCACTGTTGTCATGCACTTTCTTTCAGAGGAGAATGGAATTTCACCTATGCGTGGAGCTTCCTTTTCCAATTCTTCCTTCCATAAACCAGCCTTGGCTGCAGCTACCACTAGTGCGCCTTCTGTTGGATCACCTTTGATTATCCATCTTTCTGTTTGAGTTTCTTTTTCCAGTTTAGCATCATTACATAAAGTAGCAATTTTCAAAAGAGTTTGAAGCTCTTCGCTTGAAGGGTTAATCTTTTTATCTTCAAGTAAGAATTCACCTTTAGGCTCATAGCCTACGCCCGAAACTTTTATCGCTTGTCCATTTACATAGATTCTTTGAACAGTCATTTCGCCCTTTGTCATTGTTCCAGTTTTGTCAGCGCAGATGACACTTGTGCAGCCTAAAGTTTCAACTGCTGGCAACCTTCTAACAATAGTGTTCACTTTTGCCATGCGATACATGCCAACCGCTAATGCACCAGTCACTATTGCGGGTAAAGCCTCTGGAACAGCAGCGACTGCTAGGCTTACTCCCCACAAAATCATCGAGAGGATCTCACGTCCTTCAATGATGCCAATTGTTGCCACGATAAGGCATACTGCAACTGACAATATTCCAATCCATTTGCCAACAGAAGCCATCCTCTTTTCAAGCGGTGTTTCCTCCTCTTCAGTTACTTGAACCATTTTCGCTATTTTGCCAAACTCCGTATTCATTCCTGTAGAGGTCACAACAGCTTTTCCACGTCCATAAACAACCACTGTGCCAGTAAAAACCATGTTCCGTCGTTCAGCAAGTCCAGTTTCTTCAGATAAAGCGGCAGTGTCTTTGTTTACGGGTGAAGATTCTCCGGTAAGTGGTGCTTCATCTACCTTTACATTATAAGCTTCAATAAGGCGGGCATCCGCAGGCACTTTATCACCTGCATATAAAAGAACAAAATCACCTGGGACAATGTTACTTGCGTCAACTTTAACTTCCTTTCCATCACGCAAAACCATTGCTGTAGGTGCTGTCATTTTTTTAAGGGCTTCTAAAGCTTTTTCTGATCTGTATTCTTCGACAAATCCAAGCACTGCACATGCCATGACTATGGCTAATATGACAATTGCATCTGTTACTTCGCCTAAATATAACGAAAGCCCTGTCGCGATTAATAATATTACGATGAGTATGTCTTTAAACTGCTCAATGAAAAGTCTTATTGGAGAAATCCCTTTCTCTTTTTTAAGCTCGTTCGGTCCATATTGTTGTAGGCGCTTTTGCGCTTCTTCTTGGCTTAAACCATTTTTATTAACGTTTAAAGCTTGTAACACTTCTTCAGTTTTCATTGCATGCCAAGGCTTTGACGTTGTCGCGCCCCCTTTAGTTGCTCCGAATAGGAAGTAAAAATAAAATAACTATTATAAAAAATCTCTTATTCACATTCAGTCGGTTTACATAAAAAGGAGACGAGAAAAGTTATTTTTGGCTAGCCCAAGATTAAAATGATTAACGGTGCAAACACTGATGAAACCAAGGACATCACCGTAATCATAGTGTTCAGAGATGGTCCGGCAGTATCCTTGAATGGGTCTCCAACCGTGTCGCCAGTAACGGCTGCTTTATGCGCTTCTGAGCCCTTGCCGCCGAAAGCTCCAGCTTCTATGTATTTCTTAGCGTTGTCCCATGCCCCGCCAGAGTTAGCCATCAGCAGTGCAAAGATTATTCCAGTTACGATGCTTCCTGCCAAGAAACCGCCTAGAGCTTCTTTTCCTAGAGTCAGCAGTGTCGCGAGTGGTGCAATAATTGCTAGAGTACATGGAAGTATAAGCTCTTTTAGGGCTCCTTTTGTGGCGATGTCAACACATTTGGCATAGTCTGGTTTCGCGGTGCCTTCTCTTAGACCAGGGATTTCGCTGAATTGTCTTCTTATCTCAGCTATCATTCTCCCAGCGTTTTTGCCAACAGCAAGTATTAGCAATGCCGAAAGCAGTGGAGGCATCATTGCTCCAATGAAGACGCCTACAACAACTTCTGGCGTCATCAAGTTTATACTAGTAATTTTTACCAGTGCTGTATATGCTCCGAAAAGTGTCAGAACCGTGAGGGCAGCGGCGCCTATGGCAAATCCCTTTGATATAGCCTTGGTAGTGTTTCCTGCTGCGTCGAGTTTGTCTGTTACTTCGATTATTTCTTTTCCTAAGCCAGATTGTTCAGCTATTCCTCTTGCGTTGTCAGCAACTGGTCCATAGGCATCGGTTGATATTATCATTCCAACGATCGAGAGCATTCCTAAGGCTGCCGTTGCAATTCCGTAGAAGGGGTCAATGCCAAACATCTTTGCAAGATACCAAGCAGCGAGAGCTGCTGCAGAAATTCCAAGTATTGACGGGACGATGCTTACTATCCCGTAGGAGAAGCCTGAAAGTATGTTTATTGCAGTTCCAGATTTTGATGCCTCGGCAACCTTTTGTGTTGGCGATCTATCTATTGATGTGTAATAATCGGTTGTAATTCCAATAATCATTCCGGCAGTCAAGCCAGCAACTGTTGGAAGAAAGACGCCAAGCCATTTATCCTCGCCTATTCCAGAAAATTTTGTGACTATAAAGAGCAGAATCAAGAAGAAAAGGCAAGTTGAGAAAACGCCTCTGTTCAGTGCTGCTCCCGGACTTGTCTTTATGCTTATTTTAGCGAAAACTGTTCCGATAATCGACGCGAAGAGCCCAGCTGCTGCGATTAATAGTGGCAGTGTTGTATAGATTACTTCACCACCCGCAAGTGTGATAGCTGAGCCTATG
>CAYXZM010000003.1:0-4022 GCA_964469615.1 uncultured Candidatus Bathyarchaeia archaeon | reverse complement strand
TGCGTTTGCGAGGTCATCTTCGTATCCGTATCCTTGGGCGTCTAAGCCTTTTTCAGCCATAATGCTGACTTGGGCTAAGCCTGCAACACCCAAGCTGTTATTTAACACTGCGGCAATTATTCCAGCACAATGAGTCCCGTGGCCATTATCATCCAATGGGTCAGCGTCATTGTTAACCCAATCATAGCCAAGCGGCACATAATTATCAGCCAAATCAGGATGATTCCAGTCGACACCAGTATCAATAACTGCTACAAGAACAGAGCTACTGCCTATTTGCCTATCCCACGCAATGTCGGCTCCTATATTGATTGGTCCCCATTGTTTGTTCCAGTAAGGGTCGTTAGGAATGAAATTAGTCTTAAACTTAAGGTTTGGTTCTATGTAAGTGATGCTATCTATAGCCTTTGCCTCGTTTAAAAAAGACGATATAAATTCGTGAGATATGTCAACAACAATCGCCTCAACTTTATCACTTATCGAAATAGTATTGAATATTTTTCCATTATATGTTTCAATAGCATTAATTATCCTATCGTAACTTGTGGAACTAGTTTGGCTGATGCCAATCACCAATTCAGCAGAATCCTCATCAATTTTGGCTAAATCAGCCCACTCGTTTATTCGGCTGAAATCCCAATTCCTCCATGAAGCAGAGCAATATTCTGCATTTTTCTTGGTTAATGAAAGCCAGTCCATTTGCGTATCAAGTTCAACAAGCACGGCATTTTCAGAAGTGTTCGCTACAACTTTCGTTAATTGGTTAAAATCATTTTTGATCCCTAAAACAAAAAGACTTTGCAGGATTAGTAAAAAACAAAGCATCAAAGCCGATGTTAAATTCGAAATCGACTGGGGATTTTTGCTTTCCTTCATATGATATTCATACACCCTAAACCATGTTGGAACAAGATACCGCAATTATTGTGTTAGAATCTCCTTATGTAATTCTTCTGAAACGAGTGATTTAACGTTTTTCTAAAAGAAGCGAATTTATCTAGTAGAAAATGAGTAGCGATATTGATATGTTGCTCTGGATTTTCGAACCGCAGCCAATGCATAACCAATGGCTAAGCCAACAATCAAACCGCCCAAATGGGCAAGATTATTTACTTTTGGTCCGGAGCTAACCATTAGCAAAAAGAGAGAATACAATAGAGCAGTCACTGCTGACTGCCCAATTGCACGTTGGATATAAATGATGCATGCTCCAAACAAACTGAAAATCGCACCAGAAGCCCCTGCAGAAATCATTGAAGGCCCAAAAAGAAGTGTCAGCAAGTTTCCAGCTAATCCGCCTAAGAAATAAATGAGAAGGTATTCCTCAATGGAAAATAATTCTTCAGCCCTAAGTCCAAACACAAGCAGAAAAAACATATTTCCTAAAAGGTGAATGATGCTCACATGAATGAACACGGATGTAAAAAGTTGCCAATACCATCCTTCTATGACCAACTGATTTACTTGTCCATACCATAAAATAAAATCATATCTTGTTTCCATAAAATCTCCACTAATAATAGAAATACATGCATACACAGCAATGTTTAAAGCAATTAGAAGGTATGTTGGCATGAACTTTCTAGAAGTTTTGAACATAGAGTTCATCTTTTGAAGTGCTCAATTATTTTCTGCTTAATCTTTGAGGAACTGTTTAGCTCATCAGCCCCAAACTTTCCAATTTTAACAATTTTTATCCGTAATCCCTTTGCCTTTACATACTCTTTCACAGCTTGCTCCATGCCAGTCATGTGACTATCATGACCAACAGCTATAACGTCGGGTTTAATCTTTTCAATAACTCTTTCCATGCTGAAATCTTCATAACCAAGAACAGCTTCATCAACAATCTTCAAAGATTCAACTAGAGCCCTCCGCTGGTTTTCTGGTATAACAGGCTTAACGCCCTTCTTTTTTTCGACAGTGCTATCCCTAGCAACAATAACAATTAATTTAGCATTTCGTCCTCCAGCTTTTTTTGCCTCTTCCAGAAATTTTACGTGCCCCAGATGCAAGAGGTCAAATACGCCTGACGCTAGAACTACTTTTCGCCTTCGATCTTTTCCATTGACCATTCGAATTTTACAGCCCCTAACAGTTTTAATGCATCCAGTAAGCCTTCGCAATAGACAATAGAAGCAAGGCTTACTGCAAATCTTTTTTTATCCCTATAGTATTTTGCATCCTCTAAATAGGCTTTGGCAAATTCTAAAACTTTCTTAATTTCGCTTACATCAATATTTATGCATTTTTCAGCAATCTCTATTTCACAAAACACATGCTCTGCAGAAGTTATATATTTTGAAACAAGCCTCTCCAAACTCATTTTATAGACATCCTTAACTCTTCTGGAGCTCCCGCCAGAAATATGAGGGCTTCGGCTTCCATAAAATGAAGTTCGCCTGGAAAAATAACGCTATATGGTGGTTTTCCAAAATCATAATCCAATAATCTCTTTACAAAATCAGCCTTTACTGTAGGATTGTCGCTTCCAGCTCTAGCGATTCCAACTGCAAGCGTGTCCATCATGATAGTTTTCCTTCTCCTTCTTTCCTCAATTTTTAAAAGCATGTCCAAGCTTTCACGAATGCTCAAATAACGTTCCTCTTCTGTGTTGATATCCAGTAAGCAAAGAGTATGAAGACCACATTCCTTGTTCTGAGTTATGACATTGTAGGGAGTTTCGAAAAGAGACTTATCTGCAAAGGGTATCGTCACGCTTTTTCCAAATTTATAATTGTGCAAACCCGATAGACCGATAACAGCAGAAAGGATAGATGCTCCATGAACTATGCGAGTTCTTATTCCAAGCTTCTCAGCTTCTATTCTTAAGACAATATGAGTAGTAGCTATGAGAGGGTCTCCTGGAACGAGCAGAACAACCTTACCTTTTTGAGCAGCTTCTAAAATGACTTTGCCATTTTCTTCTTCAAGCTCTCTTCTCGAAACAACATGCAATTTCTTTTCAGAAATATTCTCAAATCGTTTTAGAGAAAAATTTGGCATTAGACTCGTGTAAAATTCTATAAAGGTTGCATCTGCAGTTTTAACTTCTCTTAAGCCTCGTAAGCTTATGCCCATCTCATCATGTAAACCTAACCCAACGAAAATGATTTCGCCCAACAATTTCGACCTCGCAACTAAATTAGGGATTATACTCGAACTTGTTAACTTTTAAACTTAACCTAGAAGAGGCTCTGTTGGACCCTTCTTTTCTAGATTAAAAAAGCAAAACAAGAAAAAAAGGAGATTTATTACTTTGATTGTTTAGGGACCTAGTCCTTTAATGCAGAGTAGGAAGAGCGATAAGTCTTTGCTGTTACACTCTCCGTCATATAGGAAGAATTTCGGAGGAACCCCACTACCAAGATCGCCTAGATACCATGTTTCTGGCGGAGATATTTTCTTATAGCATTGTAGGAATAAGGATAAGTCTTTGCCATCTACTTTTCCGTCAAACAAGAAGAATTTCGGAGGCAGTCCACTACCAAGGTCGCCAATCAACTTCACTGTTACGTCGCCAGTTCTAAAGCGAGTATTGTCATCTATGTCTGTTTCACCGGGCAATGGCGGGACATAGGCTTTTATCGTGTAGTTTCCAGGAGTGTATCTTGTTGTATTCCACCAGAATGTAAGAGTCACATTTTCGCCTGGACCAAGTTCGTCGATTGTTTGGACGCCTATTTCTATTTCGTCTGTTAAGTTGATTGCGTAGACGAATAAGTCGAAGAAGCTTGCAACTCTATCGCCTTCATTCAGGATGGTGACGTTTACGTGTGGTCGGCTGCTTGTATCTCCTCTGTTTACAATGGTTGGTGACGCAACATTTGTTATGTTTATGTCAGGAACGGCGATTGTTGGAGAGGTTATTACTGCAGCTCTTATGAACGCATGCCAAGAGGGATCATAACCCATTGTTTGCAAGTATCCCACGAGTTCCCATACTGGGATTGGTCCATATGGTGATGGCAGTGGCTCCATCCAGAGTGCGACTCCGTATGCATCTTGTGAAACAAATTGGG
>CAYXZM010000002.1:0-24863 GCA_964469615.1 uncultured Candidatus Bathyarchaeia archaeon | reverse complement strand
AATTCACGTTTCATCGCTTTGCCTAAACCTTTATTATCCTTCTTCGACATGTGCATTAAAGATGAACATATGCCATTTAAAATCAGAAGTTTCACAGAAAAAGACCTTCCAAATCTAGTTAATTTGCTTAATAACGAGTATAGAGATTCATACGAGTTTACTCCCTACACCATGGAAAAACTCCACACTAAAATTCAAAAGCGAAACCTCACTGTGCTCTTGGCAGAAGACAACGGCAAAGCCTTAGGCTCTATCGCTTATAATGATAGCCCTTGGGGTGAGGAAATTGAATGGCTCGCAGTGTCAGAAAACCCTAATCGAAGACTAATAGAAAACAGGTTAATCAGAGAAATCGAGAAATACGTAAAAAAGCAAACAATTTTTGCGGCTGTTGATGCTGGAAGCCCAAAAATTAACGAGTGGATTGAAAGAGGCTACAAGCCTGAAGGCGGACTATGCCACATGGTTGCTAGACTTGAAAACGTAATGCCTCTTCCAAAAATTCCAGAAGACATAATTCTCCGCAGCATGAAGCCAGAAGAAGAGAAAGAGCTTGTAGAAGCTGTTAATGCGGGTTTCGGCTGGGAAAGATTAAAAATTGGCATTATTCAAAGATGGAAAACAGAATGCCCCCCTTTCAATGAAGATTGGATTCACATAGCAGAGCATAATTATAAGATTGTTTCTGCAGTTGCCTCCAGACCAGACATGGATTACAACAAGAACTTCAATGGCAAAAGAGGCTATCTTGGTCCAGCAGCCACCCTTCAAGAATATCGAAACAAAAATCTTGCGTCCGCTCTTACATGTAGAGCAATGAACTTTCTTTATGAAAAGGGAATGGACTCAGTAGCCTTATACACTTCAGAACAAAACATTCCATCCATAAAACTTCTACAAAAACTCGGATTTATAATCAAGCATAATTGGAAATTTATGCGCAAAACGTTTCCGCCAAAATCAACCTAATAATAATTCAAAAGATAGGTATGAAGAAAAGTTGAAAAGTTAAATGAAAAATTTTTGAGATTACTTGCGGGTTACCTCCTTCCCAAAGTTTAATTCTCTCACTCTTGTCTCGATGAATTCGGCGACTTTTTCTTGATTGTATCGCTTCTCTTCATACTGCATCTTCAACTGCTCTTTTATCGTTCTAAGAACCTTTTCCATGTCAAAGGGCTTCAATACATAAGCGTCAGCACCTTTGTTAACAGCCTCAATAGCATTCTGAAGCGTCGGATAGCCAGTAATGATTATCTTCCGCATTTTAGGCGTTGAATCCTTCACTTTGGTCAAAAGCTCTGTGCCCTCCATGTCTGGAAGCCTAATGTCGATTAAAGCTAAGTTGTAAAAGTTTCTCTTTGTCTTTTCTATTGCTTTCTTCGCATTTTCCACTAAATCAACATTGTATCCTTCATCCTCAAGTATCGTCGCCAATACCTTTCTTATGTTCTCATCGTCATCAACGATGAGGATTCTAGCGGTTTCACCCATACTTTTTCACCTCCCTCATTCATTTTAAACTCTTTAGGAAAGGTAACAGTGAAGGTTGTGCCCTTTCCACAACTACTCTTAACATTGATTGAGCCTCCATGGGCTTCTATGAAGCGTTTGCAAATTGGCAAGCCGAAGCCCATCCCCTTCGCTTTTGTCGTGAAAAGCGGAGTCCAAAGCTTCTCTAATGTTTCTTTAGGCATGCCAACACCAGTATCTGAAAAGGCAATTTCCACCTTGTCATCTATTTTGTTGCTTCTTATCGTTAGTTTCCCACCTTTAGGCATTGCTTCAATGGCATTTCTGATAATGTTTATGAAGGCTCTCTTTACCTTGTCAACGTCAACCCATATCTTCGGCTTATTTTCCGTTAAGTCTATTAATTTAATGTTTTTAGGAATATTTACTAACGATAAGACTTCTTTTATTATTGACTTGGGCGTGCGCTCTGTAATCTCTAATTCTATTTCCCTCGAATAATCCAAAAGATCATTAATTATCTTATTAGAATATTCAATATTCTTGCCAATAAGCTCAATCATCTCATTAATTTTGCTTGACACTTTTGAACTCAACTGTTTCTTCAAGTAATATTGAGCTCCAGCAATGCTTGTCAAAGGATTACGCAAGTCATGTCCAACCATACCAGCCAATTCACCAATAACAGCAAGCCTTTGAGCCTTAAGCAACTGTCCCTGAGATTTCTTCAACTCTCTAGTCCTCTCTTCTACTTTCTGCTCAAGCGTCTCAGCATACTCTTCGAGCTGTTTTCGTGCATCTCTTAAGCTTTCAATAAGCTGAGCATTCTCAATGGTTATCGCAGCTTGGTGCAAGAAAAGCTCCAACGGAGTGAGACTATCTCTTGTCGGCTTTCGACCATCAATTGGGTCGTCCATACTCAAAATGCCTACAACTCTTCCTTCAGGCGTGCGCAGTGGCGCATAAAGCATGTCTTGAGGATGCCAATCAACCATTTCTTCTGGTGAAAGCTTGCTTGGAACCCCAGCATATGTAGTGGCTTTTTCTAGAGGCGTTTCAGGCGGAACATTATGGACGTATTCCCGAATCCACGGGTCATTCCATGGAAGATAGTAAAATTCATTTATTTTGAACCGTTCAAATTTCGGACCTAACCTTTCCCGCCAAATATGTCCAGGCGCCTTTCTTTTCTGCAAGAGTTCTTTCTCTTCTTTTGTGAGACCTGCTGTGACAAGTTCTATTCCTTCCATATTTTCGTCTCTGAGAGAAATGACAACTCTTCTCCATCCGAATTTCAAAATGGCTTCTGCAATTACTTCAAGTCTTCTGCGCATGTCCTTTGCATTCATTATTTTTGTGGAACATTTCATCAGATTTGTTAATCGGTTGGATATTACTCTCAGCTTTTCTTGTTTTCTAAGATTGCTTATGGCTGTGGCAGTGTGTGACGCCAATATTTCAAGAAGTTTCTTATCCTCTTTGTCAAAAGCTGCAAGCCTTTTGCTTTCCACATTTAAGACACCTAAAATCTTTTTTTCAGCTTTCACTGGAACTGCAAGTTCGGAGAGCATTCCCCTTATGCCGGCTCCAACATACGCGTTTTCCTTTCTAACGTCTTTAATGTAAACAGGTTTGCCTGTTTTCACTGCTTTAACAGTAACACCTTGATTTCCGTCTAATGGTAAATCAAGTTTGAGTTGCTTTGGATATTTGCGGTGAGCCATTAGGCTGAGTGTTTTTCCTTTTATCATGAAAAATGAGGCAAATTCGAATCCTAATGTCTTCTCCATAGCGTCTAATGTTATTTTATAAATTTCTTCTAAATTTTTAGCCATATTCAATTTCTTACCATATTCGTTTAACGCTGAAAGTCTTTCTCGTCTTTTAAGATTAGTTATGGCAATTGCTGCATGTGACGCCAATATTTCCAGCAGTTCTCTGTCACTTTCATCAAAAGCTGCAAGTTTTCTACTTTCCACATTTAAAGCGCCTAATACCTTATTTTCCATTTTTATAGGTACAGCAAGTTCGGAAAGTATGCCTTCCCCGCCTTTAACGTAAGCCTTATCTTTTCTGACATCTGGAACATAAACAGGTTTGCCTTTTTTAACAGCCTTGAGGGTTATGCCTCTGTTTTTCTCTAGTGGCAAATTAAGCGAT
Organism: uncultured Candidatus Bathyarchaeia archaeon; assembly: GCA_964469615.1. Classification (GTDB taxonomy): domain Archaea; phylum Thermoproteota; class Bathyarchaeia; order Bathyarchaeales; family Bathycorpusculaceae; genus CAYXZM01. The sequence continues at coordinate 21,230 of CAYXZM010000002.1, read as the reverse complement.
AAATTCTTCGAGTATCCTCTGTGCGCGACTAAACGTAACATTCTTCCATCTATGATGAATACGTCGGCAAATTGGAATCCTAAGGATTTTTCCATAGCGTCTAATGTTATTTTGTAAACTTCATCCATATTCACTGCCAAGTTCAAGTTCAAGCCATATACATTCAAGGTTGAAAGCCTTTCTTCAAAACGTTTTCTTTCGTTTTCTGTTCTTTTTTGTTCAGTGATGTCAAGTAACTGGGCTATTGTGCGAGTTCTACCTTCCTTGTCTTTTAAAACCGTAGACCTAATCTCAACGTCTCTTTTTTGGCCGTCCTTTCGAACTATTTTAAATTCATAATGTGGAGGCACATTTTCTCCTCTTTGCCTTCGCAAGTATCTATCTTCAACCAAAGCCTTGCTGTCTTCATCGAGAACTTTTCTGAAGTCCATGCCAATTATTTCTCTTTTCGAATACCCACACAAAGGCACGACTTGGTCATTTGCGTAGACAATTCTAAAATTATCGTCTATAATTACGATGCATTCATGAGAGTTATCCACTATAGAACGAAAGAGCTGTTCGCTTTCCTGTAACGCTTTTTCCATCTGCTTACGTTCTGTGACGTTGCGAGCGATTCCAAATTCCCCTACGATTTTTCCGTCTTCAAAGAGAGGTGCACTTGTAAACTCTCCGAATAGATACTTGCCAGATTTTGAGAGAACACGTAACTCTATTGGTGTTGTCTGCCTTTCTCCTTTTAGGGTCTTTTGAAATGATTCCATAGCGAGAGGCAAATCATCTGGATGAATAATCGTAGCGAATGGTTTGCCGAGCATCTCATTACATGACCATCCAGTAATTCTTTCAAAAGCTGGGTTCAATGACGTAATCTTTCCATCAGCGGAAGCAGTATAGATGACCTCAAGCGCGTTTTCAACAAGATTACGGTAACGTTTTTCACTTTCCCGTAGCGCATTCTCCATTTCCTTCTGCTCAGTAATGTCGATGGCAATTCCAAATCGAACACGCTTGTCTCCAGGCCATTTGATGGCTTTGTCTATGCATTTATACCATTTCTTGTTTCCATGATTTTGTAGCTCTCGAACGAGAATTTTTTTGTTTTTTTCAAAAAGATATTTGTTGGTGCAGAAGGGGCATGGATGGTTTAAATTTTGAAATATTTTATAGCATTTTTTGTTTAGAATTTTTTTGCCGAATGTTTTCTCAGCTTTTTTGTTAGCAAATAATATTTCGTAAGTTTTTGGGTCGACAACATAAACTATTTCATCTATCCCATCAGTGAGAATCCGTAATCTCTTCAACTCTTTTTCCAATTGCTTTTCAAATCTACTATAGCTTTTTTTCTTCATTGTGTTGCGTATCCCTCTTTGCTTGGCAAACGCTTTTTCACTTGGTCTACACATTCTAAAAAGTCCAAATTTCCATAATTTTCAAATTCCAAACCTAATTTTTCATGAAGGCGTTTCACAATGAGTTTTTCAAGGTATGCGGCTCCAGGTCCGAAAATTTTTTCTAAGGCTTTTGAAAATTCCGTTATATTGTCAGGGATGTGTTCTATCTTTATTTTGAAGGTGTCTTGTAAATGGAAGAGTATGGCTTGTTTGGGTGAGTCTCCTAAGGTGGATAGGCTTTCCTCAACTGCTGTTAGAAGGATTTCTCTAAATTTGTTTTGAGGCAAATGGAAACCCTCGAGGGTTTATGTAATTTTGTAGAATGAAACTTTATGTTGCGTTGATAAATCCTTTGTGAACTTTGAATATGGATTGATAAGCCTCAGGCTCTAAAGAACAGCTTTAACTTTTTTCTTCCTTTTTAAGTAGCCTTGTTTGGCTGCAGAAACATAGTCAATAAATAGGAGCTCTTTGTTTTCGTTCCATTCTAGGGGTTGCCCGACTTTTTCAAATAAACTTTTCATGATTAAAATTTCTATGAAATGGGCTCCTAAACCAAAAATCTTTTCAAGTCCATCGTGGAAATCCTCAAGGCGATAAGGTATGTCTTTTTTCGCTATTTTGAATCTGTTTTCAAGATGAAAGTAAATTGATTGTTTGGCAGATTCTCCCAACGAGGACAAGGCTTCATCTACTGCTTCAAGCAACAGCTCCTCGAAGGCTTTTTTTGCCAACTTTAAATCGCCTCTGAATAACCACCTTAAGGATTGTTTACAAGTTTCTTATAAATAAATTTGTTATGAATTCTTAAATTTGATTCTTAATTGTGCTAATTTCGAGCTAAAGTCCAAATCAGAACATCTCTAACAGCGAATTATCCAAAAAACCAAAATTTAACACTTTGCTTGTTCTATTTGCTTGTTCCTCGTATTTTTTCACTTATTAGGTTAATCTCTTTTGCATAATCCATCAGAGCCATTCGTAATGTTTCACTTTCGCTTGTCCCTAACCTTCTTGCTAACTCGTCAAGAATTTCTTTTTGTTCTTTACTCAGAACCACTTTCACTATACGTTTTCTCGGCATTCTCCATCACTTTTGAAGGTTTAGTCCAATCAGATGGATTTTCTATTGACCCATTTGTGGGCTATTGTGTTGTACAATTCGCCTTTTCATTTTCTTCGTATATTAGCTTGGTGTTAGTTGTGTGAGGTTGTGTAAAATTGCCTTGGGAAATAACTGATAAATATATCCGTAGCGGACATCGCAGTCCAGAAGAGTTCAAGCCTGAAAGTCTACGAACTATTACCTTGAATGAGGATGAGGGCATTAAAGCCGTAATTGGAAAGCCTAAAGGCAAAGAAACAATGGAAATTCAAAGCTACTTATTCGAAGTGTCTAAGGGCTGGACATTGGACAAAGCCAAGGAATGGTTTAAAAAGCATGATAAGGAAGAGGTTTTGCGGGAGCATTTCTGGGCTTTAATGCCGTTCAAGGTTTTGGAGAAAATTGTTGACAAGCCTTTACGAATTCGCGGCATAGCCATAACTGCGGGCATGAGCCGAAATTTCAATATTTACACTCCTGAAGAATTGCAGTCTTTTGCCAATAAGCTTGTTTCAGCACCAGTTTATATTGAGCATGTGGCTGTGCCTAATGCTGTTGGTAAAATAGTTAAAACAGAGTGGGATGGACAAAACCTTTGGTATGACGCTGAGATTTACGATGATGAAATAGCTGAGAAAATCCGTAAAGGCTTAATAAAACATGTAAGTATTGGAGCAGACTATGAGACTGTTGACGTCTTAGATGGAAAAATCCCCCATGGGCTTCATAATGCTGAAATAAGTCTTGTGGCTGTTCCAGGCATACCTGAAGCAAACATTCAAATCATGGAAAAACTTGCAAAAGAGCAAGCATATGAACCTATAGTTGCTGGCGAGTATATTCTTGGCTTTTATCAAGATGCCTCAGCTTTTTTGCCAGAGCATTTTGCTACCGTATGGCTTGACAGGGAAAATGGCATATTGGCTGTTACTGGAAAATTGCGGAATGAACCTGAAACTCGAAGGGTTCAGTGCATCTTTTTTGCGAAGGACAAGATGTGGGATGAGAACAAGATTCGTGACTGGTTTCTTTTGCATCCGCATTATATGGCTTCAGCGACCACTTCTGCACATTCACAGACACTGTTGAAAGAGCATGATAGTTTTCTGAAAAACTCGAAGGGAATTATTCCAGTTGAGGAAATGATAAGAATGATTCAGAATATTTTGCCCAGTCCAATGGTTGAACGTAGCTGGGGTCTGGGTTCTCAAAGACTTTGTCAGGAGCTTCGTGGCATCATTTTGAAGCTTCGGGAAAGGGTGAGGTAAGATGGTTAATCGTAGTGAAACTCTTTATGAATCAGCTAAAGAAAGTGTCCTTTCAAATGATTTGCTGACTAAATGGCTTGTTGACATTGAAGAACGACTTCGCAAAATCGAGTCTTCATGGTCACCTTATGTGACTTGGGAAGTAAGCAAGGCTGAGCTTGCTGAAACCGAAAAAGAAAATGAGGAGTGATTTCTTTATGGCGGATAATTCTGGAAAAACATGGATGAGCATAGGCGAAACAGATGACCCAAATGCCATGATTGAAACTTTCACTGCAGGTGCAACAATCACTAAAGGTGACCCTGTGTACTTAAGTGCTGATGACACTGTCAGTCCAGCAACCACTGCTCAAGATTGCATAGGCATTGCTGTTAAAAGTGTTTCTTCTGGCGATCCATGTCCCGTTCTAGTTCGTGGAAGGGTTAAAGTGAAGGTGGGCGGAGCCATAACCAGGGGCAAAGCTGTTTACGGCGCAGATGCTTCTAAACGAGTGCTTCAGCTAACGGACCAAGCAGTGAATGAAGGTGGAACGGCACAGTACACGATTTATTATGCACGTAGGCTTGGTTTTGCTCTCGAGTCTGCTTCTACTGCTGATGACCTAATTTTCATTGTGGTTGGGAAGTGATTTGCTATGAAGCCTAAACTTTTTGAAAGTCTCATGCAATCAGACATTGAGTTTAAGCAGCTTGTAGAGGATTTGAAGCATAAGGCTGTTGTGCATCCTTTTCTGAAGCGCTACTGTGAGATGGGACTTAAGGAACGTTTGTTCAGTGATATGACTGGTGCTTTGGGACGTATGCATGACACACTTGTGGAAGCAGCTAACCCTGAAATGATTGGCAGAGACATAATCACAGTTAGACCTACAACAGAGAGCATGGAAAGGTTTCCACTTGATGAGAAGGCTATTGCTTACCGTTATGCTGAAGGGGCATTTTCAAGATTAAGCGGAAAGAAAATCGGCACAGTTGACGTTTACACAAACATTATTGCAGAAGCTTCTGAAGAATGGACCAGAGAGTTTCTTGAAGACGCCACATGGAATGTTATGGATAGCATGATTGAAAAGGTTGGAAGGGCTTTAGGCGAAACTGAAACAAACAAAATATTAGACTTATATGGCGCCATTGCAAATGCAGATTTGGCTGGCGGCGCACCAATCGACAATGGTGGAGCAACTTTAAACTGGTCTGGACTGTTGAAGCTTCATAATGCCATTAGAGGCGAGAATTGGCGCCCCACAGTGCTCGCAGTCAATGAGATTCAGTTACATCAGCTTTTAAGCGACGACAAATTCATTCATGCACAGTATTTACCTTCTGAGCAGGTTGACCTTGAACATGGCATCATTGGCAGTGTTCTTGGAATGAAAGTCTTAGCCAGCACTTTAGTGCCTAATGGAACAGCCTATGCAATAGACACCCGTGTGGCTGCTATCATGCTTCTGCGAAGAGATGTGACTGTTGAAGATTGGGAAGACCCACGAATTGGCGAGTTCGGTGTTAGGGCTACCACACGCTTTGGCTTAGGTATCTTACGAAGCAAAGCAGTGGCTAAGATGATTAACATTAGCACTTCACTGTAAGCCACAGTTTTGGATGATGAAAAATGGTAAAGTTTGAAGGCAAATGCCCCAACTGTGGAAAAATTTTCTATTCAGAACGTCAAGGCGACATTGTTACATGCGATTGTTGGCAATATTGCCCAATATGCGGTGCCGAAATGACGCAATACACGCCTGATTCCGCCTCTAAAACATATGCACTTGATAGCAAACATGACTTTGATGTGCTAATGATTTGCACGTTTCATTCTCCCCCATTTTTTAGTAAGCAGAAGCCCGTAGAGGTTGAATTGCATGAGAAGGTTGGATGAAAGATTAAATCTTGCAAGAACCGTGTTGCATGAGCTTAGTAGGCAAAATCTTTGCAGAACAGAGCTTGAGAAGCGAACAGTGCGAAAAGCTGGGACGCATGCGACTTTTGAAGGCATTTTTCGCTATTTGGTTCAGAATGGCTACATAAAGAAAAGTGAACCGACCCATCGTGCTCCATACCTGATTACTGAAAAAGGGCTCAAGTTTCTGGAGGGCTTGCAATGAGCATTGTTCTAAAGCGTTTACTTGAAGCTTTTTCTCCTAAAATAAGAAGCGGCTATGCCGTTTCGCAAACCGCAATAGTTTATGAGACGCCAAGTGTTCCACTTGCTGATGTTGTAAGGCTTTATGAGAGGGACCCAGCGTGCAAAGCAAGTGTTGATTTACTTGCGGCTTCAGCAGTTGGCATGGGCTTCTACACTACAGTTAACAAGGATTATGCGCATGCTAAAGAAGCCAAAGAGAATGTGGACCAGTTTAATGAGCATGTTAACTTGGATGCTTTGCTTTGCGATATGGCACGTTTGCTGATTGCATGTGGAAATGATTTTTGGCTTAAAATTACTCCTGAAAGACTTGTGAAATTGCATAGGCTTCCTGTGGATGCTGTAGAGCGTGTTGAGCAAAGTTTTCTGCCGAACAGTGGCTTAAGAATTCCTTACAAAGTTGAAGGCTACAAGCTAAAGCAGACCTATGCCAGTGAAAGCCTTAAGTCTGAAGCCTTAATTCATTGGCGGATAAACTGTTTCGGCTTGTCTGGTTTCGGAACCGGCGTTTTACAAGTGCTTTTGCATTCGCTTATCTTTCACTCTGATAGGCGTCCAGCTTATGCTTGGATGAAAGCCAAAATAGAGCGTATAATGCCAAAAATATTCGAGAAATATGCGGGACCTGATGTTTTGGCTTTGCTTGAGAAGGCTGATGAGGAAACTATTCAAAAATTTGAAAAGGCAATAAAAAACCGCAGTGAAGAAGGCGCTTGGCTGTTTTATAATGGGAAGGGCGACATAAAACCCATAACATTAGACCCAAGAGCACGCTTCGAATATTACATTGACCACATCATAAATCAGTTTTATCTTGGCTGTGAAACACCCTTGCCACGATTGTTTAGCACGCCTGGATTCACCGAAGCTTCTGCAAAAGCCGCGTTGGAATTGCAGTCAATGTTGATTAAGCCTATTCAGCGGTATATTAAGCGTCAAGTTGAACATGAAATTTTTAACACAGTCTTAGCGCAAGCTGGATTTAATCCTGCAGAAGCACAAGTTAGACTAAACTGGGGTTCTGAAAAGTCGCCTGAAATTGCCATGGCTGATATGCTGAAGGCGGCAGAGTTGGGTTTGATTAGGCATGAGGAGTTTCGCAAGAATGCCATAAAATTTGGTTGGGAATTATGGGAGAAAACGTAGCCCGAAACCTCCATGGAAGGTGCAAAATGATGCTTGTTTTTGCTTCTCCTTTCTCCTCTTTTCAAAAGCCAAATACGAGCGCCTTTCGTGGAGGCGGGAAAATGCGACTAAAAGGAGGTGAAAATAGGCCATGAATGTGTTAAATGTTGGTTTAGGTGTGTGTGCAGCGCTTGTCTATGCTTTTTTGGGGTATGCTGCGCAGGATAAGGCTTTCAGTTGGAAAAAGTTTCTGCGAACAGTAGCCATCGGCGTTTTTTCTGCTTTAGGCTTGGATGTGGCTGGCATGACTTTTGACGTTTATACTGCGCTTGTTGGTCCAACAGCCGTCATGGTTTGGCTTCAAAAACTTGTTGACACAGCAAAGCCATAACCACACTCTGTTTTCTTTACAGTTATTCAGAATCGGATTTTTCTTCCGTAAATTATAAAAACTGAAATGGCAAAATGAAGTACGGTGTGTTATGATGAAGTTGGTTAAAGTAATTTTATTTTCTTTTTTGATTCTGACTTCCATTTTACGTTTTACTGTTGTTGCACAGACTACTAATACGGGTGTTGTTGGAGAGGTTGTTGCTGCTGAATCATTTGACAATGGCATAATAGCCTTCTACACATATGAGGGAGAAGTCGGCGTTGACTTGAACGGAGACGGAGACCAGCTGGATGATGTGATTAGGTATTATAATGTGTCATCTGGCATTACCACTAATACGACTGCTGTGGGCTATGAGCCTGCAATTGGAGGCAACATTATAGCATTCTTGACTGATGAATTTAGCGTTGCTGAGGATTTGAACAATGACACGGACATGGATGACATTGTGATAAGATACTACGATATTGCTTCTGGTACCACTAACAATACAGGCGAGGTAGGTTATGATGTGGCAGTTGACAATGGCATAATAACATTCACCGTGTCCGAAGGGGGATTTGGCGAGGATTTGAATGAAGATGGTGATAGCATAGACCGCTTTATTTGGTATTATAATGTTTCAACTGGGTTAACCTTTAATGCTACTACAATTCTGGGTGCATATGCATCCAAAAGCGGCAACATTATTGCATTTGAAACATGGGAAGAATGGGATAGCATTGACTTAAACGGCGATGGTGACACTGTGGACAGTATAATCAGATATTATAACATGTCAACGGCGACTATCACTAATACTGCTGCTGTGGGTCACGAGGTTTCAATCAATGATAATATTATAGCGTTCTATACATCCGAATACGATATTGGTGAGGACTTAAATGAAGATGGAGACATGAGTGACCGAATAATTCGGTATTATAACATCTCTTCAGGCACAATCACCAATACTGCTGTTTATGGCACGTTTCCATGCGTGAAAGGTAACGTGATTGCCTTTGAAACTTGGGAACCCGATTTTGGCGAGGATTTGAATGGTGACGGAAGCCTTGATGATAATGTCATCAGATACTACGACATCTCGACTGGAGCTACTTTTTGCACATCTGCTGTAGGCTATTATGCGTCTGTTGATGCAGACATGATTGCGTTCTACACTTATGAAAGCAGTGTAGATGAAGACTTGAATGGTGACGGCGACAAAGCTGATAGGATAATTAGGTGTTACCATATAACTTTGATTTATCAGGGAGACCTAATTCTCGACGATAATGATGTGTATACTATTGAAGGCGAATTCAACATAAATGGAAGCATAATCGTTAAAGAAAATGCAACATTGATATTGCGAAATGCCACATTGAATTTCACACAAACAGCTCATAACCAATTTAGCATGACTTTCCAAAATCCAGTTGACGGCAACCCACGTTTAATCGTGGAGAATGCTTCGATACTTACAAACAATTATGCTCTGGACGTAAATTTCTGGGGTAACAGCACAGCAGAAATCAATGGGCTATTCACCAGCGAATATATCGAGTTTTCGCTTTTCAGTAAATCTTCGATTAAACTATCTAACTCCACATGTGAGCATTCATACATAAGCACTCAACAATCCTCCAGCATTACCGCGTCAAATTCCACATTTCATGGAATTTATGCTTGGGACCCTACTGAGGTTTTAATCTCAAACTGCACTCTAAAAGAAGTTCACGCAGACAGTAGAACAAACTTTGTTTTAACCAACTGCATAATTAACCAATATTTGGGAATAGGCACATCTGACTCGAATTATTCTGTAAACGGGCTTAAACTAGGCTTTTTCCACTACTGGAATTTTCCCCTAAATTGTTCTGCTGTTGGCTCCTCAATTCCAAACTTAACGCTAGAAGATACTTACGTCAGCAATTGGAACTTCTATTTAAGAGCGCATACAAACGCCACATTCTCCAACTCCAACCTATACACTATAACACTGAGAGAGTTTTCGCAAGGCATATTCCACAACACCACAGTGAATACATTAAATACTTATGACTATTCCACGGTCTACAGCTTCGATTCAGAAGGCAATTTTGTCAATGCACTTGGCAATTCAAGAATATGGGCAGTAAATTCCACTGCTGCAACTCCCTACGTAGGCGGTCAAGCTGAAATTTACATTTACTGGTATCTTGATGTTCATGTTATAGACCTAAATAGCGATGATGTTCCATATGCAAACGTAACCGCAAAATACTCCAACTCATCCATAGCAGAAACAAAACAAGCCGATGCATATGGATGGGCAAGACTAACCCTTATGTATGCTATGGTTAATGCTACTGGAGATTATCCAGTTGGAACTTATACCATAATCGGCGAGTACGACGGCTATAGCGATGAAGAGTCAATAGAAATGTTTTGGAATCAGATAATAACTTTGCAACTGCCATTTGTAATACCCGAATTTGCTCCCTATCTAATCATGTCAACGCTTATAACAGCAACATTGCTGACGATAATAGTCCGCAAAAGAAAATTGATTTTAAGCAAATCTTAAAACCCTAACCAACCATAAATACGACAATTAGGTTAAAATGCAAGAGAGAACCATAGCCGCTTTTTCGCTGATTCTACTTCTAATTCTTTTGGCAATAGCCAAAATTCACTTTCAAGCTTCAAGCTGGAGCAACGGCGGCTACAGCAGTGACCCATCCAACCCAGATTATGGAACACATGATTGGATTGCACACCACGCCTTAGACTGGTTGCCAGACCTAGAGAAACAATTCATTCTCAACCACTTAGCAGCCTATCTTTATGGAACAGAGCTGCCTGATAGACCCACTAATCAAGGAGGTTTCGGCGATTCATTGCAACATCATGTGTATTATCACAATGATGGTTCTTTGCAGGATGATGCTTCAGCAGTCAAAGCCCAAACCAGATATGACGCGGCCGTTAGCTATTTTAAAAATGGCGACTTGGCTAATGCTTCTAAAATGCTTGGCGCTGTGACGCATTATATTGCTGACATGGCTGTTTTTGGGCATGTAATGGGCGCTGGCACAGATTGGGGAGCAGAAGATGAGACTATTCACAGCGATTATGAAGAGGAAGTGAATAAAGGCACTAACAGTTATTATGACGATTTTAACGCTTACCTTGCCTTTGATGGCTTGTTGAGCAATATATCCGCTTACGATGCCGCTTTAACGCTTGCCTACAACACAACATTCGGCGATAATGGAGAATTCACATGCGTTTGGATGAACCAAAGCTACGATTGGGATAATCCACTTTTTGTGAACCGCTGCGGCGAATCAATCAATTTGGCTGTAAACCTTGTTGCGGATGTTTTGCACTCGTTTTCTTTGGAAATGGTTGACGTAGCGCATTTTATCCCTGTTCCATTCTATTATCAAGATACAGACTATTATTGTGGTCCAGCATGCTTAGCAATGGTTTTCGACTATTATGGCGAAAACATCAGCCAAAACGAAATTGCAGACGCAGCAAGAACACTTCCATATGTAACCTATACTGACGAAATGGTTAGAGCTGCCCATTTCAGCAATATTAGCACTTCAAAAGGCACAGAAATGCCTGAAAACATTACTGGCTATACATTACGCAAGTTGGGTTATGCAGCATTTGAAAATCAAGAAATGAGTTTAGCTCAACTCAAAGGCTACATAGACGAAGATAAACCTCTAATTCTGTTGATGTGGTACAGTGGCTACCATCATTCAACACACTATCGTGTTGCGGTTGGTTATAATGAAACTCATGTTTTTCTGCATGATCCATGGAATAATATAACATGGGGAGGAGCTTATGGTGGTCCAAACATGGCTTTGAATTACACTGCTTTCATTGACCGCTGGGCATATTGGGACAACTGGACTCTTTATGTTTCGCCTTGGGACATAAAAGTTTCTGCACCCGCTTACATCAAGCCGCAAATACCGTTTCAAATAAACGTTACAATAACTTATCCGCAACCACTTCCAAATGCATTTTCTGATTATCCAGCTTCTCACTGCAATGCAACAATAACATTACCAGCCAACCTAACCATTGCACAAGGTGAAACCCTGAAGAAGACATTGGGCATGGGCTCTTTGCAGTCTGGAGAAATTGCAACTGTAACTTGGACGCTTATTGCTGATTGTGCTGGAATCTACGCAGTGAGCATAGAAGCGGAGGGATTAGTTTCTGGTTCAGTTTATACTTATCCTGCTTATGATTATAGTGACAGAATAGGCGCAGTAGTGAATTTCACAATACCATTAAGTGAAGATAATAATGCACCGTTAATAACTAATCTTTCAAAAGAGCCAGCAGACAACATTTTGCCAAACCAGCCAGTGAAAGTTTCAGCATGCATTATTGATGCTGAAAGCGGAGTGAAAAACGCCACATTATACTACAGTCTGAACAACAGTGAAACATGGACTCCAATATCTATGGACTACAATTTAACATTACATCTCTATAATGCCACAATTCCAGGACAGTCAGAGGGAACATACGTGAAGTTCAAAATCGTTGCCTATGACAAAATGGAAAATAACGCAACCATAGATGGAACAGACGTCTCAGCATACACTGTAGTTCCTGAATTCTCATTAGGCATAATGCTGCCAATATTCATAGTTTTAACAATGCTTGCAATTGCCTATGTAACGAAAAGGGTGAAAATGAATGAAGCAAGACCTATTTGTTAATGATGGGCATCCACTTGTTAGCAAAGTCAGTTATAAGGGCGATTTGCGAGAATCAATAGAGCTTGCCGTTTCACTCATCGGAGGAATCCAGAAAATTGTACACAAAGGCGATACAATACTGTTAAAGCCCAACTACAATACTGCTGACCCGTTTCCAGGCTCAAGCGACCCACAATTCATAAAAACAATAATAGAAATACTCTGTGAAGCTGGTGCTGGCAAAGTTATTGTTGGAGAGAGAACCGCTTTTCTTCGCAGTCGCAAAGTTTTGGAGCAAGCTGGCATTGTTAAGGTTGGTGAAGAGGCTGGTGCTGAGGTTAGGGTTTTTGGGAAGGATAGTTGGCGATTGCTGTTTGATTGGGATGGTTGGCGAAGGGTTAAAGTTAACGGTGGTAAATACCTACACAAGGTTTCGCTTGCAAAAGAAGCCTTTCAAGTAGACAAAATCGTTTATGCCCCACTTATTAAGACGCATCATGCAGCAGAATACACTGGAGCAATAAAACTTTCCATGGGATTAGTTAAGCCTTTCTTTGACCAAATAACGTTTCACGCTAAGCATCTTTGCGAGAAACTTGCAGAACTATGCCTAGTCATCAAGCCTGACCTAATCATAATGGATGCGAGAAAAGTGTTCATAACTGGTGGTCCAGCGAAAGGAGAATTACGTGAGCCTAATGTGATTTTAGCTTCTGGCAATCAAGTGGCAATAGATGTGGAAGGCGTAAAAATACTCCAAAGCTATGCGGGCGGCAAACTGGAAGGCAAAAATGCTTGGGATTTGACCCAGATTAAACATGCAGTTGAGCTGGGCATAGGCCCACGTAGTGAAGATGAATATGAGGTTGTAACACCTTAAAAGTGAAAATGTGAATAGAACACAATTCTAGTGGAAAGTTCTATACGTATATTCGTCTACCATTTATATGAGTCGCAAATAATCTTTCTAATGGAGAAGGCTGAAAAATGCGAATTAAATATGTAATAGTATGTGTTCTGTTCATGCTTTTGCCTATCTCATGCGCTAATGCTGGCTGGAGTTCGCTTAATTCTGGCTATGCAGTGACCACTGATTATCATGGTGTAGAGGCGTTTGTTGAAACATTAATTACTGCGACAGCAGGCACAACCGATTCTACCATAACCAATGTCACATTTGTTTGGAAATATCCAAATGACACAATAGCCTTTGAAGATGTTGACGTTCCAGTTTGGAGTAATGGCACAAAATATCCAGACGAAAATGGCGACCTCATTTATTATGCTCAAAGTTCTTTTGCGCCACAAGTTGAGGGCGAATGGGGTGTTCAAGCATATTTTAAGGGTTCGGGTGGACATTTGCGTGGAAACGGAACAGACATAATCGCAATAAAAGCAACATCCAACGAAATTGTAATTCCAGAAACTTTGATAGTAAGCGCATTAGGAACTTTAGGAGTTATCAGTATAATCTTGACCTTGCTACATGATAAAAGGAAAAGGCAACGCTGTCTCCTAATATGATGATATAGAAATGTTATTTTGTAAAAAACGACTTTGATTAGGATTTTATTATAAACAGTTTTGTTTTCTTCTTTTTTATTGTGAAAATTGTTTAAATTTGCCTTCTTTTTCATTTTTAAGCGAGGTGCATGGCTGTTTGGCAAGCGTGTCTGTTGATGATGTGCGTGACACAATAAACATAAGCGTAACAGACATTTCAGACGATAAAATTTTGAAGATGATTAAGCGGGCTGAAGTCACGCTTAGTCTTGAGCTTAGCAAACAAGTAGATTATGTTGACTGCAGTGATGCTGAGAAGGAATTCATTACGTTATTGGCTGCTGTTTACGCCATTTGCTATTTGACTGGTGGTTCTGCAGTTGGCTTAAGCTTCAGCATAGGAGACCAAAACGTAAACGTGCTGGATAAAGCTCCGCCATTAGATGTTTTACAAGCAGAATTGGAACGCATTCTGAACAATTTGAAACAACCAATTTTAAGGAGTGTTTGAGGCGGATGACAGCAGTTCCAGAAGCTTACTACCAGTTCGTCATGGATTATGCACCATACGTTTACGTTATTCCGCCTAACCAGCCTGATTCAGAATTTGGCAAAGCAGCCTTTGCAGCAGCCTTCGCTATTGACTTTCTCTGCGAAGCCTATTCTAATTCACAGTTCGAAGGTCGAAGAACACAAATCAACAACAAAATAGTAAGCCTTGCTGATTGGATTCTAACTCAACAGTGCACAGAGGAGGCTAAACTTGCTTGTGGTGGATTCAAGAGCACCGAAAGCAGCACGTACTATTACAGTGTTGACGCTTGCCGCATTATCCCATCGCTAATAAAAGCCTACCAATTAACAGACAATTCTTCATATCTAAATTCTGCAAAGCTTGCATGTGCCACATTCCTTTACAACATGCAGCACAAACCAAGCGAACTTGGCATTCACGACAAATATTACGGCGGCTTCGCTCGAGCCGTCACAATTGCGGATGCTTGGCTTCAGCAGATGGATGTTGAATGTCTTTATGGGCTTATTGGCTTGAAACTGTTATGGGAATTTGACCCTTCAAATCAGAGCAAATACGAATCAATGATAGCTGATGCAATAGGCTTTTATCGTTCGGGTTTTGAAACCTTTCACTTATATTATGATTCGCCGCCTAATGGAGACGGAGATTGGCATCGTGTTGGCTTAAATGAAACAATAATTTATGATGATGTATTTGCGTATGCCTTGCTTGGCTTATACAATTATGAGGGCTGGAGTCACTCGGTTCAGAGAGTCTACAGCTTCCTAAACGCCATAAAGCCTTCTGCACAGTATCCAGCCTATAACCCTGCAGTTTGCTGGAGTGGCTATTTAGATGTGGTTTCTCGTTGTCCTGCTTGCAACTATTATGATGTTGTTACAAGCGGAATCTTGACTAAAATTCGCAAGAATCATGACAAGCCGAGTTTAGAGTTCAGCAAGCAAATAATTAGCAAGCATCAAGAAGAGTTCATGTATTGGGGTGTCAAGTGTGCAGACTACAGCTCTGTGGAAAACAAGAAGGCTATGGCAACCGTGTGCTGGCTTGGGCTTCTCCACCTGAATTATGAAACTCCAATGACAAGGTTTACGCAAATTCTACATTCAAAAGGCGAAAATGTAACGCTTTACCCTATAATAGAAGTAGCAGAACAGACAAGCTACGGTGAAGCAATAGACATAAAAGCCATAGTTTCACTAACCCGCACAGAAGAAGTCCAGATAGAGCCAGGCTATTTTATAAACGATTATTTCACAATGTACACTTTCACGCCTTTGAGGCATGGTGACAAAATAAGCCGCAAGGGCATAGACTATGAAGTTTTAGGCGTTCAAGCTTTGGATTTCAATGGTGAAACTGCCTATTTTAGGGCTAATTGCAGGAGGCTGATTAAGGCATGAGCGAAGCAGAAAATTCCGTGGACACTGTTGTTAGGCTTTTGACCAAGAACCTGCATATTGTTAAGGATGAAGGGGCAACAGCAAATATTCACGTTAGCCGAGAATGGTATGACCGCGAACTTTTCAAAAATTATGATGGACAAGTAACTGTAGGATTAAGCGAAAGCAGCGACACGAAAGTCGAATTGAGTGGAAGAACTCGCAGATGCGTCAGCAACTTACGCGTAAATGTTTGGGCTACTGATAGGCTTATGCGAAACAGAATAGTATGCGAAGTCAATCGCATTGTAAGGCAGAATCGCAACAAGCCAAATGAAACTCTCTACGATTTTACTGGAATAGGTTTAGCGACTAATATGCATGAAGCCTACCATGCTGAAGCCCCCATAGAGCTCGTGCCTGGACATGAAAGCTGGACTGAATTGGGCAATGATGAGTATCAGATGATTTGGTACAGTGACGACCAGCGATTTTCTAAGCAATCTCTGGGTGAAGGCGATTTCGCCATGATGCTTTTTGGTTTTAAAATTGAAAGTAGAAAAGAGGTTGTAAGGAAGATTTGCTTAACTTTTGAGGGGTATGGTGTTGCTTCTGCTGGCAATGGCGTGACAGTTAAGGTTTGGAATCGCACGGCTCAAGCATGGCAGAATGCCCAAAGTGGTGCTGGTGAGGCTGATGAGACAGTTAATATTGTGCTTTCGTCTAATTTGGCAGATTATGTGAATGATGATGGGTATGTTTGGCTTCTTGCGAGAACAACAAACCATAGTAACGGGATAGATGAAGCCATTCTTTATTGTGATTATGCAAGTTGCACGGTTACAGTTAATGGCATAGTCTATTTGGATGTTGTAAGTTTTCGTGATGCAGACCGTGTTTATTCTAAACCTTTCATTTTCCACACTGAATTCCATCTTAAATCATGGTCCTTTGAGGACATTGGAGCGTGAGAAATAGAAAATGGTCAGTACGTATGGAGCACATGAAAGCCGAATCTATTATGTGGAAGAAACAAGCTATGGTGAAACACCTGCAAATCCTTCAATGTTAGGTGTTCCAGCTGAAAGCATAGACCCTTCGCTGAGCCCAAACAACATTAAAGTCAGAGGAGTGGGCTCTGTTGATTTTCAAACCATAAAGCGAGGCTTGAGAGAGCCGAGTCTTAAAACAGTGTTTCCGTTGCCAAGTGATGCGCCTATAGGTTTTTTGCAGTATGCCAAGGTTGAGCTTGACAAGTCATTAAGTATTCAAATGCTATATTACAAGGGAAGTTTTGCATCAGCAACTGACATAATTTCGCTATTGTATAAAGGTTGCAAATTTCAAAAGGTAACTGTTGAATGCAGCTTAGAGGATGTTATTAAGGCAACAGCTGAATTAGTTGGGCAAGACTTGGTTGTTGGAAATTCCAAAATTTCTGGAGCGACATATGCAGATTATGCTGGTGCTGTTGCCTTCTACGAAAGCTACGTCAAAAAAGGCACAACAACTCTTGACCGCGTATCAGACTGGAAATTCACAATAGAAAACAACCTCAAACAAGTGCCCGTTATACGCACAACAAGCGGACACATTCTGAAGTATTTGCCTTACCGACACCGCAACCTAACAGGAGAAATAACCTTCGAGTTTGAAAGCAAAGAAGAGTTTGAAGACATAATTAACGATTTGTCTTTTGACTTGGAGTTTGGTTTAGGCGGAGCTTACAAGGCTGTTTTTAGTGGCTGCAAATGGGAGGATTTGTCCACACCTACACGTATTGAGGATTTGGTTTCTTGCAAAACGAGCTTTGTGGCTAAAGGATTGACCATAAGCTGAAAAGGTGAATGGTTAAAATGCGAACAGAGGTTTTGGCGCTTGATGAAAGATTTGGAGAAGAATATGCTGGGCGTTATGTTTTCTGTGAAATTAGCTGGGCTAAACGCAGTCGCATAATTCAGAAATACACGAAATATCATCCGCTCACTGGTCAAATTGTTAATAGCGACTTCATAGCTATACAAGCCGAAACTATTATTGCAAGTTTGAGAGAGCAACCTTCACATAAGCCCATAAATCTTGAAAGGTTGTTAAGCGAAGATAATGGCATACCAGTTGAGCTTGGAGAACTCTTCAGCCAAATCGTGAATAGGCTTAACAGTGTCAGCATTGAAGAACAACGTTTTTTATCCATGCAATCCGAAGACAAAAGCCAAACCAAACCCTCACAGACTTTAGACTCTGCAAAGAATTCGGCTGGACACCAAGACAACTTCAGCGGCAATCAGCCAAAACAATCCAACAGTTTATCATTGTTCTAAACGAGATGGATAGGCAAGCAGAGGAGGAAAGAGTGAAGATGGAGCGTGAAGCAAAATGGCGGTCGAAATAGCATATGACACTGAAGGAATTGAAAAGTTTCAAACGGCCATACAACAGTTTGACGGCGGCATGCAGCAGCATGTGCATAGACAATTGACAATTTGGGTTGAAAATGTCAAGGCTTTGGCTAAACAGCTTGTTCCTGTGAGAACTGGCTTTTTACGCAATTCAATTTATGCAAAAATTCAAGAATGGATTGCTGAAATCGGTGTAGAAGCTACTTACGCCTTATTTGTTGAGCTTGGAACGCGGTTCATGAAGGCAAAGCCATATCTTGATCCAGCAGTTCAAGAGCATCTGCCGAGGCTTGAACAGCTAATCTGTGAAGCTATTGACACAGCGAAGAGGGAGGCTGGTTTAGAATGAGTTTTCGTGAAATAGCAATTACGATTAGAGCTGTGAATCGTGCAAGCCACGAGTTTGGAAGGGTTCAAAACGATGCTGAATCATTAAGTATGAGGATTAAAAGCTTGGGTTCCGCTGTTGCCGGCTTGGGTGCTACTGGAACAGTTGTTGGACATTTGGCTCACCAATTTGGCTTACTTAATTCTGAACAGACACGTGTCTTCAACAGTGTAATGATGGTTGTGTCAGTTATGGGAATGTTTATGCGGACAAGTGGGGGCGTAGCCATAGCCCAAAAAATTTATGCTGCTGCATGCTGGATTGCGACTGCTGCACAAAATTCATTAAACATTAGTTATGCAACTTTTCTTGCTTTAACAGGAGTCGGCATCGCTGTTATCATTGCAGCTGCTGCAGCCATGTGGTATTTTGCTTCGCAAATGAATGCTGCAACCGCTTCTGTGCAAAGCTTCAATGAGGCTGTGGCTGAAATGCCAGAACGTAGTCGCAGTGTTCGCCGTGCTGGTGAAGATGAGTTGTATAGAAGAGGTGTTGAAGATTGAGTATAGACATTCCAAAAATGGCTATTGTATTCGGTTCGGTAACGCCGCCGCAAGGCGATATTATCGACTGTAAAGTGCATTTGGGCTGCACAAACGAGGTCAGCAACTTTGAAATTCTGCTTCAAAATTGGGATAAAAAGTATAGTCTAGGTGGCTCCTATCCCATAAACGTTGGTATGGATGGAAGTATAAGCATTGGCAGAGGCTTGAATGTCCCGCAGATTATCATTTGCCGTGTTGAAGCTGTCAAGTATGAATCCACGTCAACAGAGAATTATCTTCGGGTTTCTGGACGATGCTGGGGTGAACGGCTTTTCCGCCGTACTGTAACCAAAACATATGAAAACAAGAAGGGCGAGGAAATAGTCAAAGACTTAATCGATTATTATGTTGGTTTAAGCCACAATCGAGGCGGAACAGAGCTTATTGAAGACACAGACACGACTTACACGAAACTTGAGTATGAAAACACGCCGGTGTTTGACATTCTCAAATACATTGCAGCATCTGCGGATAAGAACGGTGTTATAGGTTATGATTTTCGCATAGCTCCAGATGCTAAATTTGAGTTTTTCCCACGCTTAAGCAAAACTTCGTCTTTAAGCCTTTCAGAAAAAATTGAAGTCAGCGAATATCGCAAAGACATTCATAGGGTTAGAAACAAAATCACAGTTTATGGAGCTGCTGATAAGAGTGCACCTTTGGATAAAGATGCTTGGACTGAAAGCCTAACGCCCACAGATGGCTCTTGGAGCGTGGAGCAACCTGAAAACACCATAAGTCTAGACGCAACAAGCAAGGTTAAGGGTTCTTATAGCATAAAAACTATAACTGGAGTTGCTGAATATGCTGTTCCCGTTTTTACGTTGAACTCTGGAAAGGAAGTAAATGCTGAGCTTTATCCAGTTTTAAGTCTTTACATGGCTTTAGCCCAATACTGTGACGGCAACATCAAAATAAGATTATGCGATGCTATGGGAAAGACTGCTGACAAATATGAGAAAATTGCCAACGACCAAAAATGGCATAAAATAGACCTAAAAATAGGTTCAAAAAACGCTTTAGAATGGGTTGACGTAGAATCAGAGTTCGACTGGACTCAAATTAAAATGGTCAAATGGATTGGATTTTATGCTGGCGGTGAGCAACAGACCCGTGCCATGTGGATTGACACCTTATTTTTCGGCGGATGTAGATACAGTAGCATCCAAGAAGACAGCGGAAGCCAAAACGCCTACGGTTTAAGAGAACTTGTAGAAGTTGATGAGGAGCTTCACAGCGACAACGAATGCGCCTTACGAGCCAATGCTTTATTAGCATACTTGAAAGACCCTGCGGAAAACTTGACAATCAGAAGCACAGTCATAGACTATGGAAATTCTCCGTTTTTACCTGGCGACAAGATTCATGTAGCATTGCCAAACGAGAATGTAAATGCCGACTATCGGATATTAGCCGTTGAATATCACGTTGACGCTAAAACACAGACTCTTGAAATAACAATAGAACTTGGACGAGAAACGCCACTTTTAGCGGATTATCTTTACGATCTGCGTAGCAAGACAAGTCATTTAAGCAGATACAAAATAGCGAGAGTGATGGCATGAGCCAGACTGTTCCTTATGGACGATATGAAGAGGCTTTTAAGGCGATTCACAGCGCCCTATGCGACCTTATGGCTCCGCCGACTGGAAGAAGAATAACCAAGCTGGAGTTTGCTTGGAATGTAAACGGAACACTGGCAACTTTAAAAGCTTATGAGGTTGCAATGCTTCTTTTCACGCTTTCCTTCTTATGGAATGCCGACGGCACTTTAAGGGAGGTTAGCCGCAACGATGCTTGACAAAGCTCTGGTTATTCGCGATGACAAAGAAAAGCTTAAAGACATAGGTGATGTTTTGGCAATAGCTCGTTCCGAGGGAAAACGGCTTTTCAAAACAAGAGAAAATGTTTCTGTTGTGCGATTGTTTTTCGATGTTGAGGTTGGCTGGATAGCGGTTATACGCTTTCCTTCAGCTGTTGCTGGTTGTTCAAACACGCTGGTTGTAAGCGAGGGAGAAAAAATTGGAAAATGAACATGAAAGAGAATGTTAGAAATCAGAAATCTGCCATAATAGCTGGGATGCAGAGACGGATTGAAGTTTGGCGAAAACGATTTTATAACAAAAGTATCATTTTTTGTTGATTAACATATGATAATTTTGTTATGTTATAAAGTTATTTTGAGAGGTTTCTTATGTTATAAACTTGTTTGAGAGGTTAAAGAAAAAGAAATTAAAGCGACGCAAAAATTAAGGGATTGGAAAATTAGGTTTATTGGAAAAGAATGCTCTGTTCATTATGATAAAATAGTATGCAATTGTTAGAAAAGAAAGCATTTCAATTAAGAGC
>CAYXZM010000001.1:0-25874 GCA_964469615.1 uncultured Candidatus Bathyarchaeia archaeon | reverse complement strand
GGACTTGCGGAGTGGAAGAGACGAAAATATCGAAGAGACCACTTGGGTTAAAAATTGGGGTTCTGTTAACAAGAAAGAGCGCCGGTATGAGCCGCCTATAGAAAAGCCACATTTAAGCTTTGAAGAAGCAGCCAAGTATCTGAAGAAGATAAAGCGGAAAGCCATGTTTGAAGCTTTCAGATGCTTAAGCTGCGGACCTTGTGCGGAATGTCTTGCAAACATGGACTTATGCGAAGGCGATAAGGCGGTTGTTGACGAAAGCCTTTGCATAGGCTGCAACGTATGTGCTGTTGTTTGCCCATTTGGGGCTGTTAAAAAGAATGAGAATGGCATTGCACAAGTGAATGAAGACTTTTGTAAAGGATGTGGAATCTGTGCTGCAAGATGCCCAGAACGAGCCATAACAATGAAGAAATTAACTGACGAGCAGATTGTAAGCCTCGCTTTAGCAACTGCTGGGGGGAAATAAAATGGAGGATTATGAACCTAAAATTACTTGTTTCATTTGCAACTTTGCTTTTTGCCAAGAAGAAACAGAAGTTCCGCCGAATGTTAATGTTGCAAGAGTTAACTGCATTGGAAGAATTGACCCAGTGTTGATTCTGGAAATGTTTGAGAAAGGTGCAGACGCAGTTATTTTGGTTGGTTGTAAGCCACCAGACTGCCATTTTATTGAAGGTAACTTGCAAGCGGAGGTAACGGTTAAAATGCTCAAGAAACTTATTATGTTAATTGGTGTTGAGCCAGAGCGCTTAAAACTGGTTTGGTATTCACCAACAGGAAGAAAAAGCTTTAGCAGACATTTGAAGGAATTTTCAGATAAAACACGAAAGCTTGCAGTTTCTCCATTAAAGAGCGTAAGCCCAGAATCCCATCTTCTTGTGGACATCTCGGCAGCAAAAGATGTCGCAGCAGATTTCAGACTAAGAGTATTGTTAGGCAGAGAAAAAGAATTAACGGAAAGCGTTAACGTTTATGGCGAAAAGATTCCATTGGAAGAATTTGACAAAATATTGGATGAAATTGTGGAAGCAGAGTTTATTCGACATAAAATTCACGTTTTAACAAAGGCTAAACCTCTCTCAGTAAAAGCCTTAGCCGAAAAGGTTGAACTGCGACCCGCACTTATGCTTAAGCACATTGTTAACATGCGCAGAAAGAACATGCTGACAATAGACCATGTTGAGGGGCAAACTCCGTTTTACAAAGCTTTGGAGGTTAAGTAAATGGCAAACCAGAAAGTTGGAGCAGTTCTCGTAGTAGGCGGAGGAGTAGCAGGCATACAAGCGTCCTTAGACCTTGCTGATTCTGGATTCAAAGTGTATTTGATAGACCAAGGCTCAAGTATTGGCGGAGTAATGGCTCAGCTGGATAAGACATTTCCGACAAATGATTGTTCAATGTGTATTCTTTCGCCTAAACTTGTAGCAACTGGTAGGCATCCGAATATTACGATTTTGACGAATGCTGAAATAATTGGGTTAGATGGTGAAGCTGGAAATTTCGAAGTTAAACTTCGAAAACGCAGTCGTTACATAATCGAAGACAAATGCAACGGATGCGGCGTCTGCGCACAAAAATGCCCAATAGAAGCCATAGACACTTATAATGAAGGATTAAGCAACAGAAGCGCAATTTACGTGGAATACCCACAAGCAGTTCCGCTTAAGTACATGATTGACCGTGAAAAATGCATCGGATGCGGCACATGCTACGAGATATGCAAAGCAAAAGCAATAGACTATGACCAGCAAGACAGCGAAGCCACATTAAACGTAGGCTCAATCATTCTTGCACTAGGATTCGAAACCTTTGATGCGAAATTAAAGAGCGAGTATGGTTATGGGCGTTATGCAAACGTTGTGACAAGCATAGAGTTTGAACGCATATTAAGCGCTTCTGGACCATACGGCGGGTTAGTGCTTAGGGCTTCTGATGGCGAAATTCCAAAGAAAATAGCCTTCATACAATGTGTTGGTTCACGTGATTTCCAGCTTGGAAACAATTACTGTTCTGCAGCATGCTGCATGTATGGCATGAAAGAGGCAGTAATAGCCAAAGAGCATACGCCTTCAAAGCTGGATTGCACAATCTTTTACATGGACATGCGGGCCTATGGAAAAGAATTTGATGCTTATTATAATCGTGCAAAAGAAGAGTGGGGCATAAAATTTGTTAGGTCAAGGGTTGCAGGCGTGACTGAAGACCCAAAAACTGGCAACCTTTTTGTTCATTATGTTGAAGATGAAACTCCTAAGACTGAAGAGTTTGACATGGTTGTATTGTCAATTGGAATGCAACCGCCAAAGAATGTTGAAAAATTAGCAAAAGCCTTAGGAATAAAGCTTAACAAATACAACTTTTGCGAAACAAGCACTTTCTCACCAATGGAAACATCAAAACCTGGCATATTTGTCTGCGGCGCATTTTCCGCACCAAAAGATATCCCGGAAAGTGTTGCCCAAGCAAGTGGTGCAGCAGCCAAAGCCATGAGCGTAATTGCTTCTGAACGTGGAAAACAAGTAACTGCAAAAGAGTATCCACAAGAAAGAGACGTTAGCCAAGAAGAACCTCGAATCGGCGTTTTTGTCTGTCACTGCGGCATCAATATTGGCGGAGTTGTAAATGTGCCAGAAGTGGTGGAATATGCCAAAACATTGCCTAACGTGGTTTATGCAGAAGCAAATGTTTACACATGCTCACAAGACACGCAGAAACTCATTAAAGAAAAAATCCAAGAAAACAAGCTAAACCGTGTAATTGTAGCTTCATGTACTCCACGCACTCATGAGCCATTATTCCGAGAGACAGTGCAAGAGGCTGGATTGAACCCATACTTGTTTGAAATGACAAACATCCGAGACCAATGCAGCTGGGTGCACATGCATGAGCCAGAGGAAGCTACAGAAAAGGCAAAAGACCTTGTGCGCTCAATAGTTGCAAAAGCAAAACTTCTCAAGCCGCTGAAGAAGCCGCTGATAAATGTTACACCTGTAGGCTTAATCATTGGCGGTGGAGTTTCAGGCATGACGGCAGCTTTAGAGCTTGCAAAACAAGGATTTGAAGTACATTTGGTTGAAAGAGAAAAAGAGTTAGGTGGACACTTGCGTACGTTTCATTATTTGCTTGAAGGTGAAGACCCGAGGGAAAAATTAAACAATCTTACTAAAGCCGTTATGGAGAATGAGAAAATTCATGTTTATTTAGGTGCAGAAGTTGCTGATGCAAGTGGTTTTGTTGGCAACTTCAAATCTCACATCAAATTGCAAAGTGGCGAAAGGAAAGAGATTGAGCATGGCATAGTTATAGTGGCAATAGGCGCGGTGGAATACAAGCCCACAGAATACCTTTACAGCAAAGACTCGCGGGTTATGACGCAACATGAATTAGAAGAAGCAATTGCAAATGGACGATTTAAGGCAAAAAGCCTAGTTATGATTCAATGTGTCGGAGCGAGAAATGAGGAAAGACCCAACTGCTCCAGAATCTGCTGTGGACAAGCAATTAAGAATGCGTTGAAAATTAAGGAGATAAGCCCGCAAACAGAAATTTACGTCTTATACAAAGATATGCGAGCCTACGGTTTCAAAGAAGACTATTACCGCGAAGCTGCAACAAAAGGAGTGCTTTTCATAAATTATGAGGATGAAAGAAAACCAAAAGTAGCGAATGAGAATGGCAAGCTCAAGGTAACATTTTGGGAACCAGTATTAAATGAAGAGGTAGAAATTGAACCAGACTTGCTAGTCTTAAGTGCAGCAACAATCCCAAACCCAGATAACAAACATGTGGCAGAAATGCTTAAAGTGCCATTAACAAAAGATGGTTTCTTTTTAGAAGCACATATGAAGCTCAGACCAGTGGATTTTGCAACTGACGGCGTTTTCCTATGTGGAATGGCACATTCGCCAAAATATATTGACGAAAGCATAGCGCAAGCTTGCGCTGCAGCAGCAAGAGCAACAACAATACTTTCGAAACCTACGCTTGAGATGGAAGGAATTGTGGCAAACGTAAACGAAGATTTATGTAGCGGTTGTAGGATTTGTGAATATCTATGCCCGTACGGTGCCATCGAAATGAAAGATAAGGACGGCAAAATTACCGCACACGTAATTGAAGCCTTATGCAAAGGCTGTGGAGCCTGCGGCACAGCATGCCCCACAAAAGCAATCATTATGGGTCACTTCACAACAGAAGAGATACTTGCACAAGTTAAAGCCGCACTTGTGGAGGAGGCAACCGCATGAGCGGCAAAAATGGGTTTGAACCGAAAATAATTGGTTTTCTATGCAATTGGTGCTCCTATGCAGGTGCAGATTTGGCTGGAGTGAGCAGAATTCAATATCCACCAAACATACGCATTATCCGCGTAATGTGCAGTGGCAGAATAGACCCTACATTTATCCTCGAAGCTTTCAAAGACGGCGCAGATGGCGTGCTTGTGGCTGGTTGCCACTTACCATCAGACTGCCATTACATCAGCGGGAACTTTAAAGCCTTAAGAAGAATAAACCTTCTTAAAAAAGTCTTAAACGACTTTGGAATTGAACCAGAACGTTTGAGGCTGGAGTGGGTTTCAGCCAGCGAAGGAGATAGATTTGCAGTAATCGTACGGGACATGGTAGAGCAGATAAAAAAGCTTGGTCCAAACCCTATTAAGAATTTGGAGGTTAAAAATTAATGTCTGAGACAGAAGAGAAGCGAATTAAGGCTTCGGAAATAGACCCGAAGTTTAAGTATGAAATTGCAAAGATGCATGGTGGAGAAAAGCTGATGCGTTGCTTCCAATGTGGAACATGCACATCAGACTGTCCAGTTGCAAGATTCAGTGAAACTTATAGACCACGACAGATAATTCGCATGGCTCAACTTGGCTTAAGAGAAAGAGTATTAAGTAGTGACACCTTATGGTTGTGCGCTGCATGTTTCACTTGTACAGACCGTTGCCCGCAGGATGTTGAAGTTGCAAGTGTTATACGTGTTTTAAGAAATTTAGCTGCGGAAAAAGGATATGTTCCACAAGTATTCAAAGAGCAAGCGACAAGTATTCTTGAATCTGGTTATGCTTACAAAATCCCAGAATTAAGAATAAAAAAGAGGGAAACATCAGGACTCCCACCATTACCAAAGGGCAATCCAGAAAGTATAAGGAAATCTCTTGGAGATGTAGGTTTTCTGAAATTCCTTGAATGTGCTGGTGAGAAGAAATGAGCGAAAACAAAAACAAGTATTTGATGTTTCTCGGCTGTGCAATTCCTTACCGCGTATCCGCATATGAGATATCAGCACGCAAAATGCTTCAAAAATTAGGTGTTGAACTTGTTGAAATGCCAGAATTCAACTGTTGCGGGCTGCCACTTGACCCTGTTAGCCACGAAATGATGCTCATACTTGCAGCGAGAAATCTTGCATTGGCAGAACAGAAAGGCTTAAACATAATAACCTTATGTCCCGGTTGCGCGGGCACTTTAAAGAAAGTTAACAAGATACTGAAGGAAGATAAGGCGTTAAGAGAGGAAATTAACAAACATTTGAAAGAGGCTGGTTTGGAGTTTAAAGGAACAGTTGATGCGAAGCATCTTATGCAAGTGCTAATCGAAGATGTGGGATTGGAGAGAATAAAGAATTCTGTTGTTAAGCCGCTTACAATGCTTAAAGTTGCAGAACACAATGGCTGCCACATTCTAAGACCGAAGGAATACATTGGGTTTGATGACCCAGAAGACCCGAAAACGCTTAAGACGCTCATTGAAGCAACTGGTGCCACATGCTTGGATTATATGGATGAAACTGAATGTTGCGGTGCACCAAGCGTAGGCGTAAGCGATAAGGTTGCGTTACAATTAGCGAGAGACAAGCTTAACCATATTAAAATGGTTGATGCAGAAGCAATGATAACCATTTGCCCCTTCTGCCACATCATGTATGACACAAACG
Source organism: uncultured Candidatus Bathyarchaeia archaeon (assembly GCA_964469615.1). Lineage (GTDB taxonomy): Archaea > Thermoproteota > Bathyarchaeia > Bathyarchaeales > Bathycorpusculaceae > CAYXZM01. The sequence goes on along the minus strand of CAYXZM010000001.1, from coordinate 19,934 downwards.
AGTTACGTATTGAGAAAATGTTCAACGAAACTTATGGCATCCCCATACTGCATTATCCACAACTGCTTGGTTTAGCCATGGGCATAAAACCAGAAGAACTTGCATTTAACGAACTTAGAGTTGACGTTTCAAAAATACTGAAAAAAGTTACGGAGAGCGAAAATTAAATGGTTAAGGATAAATTGAAAATAGCCTTCTACTGGGCTGCAAGCTGCGGCGGCTGTGAAATAGCTGTTTTGGACATAAATGAAAAAATATTAGACGTTATACAGATTGCAGACATTGTCTTCTGGCCTGTAGCTATGGACATAAAATACAAGGATGTTGAAAACATGCCGGATAAGTACATTGACATATGCTTTTTTAACGGTTCAATAAGAAACAGTGAACAGGAGCATATGGCTAAACTGCTAAGGCAAAAGTCAAAGACACTGGTTGCTTTTGGTTCCTGCGCTCACGAAGGATGCATCCCTGGCTTGGCAAATTTGCATAACCGCGAAGAAATTTTCGCTAAAGCTTACTTGAAAAGTAGGTCCACCTTAAATCAAGATGGTATAGTTCCCAAAACGGAGGCTAAAGTCAAAGAAGGCACATTGGAGCTTCCAGAATTTTATAATACTGTAAAGACTTTGAACCAAACGGTTGACGTAGACTATTATTTACCTGGTTGTCCGCCGCCTGTTAAGCTTATAATCAATGCGGTAGAAGCCATTACAAAGAATGCGTTGCCGCCAAAAGGTTCAGTGCTTGCTCCACTGAAGTCAGTGTGTGACGAATGCCCAAGAAAGAAGGAAAACAAGAAAATCTCCAAAATCTATCGTGTCCACGAAAAAGTTCCAGAACCAGAAAAATGCTTGCTAGAGCAAGGAATATTATGTATGGGACCAGCAACCCGAAGCGGATGCGGAGCCCAATGCTTAACTGTTGACATGCCATGCACCGGATGCGGCGGACCATGCCCGAACGTGCCAGAACAAGGCGCAGCAATGATTAGTGCTTTAGCTTCTATTTTAGGTTTGGAAGAGGAGAAGGAAAAATATTCAGATGAAGATGTGGAGAAACTGCTAAGCCAAATCAAAGACCCAATTGGAACATTTTACATGTACTCATTGCCTGCTTCGATTCTTAGGAGAAAGGTGGTTAAGTAATGAAGAAAATACAGATAAACCCAATAACAAGGTTGGAGGGTCATGGAAACATATCAATATTTCTTAATGATGCTGGAGAAGTTGAAAATGCTTACTTGCAAATTCCTGAACTGAGAGGGTTTGAACAGTTTTGTGTTGGCAGAAGAGCCGAGCTTATGCCCATTTTAACAACGAGAATTTGCGGAGTCTGCCCGGTAGCTCATCATTTCGCTTCTGCAAAGGCTTTGGATGCCGCGTTTAATGTTGAACCACCTTCTGCTGCAAAAAAGCTTCGAGAGCTCATGTACGCTGCCTACTTCATTTATGACCATACACTGCACTTTTACTATCTGGGTGGTCCAGACTTTGTCGTTGGTCCAGATGCTCCGCCAGAGAAACGGAACATTTTAGGCGTTATTGAAAAGGCTGGTTTAGATGTTGGCAAAGAAGTTATTAAACATCGAGCTTATGGACAAAAAATGACTGAGCTTATCGGCGGCAAGGCAACACATCCAGTTTGCGGTTTGCCTGGAGGAGTGTCAAAACCGTTAAGCGAAGAGAATAGGGCTGAGATTGAGCGTATGGCTGAATCATGCGTTAATTTTGCCCAGTTTTCACTTAAACTGTTTCATGATATAGTTTTGGGCAATACTAAATATGTTGATTTGATTAAGAGCCAGACTTACACGCTTAAGACTTATTATATGGGTTTGGTTGACAAAGACAACAAAGTCAACTTTTACGATGGTAAAGTGCGTGTAGTGGACCAAAAAGCAAAGGAATTCGTAAATTTTGAGCCTAAAGAATACTTGGATAATGTTGCAGAGCATGTGGAAGAATGGTCGTATTCAAAAATGCCCTACTTAAAGAAAATCGGATGGAAAGGCTTAGTTGATGGTGCAGACAGCGGCATATACCGTGTCGGTCCATTAGGCAGGCTTAACGCTTCAGAAGGCATGGCAACCCCGCTTGCACAAGCTGAATATGAGCTTATGTACAAGACTCTTGGCGGAAAACCAGTTCACAGCACCTTGGCATTCCACTGGGCAAGACTGATTGAACTGCAGTATGCTGCTGAACGAGCATTAGAATTAGCCAGAGACCCAGAAATCACAAGCAAAGATGTGCGTGCCACACCTGGCGAACCAGGTGAAGGAGTCGGCATAGTGGAAGCTGCACGGGGAACTTTGATTCATCATTACGTGTTAGATAAAGATGCATTAGTTAAAGATGTGAATATGATTGTGGCTACAACTAATAATTATCCAGCCATCTGCATGTCAGTTAGAGACGCAGCCAAAGGCTTAATTCACAGCGACAGGGTAGATCAAGGTTTGTTGAACATGGTTGAGATGGCATTTAGGGCTTATGACCCGTGCTTTGCATGTGCAACACATTTTGCCGTGGGACAAATGCCGCTTACAGTTAACATCTACAACAACGAAAAAAAATTGATCAAAACTGTGCAGCGGTAACTTTTTTCTTTCCTCATCTGTTACTATTCTGTTTTTATTGGCGGTATCATATGTGATAGAAGAAGAATTGAAAAAATGGCTTCTTAACGCAGAAAAGGTTGTTATTGCTGGTATTGGAAATCCAATTCGTATGGACGATTTTGTAGGTGTCAAAATAGTTCAGGATTTGCATGGAAAAGTTTCTGATAAGGTTTTGCTGATTGAATGTGAAACAGTTCCAGAAAGCTATTTACAGCAGATAATTGACTTTAATCCAACACATATATTGCTGATAGACGCTGCAGTTTTAGACTTAAAGCCAGGCGAATCAAAACTTATGAAGCCAGAAGAATTGACAAATTTTCCTGCATTCACCACGCATATGCTTCCTTTGCGAATTTTCTGTGAATATCTCGCCAAAACTACAAATGCAAAAATTGCTTTGCTGTTAATAGAGCCTTATAAAACTGATTTTGGAGACGGCTTAACTGCAGAACTTGAAGGCTTTGCGAAAAGAACTGCAGAAACATTGGTTAAATTACTACACTAAAACCTTCTTCTTTTACTTTTATCCGTGTCACAAGTATATTTAACATTAAGAGTTTTGGCTAAGCGTTGTAATTCTTCTTCGCTCATCCATTCTGTTTTTAGATATTGTAATATTTTCTTGTCGCCTAATCCTAACCGTCTTGCTTCTTCAACAGTTATGCTGTAGGCTTCTATTTCTGTTGGTCTATCCACATACCCGAAATTATCATCGAAAAGTTTCTTTCCATCCATAAACTGTTTCACATGCACCAGCTCATGAATAATATCAAGGTAAATATCCATTAAATCTCCATTATTCAAATAATCTGCGCTAACCAATAAATGTCCATCATCATCGCTAACGCCCATATATCCATGTCTTCCAAAAAATTCAACTCGAAGATTGCGTAAAACCTCCTCTGTTTTCTCACCGAAAATTCTTCTTACGGCTTCAACTTTTTCGAAGCCCTTGAAATAATCAGTAAACGGATGCATTGTCACTTTGGCTTTACGTATTATTTTAATATTCAGCCGCATGTCTTTTCACGCTTGCTGCATTATTTGCTATTTTTTGAAGTATCGATTGTTTACTAAAAAATTCAAGTTAATTATAAGACTTTTTATATAAGCATTCTAAAATTTCGTAATACACTGCAAGGATTTGGGTGCATGCATGTTTTACGTGAAGAAAATGTCAGCTGAAGATTTCAATTTCGCTGTTCATCTAACTGACACAAAAAATTGGGGACTTATAGAAGAAGACTTCCAATTCATGACGGAGTTAGAGCCAGAGGGCTGTTTTGTACTGCTTGACGATTCTGAAAAAATTGGCATCATAACCTCAATAAGTTATGGAAGAATAGGCTGGTTTGGAAACCTGATTGTTGAAGAAAGGCATAGGAGAAAAGGTGTAGCCTCGCAATTGGTTAAACAAGTCATCAACTATTTGACAAACAAAGGTACAGAAACTGTGGGTTTATACTCTTATATTGATGCTATACCTTTCTATGAGAAACTTGGCTTCAGATGTGATGTTAACTTTACAGTATTGAAAGGAAAAGCATTCAAATCAAAGGCAGAAGCTGAAATTAAAGAGGCTACTGAAGAAGATTTGCAGAAAATCGTTGAATATGACTATTCATGCCTTAATATATCAAGAAAGAAGTTGCTTGAAGCTATCTTTCGTTATTCTGACAATTTATGCTATCTTTCTATAGAAAATGGGCAAATGTGCGGGTATATTATGGTGAAAGTTTACAGTGGATTGGCTGAAATAGGACCATTAATCTGCAACAGTGGAAGAAGCGACGTTGCTATAAACCTTATTAAAAGCGTTTTTAACAAGATTGAGGGTTATAATGTTACACTGTGCCTTCATAAGAAAGAATCTGCGATAAAAAATTTCCTTGGGAAATATGGATTCAGCCAGAGTTTTGATGTTGCAAGAATGTTTTTAAAACCAACAAACATTAAAGACTGCATTTACATTGCCGAATCTCTTGAGAGAGGTTGATGCTCAATTGTTTACTGCTGATTTGTCAAGAATACTCGTCACAGATTTTCTTAGAAGCTCATGGCAATGTATAGAAGTCCTTGTTAAGAAACTTTCTGACTTCAGAGAAAGAGAAGATTCAAGCAAAAAGAAGAATGTTAACCTCTTCTACTTCAAGAATGGGCAAAGAAACAACATATCAATTGAAGGATGGCATTTCTTCCTTAGGACTTCAGTTGAATATTCAAATCCACAGCTAACTGTAGAAGAGGTTCAAGGAATTATTGCTGCTCGGCTACTTGAGACTTGTGGAAATTATTTCTACTCAACTGGGCTTCATAAAGCTGACGGCAAAGACATTGATGAAATATGCGAACGATTAAAAAAGCCTCCTGAGGGCTTGATAATTCCTTTTCTGCTCAATACTGATGACATAGAGCCTGACAGATACTCCATGAATCCGCTTAAGGAGTCAATAGTTGCCAGCGGGCAAAGTGCATTTCCAGTAGCCACGGTAACAACAGAAAAGTTGGAGATAGACCAAACATTTGCACAGAAATATGAAGGTTCACTGATTTGCAAAGACGAAATAGAGACAATTAAACGTCATCTTCAAACACGCAATAACAGTTACATGGACATGGTAGACGCAGTAAAATATGAGCTTATGGAAAACTTTTCTAAATCTTTTGGAATCAACCTTAGCTTATATGCGATGCGCATGCCGCTTGCTATTATGAAGAATGAAAAGCCTGAAGAATTATTGCACTACATTATGCAGGAAGTGCACAGAGATTATGAGTCTGTTGAGCGTGTTTACAATTGTGTGGGGAGAAGCATAAAGAGCCGAACAACGTTGCTCACAATTCCACATTCGCTGAAAGGTTATGGCTCCAAACGTGCAGCCAAAGGTAAAATCTACTTCGGTGGAAATATGCTAAAGAATGTCAAAGTAGATTATGAGACAACACTGCTATATCCAAATGCAATTGACCCAGCAGACATCAGCATTGCAAGGGCTGATGACCATTTCATTGTTGAAGGCAACAAACTTGCCAAATACAATTATGTTGAAACACCTTCTTCCCCACAATTCTTCCTCTATATGTTGGCTTCGCCAGAAAACGCAGCCTTATGGCATGGCATAGGAGCCTTCGGTGCCTCGCAACTAGTGAAAAGCTATATAACAGTGCGATTTGCATGCAACAGAGGCACGCTGATTAAAAACTTGAAAGAAAAATATGGTGTATCAGCAGAGATTCCTCTGCAATTCAATTTAATGCCTGAGCATATGTGGGCGCATCCAATATATCACAATATCGACGCAAGCCTTGGCTGTGTTGAAAATCTAAGCGATTTGGCGCTAAGAGGTATGAAAATAGAAACTCTTCCAGCCGCCAACTTCATCCGCAAATGAAAAAGGAAGGTTCCAAAAATGCTTTTTGAACAAATAAAACAGCACGGTGACAACTTCTCCTACATAATTGCAGACGAAACAACAAAAGAAACAGCGGTTATTGACCCAAACTTTAACACTGAAGTTATAACGCGGCTCTTAAAGAAAAAGAAGCTTCAGCTTAAATACATCATTAATACACATGGTCACAGCGACCATACTGCTGGCAATGAAGAGATTAAGCATGTTTTTGGCGCTAAAATAGTTGCACATAAATTATCAAAGATTAGCAAAGATATTAGTGTAGATGAAGGAGACACAGTGATTATAGGCAAAATTCCAATTAAAATCATTCACACACCAGGACATACACACGATAGCATCTGCCTTCTCGTAGATGGCAAACTACTACTTACAGGCGACACACTTTTTGTTGGCGAATGCGGCAGAACTGACATGACTGGTGGAAGTTCAGAAGAATTGTATGTCAGTCTTTTCAACAAATTGATGAAGCTTGATGACAGCGTAAAGGTTTATCCTGGACATGATTATGGCTCAAAATCATATTCTACAATTGGGATTGAGAAAAGAACAAACTATACGCTGGAAAAGCGCACACTTGAGGAGTTTATAGAATTCATGAGAGATTGAGGGTTTCTATAAATCAAAAATTGTTAATTGTCTAGAAAAATGGAAAAATAAGGATGATATTATATTCTATTTGCTTCTTACCGCTTCTTGGAACAGTTTCTTCGTTGCAGTGAATCTAGCCTTCTGCGCTAGAACATCAGCTGTAACTAGGTCTAAAGATTCTTCAGGACACCATTTAACGCATTGTGGTTCGCCTTTTTCCTTGCATAAATCACAGACGTAGACAACCTTATCCTCTGGATGTAGCATAATTGCTCCATAGTCGCACGCTTCGATGCACCATCCACAGCCATTGCACTTATCCTTATCCACGTTTATCAGTCCTGTCTCTTCCGACTGTGTTAAGGCATCTCTTGGACAAGCTGCAACACATGGGGGGTCTTCGCAAAGTCGGCATGTAACTGCGAGGTTTACTAGTGGATTTAGTCTGACAACTCGGATTCGTGATTTTAGCGGGTTGAAAGATTTCTCTTTCTCCCATGAGCAAATATACTCGCATACTTGGCATCCAACACATTTGTCTGGGTCTGCTGAAACAAATTTTCTCTCGTGAATTTTCACCATTGCTATTCCTCCGACTTCTTTTCAATTATGTGAAGTAACTCATCCATGTCCAAATCTTGAAGCTTAGCTGCTGTCGGCACTCCTTCTCTTGTCCATCCACGTGCCTCATAATAATCATCAAGAAGCAAGTCTAATTCTTCCCTTGTCACGTACGCTCCTTTGGATGGTCCTTCGTCTGGAACTGGTTCATGCATAACTTTCCATGGCAAAGTGTCGTCTTTTCTGCTCAAGCCTTCTCTAATGTTAAAAAGTCTTGCCACATTGTTTATTCTTTCTCCAGCCTTCCTCATCTCTTCTGGTGTGAAATTTGCACCTGTTACCAAGTTGTAAAGCTTAGTCATATCTTCGAGCTCTTTGTAATATGTGCCTCTTGAAAATTTGCAGACAATCAAAGAGTCAATCAGTGTGTACAAATCCTCCATGTCTTTAACAAGTTTTCCTCTGCCTTTCTCAGCCTTCAGACGGTTAACCTTGCCTTTCACATCGAATGCATAGGCTCCATGGCGATTATGGTCTGCTCCACGGAAAGAAACTGCAAAGCCCAAAGCTGCAGTTTTGAGACAGCGGAGGTCGTAACCAGTAATCTCAACGCCTTTTATGTGCTGTGCAAGTTTTTCTGCGCCTTTGCCTATTTTTTCTCCAGCAATTTTGACACCATCAGCGAGTATGTCGCCTATACCCTCTCGTTTGCCTATCTTCTCGATAATCTGCACTAATGCTTCATGATTGCCAAAGCGGGCGTCAATACCATCAAAATCCTCCTGCGTCAATATTCCGTTCTCATAACAGTCCATAGCAAATCCAACAATTGCACCAGCGCTAATTGCGTCAATTCCATAATAATTGGATAAATCCATCCCTTTTATGATAGCATCAAGGCGGTCTACACCACAATAGGGTCCCATAGCCCACAACGGCTCATATTCCATTCGCGTCATAGTACCCTTGTATGGTCCTTCACCAACTACGCAGACGTGCTCACATCTCATTGCACAGGAGCTGCAACCGATGATTTTTGCAACGTATCGCTCGTTTAATGTTTCGCCGCTTACTTTTTCTGCGCCTTCAAACGTAGCATTTCTATAGTTTCTCGTAGGCATGCAATGCAGAGAATTGTGTACAAGAACGTTTTCTGGGGTGCCTAATGTTCGATACTTCTGTGTTGCTGGCCCCTTCATTCTCTCATGAAACTCTTTAACATATTCCATGAATTCCTCTGGCTTAGCAACAGTTACATCATGTGTTCCGCGGAGGGCAATTGCCTTCAAATTCTTTGAACCCATGACAGCGCCTAACCCTGTTCTGCCTGCAGCCCTTGTCTTCTCGTTAATTATACATGCTATACGGGAAAGTTTCTCTCCTGCTGGACCAATAGCTGCAACGCGAATGTAATAGTCGCCTAACTCTTCTTTGATTATGTCTTCAGTTTCTGCTGGAGATTTGCCCCACAAATGCGAAGCATCTAAAAGCTGAATTGACTCATCATCAATCCAAACATAAACAGGTTTTTCTGCTTTGCCCTTAAAGATAACAGCGTCATATCCAGCTCTCTTCAGCTCTGTTCCAAAAGAACCATGCGATTTGGATTCGCCAACTCCAAAGCTCTGAGGCGATTTTGAAACAAAGGCGTGTCCATTTCCGCCAGTAGGCCATACCGTGCCTGATATGGGTCCAGTTGTTAGAATTAGTGGGTTTTCTGGGCTGAATGGGTCAACTCCTGGTTTAGAATGGTCTAGCCAAAGTCTTATGCCTAAGCCTATTCCGCCAATATATTTTTTGGCGTATTCCTCGTTTAAAGGTTCTACATGGGTTTTTCCAGTTGTTAAATCTATGTGAAGAATTCTTCCTGCGTAACCAAACAAGATTTTTCCTCCATATGTAACGCATTTTTAAGAGAAGTATAAAATTCATCCAATAAATATATTAATGTATCTGCACAAGCAAACTAAATCTGCCAAAAAAAGAGAAAAGAAAAGGGTTAGATTGTTTCTTTCAGAAGTTCCAATATGTCTCTCACTGCAATCTTGTTCTCTACATCAAGCACTTTTACTGCATCTTCTAAAGTGGTTACACAGAATGGACAAGCTACAGCTATAATGTCGACGCCTAGCTCTAAGGCTTCTTTAACTCTGTCAACGCAAGGACGCTTCTCTGATGGTGCCTCCTCTGTCCAGACTCTTCCTGCTCCTCCACCACAGCAGAAGCTACTTTGCATGTTTCTCTTTAACTCCATGAGTTGCAAACCGTTAATGGCTTTTAGAATTTGTCTCGGAGCGTCATAGATTTCGTTGCGTTTGCCGAGGAAGCATGGGTCGTGGTAAGCAACTTTTTTCTCCAAAGCCTTAGAAGGTTTGATTTTGCCTTGTTTGATTGCTTCTGCTAAAAATTGTGTGTAATGTTGCACATTAAGCCTTTCATCTGCATATGGTTTATCGTTTTTGAATGTGTTGTAGCAGTGTGGCGAAAGTGTAACAATTTTTTCTGCTTTGAATTTTTTAAACATTTCAATATTATGCAGGGCGAGTTCTTCAAAAAGTCCCTTCTCACCCATTCTCAGCATGTGGTCTCCACAGCACCATTCTTCCATGCCCAAAGTTGCATAGCTGATGCCGAGTTTGTCAAATATTGAAGCCATTGTTCTGGCTACTTCTCTGTTTCTAAGGTCATACGCGGTGGAACAGCAAACAAAGAAAAGCACATCGGCATTTCCTGTCTCTGGATAAGTCTTGACATTTAAGCCTTCAGCCCACTCCATCCGTTTGCTTTGATGTGTACCCATTGGATTATGATATTTGTAAACGCTTTCAAGCACATCTTTAACCGTTTTTGGAATGTTTCCAGCTTCCACTAAGAGGCTGTGGTCGTCAACTATGGCGTTTGCACAGTTAACGAGTTTGGGACAGAAAAGCGTGCATGAATTGCATTGGGTGCAAAGCCATACATTGTCTGCCATAGGCTTAAGTCGCTCATTTGAGCCTTCATCTCTTGAATCTGCAATAAACCTATAGTTTGCAGTGAGCGTTGCTGGTCCAAGAAATCTTTCATCAATTGCAGCGGGACATGCTGAATAGCAGATTGAACATTTTATGCACAATGTCAAATCCCAGAATTTCTTGAGGTCTTGGGGCATCTGCGAAAACTCGTCAAGCTTTTTTAATGCGTCTTCTGGCTTTATCAAGTAATTCTTAATCTTCTTAAGTGCGTCAAAGAAAGGTTGTATGTCAACAACCAAGTCTTTTATGATTGGTAAGTTTGTAATAGGCTCAATAGTCAAAGAATCAGTGTTCAAATGGAGCACTTGCGTATAACAAGCAAGCATTGGCTTTCCATTAACGTTGATTGCACAACTTCCACAGATTCCCATTCTGCATGAATGCCTAAAAGTAAGCGTCTCATCCAAATTATCCTTAATATAAAGCAAGGCATCAAGCAATGTTGTTCCTTTGCGAATTGGCACTTTATAAGTGGACACATAATGCCTCTTGCTCTGCGGGTCAAAACGACTTATATTAAACTCAACAATCTTCTCAACTTTCACACCCATAATCGCATCCTCCTAATAGGTCCTCGCAACAGGCGGCCACTTCGTTATCGTCACAGGAATATACTCAAGCCTCGGTCCATCCATTGTGTAATATGCTAATGTGTGTTCCAGCCAGTTTTGGTCATCTCGCTTCGGATAATCAAGCCTTGAATGTGCACCACGTGACTCAGTACGGGGAAGCGCACTAACTATTGTAACTTCAGCTAAGTCCAGCATAAAATCAAGTTGCAATGCGCTTAGAAATCCAGTGTTAAAATTTTTGCTCTTATCTTCAACTTTTATGTTTTTGAACCGCTGTTTAAGCTCCCTTATTTTCTTCAGCGCCTCTTTAAGCATATCGCCTTTTCGATATATCCAAACATTCTCATTCATTACACGTCGCATTTCATCCCTTATATTGGGTACTCTTTCGCTGCCTTCACTTCCCAATATTCCATCATAAACCCTTTTCTCCTCAGCGGAAAGTTTCTCTTTTGAAATCTCGCGAATCATGCTTTTAGTTGCATATTTTGCAGCTTCTTCACCAGCCACTGCCCCAAAAACTAGGCATTCCGCAGTTGAGTTGGTTCCAAGCCTATTTGCACCATGCACACTTATGCATGAACACTCGCCAGCAGCATACAAACCCGCAATTGGCGTTTCAGCGTTAATATTCGCTTTGATTCCTCCCATGGAATAATGTGCTGCTGGGCGTATTGGTATATACTCTTTAACCGGGTCTACTCCACCAAGCTTCATGGCAACATCGCGGATTAATGGCAGTCTTTCGTTAATTTTCTCTTCGCCTAAATGTGTAAGGTCCAAGGCTATGTAAGGTCCATAGGGTCCTTCTAAACCGCGTCCTTCAAGAATTTCTGTCTGTTCTGCTCTTGAAACCACATCGCGCGGAGCTAATTCCATTTTTTCTGGAGCATACTTTTTCATGAAGCGTTCGCCTTTCGCATTAAGCAAATATCCGCCTTCGCCTCTTGCGCCTTCCGTGATTAAGACGCCGGAAGGAACTAAGCCTGTTGGATGAAACTGCACAAATTCCATGTCCTCTAATGGTGCACCAGCACGATAAGCCATTGCCATTCCATCGCCAGTAGTGGTATGCGAGAAAGTTGTGAACTCGTATATGCGTTCATGTCCACCCGTTGCCATTACAATAGCTTTTGCAGCTAACGCTTCCATTTTGCCAGTTACCATTTCTATGGCTGTTAAACCAATTGCCCTACTATCTTCCACAATTATTGAAGTAGCAAACCACTCCTCATAGAATTTTATGTTTGCGTATGATAAAGCCTTGCCATAAATTGCATGCATTTCATGAAAACCAGTCATATCAGCAGCGAAGCATGCTCTGGGATAGGTGTGTCCACCGAAAGGTCTTTGATCTATTTTTCCGTCTTGAGTGCGACTCCATGGACAGCCCCAATGCTCTGTTAAAACTATTTCTTTTGGCGCTCTTCTAACAAAAAATTCTACAGCATCTTGGTCTGCAAGATAGTCTGCGCCCTTCACAGTGTCAAAAGCATGTAAATCAAAGGAGTCTTTTTCTTGCATAACAGCGGCTGTTCCACCTTGTGCGCAAACAGAATGTGACCGCAATGGGTGATGTTTGGAAATCACTGCAATATCGAGTTTGTCGTTGATCTCCGCTGCGGCAACAGCTGCTCTTAAGCCAGCTAAACCAGCTCCAACGACAACTATGTCATGAGTGTTTTTTTCCATCCATCTTTCACCTGTGATATGGGAATACCCACTACTTTACTATGTAGGTTTTATAGTTTTCCAGAGGTTGATGATTGTTAGAATATTCAATTTCTTAGAATGATACATTCTTTTCTTTTTTCGCCATGAAAACTACAGAAATAAATAGCCTAAAAAACGGAGTCATTCTTTTCTCGTTATACTTCTTTTAGAAAAAGGATGGTTCGAAATGGGCTTCCTACAATTTTTTTAAGGTTTATTGTGAAAAATTTTTAATTAATTAAATCAAACTTAATTGAAACATAATTAAGATGCCTATTCGTTTCTAGAGGGGGATGAGAGCTGTTTAGCAAAATCTTGATTGCAAATCGAGGAGAAATTGCAATTAGAGTAATTAGAGCTTGCAGAGAGTTAGGAGTGAAAACTGTGAGTGTTTACTCTGAAGCAGACGCGGATTCTCTGCATGTTCAGTATGCAGATGAAAGCCACTGTATAGGACCAGCAGAACCCGCCCAGAGTTACCTAAAAACGGATAAAATAATCGAAATTGCTAAAAAATCCAGATGCGAAGCAGTACATCCAGGCTATGGGTTTCTTTCTCAAATACCCGCCTTCGCCAAAGCATGCGAAGAGAACGACCTAGAATTCATAGGTCCGTCAAGCAAAATTCTGCATAAAATGGGCAGCAAAGTTGAAGCCCGCAGAATTGCCGTCAAAGCTGATGTTCCTATTATTCCAGGAAGTATTGAATCATCGCAGAATTTAGACGAGGCTATTGAGACTGCAGAGCATGTTGGGTTCCCAGTTCTTGTTAAAGCGGTTTACGGCGGTGGAGGAAAAGGCATGCGGATAGTCATGAACAGAAAAGAAATGTGGCAAGCGTTGGAACTTACGGCCTCTGAAGCAGAAAGCTCCTTTGGAAGATGCGAAATTTACGTTGAAAAATTTCTTCCAAGAGCAAGACACATAGAATTTCAAGTTTTAGCTGACAAGCATGGAAAAATTATCCATCTTGGCGAACGTGAATGCTCACTTCAGAGAAGATATCAGAAGCTCGCCGAAGAAACCCCCTCGCTTTTCATGACAGAAGAGCTTAGAAAGAAAATGGGAAAAGCCGCAATAAAAATTGCACAAGCAATAAACTACGTTAACGCTGGTACAGTTGAGTTCCTCGTGGACCAAGAAGGACATTACCATTTTTTAGAAATGAACACCAGACTTCAAGTTGAACACTTAATTACGGAAATGGTGACTGGCATAGACATTGTCAAGACGCAAATCAGAATCGCAACCGGTCAGAAGCTTGAATATAAACAAAACGACATCACCCTAAAGGGGCACGCGATAAACTGTAGAATCAATGCTGAAGACCCTTTCAACAATTTCATTCCGTCTCCAGGAACCATATCTAGGCTCCAGCTGCCCGGGGGTCCAGGAGTGAGGATTGACACTCATATTTATACTGGCTATCCCATCTCGGTTTTCTATGATTCTTTGATAGCTAAACTTGCAGTCTGGGGAATAAACCGACATGAAGCGGTGCAGAGAATGAAAAATGCGTTGAATGAATTTGTGGTGGTGGGTGTAAAAACAACGATTCCTTTTCATGAACGAATCTTGGAAGATGAACAGTTTCTCAATGGCGACATTCACATAAACTTTGTTGATGAAAAAATCGAGAAGCTTATGCCGAAACAGGCCTTAAAAGAGGAAGAAGTCGCTGCAATTGTCGCAGTTTTAACCGAATATGTGGAGAGAAAAGGCGTTCGAGCGGTTATTCCGAAAAGAGAGTCTACAGCGGTTTCTTTATGGAGACTTGTAAGTAGAAATAGGAGGCTGAGCAAAGCGTCTTGACTCTTCGAGAAGTTTTGGTGAACAAAAAACCATATGAGATTAGGGTTTTGGAGCAAAACGGTAAAAACTTTCTTGTAGAAGTGAATGGGAAAACATTCTGTGTCGCATTTAAAAATTCAAGTCAAGGCAAAGTGGCTGTACTAGAAATTAACGGTAAAACTTTCTCAGCAATTGTTAATAAGCTTCAAGGAGGCTTTCTGCAAGTCGTGATTGATGGAAAACTTTTCGATGTCCAACTTCACAAGATTCATAAGAAAGCATCTATAGAAACAGAATCAATAGTAAAAATTGCTAAAAAGTCTGCAACAAATTTGATTGTTGAAAAGAATGCTGTGACTGCTCCCATTTCTGGCAGAATTGTTTCATTAAAAGCTGATGTTGGAATAAAAATTGAGAAAGGTGCGTGTATATGCGTTTTGGAAGCAATGAAAATGCAAAATCAAGTGCTTTCTCATAAGGCTGGTATAGTAAAAGAAATAAGAGTATCTGCGGGAAGCGTTGTAAATAGAGGGGACGTTTTGGCAATCATTAGTTAGCTTACGACTATTGTATTGGAAACTCTTTTATGTAATGTTGACATCGATTAAATGTTCTGTGAGGGTGTGTGCAATTTGAGCGTAATATTTGCTGGTGTGGACCATGTGGGTGTTGCTGTTAAAAATTTGGATGAGGCTATTAGCATTTACCGTGATGTTTTAGGGTTTCTGCTTAAGGGAGTTCACGTTTTGACAGAACGAAAGGTTAAGGTTGCGTTCTTTTCTACTGGTGGCGAAACGCAGATTGAACTTTTGGAACCGCTTGACAGCGACAGCCCAATTGCAAAATTTTTGGAAAAACGCGGTGAAGGCATTCACCACTTTGC
Organism: uncultured Candidatus Bathyarchaeia archaeon; assembly: GCA_964469615.1. Taxonomy (GTDB): domain Archaea; phylum Thermoproteota; class Bathyarchaeia; order Bathyarchaeales; family Bathycorpusculaceae; genus CAYXZM01. The sequence goes on along the minus strand of CAYXZM010000001.1, from coordinate 4,770 downwards.
TGTCAAAGTTAGAGATATTGAAGCTGTTATACGAGTGCTCAAGGAGAAAGATGTTCTGCTTGTGGATGATAGACCTCGAGAAGGGGCAGAAGGCGCAAAAATTGCTTTTATCAATCCGAAGAGCACTAAGGGTGTTCTATTGGAGCTTGTAATGAAATAATCAGTAGTTCAGAAAATAACATCTTTAAACGTTATTTAGAGGTGTTCTTTCGATGAAGAGCATAAGTCAAACTAGAATTGTGCTTTTGACCCAATTTTTCCACTCTTTCGCTAGCGGAGTTATCGGCATTATCGTGCCTTTGATGATGAAAGAAAGAAACGTTGATGTTGTTGTCATTGGACTGGTGTTTGCAGCTATGCCGCTTATAATGCAGTTTGGAAGATTGTTTTTTGCTACGCTTTCTGATTTTTGGGGTAGGAAACTGTTTTTTCTTTCCAATGGAATATTGGCTTTCATCTCCAACATAATTTATTATTTTGCTCATACGCCCTTGGAGTTCTTGTTTGGCAAAGTTGCAGAGGGAACGAAAGAAGGCATGATTTGGGCTGTTAACCGCCCATTTCTTTTAGAGAAGAGTGGTGGACATTGGAGAGTTCTTGTCCAATTGAGAAGTGTGGTTTACATGAGCTACGCTTTGGGAAGTTTGATGGCTGGTTTTCTTGTCGCTTGTTTTCTTTTTGAAGGAACAATGCTAATCTGTGCAATGTGTGGTCTCTTTGTTATTTTCCTATCTCTCCTTCTTATTAGCGAACGAAAAGCACAATTCAACATGGAGAAAGCATTGAACTTTTTAGATTTTAGAAGAAAAACAAAAATCTTTAAAATTTTCTTTGTGTTATTTTTTATGATAGGCTTATCCTATGGTTTTCGTGGCGGTTTCGTTATCCCATTATTTTTGGACAGAAATGGGTTCAACGCAGAAGCCATTGGCTTAATTATTGGTGCACAGATTTTGTTAGCTGGTCTTTCTTCCATCTTCTTTTCCAAATCCACAGAAATAAGAAAGTTTATCCTCTGGAATGGAATATTAACTACTTTCACATTTTCTTTGCTGGGATTCCTCGGCTCAGTATATGCAGCTTTTCTCTTTATTGTCTTTGGTCTTGTCGAAGGCATGTCGTCAATTGGGCAAGAGGGCATTCTCTCACGAATCTGCTATAAAGAGTCCTACGGGACCGACATAGGTCTGTTAATGATGGGCTTGCATGTTGGCGAAACTTTAAGTTTGGCTTTATCAGGCTTCCTTATCGCTTGGTGGGGTTTTTTGGCTACTTTTCTGCTGGCTGCTTTTACATATATTATTTATTATTTAACATCGTATTATATCCTTAAAGATTAGGGATAAGTTGGTGGCAAAAAATAAACGTGGATAAACTTCAGGAAGGCTTAAAAGCTAAAAATTTTGGGAAAAAAATAGTCTTCCTATGCGAAGTTACATCAACAAACGATTTAGCTAAAGATTTAGCTAGCTATGGTGCCGAAGAAGGAACAGTTGTGTTGGCAGAGAGGCAGTTTGCTGGTAAAGGAAGACTTGGACGCATGTGGGTTTCGCCTAAGGGTGGATTGTATTTTTCAGTTATTCTCAAGCCTAGGCTTAAGCCAGCTGAAGCTGTTGGGCTGGTTTTTGTGGCTGGTTTGGCTATTGCTGAGGTTTTGCGTGAACTGTATGGTTTAATGGTTGAGACTAAGTGGCCTAATGATGTGCTTGTGAATAAGCGTAAGGTTTGTGGTGTGCTTTCTGAAGCGAATGTCATGGGTGAAACGGTAAATTTTATCGTGGTGGGTATAGGTGTAAATGCTAATTTTGATGTGAAAAGAGCATTGCCTGAAGAACTGTGGGAAAATGCGACTTCGCTTATGGCTGAGCTTGACAGAAAAGTTCAGTTAGAGTTTCTATTTAGGGCTGTGCTTGAAAGATTAGAAAGTCTTTATAATTTATTTTTGAGAGAAGGGCTTGCTCCAATTTTAAAAGAGTGGAAAAAGCATGCAGGTTTTCTTGGTGGATATGTGGAAGTGATTAGTGGGAATGAAAGCTTTGATGGTTTGGCGTTAAATGTTGAAGATGATGGCTCATTAACCATTAAACTTGAAGATGGGACAATAAAGCATGTTTTGGTTGGGGATGTTTCTTTAAGGCGAAAATCAAAATAGGTTTATTTCTTTGGTTTTCCAGTTATATAGAAGCCTCTTTTCTCCAGTTGCTTTAACAGTTCTTTGGGTTCTGGATACCATTGTCCCCATTTTCGGCATATGTGCTCTGTCCAACTGTAATTGGCATAGGTGAATTTTTCTTTACGGTCTTCAGTTGCTAAAGGGATTTTTGCATTCATCTTGCGATAATAATCTTGTGCTAGGTAGCCTTCATCCATCTGCTTCATAGCATTTGAAACCATTGCTTCATCTAATTCTGGATATTCATCCTCAAACAGTGTAAATTCTATGGGATATCGCGGTCTCGGCGGCGGTTCTTCCGCTGGATAGCCCATTGCTAACTGCACAAGTGGAAAAACTCTTTTTGGCAAACGATATTCTTCTGCAATTTTTTCTGCACGAAACATGGCGCTTCCAAGGAAGCAACTTCCAAGTCCAAGGCTTCTGGCAGCTATGACCATGTTTTCAGCCATGTAGGCAGCGTCTTGAATTCCGAAGAATAGCAGTGTTAGGTCGTTTGTTACTATTTTCCAGTTTCTTTTCTCCATTATTTTTTCAAACTTGTAGTAGTCAACACAAATAGTGAACAGCAATGGTGCTTTGAAGGGATTATGCTCTCTTTTGCGTGACAGTAGCACACTGTAGGCTTGCGAAGCAAAAGGCGCCTGTTGACCAGCTCTCACAATTGCTCTAACTATTTCGTCAGATGGCATTTCATCCTTATACTTGCGGATTGACTTATGCTCAAGCATAGTTTGAAGGACAAGATTCTTTTCCATTGTAATCATCTTCGTTATGCCTAAAATCCATGGTTCTGAAGATATATGACTTTCCGTATGTTCTAAATATCTGTTCAACCAATAACACTCAGCAATTTGAGGGAGCATAATTGACTGATATAAAAGAGCCTAGTGTTGGTGAGAAAATTAAGCGTTTACGTGAGTTAAGTGAGCAAGCTGAAATTGGCGGTGGACGGAAGCGCATCGAGGAACAACATGCTAAAGGTAAGTTAACAGCTCGAGAACGTATTGAGCTTCTGCTTGATGCTGGAAGTTTTAATGAGCTTGACAAGTTTGTAGTTCATCAATGCAGTGAATTTGGGATTCAAGACAAAAAATTCCTTGGCGATGGCGTTGTAACAGGTTATGGGACAATAGATGGCAGACTCGTTTACGTATTCAGCCAAGACTTCACCGTGTTCGGCGGTTCACTCGGTGAAATGTTCGCAAAAAAAGTTTGCAAACTCATGGACTTAGCATTAAAAACAGGCGCACCAGTCATAGGCTTAAATGATAGTGGCGGCGCACGCATACAAGAAGGCGTCGCAAGCTTGGCTGGTTACGGTGACATTTTCTTCCGCAACGTAATAAGCTCCGGCGTAGTTCCACAGATAAGCGCTATTATGGGTCCATGTGCAGGGGGAGCCGTTTATTCACCCGCCCTAACTGATTTCATAATTATGGTTGATAAGTCAAGTCACATGTTCATCACTGGTCCAGATGTGGTTAAAGCTGCATTGGGGCAAGAAGTTACGTTTGAAGAGCTTGGTGGTGCAATGGTGCATTCGCAAACAAGTGGCGTGGCGCATTTTATTGCCAAAGACGAAGAGCATTGTATTCAGTTGATTAAGAAGTTGTTTAGTTATTTGCCGAGTAATTATCTTGAAGACCCGCCAACAGTAGAGCCCACTGATGACCCAAACCGCACAGACGAAGCTTTAGTTCATATACTTCCAGATGACCCAGACAAACCATACGACGTGAAAGAAGTCATAACACATGTAGTGGATAATGGCGAATTCTTCGAAATTCAGCCTCTCTGGGCGCAAAACATAGTAATAGGCTTTGCACGTTTAAACGGTAAAGTAATAGGAATTGTTGCCAACCAGCCAATGCATTATGCTGGAGCATTAGATATAAACAGCAGTATGAAAGCTGGACGCTTCATACGATTCTGCGACTGCTTCAACATTCCAATAATAACATTCGTAGATGTGCCGGGCTTCTTGCCAGGTCTAGAACAGGAGCACGGCGGCATAATCAAGCATGGCAGCAAACTGCTATACGCATATTGCGAGGCTACTGTGCCAAAAATCACGGTTATACTGCGCAAATCCTATGGTGGAGCCTATGATGTCATGGGCAGTAAGCATAGCGGCGCAGACATAAACTATGCATGGCCAACAGCCGAAATCGCTGTCATGGGACCGCATGGGGCGATAAACATAATTTTCCGCAAAGAAATTGCAGAAGCCAAAGACCCAGAAAAAAAGCGCATGGAACTTGTAAGCGAATATCGCCAGAAATTTGCATCGCCATATATAGCAGCACAGAAAGGTTACATAGACGAAGTGATTGAACCAGCAGAAACAAGACCAAAACTCATCAGCGCACTCGAAAGTTTGATGACTAAGCGTGAACAAAGACCGACAAGAAAACACGGAAACATACCACTATAAGCAGTAGAACTTTTGCCTTCATATGCTGTTAAGTGGGGGTTGTTGTTTCCGTAATCTTTTTTCTAATTTCGTTATACTTTTCTTCAATTTCATTTTTCAGAGTTTTTATTTCTGAATAGAGCTTTTCTTTTGAATCAGGAACTAAATCCTTTGATTTTCC